>JBEKDG010000032.1:0-42708 GCA_050014475.1 Terriglobales bacterium | reverse complement strand
TGCTCGTGAACATCCATCGTCTTCCATGCCATCGCTTTCCCCACTCCCGCGCGTGCTGCGCACGCGCGGGAGTGTAAAGGATGTCTCGGGACAATATGTAAAGGATGTCATGAGACTGAACAAAGAGCGCAAGGGTGGGGCAGCGTCAGTAGTCCTCAGTAGTAGAGATGCAGAAGGGTGGGCAGCCCCCTGGTTTATACTGACTCCATGTCGGGGACTGGCGAAAAGACGTTTTACCTTGAAACCTTTGGGTGCCAGATGAATGCGCACGACTCCGAGAAGGTGGTCGGGACGCTTTTGCAGCAGGGGTATCGGCAGGTTCCTTCGGTCGAAGAGGCGGGGCTGGTGCTGTATAACACCTGCTCGATTCGCGACAAGGCGGAGCAGAAGGTCTTTAACCGGCTGGCGGATTACAAGAAGTTTCGGGCGCAGGGGAAGCAGTTTGGCGTCCTGGGGTGCGTGGCGCAGCAGGAGGGCGAAAAGATTTTCGAGCGCGCGCCTTATGTGTCGCTGGTCTGCGGGTCGGCTTCTTATCGTAATCTTCCGCAGATGCTGGTGCAGTTGGAGACCGGGCAACGCGTCACCGGGCTCGACGATCGCGCCACCGGCAAGTGCTTTGAGACCGAGTACACGGCTCGCACCAATCCACATCGCGGGTACATCACGATCATCGAGGGATGCGACAAGTTTTGCGCCTACTGCGTGGTGCCTTATACGCGCGGCAAGGAGCGCAGCCGGACTTCTTCGTCGGTTCTGGAAGAAGCGCGGCAGCTGGTGGACCTTGGCTATACGGAGATTCAACTGCTCGGGCAAAACGTGAACTCTTACCGCGATCCCGATGGAAAGAAAAGCTTTGCCGAGATGCTGGCCGCTGTCGCCTCGGTCGCGGGGATTCGGCGGGTACGCTTTACCACCTCTCATCCGCGCGATTTCGGACGCGATATTGTCGATGTCATCGATGCCGTGCCGACGCTCTGCGACCACGTGCATCTGCCCGTCCAGAGCGGATCTACGCGGGTGCTCGATGCCATGCAACGGCTTTACACGCGGGAGCAGTACCTCGAGCGTATTGCCTGGATTCAGGCGGCGCGGCGTGATATATCGATCACCAGCGATCTGATCGTCGGATTTCCGGGCGAGACCGAACGGGAATTTGAAGAAACGCTGCGCTTAATGGACGTGGTTGGGTATGACAGCGTGTTTACGTTTAAGTATTCTGCACGTCCAAACACGCCGGCGTTGCGGCTGGAGGATGCGATCCCCGACGCGGAGAAGGCGCGGCGGCTGGCCGTGCTGAATGACAAGCAGAAGCAGATCGGGGTTGAGCGCAATCGGCGGCACGTTGGGCAAGTGCTCGAGGTCATGGTGGAAGGGAAGAACCCGGCGCGCGGACAGTGGATCGGGCGGACCTCGCAGATTAAGGTGATGAACTTTACGGTTCCGGAAGGCGTGGAGTTGGAGACTGGGAGCTACGTGCGGGTGCGCGTTACGGGGAGCTTCCCGAATAGCTTGGTGGGAGAGATGGCTGACTAGTGGAGGGACGGGCGCCCTCGCCCGTCCTGCCGGGCGGGGCGCCCGGCGCTCCACCGACAAGCATTGAGGTTCTTATGGAAGTTGAAATGAAAATTCGCGGGCTGATGATGGATCCGGTTTCGAACATGCCGATTGTGCTGCTCAAGGATGTCGGCAGCGACACGGTGCTTCCCATCTGGGTGGGCGTGTACGAAGCGAATGCCATCGCGCTTGAAATCGAGAAAGTCAACACGCCGCGGCCCATGACGCACGACTTGATCAAGAACGTTCTCACCGGCCTCGACGCGCTGGTTCACAAGGTGGTGGTCACGGAACTGAAAGACGATACTTTCTACGCCGTGATCTGGCTGGAAAGGGAAGGGCACGTGGTGAGCATCGACTCCCGTCCGTCGGACGCGCTGGCGCTGGCGCTGCGCGTGGATTGCCCTATCTTCGTTGAGGACGAGGTTCTGAAGAACTCGAAGCAGGCGGCGGCCAATCCCGTTCCCGCGGTTAGCAGCGAGGAACTCCGCAAGTGGCTGGAAGATCTCGGCGATGATGACCTCGGCAAGTACAAGATGTAAAAGGGCAGCTCTCAGCTGTCAGCTCTCAGCTCTCAGTTTCGATCTGGGTTGGCGGGAGATCTAGGCGCAAGATGAGATCGTTCTCAAGTGGCTTGTTCGCACTCCTCGTTTTCGCTGGATTCTCTGCCACGTTGTCGGTTGCGCAAATCAATGCGGCGCCGCCTGATGCGTCCGCCAGGATTCCGGCTTCAGGATCGAGCATCTCAGGATCAGCCATCTCGCTGCACGCCACCTCCACCATGAACGTGGCCTCGGAGATGGGCGGAGCGTTCATGAATCCGTCGAAGTGTGACGCCGACGGCAATCTCTACATTCGCAAGTACGCGATGGACCGCCCGCTGCTCGGTCCGGTGGTCAAGATTGATCCAGATGGCAAGCGCACCGCGCTGTTTGACCCGGCTGCATTTTCTCAGCTGGCGCTCGACCGCGCCGATGCCTTCTCGCCCGCGTCCGATGGCGGCATGTACCAGATCGCGCAGAGTGGCGTCTTGAATCCGCGTATTTACGTGCTGCATTTTTCTTCCGACGGATCGCCTTCCTCGCCGACGCGTCTTGACGCCGACTTCGAGGTGTACACGTTCGCGGCGTTTGCCAACGGGAATTTCCTGCTCTCGGGCGTGCAGCGCGATGTGCGGAATAAAAACGATCGCGGCCGCAACTTCACCGCGGTTTTTTCCGCCGATGGAAGGGAACTGGCGCAACTGTCATTTCAGGAGCCGCAGGGACCGGCGAAAGCAGGAGCGAAATCAGATGGAGGCGGGCGTCAGCAGCGAGCCCGGAAGGCCGCGCAGAAAGGAACCCAGAACGATGCTGAGAAGCCGGCGCCCACGCTCGATCTGGCGGATGCGGAAGCCGGAAGCGATGGCAACCTCTATGTCATGCGAGGTTCTTCGCCCGCGCTGGTCTATGCGATCGCACCGAGCGGTAAGATTATGCAGACGCTCAAAGTCGCCGCGCCGCTGCCAGGAGCCGTGCCCAGTGCGTTTCATGTTTCCGGAAATCGGCTAGCGATTTCGTTCTGGAATGAGGCAGGTGAGAGCCAGACGGTGGTAGTCGCGGACGCTCAGACTGGCCGCAAGATCGCCAGCTACGCCGATCTCACTGGCCTGGGGACATCGTTTGCTTGCTATTCGGCTAACGATGGGGTTTTCACCTTCCTGAAGCTGGGAGAGGGCAATGCGCTGGAAGTGATCCGGGCCGAGCCGCAGTAAGGGGCGAAAGCTGCAGGCCGTTTAAGTTGGGTCTTTCAACTTACAAAATTGCGAGATTACAAAATTACCAATTCCCCTCATGCCTGATTCCGCCGAACAGCTCCAGCGCCTTTACCTTGCTGGATTCGAGCTCCAGACCTTTGAACGCTTTCCGAAGTGCATTGGCGTGATGCGCGAGAACTGCGTCGCCTTGCTCGTGCCGGGCGTGGACGGCCTGCAAATCCTGGGCACACCCGGCTGGCGCCTGGGCGAAGTGATGGGCGTGCTCACCGAAAGGGAAGGCCGCAAAGTCTTTCAGGCGAAAAGCGAAGTGGTGGAGGCCACGCCGGAGCGGCTCGAGGTGTTGCAGAAATTCCGCGATGAGCTTGCGGAACTGCTGCTCGCGCGGAGCTAGTTCAGAGAGCGCGTTGCTCCTTGACAGGGATATACCGATGTATATACTTGAAATCCAGGGGTAAGGTATGGCGAGCGCCAAGGCACAACTAGTGAAGTGGGGCAACAGTCAGGCGGTCCGCATTCCTAAGAGCATACTCGAACAGGCCAACCTGCGGGAAGGCGAAAAGCTCGAAATTCGGGTGGAAAATGGCCACATTTGGCTCGAGCCGTTGAGCCAGCAGCCCTCGCTAGAAGCGCTGGTCGAGAAGATCACTCCCGAAAATCGACATGGCGAGCAGGATTGGGACAAGCCGGTTGGTAACGAGGTATGGTAGATCCTGCATACGTGCCCGATAAGGGTCACATCATCAAAGTCAATTTCGATCCTCGGGCGGGACACGAGCAAGCAGGCTGGCGTCCCGCGTTGGTCTTGTCTCCCGCGGCCTATAACAGGATTGGCCTCGCCATCGTGGTGCCCATTACAAACCAGGTGAAGGGCTATCCCTTCGAGGTCCCGGTTCCGGCAGGACTCGCGACCACGGGAGTGATTCTCTCCGATGCCATCAAGAGCCTGGACTGGAAAGCGAGGCGGGCCCGTTTCATCGAGGTCATTCCGCCGGGGGCTTTGAAGGCGGTTCAGGGGCACCTGAGGTTGTTGCTGGGCTTTCGCAAGCCCTAGCTCCCACAGTCCGTTTGTAACTTCACATAATACCTGTTATCGGACATCGCGTATAATGCTGCACCGATGTGCCTCCTCGCTTCAGTTCTCGCCCGTAAACACGATTCGGGGGTGGAAAAGCGTCCCGGCAATCCGCGTGGCGATTGCGATCAGGTCGCGTTGGCCGCAGAAGACCTTTACTTGTGGAGCGCGAGACATTTCCGGCAGATTCACGGCGCGGCCGCTGCGGATGAGGGCCGCGCTTTCTTCGTTGGCGGTGACGCTCGGCAACTGCGGCACCAACTTTCTGGGATGGACAAACAACGACTCCGCGATTCCCTGCTGCATCGCGACTTCTAACGCTCGGAGCGTGTGGGCATCTTCGATTGTGAACTCGGCGACGGCGGTGCGCCGCAGGCTGGCCAGATGAGCGCCGCAGCCCAGCTTCTGGCCCATTTCGTGGGCCACCGACCGTATGTATGTGCCGGAGGCTACGCGCGCGCGAAAGGTGGCCTGATCGGCCGTGGTGTCCAGAATCTCGAATTCCTTAATCTCTACCTGTACCGGCTTGAGCGCGACCTCCTGCTTTTTGCGGGCCAGTTTGTAGGCCGGGACTCCGGCAATTTTTTTGGCGGAAAACGGCGGCGGCATCTGCTCGATGGTGCCGCGAAACTGGGCAGCCAGAGCGCGGACTTCATCGCCATTTATGTGCACGTCTTGCAGCGGCGTGGTCGGCTCGCCGTCGGCGTCGTAGGTGTCGGTGGCGAAGCCGAAGCGAATCACGCCTTCGTACGTCTTCTCGGAATGGACGTAGAACTGCGCCAGGCGCGTGAGGTTGCCGAGGACCACCGGCAGGACTCCGGTGGCCGACGGGTCGAGGGTTCCGAGATGACCGACCGAGCGCTGCCCGAGAATTCGGCGCACACAATTGACCACGTCGTGCGACGTCAGCCCGGGCGGTTTATCGATGACTATGACACCGTTCATGGAATTTTGTAATTTGGTAATTTGTAATTTGGCAATTTGCGGACGGCGACTGCGGACGGTGTTCAGGATACCCTCTCAAATTACCAGATTACCAGATTACAAAATTACCAATTCCCTATGATTCCTCTTCGCGACGATCAGCCCACTTTCTCGACGCCGTTCGTCAACTATTTTCTGATCGTCCTGAACGTGATGGTTTTTCTGTGGGAGCTTTCGGTCGGGATGCAGAGCCATCGGGCGCTGAATTCGTTCCTGGCCGAGTTCGGCGTGGTTCCGCACCACACCCTGGCCGTGCTGACTGGACACTCCTACGCCGGGCTGGCTACGGCCATTCTACCGTTGTTTACCTCGATGTTTCTGCACGCTTCATTCTTACACGTGGCTGGGAACATGCTTTTCCTGTGGATCTTCGGCGACAACATCGAAGACTACCTCGGACACTTCCGGTACCTAGTGTTTTACCTGGTCAGCGGAGTGGCGGCCGACGTCACGCACATTCTTCTTAACCAGGGCTCGCGCATACCCAGTGTTGGGGCGAGCGGCGCGATTGCGGGAGTGATGGGCGCGTATTTTATTCTGTATCCGCGGGCGCGTGTGCTGATTTGGTTTCCGCCGATCTTTCTGTTTCACGTTCCGGCATGGCTGATGCTCGGCTATTGGTTCGTGGGAAATTTTCTGAGCGGCACTGCTACTGCGATCGCCGAAACCAGCCAAACTTCGGGCGGGATTGCTTTCTGGGCGCATGTTGGAGGCTTCGTCGCGGGGGTGGTCATGGTTAACGTATTCTCGGAACGACCACACCGATACCGGTATGGGACGTGGTAGATAGCTCTCAGCTGTCAGCTCTCAGTTGTCAGCTCTCAGTGGCGCGGTTCTGGTGCGGAGCCGGGCGGCAGAATCTCCACGTCTTTAGAGTTGGAGCTGGCATTCACCTGCTGGCGGGTGACGAACCATACGGCTGCGGTCCAGGTGGGAAAAAGATCGGCGCCGGGAATGAGTTTGGCGGCGGCCGTCGGCAGGAAAGCCCAATGCCATCCGAGCAGGCGAATCATAACGAAGGCGACAAACAGGTCGAGCACCGAGTCTGCGGGAGACATCGCACCCTCGACGAAGAGTGGAAACGCGGCGATCTGTAGAACGTCGGCGGCGATGGCTACGGCCCACGCCAGGCGGTGCTCCGGCTGTTTCAGCGATTTGAAGTAAGCGTTGAAGTTATCTAGGAATGACATGATCTTCCTCGGTCGTTCGACGTTCGCTGTTCGTCGTTCGCGAACCAGGACTACCCACGGTTTGATGCTTTCTTTGGCGGCTGCGTCGCCAACGGGCGGGCGCTTTTTCCTAGAGCGTCCCGACTGAGGGCATCACCACGACTTTTTCTACCGTCGTGTTTTCGGGCAAGAGCAGCGCGTTAACCACGTTGCGGGCGACCGTCTCGGCGGACATCATCTTGCGCCTTGGCGCTTTTGGCCACAACGTGTCCCAGAGCGCGGTATCAGTTGCGCCGGGCATGAGGGCGACCACGCGAATGCCCTTTGGCCGCAACTCCTCGCGCAATGTGTTGGTAAAGCCGAGGGCGCCATGCTTCGACGCATTGTAGGCTGCCGACCCCGGGAAAGCGCGCTCGGCGGCGATCGAGAGATTGTTCACGATCGTGCTGCCGGGTTTCATCACCGCAAGCGCCGCCTGCGTCATGAGGAACAGGCCGTTGAGGTTGGTGTCGATCACTTCCATCCAGGTGGGGTAAGGCAACTCGCCGACGGTGCGATTGGGATGTCCAATGCCCGCGTTGTTGATGAGGATATCGAGCGGCTTGCGCAGTACGCGGACGAGGGCAAAGAGGTAATCGACCGATTCGGGGCTGCGGACGTCGCAGGACTGCGCCAGCACCTGAACTTTTAGCTTCTCCAGTTCAGTACGCGCCCTGGCCAAGGCACGCTCGTCGCGGCCGGTGACGACCAGATGGCATCCTTCACGCGCCAGGGCGCGAGCGATGGCGAGACCGATGCCGCGGTTGGCGCCGGTGACGAGGGCGAGGCGGCCGGAGAGACTGGGTTCGCGCAGCATGGGTTTGCGTTTCGGCATGCGGCATTTTTCAGCTTATTCCAACCGCCGCTATCTTTCGAGGAGGGAGTCCACAATTCGGCAATAGCGCTATCGCGA
This sequence comes from Terriglobales bacterium, assembly GCA_050014475.1. GTDB lineage: Bacteria > Acidobacteriota > Terriglobia > Terriglobales > Acidobacteriaceae > Acidiflorens. The sequence continues at coordinate 35,221 of JBEKDG010000032.1, read as the reverse complement.
ATCAGAGTTACCGTCACCGCAAACAGTTGCCGAGCTGCGCTCGGCTTGGGCGGGCGAGGGCGCCCGTCCCTACACGAGCTTACAAATCACACCACGTTGGCACGCTGGCGGATCAGCGACAGGAATTCGGTTCGCGTTTCCTCTTCGTTGCGGAAGCAGCCGAGCATGGACGAAGTCACCGCCGAAGAATGCTGCTTCTCGACACCACGCATCATCATGCACAGATGCCGGGCCTCGATGACCACGCCGACGCCCTGCGGCTCGACGGTGTTCTGGATCGCCTCCGCAATTTGCGTGGTCAGGCGCTCCTGGATCTGCAAGCGCCGCGAGAACATTTCGATGAGGCGCGGTATTTTGCTCAGGCCGATGACTTTTCCGTTTGGGATATAGGCCACATGCACCTTGCCAAAGAACGGCAAGAGGTGGTGCTCGCACAGGCTGAACATTTCGACGTCTTTCACGATCACCATCTCGTCGTAGCTGACCGTAAACAGCGCTTTCCGCAAGAGCGCTTCGGGGTCGTCCTTGTAGCCCTTGACGAGAAATTGCATGGCTTTGTGCACGCGCGCGGGTGTGCGCGAAAGCCCTTCGCGATCGGGATCTTCGCCGAGGCGGACAAGCATTTCGCGCACCAGTTCTTCGTAGGTGGCGCTGGTCAGAGTGGCGGGTAAGTCGGCGGGCGTTTTCATAGGTTAGAACGCGATTTGTAATTTGTGATTTGTAATTTGTAATTTGAAAACAAAATTACAAATTGCCAATTACAAATCCCCAGAATATTCAAACGAATTCATCATCGTCTCTTCAATTCGTACCTTTTCTAGATGCGCCTGGTGGAAGCCGCGCTTCACAATTTCGTAGATGGCGATGCACAGGTTTTCCGTGGTCGGAACCTGCTTCGCGAATTCTGAAAGCAGGTTCAGATTCTGGTGGTCATAGCGTTCGAGGATCTGGGTGTGCACGAAGCTGTCCAGATCGACCAGATTGCAGACCATACCGGTGTGGTCATCGACCGGTCCACTGACGGTGACTTCGACCGTGTAGTTGTGGCCATGTCCGTAGGGATTATTACACTTGCCGTAGGTCGCGCGGTTTTCTTCCTCCGACATCTCGTCGCTATGCAAGCGGTGCGAAGCCGAAAACATGTAGCGCCGGGTCAGGTGCGCCTTCATGCTTCTCCGTGGAAATCTTCGCCGTAAAAATCGACGAACAGGTCGGGCGTTTCGTAGACGCGCACGCGATGCAACTGCGCCGCGCGGAGTTTCGGCGCGAGGCGCTGCCAGATGGCGATGGCGAGGTTCTCGGTCGTCGGGATCCTGGTGAAGAACTCGGGCACCTCCTTGTTCAGGAAGCGATGGTCGAGCGCGTCGAGCACTTCCCTGCTCATGACGTCCTTCAATTGCTTCAGGTCAACGACGAATCCCGACTTCGGATCGACGGCGCCCTTCACGGTCACTTCCAGGGTGTAGTTGTGCCCGTGTCCGTTGGGGTTGTTGCATTTGCCAAAAATGCGTGCGTTCTCTTCGGGCGTAAACGCCGGATTGTGATAGAAGTGCGATGCGGAAAATTCCGCTTTGCGTGTGAGATAGACCATAGAGGCAGCTTTCAGCTCTCAGCTTTCAGTTTTCAGTTTTCAATCCTTGATTCTCAATTCTTGGAATCGGTTTTGCAGCTTGCATTTCGGCAGGCTTACTTCTACCTGGAGCGGCGACAGTGTAGGCACGGCCCTTCCACGATACTTGGCCATTCGCGTGGGCCTTTTTTGAGCGCAGCAGCAGATAGGCGAATATCGGCAGACCGCAAGCGATGGCGATCAGGTTATTCGCGGTTGCGAAATGTGCGGCGCGAATTCGCCGGTACACCAACAGCCATAAGAGGACGCATCCAATCCTCACGAAGTGCTGGCTGGCTGCGCCAGACGCGGCTATGCCAAGCGTCGCCCATGCCATGAACCACAAAAACAAACTCTGGAGCGCCAGTCGTTCGGGTTGAGGGAACAACAGCGCCAGATTCTTCGTCCATCCTTCGCGAAGTTGAGACCAGTTGCGGTACATGCGTGTGCGCACGGCGTCTCCGCCATAACGGAAGTACACACGCAGGCCGGCGCTGCGGAAAATTCGGGCCAGCGCCACGTCCTCAAGTATTTCCGTGGCCACCGCGGCGTGCCCACCCACGGCGTCGTAGGCGGCACGGCGGGCGAGAATATACTGGCCGTTCGCCGCGACCACTCCCGCAGTTTGGTCGCGCACTTTGTGGGGCGGGTAGTGCGCCGCGAGTTCCGCAAAGATTACAGGCATCACGGCCCTCTCCGCGAAGGTGACGACCACCTGCTCGGGCGAGTACGACAACAAATCGGCCCGCTCATTTTTGGCTTCGTTCAAAGCCCGCGCCAGCGATCCCGGAAGATGCACGGTGTCGGCGTCGGTGAACAGCAGCCATTCGCCACGGGCCTCTTTCGCTCCCGCGACCATCGCATTGTTCTTCCCCGTCCAACCCTCGCGCAAAGCTCCCGTCGAAATCACCCGCACTCCGGCAAAACTCTGCGCGATCTCGCGCGTGCGGTCGGTGGAGCCGTCGTCAACCACGATGATCTCGAAGGCCACGCCGGCTTGCTTGGTCAGCGATTCCAGACAGGCGCTCAGACTGGCCTCTTCGTTCCGGGCCGGAACGATAAGCGAGACCTCGGGGATCGGGGCCTGGGGCGGCGGGGCTGGAAGTGAACGATCCATCGGATTTTCGCTATTATAGCGGGGTGAGACAAACGCTTCTTGCCACGCTTCTACGGGACGCGAAAAAAAACGATTGTCGAGATCCAGCCCCTAAAGGAGCTCCGGAAAAACTCGTTTCCGACCAGACAGTGTCACCGCAGCGGCTAAAGCCGGACTCAATACAGAGCAGTTACCGCAGCGCTGAAGCGCTGCGCCACCCAAGATCAAGGGCGCAATTGAGTTCTTCCGCAGCCTGTCTTTTCGCGGCCTGTCTAGCCATTGGATTGCTGGCGACCCTGATCGGATGCTACAGCGGGAGCCATCCCGCGCGCATCGGTTCGAATGCCCCGGACTTCACCTTGCAGGATTCCGACCACAAAGTCACGCTCAGCCAGTTTCGCGGGCAGGTGGTGGTGCTGAATTTCTGGGCGACGTGGTGTCCGCCGTGTATTGAAGAGACGCCATCGCTGGTGCGGATGCAGGCGCGTCTCAAAGATAAAGGTGTGGTGGTGCTCGCCGTCAGTATTGACGCCGACGACGCGGCGTACCACAAGTTCCTCAAGGACTACAGCGTCAATGTGGTCACGGTGCGGGATGAAGCGAAGAAGGCGAGTTCCCTCTACGGCACGTTTGGCTGGCCGGAAAGCTACGTCATCGACCGCAACGGAGTCATTCGCCGCAAGTTCATCGGAGCCGTGGATTGGAACAGCCCGGAAGTGACGGATTATTTGAGCAAACTGTGAAGGAAGCTCTCAGCTGTCAGCTGTCAGGACAATCTCACAGACATGGAGCGTCGCTCTAGTCTCGGTTACCCAAGATCCTATTGACTACTGGTGATCGCCGTGCAAACTCTTCTGAGAGCTGAGACCTACAGCTTCACCTTCCGCAACCGCAGCGAGTTGGTAATCACCGACACCGAACTAAAGCTCATTGCGGCCGCGGCCAGAATCGGGCTTAGCAGGAGTCCGAACACCGGATACAGCACGCCCGCCGCAATCGGCACTCCAATCGAGTTGTAGAGAAACGCGAAGAACAGGTTCTGCCGGATGTTGCGCATCGTCGCCTGGCTCAGCTTGCGCGCCCGCAGAATTCCCTCAAGGTCTCCTTTAAGCAGCGTGATGCCGCCACTTTCCATCGCGATGTCGGTTCCCGTGCCCATGGCGATTCCGACGTGCGCTTGCGCCAGCGCGGGCGCGTCGTTGATACCGTCGCCGGCCATGGCAACCACGCGGCCTTCGTTCTGGAGACTCCTGACGATCTCGGCTTTTTGCGCCGGCAGAACCTCGGCTTTGAAGTCTTCGACATCGAGGCTTCGCGCAATCTCCTGGGCCGTAGCCTGGTTGTCTCCAGTGAGCATGACCAACCGAATTCTCTGGGCTTTCAGCTCGCGCAGTGCCTTCGCAGTGGATGCCTTCAGCGGGTCCGCTACTGAAATGTGCCCAGCATACTTGCCATCGACCGCTACATAGATTGCAGTGGAACCGGGGTACCCAGCAACTAAGACGCCGGTCTTGTTCTCGAAAGCTCCGACCGCGCGCATTAGAGCGCTGTTCCCAACCGCCACGCTCTTCCCTTCCACGGTCCCGCGCACGCCCTGGCCCGGCGTGGATTGAAAGTTGGCGGGCTCGCTCAAGCTCAACTTCAGTTCATTCGCCTTCGCGACGATCGCCGCAGCCAGCGGATGCTCGCTGGCACGCTCCAGACTTGCCGTCAAGCGCAGAATCTCGCTGCCTGAAATACCTGGCAAAATCTCTGACGTCGAGAACGCCACCACTTTCGGTTTTCCCTCGGTCAGCGTCCCGGTCTTATCGAAGACGATGGTGTCCACTCTTTCCAGCGTCTCCAGCGCCTCGGCATTTTTGATGAGCACGCCCGCATGAGCGCCGCGCCCGGTGCCTACCATGATCGCCATCGGCGTCGCGAGGCCGAGCGCGCAAGGACACGCGATGATCAGCACGGCCACGGCGTTCACGATGGCATGCGCGAAACGCGGCTCCGGTCCGAAGCTTACCCACGCGATGAAGGTCACCGCCGCAATCGCCATCACCGCCGGAACAAACCAGCCGGCAACTTTGTCCGCCAGCCGTTGGATCGGGGCGCGGGTGCGCTGCGCATGGCTGACCATCTGCACGATCTGCGCCAGCATGGTCTCGCTGCCGACGCGCTCGGCCCGTATCACGAGAGAGCCGTTGCCATTCACGGTCGCTCCGATCACACGCGAGGCCGCCGTCTTCTCCACCGGAACGGATTCGCCCGTGATCATGGACTCGTCCACTGTGCTCGACCCATCGAGCACAACGCCATCGACAGGAATCTTTTCTCCCGGACGCACCCGCAGCCGATCTCCCGGCTTCACATCTTCGAGCGGAATGTCGCGCTCCGAGCCGTCCTCGCCCAGCACGCGCGCCATCTTCGGGCTTAGGTCGAGCAGCGCCCGGATCGCGCTCGACGTCCGGCTGCGGGCGCGCAGCTCCAGCACTTGTCCCAGCAACACGAGCGTGACGATCGCCGCGGCCGCTTCAAAGTACACATCCGGACGATCGCCCATGCTGCGGAACGACGCGGGAAAGATCTGCGGGAATAGTGTTGCTGCCACGCTGAACAGGTACGCGACACCCGTGCCCATCGCAATCAGCGTGAACATGTTGGTGCTGCGATTTACCACCGACGCCCATCCGCGCTGGAAGAACGGCCAACCGCCCCACAGCACGACGGGTGTGGCGAGCAGCAATTCGAGCCACGGCAACGCCCAGGTCCAAGGCGACGCCATGAAGGCGTGCGGCCACAACATGCTGCCCATGGCAATCGCCAGCAATGGCGCGGTCAGCGCCAGGCTGATCCAAAAACGCCGTGTCATGTCGCGCAGTTCGGGATTGTGTTCTTCGACCGTCACCGTGCGCGGATCGAGTGCCATGCCGCAAATCGGACAAATCTTCGGATCGGGCTCGGCTCGCACGATTTCTGGATGCATCGGGCAGGTGTATTCGGTTTTGGTCGCGGGGAGCGCCGGCGACTCGGGATCGAGCGCCATTCCACACTTGGGACAGGGGCCCGGCCCGATCTGCCGCACCTCCGGGCACATCGGACAAACGAAGGCCCGCGAGTCTTTTCCGGACTTTGCGGGCAACTGAGCAGTGGGGGGCGTGGCCGGCTTGCCCAAGGTTGGCATGACCAGAGCCGGAGTCCCCAGAGACACATGTCCCGATCCCATCGGCTTGGGAGGAGAGGACAGAATTTTCTCGGGATTCGCCTGGAACTTCGCCAGGCAACCGGCGCAGCAGAAGAAATATTCCTTGCCATTGTGCAGCGTCTTGTGGCGAGCGGTTGCCGGATTCACGTCCATCCCGCAGACGGGGTCTTTTTCTTGCGCCTGGGCGGAGGACGGTGCGGGGTTCGGGGGGTCCACAGGGTCGAGGTGGTCCATAGTTTAGTTGCCAGAAGTCTATATCGAAACCAGAGTTCGCCGTGACCGCCGGCAGTTGCCGAGCTGTGCTCGGCATGGACGGCCGAGGGCGGCCGTCCCTACGCGAGCTTGGCTAAATCGGCGCCAGTTGCCGATCGCGCTTGGCGGAATCCAGCCCTTATTAGATACTCAAAGAGTAAACCTCGAACCTTATTCCTTGGGAGAAATGAAAATGACGTACCTTGAAGCCGTCTACCGCTACCAGACTCCGCCCGGAGAAGCTGAGTTGCGGGCCATTGACAGTGTCCGCGAGGTCTATGGCATCCAGCGCATCCACTTCAACGAGAAAGAGCGGACGGTGCGCGTGCGGTTTGACGCCTCGCGGCTGAAAGGCGACGCGGTGGCCAGGTTGCTGCGTCAGGCCGGCATCGACGTGCAGGATCAGTTGGTTCTCGCCTGAACTTGTGGAAGAGATTGGTCTTTCTGAGAAGGGGTCAGATGGCACTCCGCCCGTTTCCCTGCTAAGCCTCATTATTCCAGGGAGGACTCTCGGGGGAGGGCCGGGAAACTGAGCGGAGTGCACCTTGGTCGACAAACGGAGTATTGCAAAGGGGCATTCGGAAAGACCTCTGGCCGAAGTTTGTTCCCAAAATGCCCCGTTGCGCGCCACTTCGTCTGCCCCAAGGAGAAGCATGTCGGGTGCCATCGCTAACGCGTTGCCAACATGCGTTAATAGAACGCTCGGGCGGGTAGGTTTTGCGCTGGGGCGGAAACTTTTACTCTAATTTACAAATCTTGTATTTCGGCAAGGCCCGATTTCCACAGCCAGCGCGGGATTCGGCGCGAATGGGAAGCGTAATCGATCTCGGCTCAGGGTTTTCCCCCACGTTTATCACGGCGATTCAGGTTGGGCGAAACGATTCTGTTTCCGTTATAATTCAAACACGCAATTCTGCCACGATGCGCCCGTAGCTCAATTGGATAGAGTGCATGGCTACGAACCATGAGGTTGGGAGTTCGATTCTCTCCGGGCGCACCATCCTACCCACCGAACGGCACCCGCCGACAAAAGGTGACCGGAAAAGCAGCGAAAATCGCAGGATGGTAATCTAAGGGACGGTGACGCTAGTACTGCGGACTAATGTTGACTGGCGTTGTACACTTTATGTTCAGTGAAGAATTTTCCCCCAAGAAAGGCAGGTAAATGACGACATCAGCCGCTAAATCGTCGGCGCTCGACTCTCTTGTGGAGAAGTTGCATGCAAAAGCCTCATCCCTCCCGAAGGAGCAGCGCGATAGGGCAGAAAAGGCGCTGGAAGAAGCAGCCGACAAAGCCCGCGCCGCTAAAGTCCGCGCTTCTCGCGGACAATCTCGCGAAAGAGCCTGACCCATTCTTTTAGCTCATCTGGAGTGGGATTGAACTCTTTCACCGCCTCCACGAATGAATCCTCGTCCAGGTATTCGGCAATTAACTCCAACTGATCTCGAAAACGCCGCTTCTGGTTTCGCTCTTCGAAAACTTCCGGCGGTACTTCCTTTGGAGGCCGCCAATACTTGTCTTTTGTCATTGGGAAATAGGCGCCTCTCGCTCGCTGAGTACAGAATTCATTGAGTCACCGGCACAGCGTCCGGCTTGCCGCCCAGAAACTCCGCAACCGCGTCCTGGCTCAGAGGCAACGCGAAGGCTTTCTTTAGATCGACCACTCGGGCCAACTAGCCCTGCTTTAGCTTCAGCTTGCTCTTATTTTCTTCAATAAAAGCTTTAAGTTCGGGAACCGCGTCGAGCAGCCTTGTCCACTGTTCGTAGTAAAGCGTCACCGGAAAGCGGCCCAGTCCGTAAACGCTGACGCCGCCCTTCTCGCTCACGCGGAACTCCATGGCGCCGCTTCTTTTTTTCGTTTCCACCTGCTTTTCCAGATCGGCAAGGCGAGCTTTCAATTCTTCGTAACTGGGTTCTGTCATCAATGCACCTCGAATGTTCTTTTTATCATAGGGCGGCAGGTGGGTTTCGGGTAGTGGGCTAATTCCGTGTTGCTGCGCCGCGAGCTACGAGCAAACGGCTGCCCCGCAGCCCGCAGCTCGCAGCTTGGTATTTGGCAGCACAGGATTCGCCCGCTACCGGATTTCGTCGAAGCGGGCATTTCCCGCGTGTCTCAGAAGAATCGGCCCAACTCGAAGAAGAACTTGCGATGCTGGTTATCTCCGAGGCTCCCGCCAAAGAACACTGGCCCGAACAGGGTCTGGAACAGGACTCCGACGGTTGCGTCCTGCGCGACCTTCGGGGCGTTCGCCGGCTGCCCGTAAGCTTTTCCAGCCTCATACATCGTAAGCAGGTATACATTTTGCTTCAACAGCGGCGAAATTTCCCGCAACTTGTAGAGGAATGCCGGCTGCAGCAGAAAATACTGGTTTGTCAACAACTCGTTCGTCCCAAAAGCTCCCAGGCGCAAGGGGCCGCCGAGGCTGAAGGGCGGGAAGCCAGTGTTCCTGGTCGAGAAAGAGGTGCCTCCCGAGGCGAAGAGCAGCACCGACGATTTCTGGCTCGTCCGCTCGGCCAACCCCAGACGCAGTTCCTCGGTCGGTACCACGTCCGGCGTTCCCGGGGCAGTGTCGTAGAACTTAAAGGTCGACTCCAGGCGCGCTCCCCTGCGCGGAATCACCGGATCATCAAAGCGTTCGAGCCGGTATCGCACCGAGGTCATTCCGAACCGTCCGTGGACCGCCGGCGCCACGGGAATGCCTATATCTTCGTTGATCTTCCGATATCCGGCCTCATACCCGACGCGCAGTTCCGCGCCCCGTCCAAATGTATAACCCAGGTCCAGGCCTCCGCCCATCAGGCGGTTGCGGTACTCACCAAGAAGCTTGTCGCGCTGGTACACGAAAAACGGGCTGCTGTCGGCGGTCCCATGCACGGCGACGAACCAGCCCGTGTAAGACGTGAAGGGATGAAAATATTCTGTTTTCAGTCCGTACTCGGAGCCCGCGATAAAATCGTTGCGCCACTCCGAGCCGAAGCCACCGACATCGAGGAACGTGACGCGCCCTCCAACCTCGAACAGAACATTCTTGTAGTCGGACCCGTCGATGACCAATGCGGGATGCACCGTCGGTGGCGCGTAATCTTTCTCTTCGGCTTCGACCGCGAGCCCATGTTGCCCGTCCCGCACCACGTCGCGATACCCTGCTCTGGCGAAGCGCCCCAGACCAGTAACGTCCATCATTTTCTCGTCCAGTTCACGAGGATCGATCGGCTCACCCGCCAAGCCGGACAGTTTGTGCTGAAGGCCCTTGAGGACGTCCCCTTTGGCGCCGCTGACTTCCACGAACTCGGGCACTGGCACGGGTCTGCGTTTCCCTTCCCGTGTAGCCACGATCCGCTGCCACTCCTCATCGTCAACCCGCAGACGAGCGAGTAGCGCGCTCTTGGCCTGGGCGGCTTTGTATCCTTCGGCCTCGATCTTGTCGAAAAGCTTGTAATCGGTGGTGTCGAATCGCTCCACGTCCGCCGTCAGCAGGATGTCCGCCTTCTCCATGCTGCGCAGTTCGTTGAGCGCTATGCTGACGCTGGCCGAGCGCTGCAACACGCCCACCGACGAGAGCGGCGTCTTGGAATCCAAGGGCGCTATCTTCAAATGAACTGCGATCACAATATCGGCGCCCATCTGCCGCGCGACGTCCACCGGCAAGTTATCGAGCAGCCCGCCGTCAACCAGCACGCGGCTGCCATCGCGCACCGGAGTAAAAAATGCCGGCAATGACATCGAGGCCCGCATCGCTCTCGCCAGCGAGCCCTGGTCGAACACGTAGGGCTTGCCCGACACCAGATCGGTCGCCACACAACGGAATGGGATCGGCAAGTCGTCAAAGCTCTTCATCTCCGAATAAGGCAACCCGACCCGGTCCAGAATCAATCCCGCCTGCTGGCCGGAATTAAAGCTGCCGGGAAACTGCTTGCCTTGCTTCAAGCCGAATTCGAAGGCATTCGGATAGTCCCGCCGGTCCTCTTTTCGGCGGAACGACAGGTCTTTATAGGGTGTGACACCGCGCAGCACTTCGTTCCACTTAATGCTCCGGATCAGAGTGTCGATCTGGCCGGGCGATTCCCCGGTGGCGTAGATTCCTCCGATCAGGGCGCCCATGCTGGTGCCGGCAATCACGTCGACCGGTATGCGATTCTCCTGCAGCCACTGGATCACCCCGACGTGCGCCAACCCGAGCGCACCACCGCCTTCGAGCACCAGTCCGATCCGCGGCCGTTGACTGCCGACCGCCGCAGCCGCGTTCTTAACTTCTGGTGGGACGACGCCGCCCGGAGTGTCCTGCGCCCACAGGCTCGACAAAAGCATGACGCAAACAGCGAAGCCGCAAAGTTTCATTGCATCTCCAAAGGAAGACAAAATCTAAAGATGCCACGTCGGCCTGCAAAAAGACAGGCCGGCGGTCATTGCTAAGAACTCCCGGCTCTACTGCGCCATCTTCCCTTTAGTTGAAAAACTCTTCACCATCGTCCTTGCGAGCGGACCCTTCCCCGCCATCTCTCGCGGCCACAACCTTTTGCGGTCGCTCCCTGAGCCGGGAATGGAAGCGCAAATGCTAGACTAACTTGGGCACCAAATTCCGAGTGGAGAACACAGAATGGCGAAATTACTGAAGAATGCACTTCTTGAGAGCATACCCATGCTGGTGTTGCTGGGGCTGCTCGCTGGCGCCGTGGGAGGCCTGGGAATCGGCCTGATCCAGACGAGGGCCGCGTCGTCCGCAGCCAGCACTGGCAAATAAATTCTGCTCCCGCGTTGAATCCGCTGAGGTTTGATGGAGCGGGAGACGGGGATCGAACCCGTGACATCCAGCTTGGGAAGCTGGCGTTCTACCGCTGAACTACTCCCGCTCAACTTCGTTAGACTACCATTCCGCTCTGTCCAAGACAACGCTTCCTGACAACGTTCCCTGCGTTTGCCTTTTTCGCGCACTCTTCGTAAGATTCCCGCTCGGGACTTGCATCCGAACTCATCCCATGTCGCAGGAGCCTTCATGTCTTCCGATTCCCTTCCCCTGAAAAACAACTCGCGCCGCAACTTCCTTCGCACCGGCGTGACCGCGACTCTTGCCACGGCCGCCTACCCGGCGCTCAGCTCGGCTCGCGTTGTCGATCCCGCGCCTGCGCCCGGCCCGGCCGTCGGAGATTTCGTCAAGGACTTCGAGCTCGACGAGATCACCATTGACGATGTCCAGAAGGCGTTCCAGTCCGGTCAGTATTCCTCCCGCTCTCTGACTGAGAAGTACCTGAAACGAATTGGCGAGATCGATAAGGCCGGACCCTTGGTCAACGCCGTCATTGAGCTCAACCCCGAGGCTCTGAAGATCGCCGACGCGCTCGACCAGGAGCGCAAGTCGAAGGGACCGCGCGGGCCGCTGCATGGCATTCCGGTTCTCATCAAGGACAACATCGATACCGCCGACCGCATGAGCACAACCGCGGGCTCGCTGGCGCTGCTCGGATCGCGCCCTGCGAACGACGCTTTCGTCGCCGCGCAGTTGCGCAAGGCCGGCGCCGTGATCCTGGGTAAAACCAATCTCAGTGAGTGGGCCAACATTCGCTCCAGTCATTCCACCAGCGGGTGGAGCGGCCGCGGTGGACTGACCCGTAATCCTTACGCTCTCGACCGCAATCCCTGTGGATCAAGCTCCGGAACCGGGGCCGCTGTTTCCGCCAATCTCTGCGTTGCCGGTGTGGGCACGGAGACGGACGGGTCGGTCGTCTGTCCTGCTTCGGCGAACGGTCTGGCCGGCCTGAAACCTACGGTTGGACTGGTCAGTCGCAACGGCATCGTTCCGATCTCGCACAGTCAGGACACGGCTGGTCCGATGGCTCGCACGGTGCGCGATGTCGCCATTCTTCTCGGTGCCATGGCAGGAGCGGATCCGCAAGATCCCGTGACCGCTGACAGTCAGGGCAAGCTGTATCCCGATTACACGAAATTCCTCGATCCCGCAGGACTCAAAGGCGCGCGCCTGGGAGTGGTGCGCAAATATTTCGGCTTCAACGATGCCGTCGACCAGCTTATGGACTCGCTCATCGGCGAGATGAAGCGTGCTGGCGCTGAGATCGTCGATCCCGCCGACATTCCCACCATTGGCAAGTTCGACGAAAGCGAACTCACCGTCTTCTACTACGAACTCAAAGCCGACCTTGCGGCCTATCTCGCTCGCCGCCTCGGCTCTTCGGTTAAGAGTTTGAAGGATGTGATTGAGTTCAATGAGCGCAATCGTGGCCGGGAAATGCCCTACTTCGGGCAAGACATTTTTCTCAAGTCGGAACAGAAGGACCCGCTCACCTCGAAGGAATATCTCGATGCGCTGGCCCTGAATCGCCAACTCAGCCGCGCCGAGGGCATCGACTTCATCATGGACAAGTTCAAACTCGACGCGCTCGTTGCCCCCACGGGAGGTCCCGCTTGGATCACCGACCTGATCAATGGCGATCACGTCGCCGGAGGCAGTTCGAGCGCCGCCGCTGTTGCCGGCTATCCCAATATCAACGTGACAGCCGGATATCTCTGGAGACTGCCGGTCGGCATTTCCTTCTTCGGACGCGCCTGGAGCGAACCCACCCTGCTCAAGATCGCCTATTCGTTCGAGCAGTTGACGAAAGCCCGCCAGAAGCCGCGCTTCCTGCCGACGATTGAAATCAAGGCAGATTCCTGACAGGCTGCCGAATAATTCTTAACCACAGAGGACACAGAGGAACACAGGGAAAAAGACCTCTCTCGTTGCTCCTCTGTGAACCCCTGTGCCCTCTGTGGTTCAAGCTTTTATCGCTGCGGAGTTGCGCCTGGGCTCGGGGACTTGTCGAAACTCGGCTTGTCCTGTGCCGGTTTGTCGGGAATTATGGGCGCGGTTGGCGCAAGCTGCGGCTCGTTCGAGCCCGGCACGAACGGCGATGGAATAGCAAACAGCGGGTCTGGCGAATCTGGCATCGACTGCGCTTGCGAAGGCCGGATTCCCTTGGCTTCTACGATCGACCATCGCCAATCTTCATCGGGGCCGGGCGTGATCCCGATATTCTCGTGAAATGCGGTTGTGCTGAAGGGCTTGGCCTCGGCCTTGAGGTGATAGAGGAGGGTTACGTCGGAACGCCGCTCGACGGCGATTGGCGCGATGCCTTGGGCGGCGGGAATCACACGCGCGCGCGCGGCCACTTCGGCGCTCTCTCCAGGCCTGCGTTCGAGCGTCAGGCCAATGGTGATTTCGCGAAGGTCCCAGTCGGTTCCATTGAATACGTCCAGTTGCAGACTTTCATCCTGAATGGAACCGGGACCGTCGAGCTTGAGCAGTTCGGTGAGCGGCAAGTCTTCGATCAGAACCGGCTTGATCAGCAGCGAACTGGCCCGGGCGTTGAAGGAAAGACTGCAGGTTACATCGGGCGACGATACTTTGAGGGTATTGCCGGAAGGATCAATGGAAAACACGGTCTTGTTTGGTTTGACCGGCCTTGTTTTCCTGGCATCATCCATGACCTGGGCCAGATTGTCGTTATCGATCACCGTGCGGGCCGGGTCCGTCTGTTGTGGAGGCGGCTGCTGCAATTTGTTTTTGCGCAGGTCGCGTGCAAGGTCGCCGAGCGAGGGGGCATCGTCTTGCGCCGAAGCAGCCAACGGGCAGAGCAACACGAAGAGCAGCACACCGAGCGCAACCAACCGCAGGCTGGGGAATTTACATCGCATGATTTCGGTCGCTGAGAAGCGTGGGCGGACTCAGCCGGTCCACATGGAAAGTCTAGGCGAGATAGAACGGAAAAGAAGTTACCGAAGGGACACGGTGGTACTAGCACTTCCAGAAATGGGGAAAGGGACATGGACGCGCTCAAACGGAGCGACGCGCAACGGGGGCGCGCCCAAGCCCTTCTCACCAATCGCTACTTACAGCAGACCAGAGGTACGAAAACGGGTGATCGGATCGGTTACCTGCATTGGTTGACGCTTAAAAACCCAGCGCGCCACCGCAATCCCCAATGCCACATAACAGAGATGCCAAAATTTCATACGATCGCTCCCCACGCCGGACCTTTACTGGGGAGAGACTACGAAGGTCCCGTCGTGCACTAAACCCTAACTCTGCTTCATCGGCAGGTCTAGCCCACGAAGGTGCTATGAGTGCGGGCAAAAAGTAATCGTGGGTAACCGATGCGCCCTAACCATACGGTGGAGGGACGGGCGTCTCGCGAGCCTGCCCTGAGCGAAGCCGAAGGGTCCAGCCGGGCGGGGACGCCCGGCTCTCCACCAGCAAGTGCTTATTGTGTGCTGTTTTCGATCCAACCGCCGCCGACCACGATGTCACCATCGTAGAAAACGGCGGCCTGGCCGGGGGTCAGCGCGCGCTGCGGCTCGTCAAAGGTCACTCGGACTTCGTCTGGCCCAGCGGGTTCAATGACGGCCGGCGCGGGTTGATGCTTGTGGCGGATCTTCACTGCGACCCGCATGGGCTCGCGCAACTCGGCCGTCGAAATCAGGTTCACCCGGCGAGCTCGGAGAGTGCGCGAGTAAAGCTCCTCGTCCTTACCGACCACCACTTGCCGCGTGTCGTTCTTGATTTGAATCACGTACAGCGGCGAGCCGGTGGCCACACCGAGGCCCTTGCGCTGGCCGACTGTGAAGTTGTGCACGCCGGCGTGCTCGCCGATCACCTTGCCGTCGGTCGTGACCATCTCGCCGGCAACCATCTCGCCGGCAATCATGTCGCCGGAAATCCGTGCCGGCCTGTCTCCCTGCTCGGCGAGATAGGCTTCGAGAAAGCGCTTGTAGTCGCCGCCGGGGACGAAGCAGATTTCCTGCGAGTCGGGCTTTTCGGCGATCACCAGGTTGTGCTTGCGGGCCAGTTCGCGCACTTCCGGCTTGGTCATGCCGCCGAGCGGGAACAGAGTGCGGCTCAGTTGCTCCTGCGTAAGGCCGAAGAGGAAGTAAGTCTGGTCTTTGGATTTGTCGGCTGGGCGCTTCAGCAGCCAGCGGTTGAGCTGCTCATCAAAGGCGACCTGGGCGTAATGGCCGGTGGCAATCCGATCGGCGCCAATCTGCCGTGCCACAACAAGAAGCTGGTCAAACTTCAAGTGATTGTTGCAGAGGCTGCAAGGGATCGGCGTGCGTCCGGCAAGATACTCCTCGACGAACGGCCGCACCACATCACGCTCAAAGCGTTCTTCGTGATTGACCACGTAGTAGGGGATGCCGAGGGTCTCGGCCACGCGGCGAGCATCGTAGACGTCGTCGATCGAACAGCAGCGGCCCTGGACGGACTCCGGCATGCCTTCGTGTCCGGCAAGACGGCGCTGGTTCCAGAGTTGCATGGTCAGGCCGATGACGTTGTGGCCTTCGGCACGCAGCATGGCCGCAACGGTGGAGGAGTCAACTCCTCCCGACATGGCGACGGCGATGGTGGAGGAATCAGACATGTTAATCCTTCAACCTGACCTGCCTTCGTACATTAGTCGCCTGAATTCCTACTTCATGCTTCTTTCCGTCTAGCCAATAAAGAGGAGTGTCGCCTTGCTCCACTCGCATTCCGGTGGGGCCGACTGCTAGCACTTCGTTGTCCGGCATAAAAAAAATCCAATAATGATCTCGTTCGTCGGGGCTATCTAGATAATTAGCGGGCGAAACCACTAACCGAAAATCGCCGAAGGAAAAAGTAGTATTTCTCGTGCGAGCGTCAAAATCGATGTCGGTCAGTGACTCTCCCTCAAGCCGCCGGGTAGAAATCGTTATCAGTTTCCGATCGGCATCCGAGTCGACTAACTGGCGTTCGCCGCGAAAGAGTTTCCAGTTCGACAAGTAAATCCAAAGATGCCATCGCCCGTGCACGTGGCCGCGGGCGCGAACGCGTGGGCCGAATTCAAAGGTCAGAAAGCTGCCCACGCCCGCCTTAACTCTCCAGGGCGGGGTTCCGAGCACCGGTTGAAAACATTGACGGATATCGACAGCTGTAGTCTTCATATCGAGTTTACCCAAACATCGCCAAGCCAACTTGGACTATGGTGTCAAAACTGTAACCCATCCCAGAGACCTCGCGATGCAATCGATCCCACTCAGTAATTGTAAGGGCGCGGCCAAGAATTCTTTCAATTTCGCGCACCGCATCGCGGAATTGTCGATTTTGCTCCCTGTTGCTCAAAATGTAAGACCCTCATTTCGAAACAACAGCCCTATAGACTGGGCTAAGCTCCCGTAGGCGCGACACCGTTTCGGGGACCGTCGCCAGGGCGAAGTCAACATCCTCGGTCGTATTTTGTTTCCCGAGACTGAAGCGAATACTGGCTTTCGCGCGGTCGGGACGCAGCCCCATTGCGATGAGCACGTGCGACGGTTCGATCGCCCCGGAAGAGCACGCCGCGCCGGTCGAGACGGCCAGTCCCTTCAAGTCCAGCGCGATGACCAGCGCCTCGCCTTCGATGCCATCGAAATAAATATTGGTCGTATTGGGCACGCGTGGCGCGCCTTCGCCGTTTAATCCGGTGGCTTCGATCTCGAGTAGTTCGCTTTCCAGATGGTCACGCGCAGCGGCCATCTTAAGATCGTCGCCGCATTCGAAGCCAGCGATAGCCAACTCGGCTGCCTTGCCTAAACCAACGATGCCCGGGACGTTCTCCGTCCCGGCGCGGCGAGATCGTTCATGACTCCCGCCATAGAGCATGGGCTCAAGCTGAGTTCCCTTGCGGACGTAGAGCGCGCCCACACCCTGCGGCCCGTGCATCTTGTGGCCGGAGATGGTCAGCAGGTCGCACCCGATCTTATTGACATCGATCGCGATCTTCCCCGCCGCTTGCACGGCGTCGGTATGGAAGTAAATGTCGGCTTCGGCAGCAATCTTTCCAATCTCAGCGACGGGCTGCACGACGCCGGTCTCGTTGTTGGCGAACATGATGGTGATCAACTTGGTATTCGGCCGAATTGCCCGCTTCACATCCGCCGGATCCACCAGGCCACGGCCATCCACCGGAACGTATGTGACTTCGCATCCCGTCGTCCCACGATACTTGGCCAGATGCTTGCAGGCGTTGAGTACGGCGTGATGCTCGATGGTCGAGGTGATGATATGGCCGCCCGGCCGCGCCAGGTCAAAGCTCGTCAGCCCAAATACCGCAAGATTGTCGGCCTCCGTACCGCCGCTCGTAAACACGACCTCCGAGGCGCGACAGCCCAGCAGCGCGGCCACCGATTCGCGCGCACGCTCGACCGCAGCCCGCGTCTCCTGTCCATGATGGTGGATGGAGGACGCGTTGCCAAAGTGCTCGCCAAAGTAAGCCCGCATGGCCTCCATGACCTCGGGGAGCACCGGAGTCGTCGCGTTGTTGTCGAGATAGACCCGTCGCATCATGCTTGTTTCTATTGTACTGATGTTGTAGTGACGTTCGGTGCGGGAAGTAGAGACGGGGCTTGCCCCGTCTCTACGGGACCACACGCCCCCTTTAGGAGTTGGGCATCGGCACCCGATTTTTTCCGCAGCCTGTTTCAGCTGCCGATTCACCCCTTTGCATCCAGCCTCGCCAACGAGGACTTAGTCGATTCAGCGGCACCTATTCCGGCCACAGCGAGGCCGCCGTCTTGCTCAAAATCTGCTCCCGCATCTCTTCGCCGATGGGCAGAGCCTTGAACTCCTCAAGATTCCGCTTGACGTCCGGAACGCCCGGGCCCGGCCAATCCGTCCCAAACAACGTCTTGTGCGCGATCTCATCAAGCCGCGGAAAATATGTCAGCAATGTCTTCGGCGGAATGCCGCTGATGTCGAGATAAACGTTCGGGTGCCGGCGGATGAGAAAAAACGCGGTGTGCATCCAGAGCGGCCGGCCGCCGTGTGCCAGCAGGATTTTGAGCTTGGGAAAATCGACGGCAACATCGTCAACGTAGATCGGATCGCCGTATTTATTGCGCGCGCCGGGGAAAATCGACGTTCCGGTGTGGAACATAACCGGAATCCCGTTCGCCTCGGCAGCCCGGTAAATGATTTCAAGTTCCTTCACTCCGTGCAGATAATCGTTCGGAAACAGCAGTTGATGCGGCGGATGGATCTTGATCATGCGAAGGCCGAGGCGCAGGATGTGCTCGACATCCGCCATGATGTTGGCAGTGTGCCGAGGATGCAGGCTGCCACAGGAGATCAAGCGCTTGGGATCGTGCCTCGTGTAATCGGCGACGAACTGGTTCACCTCGGGTGTAAAGCCGATCACTTCCGGC
Organism: Terriglobales bacterium; assembly: GCA_050014475.1. Classification (GTDB taxonomy): domain Bacteria; phylum Acidobacteriota; class Terriglobia; order Terriglobales; family Acidobacteriaceae; genus Acidiflorens. The sequence goes on along the minus strand of JBEKDG010000032.1, from coordinate 16,886 downwards.
GCCACGTAGTTGATCAGTGCGGCACGGTCAACGCCGCAGCGGTCCAGGTATTTCAGGAAGGCCTTGGGCGAGCGGCAATATTCGACGATCTCATCGAAATTGGAGCGCTTGCGCTTCATCAGTTCAAGCGCATGCGGCTTGAAGAGTTCGATCGGCGCGATGTGGATGTGGCAGTCGGTGATCATTATCGGTGGTCAGTGGTCAGTGGCCAGTGGCCAGTCACGCTGCTTGCCGCTGATGCCGCACAGGTCTTGGTCTTGCCAACAGCTAAAGGCCAAGAGCTAAGAGCCAAGAGCCAAGAGCCAAAAGCTCTCTTCAGTACAGCGGCACCTTTGGATCCACCGTCCGCGCCCAACCGTCGATCCCGCCGCGCATGGATTGAACTTTTTCGTATCCCTGCTGGCGGAGCCAATTGGTGACCGTCAACGAGCGCACGCCATGATGGCACAGGACCACGATGTGGTCGTCGGGGTCGAGTTCCGGGTGAGCGCGAGTCGGGATGTCGCCCATTGGAATGTGTTTCGCCCCTTCGATGCGGGAGGCTTCATATTCCCAAGCCTCGCGAACATCGAGCAGCGTAAATGTTTCCCCGCGCTTCTGCAGCGCCTTGACCTGCCCGGGAGAGATTTCGAAGTCCATAATTAAATCCTTACGTGTAGAGACGGGGCTTGCCCCGTCTCCGGCGACGCGGCAAGCCTCGTGTCTACGGAAAATCAGACGCCCCTTCAGGGGCTGAGCGCAGGAAGACCAAACCATCCACAGATCACTGCGATCTCGCGCCCTTCCTCCGCAACTCCGCCGCACGTCCCAGCGTGGTCAGACTCACCAGCGCGGCCACCGCCCAGAGCGCGCCGGTTCCAATGCGAGCGGTACGCACATCCGCGGACGGAACGTTGCGCCACAGCGTCAACCCACAGCCGACCACAAAATTGATGACGAGCAAGCCGGAAAACACGCGCTCGCGCAGGCAGCGCGTGTCGAACGCCAAACCGGCCAGCAGAAGGATCCACACGATGTAAGTCGCGGCAGTCCAGGCGTCGTGCGGCCATTCATACTCGTTGCGAGTGACGTGGCCAAACGAAATCCACGCGAAGTAGGCGCAGCCGAGGAAGCCCGCCACGCCCCACAATGGCGCGCGGCACATCAGGTGGCCGGACGTGTAGGGCTGTTTCGCCCCGCTCTTTGTCCCGACCCTAACCTTCGCGTTTTCTATTTGCCTGTCCATTTCGGTGGCCGTTTGTCGAGGAAGGCCATGATACCCTCGCGCGCGTCTGCGGTCGAGAGAAGTTCATCTTCGACTCGAATTGTGGCGGCGGTGGCCATCTTCGGCGGTGATTCTTTACCACAGGGGACCCTTCGGCTTCGCTCAGGGCAGGCTCCGAGGACACAGAGGAGTGCGAAAAATCCCTGGCTGCTTTTCTTCGTGACTCCGTGCCTCCGTGGTAGGTTTGGCTGGACGGGCGAGGACGCCCGTCCCTCCACTTTCTAGATGTTAATCGCCGACTTGCGCGGCTCGCCAATGGTGGACAGCGGATCGCGTGCGCCCACTTTCTCCTTGATCCACTTCTTTTCGTTGCGGATGATGTCGAGCAGCAGCTCTTTATCCTTCGCGCTGGGAAGATTCTCTTCGCAGTGCCGCTCGTAGCTGCGGTCCTCCAACGGCTCGCCGGTCTCGCAGTGGTACTTCTGGCCTGCCCATCGTCCAATGTTGCGGTTGAAGCGGATGTCGGGCGTGTAGAACTTCTTTTCGCCCGGCTTCAGGAATGTGTTCAGCCGCTCGACCAATCCCGCAACTTCCTGCCGATATAAATGGCGGCTGTAGTCGTTCAGGTCGTCGAGGTCGGCGGCCTTATCGTTCTGCAGTTCGTCGTACCGCCCTTTGATTCCCCAGACGTAGGCCCAGTGCGCCGAGGAAGAATGATCCGTGCCGAAAAGGTCGAATGAACTCGATATCCACTTATTCAGGTATTTCTGCATGAGCCACCGCGGGATCACGCCCGCCTCGACTACGCGGCGCAGCCCGTCGTTGCCGGTTCCCATGTGGAAAGCTTCCTCGCGCAGCATGTAAGACGTCGAGCGTCCGAGCGGGGCAAACGCGGAATACTTCAGCATCTGAAGTTGAAACTTGCCGTCGCGATCCACGAAGTCGGTGTAGGTGAAGAAGTCCAGCCAGTTATCGACATCGACGTTAAACGTGCCCAGCAGGCGCTTGTTTTCGAAGGCGCGCCGCTCCAGCATCTTCTGCGCTTCCACCTTGCCTGAAGACCCGAAGAAGTCGATGAGCAGCGCGCACATTTGCCAGCCGTGGCGCATCTCTTCGATCATGACGCGAGTGAGCGCGCGGCGATCCCATTCCGTCGGCGCGGTTTCAAACAGGTTGCGCTGCTGCTCCACGCTGGCAAATTCGGTGTCGCCCTGATAGACGATCATGTTCATGAGTGCGTCCCGCATCTGCTGCGTGGGAACCTGGCGCAGGTTCTCCCACTTGTTGCGGCCTTTGTAGGAGCCGAACTGGATCTCCTCGGTCTCAATCGCTCCGTAGAGCGTATCGAAGTGGAACGCCTCGACGTCGTCTTTGTTGACGCCAACTTCCTTGCGCCACTCGTTGAACAGCCCGACCCAGTCACTAAAGCTTCCGATTTTCGCTACTTTGCCTGGCATAGGACCTCGAAATTCTTAACCACAGAGGACACCGACGAACACAGGGGAAAACAACATCTTTGGGCGTTCCCCTGTGTTCCTCTGTGACCCCTGTGGTTCAAGCTTTTTTCACTTCGCCGTAAACACAGCGGGGCGCTTCTCGACGTAAGCGGCCAAACCTTCTTTGGCATCATCGCTCTGGAACAGGATCTGCTGATTCTCGCGCTCCACCGCCAAAGCCGATTCCATCGGGATTTCCCACCCGGTCTGCACGGCCCGCTTGATGCGTCCCACAGCCTTCGCGGCCTTGTTCGGCGGCGTGAACTGACGCGCATACTCCAGGATGTTCTCCATGAAGCCATCGCGCTCGAAGATATCGTTCACAATGCCGAACTCCTGTGCTTCTTCGAATGAAAACGTATTGCCGGTGATCATCAGTTCGATGGCCTTGCTCTTCCCGACCAGACGCGACAGGCGCTGCGTCCCGCCGGTGCCGGGCAGCACGCCGAGGTTGACCTCCGGCAAGCCAATCTTGCCCGCGTCTTTGCGAGCGATGCGGAGGTCGGCCGCCATCGCGATCTCGAGGCCTCCGCCGACGCAATGCCCATTGATCGCGGCGATCACGAGTTTCGGCGTGTGCTCCAGCCGCAGCAGCGTTTCATTGGCGTGCAGGCAAAAGTAATACTTGAACGTCGGATCGACCGATGCCAGCATCTTGATGTTCGCGCCGGCGGAGAAAAACTTGTCGCCCACGCCCGTGAGCACGATCACGTGCACATCGTTATCCATGCGCGCCTTGAGGATGGCCTCGTCGAGCTGGCGGTTCATTTCGTAGGTGTAGGTGTTCGCCGGAGGATCGTTCATCTCGATCACGGCCACGCCGGCGTCGGTGCGATAGTTGATAAGCTGTTTCGTGGTTTCGCCGGTGGCCGGCTGCGTGGTGGTCGCCATAAATTGCTCCTAATTGATTTCGCGGTAACTTCTTCGCGTCAACTTTTCCTGCGCGGCTTGCCGCCGTGCACAATTCCATTGAGAACAATGTTACCCATCTGATGCGCGAGCGCTTCGGCGTTGCCGTCGACCCGCGGGTTGTACCAGGTGTAGATCCAATTGATCATGCCGAACAGGCTCATCACCGCGGTACGTGTGTTGAAATCGAGGCCGCGCCCGCGCCGGAGGTCTTCCATCAGTCCGAGGCAGATGCGGTAGTACTGGCGCTTGATGCCAGCGATCTCGGAGCTCAGACCGTTCTTCAAAGACTCGTCTTCATGCGAGAGCACCTTCAACCCCTGCTGATTACTCACGAAATACTCGAGGTGATTCAGGATGAAGATGCGGAGCCGCTGCTCGGGATCCGTGGCATTCTCGAGCCGCGCTTTGAGCTTTTCGAGAATGGTGGTGAAAGTGTGCTTCTGAATCAGGAACAACAAGCGCTCTTTCGATTCGAAGTAGTAATAGAGCCCTGCCAGGGACATGCCGGTAGCGCGAGACAGATCGCGCATGGAGGCGCCTTCGTATCCCTTGAGGCAAAAAACCTCCGTGGCATGGTCGAGGATCAGCCCGAGCCGGCGGTCGAAACGGGTCACAGCGGTCGTCGGAAAAGCGTTTCTGCGGCGGCGGGAGGCGCTGGTTGAAGGCAGTGTTGCCATACGTTCGAACGTTCGTTCTAAGTATAGAGAAAGGTGACGCAGATCACAATAGGGCGTGATGCTTTACCCCGACCGTCTTCGCACAAATCTCTTAGGAGTCGTGGTGAAAATTGGGTCCGCAGCGGTGCCCGAACAACACCGTTTCGTGAATTGTCATCCCGAGCGAAGCGAGGGATCCGCATTTTGCGGCGAACTGCAGATCCCTCGCTTCGCTCGGGATGACAAACTCTGGCGGGTTGAGAGTCTGGCAGCGGGCTCTCACTTTTGCCACGGGCTGTTAGCTTTTAATTCCCGCCATCAATTTCTCGATCTCCACTTTCTGCTCGCCGGAGAGCGGCAAAAATGGCAGGCGCGACGGGCCTCCGTAGTAGCCATTCAGGTCCATGGAGTACTTCACGCCGGGGACGCCGAGGTCACCAACCACGCGCTGGGCAGCCAGTTTCACGCGCTCTTGTTTTTCGCGGGCGAGGGCGGTGTCTCCGTCTTTGAGCGCGGCATAGATTTCGTAACATGCCATGGGCGCAGGACAGGCGAAGGCGAGAATGGCGCCGACCGCTCCCAGTCCAAGCGACGGTTCGAGCTGGTGAGCGGCGCCGACCATGACCTGGAAGCCGACTTCTTTCTGCCGCGTCTTCAATTTTCCCACGACGGTTACGGCGGAGGATGAAGGCTTCGTAGCGCTGTCTGCGTGGACGGGCGAGGGCGCCCGTCTCTCCACCGCTTCGGCGGAACCGGTGAGCGCGGCGACGCTGACCAGTTCCCTGCTCTCTTTCGCGCTTTCCGCCGCCGTGGCCTTCAACATGCGCGGAGTCACGGCCTCGAATGTTTCCGTCACGGTGGCCTGCCGCTTTACGTTGATATTGATGTTGCGCGTGCCCTCGATCATCGTTTTCACTTTGTCGAGATTGCCGCTCGATTCCTTGATGGCGGCGATGTTGGGATGGCCGGCAAGTTCGATCACGACTTCGGCGGGAATGTCATATCCGGTGGCCTGCGGGAAGTTGTAGATGATGATCGGGAGCGCCGACCGGTCGGCGACTGTGCGATAGAAAGCGAGCAGGTTCGCCGGGAGCATCTGCTTCTTGTAGTAATGCGGAGTGCGCACCATGGCGGCATCGTAGCCGAGTTTGGCGGCGTATTCGGTGAGCCGCAGGGTTTCATGCGCAGACTCGATGCCGGTGCCTGCGATCATGACCTTATTGGGCGCGGCGGCGGCGAGCGCGGCTTTCAGCACGTCGCGGCGTTCCTGGTCGGAGAGCAAAGTCGCTTCTCCGGTCGAGCCTTGGACGACGATGCCGGCAACGGGCGTGCGCGAGTAGCGCTCAACGTTCGCTTCGATCTTTTTGTAATAGACCTCGCCATCAGGATAGAAGGGCGTCGTGATGGGCGGAAAGATTCCGGATAAGAGCATGGTGGACCCCCAGTTGATCGTCGATAGTTGCCAGTCGTTGGTCGCTAGTGGTTCGCAAGGACCCTTGCCCTCAGATTATCAGCCCTCGCGTTCGACTTTGTCATCCTCAGTTTGACAACGATGTAATGAACACGAGCAGGAAAAGACATCCGTCAACGATGACAACGGTGGATCCGATCCAGATCAGCATAACCGTCCGCACTTGTTGCTGGGAAGGCGTGGTGATCCCAATCGTTTTGTGCAAATAGCCGAGCATGTTACTGACAAGTTCCGGGGGCACAACTCGGCTCACAACGCACAGACCGAGAAGTAACATCAGGATGTGGAACACAACGATGCCGATCATTCCTCTTTCCGCCTGCTAACCAGGCCAATCGTAGCATTCCGGCAGTTCAAAGTGTTGTGATCGCTGGCATCTACCGAGCTGCGCTCGGCTTGGCGGGCGGGGGCGCCCGCCCCACACGATCACTGGCAGACGGGCGACTTTCCGTTGGGGTCGACTTCGTGGCGATAGCGATCTTCGCTTCCGACGAAGAAGCGTTCAAACGGCGTGGATGTTCTTTCGTCGACCATGGTCTCAATTTGCCAGATCATGCCGCCTTTGCAAACGCCGGCATTCGAGAGCGGCGTACGGCGGTCGCCGGAATAGTAGAAAAAATCATCTTTGCCATGGCCAGAAAGAGGATCGGAAGAAGTTTGCAACGTTCCTTGCTCATTCAGCTTGAGCAGCAGGCGGCCGTCTTCCGTTGGCAATGGCGGCGCGCCTTTCTGGCGGAAGTCGATGCGCACCCAGCCGCTGTATCCGGTGGGAATCAGGAAGCGCTCTGGCGGCCGGCGATGGAAAACAAGATCGAAGGCGGTCGGGCCGAAGACGGCGGCGGCGATAACAACGGGAAGGCCGAGGACTACGACGATCATGAAAGGGGTTCTGGTCATGCGAAGTTACTTCGCAACGACTCGCTCCGCGTGCAGCGCCTGCAGAGCTTGCACGCGCACCTCTCCGCGCTGTAGGGCGGAGATACCTTCCGCGGCGGCTCGGGCAGCGGAGAGCGTGGTGATGGTCGTGATGCGGGCGGTGACGGCGGCGCGGCGGATCGCTTTCTCGTCGAAGTAGGGGTCGGGACCGTGCGGCGTGTTGACGATCAACTGGATGCGATCGGCTTTGATCAGGTCCACCGCGTTGGGACGTCCCTCTTTTACCTTGTACACGCGCTCAACCGCCAAGCCAGCTTCTTCCAGGGTGTCCGCCGTGCCATGCGTGGCCACTAGTTTGAACCCCATGTCAACGAAGCGATGCGCGACCTCGACCACCTGCGGTTTGTCATGGTCGGTGACGCTAATGAAAACCGTGCCCTGCGTGGGCAGTTTCTGGCCGGCGGCTATTTGGGCTTTGGCGAAGGCTTCGCCGAAATTGTCAGCGATGCCCATGACTTCTCCGGTGGAGCGCATTTCGGGGCCAAGCACTGTGTCGACGCCGGGAAATTTCGACCAGGGAAAGACCGGCGATTTCACGTAGAAGCAGCGGCCCGTGTCGAGATCTGTGCCGCGCTCGACGTATTCCGGAAGGAACTCGCGCAGCTTGCGGCCCGTCATCAGGCGCGCGGCAATCTTGGCCATGGGCACGCCGGTAGCTTTGGAAACGAAGGGCACGGTGCGTGAGGCGCGCGGGTTTACTTCCAGCACATAGACCTTGCCATTTTCGCCGGCTGTGTGGCTGCGGGTCTCCGACCCGCCCGGACGGGGCCCTTCGGCTCCGCTCAGGGCAAGCTCCGCCCCGTCCCCACATGACCCGCGCGGAATCGCGAATTGCACGTTCATCAGGCCGATCACTTTGAGCGCGCGCGCCAGCCTGAAAGTGTAATCGCGCATGCGCTTGAGCAGCGTCTCGGGGATGTCAACCGTGGGCAGCACGCAGGAAGAGTCGCCGGAGTGAATGCCGGCTTCCTCGATGTGCTGCATGATGCCGCCGATCACCACGTCTTCGCCGTCGGAGAGCGCGTCCACGTCAACTTCAATCGCGTCTTCCAGAAATTTATCGATGAGGACGGGGCGGTCCTGCGAATACTCGACGGCCTGCTTCATGTACTGCGTGATGGTGTCTTCGTCGTAGGCGATGACCATGGCTCGCCCTCCGAGTACGTACGAAGGACGAACCAGCACCGGGAACCCAATCTTCTTCGCGGCTTCGACCGCCTCTTCGACCGAGGCGACCATGGCGCCCGGAGCTTGCGGAATGTCGAGTTCCTCCAACAGCTTTCCGAAGCGCTTGCGGTCTTCGGCGAGATCAATCGATTCGGGCGTGGTGCCGATGATGTTGACGCCTGCGGCCTTGAGCGGCAGCGAAAGATTCAGCGGCGTCTGCCCGCCGAACTGTACGATCACGCCGACCGGCGCTCCGCCCGAGGCTTCGTGCTCGCAGATGGCGAACACATCTTCGAGCGTGAGCGGCTCGAAGTAGAGGCGGTCGCTGGTGTCGTAGTCGGTGGAGACCGTCTCCGGATTGCAGTTGATCATGATGGTTTCGTAGCCGTCCTCGCGCAGCGCGTAGCTGGCGTGGCAGCAGCAGTAATCAAATTCAATTCCCTGCCCGATGCGGTTGGGACCAGAACCGAGAATGACGACCTTCTTCTTCGCTGTCGGCGCCGCCTCGTCTTCTTCTTCGTAGGTGGAGTAGAGATACGGCGTGTAGCTTTCGAACTCCGCCGCGCAGGTATCCACACGCTTGTACACCGGCTTCAGTCCGTGCTTCTTGCGGAAGTGGCGAACTTTTTCCTGGCCGCCTTTGCCGTCCAGACGCCAGGTCCCGGCGAGACGCCCGTCGGAGAAGCCCATGCGCTTGGCTTCGCGCAGCAGGTCGGTGGGGATCGATTCCATTGGGTGCTTTTCCAGCTCAAGCTGCATGTCGTTAATCTCTTTGAGCTGGTAGAGGAACCAGGGATCGATCGATGTCATCTTCGCGATCTGCTTGATCGTGTGCCCCTGGCGAAGGGCGTAGCGCACGTAGGAGAGCCGCTCGGGATGCGGCGTCACCAGGCGCTGGGTGAGGATCTTGGGTTCGATTTTTTCCGAGCCGACCCGCTTGCCCGTATCGAGCGAGCGGATTCCCTTCTGCAAGGCTTCCTTGAACGTGCGGCCGATGGCCATCACTTCGCCGACGGATTTCATCTGCGGTCCAAGCGATTGGTCGACGCCGGGAAACTTTTCGAACTGCCACTTCGGAATCTTGACGACCACGTAGTCGAGTGTGGGCTCGAAGCAGGCGGGAGTCTTACGCGTGATGTCGTTCGGAATCTCGTCGAGCGTATAGCCGACGGCAAGCTTGGCGGCAATTTTCGCAATCGGGAAGCCGGTCGCCTTCGATGCCAGCGCGGAAGAGCGTGAGACGCGCGGGTTCATTTCGATCACCACCATGCGCCCGGTTGATGGATTGACGCCAAACTGGATATTGGATCCACCGGTCTCGACGCCGATCTCGCGGATCACGGCAATCGCCGCATCGCGCATTACCTGGTACTCGCGGTCGGTGAGCGTCTGCGCCGGGGCGACGGTGATGGAGTCGCCGGTGTGCACGCCCATGGGATCGAAGTTTTCGATGGAGCAGATGATGATGACGTTGTCTTTCGTGTCGCGCATCACCTCGAGCTCGTACTCTTTCCAGCCGAGAACGGATTCTTCGATCAGGCACTCATGCGCGGGGGAGAGGTCGAGGCCGCGGGCGAGCACTTCCATCAGCTCTTCGCGGTTGTAGGCGATACCTCCGCCCGTGCCGCCCAGCGTAAACGAGGGGCGAATGATGACCGGAAAGCCGATCTTGCCCGCGAACTCGATGCCGTCTTTCAGGTTGTTGACGAGCGCCGATTTCGGCACGTCGAGCCCGATGCGCTGCATGGCGTCCTTGAAAAACAGGCGGTCTTCGGCTTTCTTGATGGCGCTGATTTGCGCGCCAATCAGACTTACGTTGTACTTGTCGAGCACGCCGCTGTCGGCAAGTTCAATGGCGAGGTTGAGCGCGGTCTGCCCGCCAACGGTCGGCAGAATGGCAAAGCCCGCACTGGGCGCCATCTCCCGCTCGACGCGAAGAATCTCTTCGAGATATTCGCGTGTCAGCGGCTCGATGTAAGTGCGGTCCGCCGACTCGGGATCGGTCATGATGGTGGCCGGGTTCGAGTTGGCCAGCACAACTTCAAAGCCCTCCGACTTGAGCGCCTTGCAAGCCTGCGTGCCGGAATAGTCGAACTCCGCCGACTGGCCGATGACGATGGGGCCCGAGCCGAGGATGAGGATTTTTGAGATATCGGTTCGTTTAGGCATTATGCAATCTTCGTAGTAGTGCTTTGAAGGGGCGCGGCTTCAGCCGCGCCGCTACGGCCCTCTTCCACTTTAGCGTTGTCATCCCTATTTTCAGTCTTGTCATCCCGAGCGAAGCGAGGGATCTGCAGTTTTGTCAGCTCACCCCAACCCTCCGCCAGGTCTTGCCATGCCGGGTTCATAGTCTTGATTAGCGCAAGTCGCTTCGCCCGCGTCCATGCCTTGATTTGTTTTTCGCGGGCAAGGGCATTGTTCACGTACTTGAACGTTTCGTAATAAACCAATCGGTTAATGTGGTACTTCTTTGTGAAGCCGTCGATTTCGCCTGCCTTGTGCTGCAGTGCGCGATTGTAGATGTCTCCAGTCACGCCGGTGTAGAGAGTGAGAGAGCGGCTGGCCATGATGTAGACGTAGTAGCGCTTCTCTTCTCGCATGCTTTCAATCCTTCACTGCACACGGCTCATTCGGGCGCAAACGCTATAGCGGGGTCGGCCGACTGCAGATCCCTCGCTTCGCTCGGGATGACAAATCAATAGAGATTTCTCTAGGGTGCACCCCTCCAAAGCTAAGTACTCACTGCACTTTCAGATTGCAGTGTAAGTCCAGCAGCACATTGATGCTGTCTTGGCACTCCCGATCTCCAGAGCGCCGCCTAAACGCGATCGGAAGCCGCTTGGATTCTCGCTCTGACATGGTCAACCCTGTGCAACCAGCTTTGCCCTCAATGGTCAACCAGTACTGGCGATCTGGAACAACCCCCGCGAGTCGAAAGCGTCCGTTTTCGTTGGTCGTCGCTATTTCGTAGCGATTTGCTATCGCATCGTCCGGCGTATCTTTAGGCAGCTCGTGCAACTCAATCAACGCTTTTGAGACTGGCAATCGATCTTCTCCTATCGCTGTCCCACAAACAGAAATCCAATCGTTAGCCGCCTCAGTCGCGCGATGGCGCGAGCAACTGCAGAGCAGAGCGAAGACCAGCAAGATCAGAGCCAGCCGAAGCACTATCATCTAAACTCCTCCATTAAACTCCTCCATCATCTTCACAAAATCCTTAAACAAGTAGTGCGAATCGTGTGGGCCCGGTGCGGCTTCCGGGTGGTACTGCACCGTGAACAGCGGCAAATTCCGGTGGCGCATGCCCTCTAGCGTCGAATCGTTTAGATCGATGTGCGTCAATTCGACCTCGCTTTGCGGCAGCGAATCGGGATCGACGGCGAAGTTGTGGTTGTGCGCGGTGATCTCGATCTTGCCGCTGGCCAACTGCTTCACCGGATGATTTCCGCCGTGGTGGCCGAATTTCAGCTTGAAGGTCTTCCCTCCGAGCGCGATACCAGTGAGCTGATGTCCCAGGCAAATTCCGAAAATCGGCTGCCGTCCCATCAGGCGCCGAATGTTGTCGACCGCATAGGTGCAGGGCTCGGGATCGCCCGGCCCGTTCGACAGGAAAACTCCATCCGGCTTCAGCGCCAGCACGTCCTCCGCGGTAGTCTGCGCCGGGACGACCGTTACCTTGCAGCCTTCTCCGCGCAGCTTGCGCAGGATGTTCTGCTTGATGCCGAAATCGTAGGCGACCACGTGGAAGCGCGCCGGTTCGTCTTTTACGCCGACCACTTCGTCGGGCAAGTGCGAGCGCTCGCCCGTCTCCCACACGTAGGTGTGGTTGGTAGAGACGACTTTGGCGAGATCGGTGCCATCCATTTTCGGAATCGCGCGCGCCTTGGCGACAAGTTTCTCCGTATCGTCTTCGAGCGTCGAGATCACGCCGCGCATCACGCCGTAAGTGCGCAGGTGGCGGACCAGCGCCCGCGTGTCAATCTCGGCGAGCACCGGGATTTTGAACTGCTCCATGAACTCGTCCGTCACCTGCTGCGAACGCCAGTTCGAGCTGACTTTCGAGAACTCGCGCACGATCAGCCCCTCGATGTAAGGGCGCACGGCCTCGTTGTCTTCGGGATTGGTGCCGTAGTTTCCGATTTCGGGGTTGGTCAGGACGACAATCTGCCCGGCGTAGGAGGGGTCGGTGAAAATTTCCTGGTAGCCGGTAATGGAAGTATTGAAAACGACTTCGCCGGAGCACTCGCCTTTAGCGCCGAAGCCTTTGCCTCGGAAGACTCTGCCGTCTTCGAGCGCAAGGATCGCTTGCATTGGAACTCCTGGGAGTGGATTTTAGAGATTCTAGCAGGAGAGCGAGATGGTGTCAGTAGAAAGCTGTCAGCTCTCAGTTGTCAGTTGTCAGTTCTCAGTGAAATCCAAGGCAAGGCGCTGTTAGCTGCCTTTCAGAAAAGGAATGGGGTTTACTGAGAGCTGACAACTGATAACTGAAAGCTGTTCTACCGCAGCCTTCCCAGCTTGTCCATCGGCCAATATCCGAAGACGGCTTTCCCGTAGATGTAGCGTTCGTTCACGGTACCGAAGTCGCGGCTGTCGTTCGACATCGTGCGATGGTCGCCGAGGACGAAGAAGCCATTCGACGGAACCACGACTTCGCCATAAGATCGAGCGTCCGCGTAATCGTTGGGAACGTAGTCTTCGTCGAGCGCCTCGCCGTTCACATAAACCTGGCCGTTCTCAATGCGGATGCGGTCGCCGGCAACGCCGATGACGCGCTTGATGTAGCTCTTCGAAGTGTCGCGCGGATAGCGGAAGACGACGATGTCGCCACGCTGGATGGGCTCCCAGCGATAGACGAACTTGTTGACGAAGATCCGTTCCTGGTCTTCAAGTCCGGGCATCATACTGGTGCCCTCAACCTTCACCGGCTGGTAGAGAAAGATAATGATGAAAGCCGAGATGGCGAGCGAGACGAGGAGATCGCGTGCCCACACTGCCACCACTGGCAGCGGGCGCGCACCAAATTCTTTTGTAGCCGCCGAGGTCGGCGGCTGGGGGCTCCCCACGTCAGGCATCGTGTCCCTATTCTATCTGACGTTTTGCAGTTGCCAAACCCTCGCCTTTCCCCGTACAAACAATGCAACCCTATTGCAAACACGATTGCATAAATATGACCGACTACTCAATCTTCCCGAAGATCAATGCAACGCTCAACGGATCGAGCGCGGTGCTGCTGGTCACAGGACGCGCGCTCATTGCGCGCGGCAAGATGGCGGCGCATCGCGCGGTGATGTTGACCGCGCTCGTAACCTCTTCCCTTTTCCTCGTGTCGTATCTCTACTACCACTATCACGTGGGTTCCGTGCATTTTCGCGGCACCGGGTGGACGCGGCCCCTCTATTTCACCGTCCTGATCTCGCACACCACGCTGGCCCTGGTCATCGTGCCGATGGTGATCATGACGCTCACCCGTGCCTTGCGCGAGCAATTTGACCGGCATCGGACAATCGCGCGCTGGACGTTTCCACTCTGGCTCTACGTCTCGATGACGGGCGTGGTGGTTTACCTGATGCTGTATCAGATTTTTGTATAGCAACCGTAGAGACGGGGCTTGCCCCGTCTAGTGAGACGCGGCAAGCCGCGTCTCTACTGGAAACTAGGGGATGGGCGTCGAGAATCCGCTTTCCTCGCAGCCCGCCCGATTCATCACATATTTCTGGTACGGGCGACACCGCCAATGGACCGCCCAATTCTGCTATAGTGAGCGTCTCAAAGGAGCTCGCAGTCATGAAAAGCGTGAATAAAGTCATTCTGGTGGGAAACCTGGGCAAGGATCCCGAGATCAAATACACGCCGCAGGGCAAGCCGGTGGCGAAATTTTCCTTGGCGACCAATGAGCGCTACAAGGACAAAGACGGCCAGTGGCAGGATCGCACCGAGTGGCACAACATCGTGCTCTGGGAGCGGCTGGCGGAGATCGCCGGAGAGTATCTGAAGAAGGGCGGCAAGGTTTATATCGAAGGCCGCATCCGAACCGACTCCTGGGACGACAAGCAAACCGGCCAGAAAAAATACATGACCAACATCATCGGCAGTGACATCGTCCTGCTCGGCGGACGCGGCGAAGGCGGCGGTGGCGAACACGCTGGCAGTTCGCGCGGAGTCGCGGCTTCCTCGGGCGGGAACAACTTCGACCAGAGCGCGCCCGAACCGGAGCACGCCCCAGTCGGTAGCTCGCCGATTACGGACGAAGACATTCCGTTCTAGTGTCGTGTCCCGTAAATTCGCGACAAAAATATAGGCTGTCATCTTGAGCGAAGCGAAAAACCTATGCATTTGCGCGGTCAACGACATAGGTCCTTCGCTTCGCTCAGGATGACAGTTGGCATTCATGTCGCGAACTTGCGGTACACCGCACCAGGACTCCCATCTTGAGCACACCTATGCTCGCAGATCGAAATTGCGTCCCCTGCCGCGGCGGTGTTCCGCCGCTAAAGGGAAACAAACTCACCGAAATTCATCGTCAGCTAGCGGAACCTGGGCAGTGGAATATCGTCAACCAGCATCACCTCGTGCGCGCCTACAAGTTTCCCGATTTTAAGTCCGCCCTGGCTTTCGTGAATCGCGTCGGCGAAGTGGCCGAGAAGCAGGGCCATCATCCCGACATCCTTCTGGGATGGGGCAACGTCGAGATCACGCTCTGGACGCACGCGGTCGATGGGCTGACCGAGTCGGATTTCATCCTGGCAGCGAAGATTGATCAGCTCCATCGGGTCATCGAACCATCGGGCCATCGGGCGATCTGAAAATCATGAATTGCAGATGGCCCGATGACCCGATCACCCGATCTTTCCCCAAACCCCGCACCCTGAGGCCAAAACGGGCCGCCCGCTGGCAAAACTGTACAAAGCGTTGCACACGACAAAAGTCAGGCTCTGGAAAACCGTCGGACTTTCAACCTTCAGGGCATAGTTTGCCTCAAAAACGCCCTCTTTGAATTAATTGTGAAAGTCGATCGATTGGAGAACCGCTTGCCACTATTTAAGGCGAAAGGAGCTTCATCCTGTGCAAAACTTGGGCCCTGTTGTTCTGCTAGTCCTGATTCTGGCTACGAATTCTTTTGCCGCACCTGCCGTCGTACAATCCTCGGTCATTCCGGAACCCGGTCTTCTCGCCTTACTCGGAGGCGGCCTGGTTGGCTTGGCCACCTTGATTCGGCGTCACCTGGGCGACTAATTCTTCTTCTTCCCGCCGAGAGCCCCCTCGGCACTCCCTTCCACATCTTCGCGCCCTAGCGGCGTCAATCACTCTCCCGAATGTTTTCCGTTCGCAACCAATTCCAGAAAATATTGGTGAATGCGCCGGTCTTCGCTCAATTCAGGATGGAACGTCGCCGCCAGCGTCTTGCCCTTCCGCACCAGCACCGGATCTTTGCCTTCCGTCGCGATCACTTCCACGCCTGCGCCTGTGCGTTCAATCTTCGGAGCGCGGATGAACACCATTTCGATGGGCTCGTTAAGAAACTGCCCTTCTCGGATGGAGCTGTCGATCTGGCGGCCGTAAGCATTCCGCCGCACCGTGATGTCGAGCGCGCCCAGGCCAGCCTGCTTCGGATTCTCTACTTCTGTCGCCAGCAGGATGCATCCCGCGCAGGTGCCAAAGGTCGGCTTCACGCGTACGAAATCCTTCAGCTTTGCGAATCCGTCCTCCCCGAGCAGCTTGAGAAATGTCCCCGACTCGCCCCCGGGAATCACCAACCCGTCGATCTCAGCCAGTTGCTCCGGTTTCTTCACCAGCACAACTTCCGCGCCCAGCTCTTCGAGCCGCCGCCGATGCGCATCGAAATCGCCTTGGAGGGCTAGAACACCGATTTTCATGACAGTCGGTCGTTGGTCGTTCGTCGTTGGTCATTGGCCAAAAACGATGTGAGCTGATTTTATACGACGGCTCGTGGCGATTCTTGTTTGCAGTGGATGCAAAGCATCGCGGGATCAACCGGGTTCGGCGGCGGAGGGGATCTCGGCTGTCAGCTCACAGTAAATGGGCTTTGGCACTCTTGAGGGGTACCCCCCTCCCCCCATCTTTTTCGATCTATTAGAATCATGGGGTTAGCGCAAAAATCCTCAATCTAAAGGACTTACATGGAAATTCTTCATCGGTAAGGACTTAGCGGCGGTCCGACCGGGATTTCGGAGGCAGACTTGCCCCTTCGGCCGCTCCCCAGGGTCACGCCCCAGCAGTAAGTTGTCAAAGATTGGCTACACGCCTTTTGCGAGATGCGTCTTGTGCGTCTCTGGAGACAAACACTTCTCGCCGTGACATTCTTCACACATTTTCGCATCGGGCGAGTTGGGCGTCTGTGATGGCGCTCACTGGTTGATTGTGATGAATAAAGGACAGCCGCATAGCTGAGGACAAGACGGTTCTTTTTCACCGCTTACGGGCGCGCTCGCGGAGAGCGGGAATCAAGCCCTTGCGGCGGATTTCGGCTACGGGAAGTTCAATTTTCGGCCCCTTGGCGGCAGCGACGAGGTCCTGTTCAAGATTGCTTAGGCGTCGCTCCTTGTCTTGCCGAATCAGTTCGCGAACATACTCGCTCGGCGTTCCCCAATCCCCCGAAGCGACCTGCCTTTCGACGTATTGTTTGAGTGGTTCGGGGAGGGAGATGTTCAATGAGGTCATGGGCATGGCTTCATAATATGACAGTTTATGAAGGTGTTCAAGGCGCGGGTGCCCCGCTCTTGTCGCGTTTTCTGCGACAGGGCGGGGACTTTGACTTTCCCAATTGTGGAAGAACGATGAGGAATTTTAGCGGCTGTGGTCTTCGCAGCCGAGGCTCCGGGGTTACGATGCTGACATGCCGTGGGGCCTCAAGCGCTTTCAGGAAGCCCGCTGTCTACACTTTGTGACGTTTAGCTGCTATCGACGCGCTCCGCTTCTTGGCACGGCGCGCGCCCGCGACATCTTCGAGCAAACTTTCGAGCAGACGCGGCAATGGTATGGATTTTACGTCTCTGGATACGTGGTCATGCCCGAACACGTTCATT
>JBEKDG010000031.1:0-42787 GCA_050014475.1 Terriglobales bacterium | reverse complement strand
CGGACCCAAGAAGCACTCGATCAGGCCATCACGGAACTGCTCCCGCTGCTCACTGCCGAGGATGCAATGGCTTGGTTCAGGCTCCCCTTCGCCGCTCTACAGAAATAGGAGAAATGCTCTAGGGGCGAGCTGAACCCTGTGGAAATTGAAACTGGCCCACTACCAAAATTGGCGGCTGGAAGACAAGGTCAGTGTTTGACCGCTATAATATCGTGGATGAGAAAGACCTCGCCGACGCTGCGGCGAAGCTGGATCAAAAAGCTGAACAGAAAAAGGTACGGCACAGTAGTGGCACAGTGACCTACAAATCCGGCACTCAAGACAAGAACAGCAGCGTGAATTAGCCTAGCCAAATCAATAGTTTGCCTTCACGTAGGGCGCGTAGCTCAATTGGCAGAGCAACTGACTCTTAATCAGTAGGTTGTAGGTTCGATTCCTACCGCGCTCACCATCTCTTTCAATCACTTACCGGTTGTTTTCAAACTGATTTTTCCGGGTGTGTCGCAAAGTGTGCCGTAGCCGGATCCGACTACGCGCCCACTGGTGGCACCCCTGGCTGCGTGTCGTTCAGAGCCGAACGCACAATTGCGAGCTCAGGGTGCTGGTACTGCATGGCCGTTTTGACATCAATGTGTACCATGGTTTGCGTCACCAGCTTCAGGTTTCCCGTCTTCTTCAGAACCCGGGTGCCGAAGTCGTGGCGGCCACAATATAGCGCCAGGTTCTTCGGTAGGGTCGCTTTCGCGCGGGCCTGGCGGATTTTGCCAAGATCGTGGAAGCTCTGGATGCGCGCGGAGTCGCTTTCGTATCCGTCACCCAGCGATTGTTCTTGCGGCGGAAATTGCGTGAATCTGTTGTCGCGGCGGGCGCGGAAGAAAGCATCGTCATCGTGGTCTCTTCCTGGGGGCCAGGTTACGTTGGGGTTCCCACTTGCAATCGCGCTACGTCTGCCTACAATCGGTTGGGCCGCGGTTGGACCAGGCAGACATCTGACGTCGCCAATCCCTCTCGCGGCTTTCAGACGATCACAACCACGAGGCAATAGGAAAAAGGGAGACACATGGCCACCACAACGGCACCGGTTCAACTTCACAGGTCTGTCCAAGAGCTTCTGAACCGGCCCAGAAAACTACTGATTGGCGGCCAATGGGTCGACGCACAGTCGGGCAAGACCTTCGAAACCTATAACCCCGCCACTGGCGAGGTCGTCGCCTTCGCCAATGACACGATCTATGGACTGGCGTCCGCGGTCTGGACCCGCGACATCGGCAAGGTGCACCGCATGGCTGCCAAGCTTCGTGCCGGCACGGTGTGGATCAACTGCTACAACGTCTTTGATCCAGCCTTGCCTTTCGGTGGCTACAAGCAATCGGGATGGGCCGCGAAATGGGCCACGCAGCACTGGAGCTGTACACCGAAACCAAGTCGGTGTGCGCGCAGCTTTAGCATCCTTATTATTGAACTCAAAGATCTCGTATGAGTTTGAGAACGTGTTTGCGGGGGTCACCCTTGTAAGCGAAACACAGGAAAAGGCTTGCGGAATGGAACGGACGTTCGCTAGAATTTGTCGCGCTCCTCGCCATGACGCGACCCAGCGACACCCTGGCCTATGAGACGGAACGATTACTTGGATCGCAAGATCGAGACAGCGACCGCGAAGGAGACCGCCAGCCTGCAACAGGCACTCCTCGCGCGGCAACTCGACTACTTATTTGCTCGATCCGAGTTCTATCGGGAAAAGTGCCGTGCCGCCGGAATTCGTCGCAAGGACTTTCGCCAGTTGCGCGACTTGGCCCGTTTCCCCTTCACGACCAAGGAAGAGTTGCGCGCGAGTCAGGCGGCGCATCCGCCTCTGGGACGCCACATCGCCGCCGACTGGCATGACGTGATTCGCGTTCACAGCTCGACCGGCACCACCGGCAAGCCCAGCTTCGTCGGAATCACGCGCCGCGATGCGAAGGTGTGGACGAGGCTCACGGCGCGATCGTTCTACACGCAGGGTCTGAGGCGCACCGATGTTGTGGTTCACGCGGCGGGGCTCACGCTGTTCGTGGCGGGATTGACTTCGAAGGATGCGATCGAATCGGTGGGCGCGGTGTTTGTTCCCCTGGGCACGGGTGCATCGGAGAAGGCGCTGACGATCATTCCGCAGCTGGGCGTGAACGCGATGCATTGCACGCCGTCCTATGCCGCGTACTTCGCCGATTTCGTGCGGGAAGCGGGCATGGATCCGCGAGAGATGGGATTGAAGAAACTTTTCTGCGGCGCCGAGCCTGGAGCCGGAATCCCTGCCGTGCGCGCCAAGCTGGAGCAGGACTGGGGCGCGCGAGTCACGGAAGGACTGGGAAATGCCGATATGGCGCCCATCATTTTCAGTGAATGCCCGGAGCAGTCGGGGATGCACTTCAACGGACCGGATAGTGTGGTCGTGGAAATCATTGATCCGCAGAGCATTGATCCGCAGAGCGGTGATCCGCAGAGCGGTGATCCGCAGACCGGCGAGAGCCTTCCGCACGAAGCGGGCGTAACTGGGGAGTTGGTGTACACCAGCTTGCAGCGGGAGTGTGTTCCCCTGCTGCGTTTTCGCACGCGCGACCGGGTTCGGGTGTTGGGTACTTCTTGTGCGTGTGGCCGTACCGGTTTCAAACTCCGTTGCATCGGGCGCACGGACGACATGCTGATCGTGCTGGGGGTGAATGTTTTTCCCTCGGCGATCAAGGATGTGGTTTCGAGTTTTTATCCGGCGACGACCGGGGAAATTCAAATCGTACTGGACAAGCCGGGCCCCGGAGTCGCGCCGCCGCTGAAAGTTGTCGCGGAGTCTTGCGGCGAGCCTGCGGCTTGGGCTGCGCTCAAGTTGGCGATTGAGCGCAAGATCAAAGCGACACTGAGCGTTTCAGCGTCGGTCGAACTGGTGCGTGCAGGCAAGCTGCCGCGCTACGAGATGAAAGGGCAACTGGTGAAAAGGGCGTACGAGGACCTGTAGAGACGGGGCAAGCCCCGTCTCTACACGAAACCCGGGGCTTTCGGCAGCCTGATTGAGATTCGAGCTGGGACTTTGTCAATCTTCATTGCGCGGTTTTCTTGGCGGAGGACGAGTTGATTATGTTTGTGAATCGTGTTCGAATCCTGGTCGAGTTCGGGGATTGTGATCCGGGCGACATCGTCTTCTACGCCAACTATTTCCGCTGGTTCGATCAGTGCACATCGGCGCTGTTTCATGCGGCGGGACTTCCTCTGCGGCAGCTGTTCAAATCCCATGGTGTCGTCGGCATTCCGCTGGTGGAGGCGCGGGCGCGGTTTATCATCCCGTCCACGTATGGCGACGAACTGGTGGCGGAATCCTGCGTCACCGAATGGAGAAAGAGCAGTTTTGTAATCAGCCACAGATTCCTGCGCGATGGTGTGTTGGCCATGGAAGGCTGGGCGACGCACGTGTGGGCGGCCGCCCACCCCACTGAGGCTCACCGAATGAAGAGCGTGCCTCTGCCCCGGGACGTGATCCGGAGACTTTCGGGCACGAAGAAGCGCCCAGCGCGGAAGGGTTGAGAGGCATGCGCGAGCCTAACGTTGGAGTTGTTGCAGTCGCTCTCGGTGCTCTAATTTTCCAGGGATACAACCTCTCCACTGCGGGAGAAACGAAGTCTCAGGCGGCGTCCGCGAGCGTGAGCGACGCACAGATCGTGAAGGCCGAGAGTCAGCCGGGAAACTGGCTGACGCACGGGCGCACGTATAGCGAGCAGCGCTTCAGCCCGCTGCAGGCCATCAACGATCACAGCGCAGGCCGGCTCGGTTTGGCGTGGTACTTCGATCTCGATACCCACCGCGGGCAGGAAGCCACACCCATCGTGGTCGATGGCGTGATGTACTTTTCCACCGCATGGAGCAAGGTGTTTGCGCTGAACGCCGCGACGGGCGCCCGCCTGTGGTCCTACGATCCAAGAGTGCCGCGGCAGTGGGGCGCAAACGCATGCTGCGATGTGGTGAATCGCGGCGTCGCCGTTTGGCACGGGAAAATTTACATCGGGACTCTCGATGGCCGGTTGCTCGCGCTTGACGCCGCTACCGGCCGGCTGGTTTGGGAACAGCTGACGATCGACCCGCAGTGGCGCTACACGATCACGGGCGCGCCGCGCATTGTGAAGGGCAAGGTGATTATCGGCAACGGGGGCGCCGAGTTCGGCGTGCGCGGCTACGTGTCGGCCTACGACGCGCAGACCGGCAAGCTGGCGTGGCGCTTTTATACCGTGCCTGGCGATCCCTCGAAACCGTTCGAGCAGCCGATTCTCGCGCAGGCCGCCAAGACGTGGACTGGCGAATGGTGGAAGATCGGGGGCGGCGGCACGGTTTGGGACGCCATGGTCTACGATCCCGAGCTTGATCTTCTGTACATCGGCGTCGGCAACGGCGGACCGTGGAACGAGAAGTATCGCAGTCCCAAGGGCGGGGAGAATCTTTTCACTTGCTCCGTCGTTGCTCTGAAGCCCGACACCGGCGAATACGTTTGGCACTATCAGGAAAATGCGGCTGACGACTGGGACTACGATTCAGCGGAACAGATGATTCTGGCCAACATCCCCATCGAAGGCAAACCACGGAAAGTGCTGTTGCACGCGCCGAAGAACGGCCTCTTCTATGTCATCGACCGGGAGAATGGGGCGCTGATTTCCGCGAAGCCCTTCACTTTTATCAACTGGGCAACGGGGGTCGATATGAAAACCGGCCGCCCGATTGAAAGCGACATGGCGCGCTACCCCCGCGTCGACGCACCGCCGATCGTTCCCGGACCACTGGGCGCGCACAGTTGGCAGCCCATGTCCTACAGTCCGCTGACAGGCCTGACCTACATTCCCGTCAATGAAGTCGGATTCAAATTCAAGTCGGCGGAAGATTTCGAGTTCAAGAATTTGGCCTTGAATTTCGGCATCGACATGGTAGCCGCGGGAATGCCGCAGGATCCCAAGATCAAGAAATCCATTCTCGACAGCGTCAAAGGGAAATTGGTCGCGTGGGATCCGGTGCAGCAGAAACAGGCGTGGGCGGTGGAGCGGCCGGGACCGTGGAATGGGGGGACGCTTGCCACCGCTGGGAATCTCGTTTTCGAAGGCACGGCCGCTGGGCGCTTTGAAGCCTATCGCGCCGATACCGGCGAGAAGGTTTGGTCGTTTGAAGCGCAAACCGGAGTGATGGCAGGCCCTGTGACCTACACCGTGAATGGCGAGCAGTACGTCGCGGTGCTCGCCGGCTGGGGCGGAGTTTTCCCGCTGGTCTCGGGCGAGGTTTCGTTCAAGTCGGGACGAGTGCGCAACGTCAGCCGGATGCTGGCGTTCAAGCTGGATGGGAAGGCGAGCCTCCCGCCGCTGCCGCCGCTCGAAGAACCGGTTTTGAATCCGCCTGCTTCGACCGCGAGCGCGACGACGATTCACCACGGAGAGGCGGTTTACCAGCGCTTCTGCTCCGGATGCCACGGCGATGTTGCCGTCAGCGGTGGAGTGATACCGGATCTTCGCTACTCCACGACGCTGGCGAACGAGCGCTGGTTCAAAATTGTTCGCGACGGCGCATATCAATCGCTGGGCATGGTGCCGTTTGCCAAGGAAGTATCGCAGCAAGATGCGTCTGACATTCGCGCCTACGTCATCTTCCGCGCCAACCAAAGCAAGAGCGAGGCGAAGGCTGCCGCAACAAACGACGCGCAAGGGGCTAACCCCAAAAAGTAAGCCTCCGAAGTCAGTGGAGAGACGGGCGCCCCGCCCGCCTGCCGAGAACTCGCGTTACCGCCAGACAGTTCGATACAATCACTCCTAAGCCCGTTTGGCGGTTCTGTATGGAAGCGCTGAATCTTAACCCGGAACAACTTCACACGAAACAACTGCGTGCGAGTGAATTCCCAGAACCCGCTGATGTGTATGTTTGCGATAGGTGCGGCAGAGATATAACCACGCACCTTCATCGCGGTCGCGCTCATGTTCAGAGACCACTTCGCCCGTCAAGATACGTCTGTCGTTGCGGTCAGAAATATCTTTCAGGAGCCGTCGAATGGGATAACCTGAGCGATTGGGAGAAACGACAGCGTTTGGGGGATATGGGACTGGTAATCATAGTGTCAGCGGTACTGGCCGTGTTCTCTATTCTCGTTTATTTCGCTGTCATACGCCGTAGTATTGCCCTCTTCGCTTTCTTAGCAATGGCGGTTCTATTTTTGATTCCGCTCTTCCCCTTGTTCATTGCTATCCTCGCCAGCCCCCTTGAAATCGCGGCATCCCTCTGGCGAACAAGGATCACCGGATCTCGCCCAGAATAGATTCTCTCCATCGGCGAAATCAGGCGACTTCACCATTCACCCTCGTTCGCCGTGGACGCCATCCGTGTGAACCCTACTTCGTACCCTGCCGTGCTAACTCGCGCTCGATGATGCGCCGTGCATTCACGCCGCCCGCATCGATCTTGAAGTTGAGAAGCTTGCGCTCCGGGCGGCGCAGAATGTTTTCCTGCTGCGCTTCGAGAATCTCCGTGTCTTCGGCAAACACCGCGGCTTGACCGTCGCGAATACGAAACGTCAGGCCGCGGTCGCCCGTCTGAAAATTGCGGACCATGCCCCAGTGATACCAGGTGGAAGTTTCGCTTTCCGGGGTCATCAGGTTGACAACGATCCCAGTCACGCCTTGGGAGCGGTCTCCGTCCTGTGCGCCGGTTCCTGCCAGCGCCACTCCCACGTCGATCATGACGTTCGCGGGTAAATTGAAATTGCAAATCTGCCAGCGGTCGCACTTCTCAAACGACCGCAGATTCGCCGCCCAGAACGGCGGTGGATCGATGTTGTGCATCCAGCGCGTGACGCGCACCGAGGTTGCGTCGGACGTGACCTTGATCGGAGCTTCGAGAATTTCGTGCTGGCCGATGCTGGAGGGATGCACAAACGTCTCGTGCGATAAGTCCATCAAGTTGTCCACCAGGAGTTGGTAGTTGCACTTGAGGTGGTAGGTGCTGCCTTCGAAAATCCAGTTCGGGTCCGAGCACCAGGAAAGATCCGGAATGCGTTTCTCGTTGGCCAACCCCGGGTCGCCGATCCAAACCCAGACGAAGCGGTGCTTCTCGGCGACGGGATAGGTACGTAGCTTGGCCTCTTTGTGAATCCCTTCCTGGCCCGGCATCCAAACGCACTGGCCACCATGGTCAAAGCGCAGCCCATGGTACTTGCACACCAGGTGCTCGCCTTGCAAAAGGCCCTTGGAGAGCGGCAGCAGCCGGTGGGGGCAACAATCTTCAAAGGCCGAGACCGCCCCGCTGGTCTGACGATAGAGAACGATGGGTTCACCGCAAACGATGCGTCCGAAGGGCGAGCGTCTGATCTCGTGATCCCACGCCACCGCGTACCAGTAGTCTTGCAAAAACATTTGAACCCCCTGAGTTCACTTTGTGGCGCGGACTGCCGCCGCGGTTTGCTTCACAGTCCGGCTTCTTTGGCAGCGTTCAGAAAGACCGCTAACTCCACGAGATAGGAAGTATTACCGGCCAGCCACGAGGGCACCGGATAACTTCCCACGACCGTAGCTCTGATATTCGGATTCATGTCGGCTCCTGGCTCGCGGTGCAGCTGCCCGATGGAGCGTCATCATACTCCCGAGCAGCGCCTCTTTGTAAAAGGCACTTCAAAGTAACCCCATAAGGGCACGGAAAAGTAACCAACTATCTCGCAACCTACCACTTCCAAGGACAATAGTTTTCACTTGTGGTCTGGCCCGGACTTCGATACAGTGATGGCCGCTTCGTTGTCCTCGTGGACCACGACGAGGCAGGGTGGGGCCGTCGGACCAAGTTGTTTCGACGATGTGCCGTTCGTGGAGGTAGTCGTGTATCGCAGTGATGTAGTCGGAAGTCTATTGCGTCCGGCGTATCTGAAGGAAGCTCGCGACCGGTTCGCAGCGGGAAAGCTCACGGACGCCGCGTTCAAGCAAGTGGAAGACCGGGCCGTCGATCAATGCATCGACCTGCAGATTAGCGCCGGCATGGAAGTGATCACCGACGGCGAGGTGCGCCGCTACGCTTTCTACGGACACTTGATTGACGCCGTCGAAGGCTTCGACAAATACGGCGGCTGGGCAATTCCTTTCCGGGACGAAAAGGGCGAGCAGTTGGTTTTGCCGCGCCCGGTGGTCGTCTCCAAGCTGCGTCGCAAACGGCCGCTCTGCGCCGAAGAATTTACCTACGTGCGCGCGCGCACCAAACACCCGGCCAAAACCACCATGATCAGCGCGCAGCAGGCCGCGGCTTACTACGACAGCCGGAAATCCACCGGGGCTTATGCGACTGTCGACGCCTACCTCGCCGATTTGGTCGATATCCTGCGCGATGAAGTGGAAGAGTTGATTCGCCTGGGCTGCACTTACATTCAGATCGATTCGCCGCAATACACCGCGCTCCTCGATCCGGGGCTGCGCGAGGGGTATCGGCAGCGCGGCAACGATCCCGACCGGCTGCTGGATTTGTCGATCGAAATGGACAATGCGGTGATCGGCAATCACCCCGGCATCGCCTTCGGCCTGCACCTCTGCCGCGGAAACAACCAGAGCAAGTTCTATGCCGCCGGCGACTACGGCCCGATCGCAAAAGTGTTTCGCAATACAAAGTTCCAGAGATTCTTGCTGGAGTACGACGATGAGCGTTCCGGCGGTTTCGAGCCCCTGCGCCAGGTGCCGGCCGACCGCACCGTTGTGCTCGGTCTGGTGAGTTCCAAGAAGCCGAACCTGGAAAGCAAGGACGAACTGAAGCAGCGGATTGAGGCCGCCTCCGCCTTTGTTGCGCTGGAGCGGTTGGCCCTCAGTCCGCAGTGCGGTTTCGCCTCCACCATGGAAGGCAATGCCGTGACGGCTGCCGACCAGGAAGCGAAGCTGCGCCTGGTGGCCGAAACGGCGCGGGAAGTGTGGGGCAAGTCCGTCCCATTGGCCCATAGTGCTTGAGGAAGTTGGGTGGGGTCGCGGCCTGCGCATTGCAACATCCGCCTGCGGGCAGCGGCATTGGGGTTTTGAACGGTGGGGTTGGGTAAGAATCTAACTGTGATCTGGCTTAAGCGCAAACCCCTTGAGCAAGGGTGTTTTTTGGCCGTCAAATCGAACGTACGTTCGCTCGAATACAGGAGACCTATGAAATCACGTCGGTTATCTGCCTGCTTGTGTGGCCTGTTCCTGACCTTGGGGTTGGCTCAATATGCTGCAGCCCAGGCCACTAGCTATGCCCTGCTGAATGGAACCGTGACGGATGAGGCGGGACAAACTATTGCCAAGGCCACGATCACGGTCCGCTCGCTGGGCACCAACCAGACCTTCACCGCAGTGTCGAGCGACTCCGGGTCTTACGCGGTGCCCAGCCTTCCGCCCGGGCGCTACGAACTTACAGTGAGCTACGCGGGCTTCGGGAAATACACGCGCACGGGCGTGGAGTTGACGGTTGGTCAAACCGCCACCATCAACGTGGCTCTCAAGGTGGCGGGGACCAGGGAAGAGGTTGTCGTTAGCACCGAGGCCCCGGCCGTGGAGACGACCCGCTCCGAGGTGAGCCAGGTCATCGATGCGAAGCAGATCACCAACCTGCCCATCAGCGGCCGGCTGTTCACCGACTTCGCTCTGCTTACGCCCAGCGTCGCGACCAGCCGAACCGGTCTGGGTTCGACCTTCACCGAGTTCGAGGTCACGCAAATCTCCTTCGGCGGCATGCGCTCGTTCAGCAATGAGATCACGGTGGACGGCGCCGATTTCGTCAACACCATTACCGGTGTGCAGCGCGCCACTCCCCCGCAGGATTCCGTGCAGGAATTCCGCGTCGTGAACAACAGTTTTGGAGCGGAATACGGCCGGGCGCTCGGCGGCATTGTCAACATCGTGACCAAGTCTGGCACCAACGAGATTCACGGTTCGGTGTACGACTACCTGCAGAACAGCGCCGCCGACGCACGCTCGCTGCTGCAACCGGCGCCGTTGCCTCACGCATTGCGAGAGAATCAGTTTGGCGGTACCCTCGGCGGCCCGATCAAGAAGGACAAGACTTTTTTCTTCTTGAACTACGAGGCGAAACGGCGCGGTGCTTCTCCCACCTACGCCCCGGATTTGTACGCGAACATTGCGGCAATCGATCAGGCCAAGGGCTACCTCGGTCTTTCGCCCGAGGGCTGCAATCTTAAGCCCGCGGATTGCACGGGCTCGCCCTTCTCCTATCTGCAAGGGGTCCTGAAGACGGTTGACAACGACTACGGCTTTGCGAAAATCGATCATCAGATCAACAACAATAATCGCTTCGCGCTGCGCTACGTCGTCGAGGATGCCCGCGATTTGGGAGAACTGATCGGCAACACCGAAGATGGCGGCGGCATCGGTACTCCGAGTGGGGCGCGCAATCTCTTCATCCGCGACCAATCGCTGGTGGGCACGTTGAACTCGGTGCTGAGGCCGAACCTGGTCAATACCGTGCTGGGACAGTACTCAAGACGCCATTACAATTTTCCTGGAGCCACAGGCGAACCGGACCTGAGCGTCGTCAACGACCTGGAGCTGGGACACAACTTCGGCACCTACGATGCAATCTACGAGAGCCGGGCACAGTACGCCGACTCCATCTCCTGGGTCAAAGGCAACCACATCGCCAAGTTTGGATTCGACGGGAATTACGTTTGGAGTTACAACAACTATCCGGGGTTCACGCCGGAGCGGCTGCTGTTTCCGAATCAGGCGTGCTTATTTCAGTTTGCCGATTTCGTAGAGGGCGAATTGACCGGCACTCCGGGAACTCTGGATTATTCGCAGACGTGCCCTAAGTCCGGTGCTGACGGCTTGGCATTCATGTATTGGGGGATCGCCCTCCCCAGAACCGGTTTCACCAACGGCTACGTTCCTCCAGCGCCAACGGGCGCTGGATTCGGCAGCGGGTGGCCCAACGCCTTTCCGACGAACCTCTACGGAAACTACGGCTATAGCCTGAACCACGCCTACTGGGGATTTTTTGGGCAGGATCAATG
Source organism: Terriglobales bacterium (assembly GCA_050014475.1). GTDB lineage: Bacteria > Acidobacteriota > Terriglobia > Terriglobales > Acidobacteriaceae > Acidiflorens. The sequence goes on along the minus strand of JBEKDG010000031.1, from coordinate 31,779 downwards.
GCGAGTCACTCCCAAGCTGACCTTCAACTACGGCTTGCGGTGGGATTTCGAAACCGGCCTCGGGAACACGATTAACTCGGACTTCCGCGGGTTCCAGCCACGGATTGGATTTGCCTACTCACCCGACGCCAAGACGGTAATCCGCGCCGGCTTCGGGACTTTCTTCGATCGCAACAACCTGACTTTCTTCTTCACCACAGGAAACCAGAAGACGCTTCCCGGCTACCTGTGCAATCCGCCGAGTGCAGATCCGAATTGCGCCGCGGCGGGATTGGCAGGGGTGAAAGTGCCGATGATCCAGAATCAGGCAGCCAGCGGCGGCTGGGGACTGGGCGCTCTTCCGGGGTTTCCAGGAACACCCTCCGACGTGCTGGCGGAGATCGCCACCGGTTTCCTTTCGGGGAGTAACTATCTGCCGGTAACTTTGACCGGGCCGTGCACATTCGGCGCGGAGGGCCCGGCCGGAGCATGTGGAGTTGGCGCGGGCGGCATCCAGCGCAACGCCAGACTCCCGTATGCCGAGCAAGCCAGCCTCCAGATTGACCGCCAACTCGGCAAAGGGCTCTCGATTCAAGCCGGGTATCTGTTCGTGGCGGCCCACAAGCTGGTCCGAGGGAATAACATCAACGTCCCCTGTCCTCTCGGTACCAGCAAACCTTCCAATCCCGCCGATGCCCAGGGATTGGTCGACCCTAGCGGCACACTCACGCCTTGCCAGGGAACGCCCGCGCTCGGGCCGTTCGGGTTGGGTCCGTTTTTCGGCAGCTTGACAAACCCTGCCGGCTTGGAATTCGGAGTGCCGAGTACGCCGGGCGCTTCTACCCTGAGTGCCGGCCTTCTCGACTACAACAACGACGTTGCCAACGCCGCCTACCACGGCCTGACGTTGACCGTGATGGAGCGCGTGAAGTATTTCCGCATGACCGCCAACTACACCTATTCCCATACCATCGACAACGGGAATTTCACGACCTTTATCAACCTGCCACCCAACCAGTTCGACTACGCTTCGGAGCGGGCCAACTCCAACCAGGATCTTCGTCACAACCTGGTAACGAACTTCACCGCGACCGCGCCCGAGCACAGTTTTCTCCGCAACTTCGAACTCAGCAGCATTATCAACCTCCAGTCCGGCCGGCCTTTTACTTTGTACGTCGGGCAAAATACGTTTGGCGACGTTGCCGGCCTGAGCACGGATCGTGTCGGCGGCGCCCCCGTCACCGGTAACTGTTCTTCCGTTTCGAACTGCTCGACGACCGTCGGCCGAAACACCTACACCGGCGCCCCAATGTATTCTTGGGACTTGCGCCTGTCGCGGAGTTTCCGGGTGAGCGAGGGCAAAAGGCTCGACTTTGGTGTCGACGCTTTCAACCTGCTCAACCATCCCAACGTGGATGAAGTGAGTTCGGTTTACGGCTCCCCGGCTTTCTGCGGGGCTAGTCCCGCCATACCCAAGCATTACAACGACGCGACCACGCTCGCCATCCAGCAGGGCGCTGCGTCGGTGTCTTGCGCTACGCAGCAGGCAGCCGGGAACCCGGGCGTCTGGGTTGGTGACGGGCTCTTGCCGGTCGGAATTCCCAATTCTCCGGATGCGAATTTCGGCAAGCCGAGAACTATGTTCAACCCGCGGCAGTTGCAGTTCTCGCTGAAGTTTTCGTTTTGAGGGGGAACGCTGGCCGTTCGATCCTGAGCGGCTGGCGTGGCTGTCGTTTTCTAATTTAGTTTTCTATGTTTGATTTTGGGTGGCGCAGCGCTTCAGTGCTGCGGTAACGGCATTTGTTGAATGCGGCTTTAGCCGCCGAGGTCGCGGTTCTTGCTCGGGAGCGACTTTTTCCGCAGCCTCAGCGATCGTGCCGCTAACGACCGCCGGAAATGCGGGCTCTATTTTTCTGTTTGAGTTTTCTATTTCAAGCATGGTCGCGCCGGGGCTGCATCGTGAAGCGGAACCCGCGGAGATCACAGGAGGAACTTTATGAATATGCGCAATTTCGCTTGCTTGGTGACGCTGGTTTTCGCCAGTATGACGGTGGCCACGGCACAGGAAGCAAAGACTCAAGTCAAGCATCAAGAGGCGCCGCTGACCTCTCCCGTATCCGGCAAGGAAATGTTCCTGAGTTACTGCGCCTCCTGCCACGGCAAGGACGCGAAAGGCGATGGGCCGGCCGCCACCTCGCTCAAAGCTTTGCCCGCCGATTTGACGGGCCTGGCCAAGCGCAATGGGGGGAAATATCCTTCGGACAAGGTGACCAGCATTTTGCGCGGCCAAACCAATCTGGTACCTCACGGCGATCAGGAAATGCCCGTGTGGGGCCCGGTGTTCTGGCGCATGAGTGGCGGCCACGAAGAGCTGGTGCAGCAACGCATCGCGAATCTCAATCGCTACTTGGAAGCGCTGCAGGTGAAGTAGGTCCCGGCGTTGGCTTTTGGGCGTTGGCTCTTAAACGACCGCTGAGGCAGATACGCCGGGCTGCGTTTGTAGGACGGGCGGGGCGCCCGTCGCTCCATCGGCTGCTCTTAGCCTTCCCACTTCCAATCCTGGAAGCGGCGCCGCAGTTCTGCTTTCAGCAATTTCCCCGTGGACGTATGCGGCAGCTCCTCCACAAACACAAATGCATCCGGCAACTGCCACTTTGCGAACTTCGGCGACAGGAATTCGCGCAGCGCTTCCGGAGACAACGTCGCACCTTCGTGCGCCACGATCAGGGCCACGGGCCGCTCCTGCCACTTGGGATGGGCGACGGCGATCACCGCCGCTTCGCGAATGTCCGGATGCGCGACCAGAGCATTCTCCAAGTCAACGGAACTGATCCACTCGCCGCCCGACTTAATCAGGTCTTTTGTCCGGTCCACGATTCTTAGATAGCCTTCGGCATTAATCGTTCCGACATCGCTGGTGCGGAACCATCCGTCTGGCGTCCATTTGTCGTTTTCCGCCGGCAGGTTGTAGTAGCTGGCGGCTACCCAGGGTCCGCGCAGTTGTACTTCTCCCATGGTTTCTCCGTCCCACGGAACTTCTCCCCACGGAGCTTCGTCCCCTCGACCTTCGCCCTGCTCGTTGACCACTCTTCTCTCCACGAACGGAACGGGGATTCCGGCCTGCGCCTTAATTTCGCATTTCATTTTGTCGGGCCAATTCTTCATGTGCGCTTTGAGTTGGCTCGTCGTCGCTTGCGGACTGCTCTCGGTCAGCCCCCAGCCTTGCTCCAGGCTCCATCCATGCTGTCGCAGTCTCTGCACGAGCGCGAGGGATGGCGCCGCGCCGCCCACGAGAACTCGCATGTGCGGCAGTTTCCATCTGCCGGGATTGTGGTCCAAACACTCCAGAACGCTATGCCAGACCGTCGGCACGCCCGCGGCAACGGTGACACTCTCCTTTTCGCAAAGCTCCAACAGGCTCTCCGCCTTGAGGTGCGGACCGGGCAGAACCTGTTTCGATCCCACCAGCGTTGCGGCGTACGACAGCCCCCAGCCGTTGACGTGAAACATGGAAACAATCGGCAACACGGTGTCGGCGTTACAGATGCCGAAGTTGTCCACGGTGGTGAGCAGAAACGAGTGCAGCATCACGGACCGGTGCGTGTACACGACTCCCTTCGGAACTCCCGTCGTGCCCGACGTGTAACACATGCAGGCGGCTTCGTTTTCGTCGAGATCGGGATAACGGAAACTGCCGGAAGCAGTGCTCAGGAAATCCTCATAGTCATCGAAATGGCCTTCGAGCCCCGATGCGGCGCCGCGGCCCGACCACCCGACAACGATGACGCGCTCAAATTGGACCGAGCCTCGAAGCTTCTCATACAAGGGGAGCAGCACGTCGTCAACGATCAGGAATCGGTCCTGCGCGTGGTTGGCGATGTAGGCGATCTCTGACGGCGCCAGCCTCAGGTTCAGCGTGTGCAATACACCGCCCGAGATCGGGATGCCAAAGTAGGCTTCCAGATGCGCGTGATGGTTCCACATCAGGGTTGCCACACGATCGCCGCGCTCCAGACCGGCTCTCTGCAGGGCTTCCGCCAAAGCACGCGCTCGCCGGTGCAGGTCGGCATAGGTGTAACGGTGGAGCGCATGATCTGGCCGCCGAGAAACGATCTCAGCATTCGGGAAAAACTTGCCCGCGCGCTCCAGGCTGTGAGAGAGCGTCAGCGGATAGTGCATCATGGTTCCTTGCATGGGAGTCCTTCTAAAATCATTAAAGTAGAGACGCGGCTTGCCGCGTCTCCGCCTACAGTGAGACGGGGCAAGCCCCGTCTCTACGGATAAAACATCAGTCAGGGCTAAGCGCGTCTGAGAGCCAAAACTTCTGAAGCCGGCTATAGGTTCTTGCCACAGAATAAGGATGATGCGTAAGATGGAGCGGCATAACGAACGTTCGCTCGAACAATATATGAGCCCAACATCACCTCTGCCCGGCTCCGCCGCTTCCGGCTCTGACAGCCGCTACGACCGCCAACTGGCGAAAATCCTAGAACATGCCACCGCGATTTTCTACGAAAAAGGATACGAGGGCGCTTCCATCCGCGACCTGTCCCGATCGAGCGGGATGTCCTTGGCCGGCCTTTACTACTACTTCGAGTCCAAGGAGAAGCTGCTCTATGTCATCCAGAGACATCTCTTTCTCTCGGTCATGGACCTCGTCCGCGAACGTCTAAGCGAGGAGAGCGATCCCGAGCAACGCCTTCGGGTTTTCATTCTCGCGCATCTCGAATACTTTCTCACCAATCCGAAATCGATGAGGGTGCTCTCGCACGAAGACGACGTGCTCAAGGAAGAACTCGGCGCGGACATCGCCAGCCTAAAGCGGCAGTACTACCGCTGTTGCGCGGACCTGGTCGATGCGCTGAAGGCTGCCAAGGGCCTGCAGTTCAACTCCCGCGTGGCTGTCCTGTCGCTGTTCGGAATGATGAACTGGATCTACACCTGGTACAACCCGCAGGTCGACGGCGACGCGACAGTCCTGGCCCGCGAAATCGGAGATGTATTTCTGGGCGGGATTTACGCCACCTCGGCTCCCCGACCAGCCTGAGCTGCTCCAAGTTTGCTGGTGGAGAGCCGGGCGTCCCCGCCCGGCTGGACGGGCGAGACGCCCGTCCCTCCACCGTATGACTCATGACGCGGCCGCGTTCCTAGTTGACGGCTGAAGTGTTCTCGACCAGCAAGGCGATGCCTTGTCCCCCTCCGATGCAGGCCGAAGCCACGCCGTAGCGCGCGCTCGAGCGCTTCAACTCCCGCGCTACCGTGATTGCCAGCCGGACTCCCGTGGCTCCGAGCGGATGCCCGATGGCGATTGCGCCTCCGTTGACGTTGAGCTTGTTGCGGTCCAGGCCAAGCTCGCGCTGGCAGGCGAGAACCTGTGCGCCGAAGGCCTCATTGATTTCGAATCGATCGATTTGCGGCAGGCTCAGGCCCGCCAAGTCCAGCAGAGCCTGAATTGCCGGTACCGGCGCGATACCCATGATTTCTGGGCGGACGCCAACCACGGTCCCGGCCACCACTCGCGCCAAGGGGTCTTTCTTGTGCTGCTTCAGATATTCGCTGGAAGCCACCAGTGCCGCCGCCGCACCGTCCACGATTCCTGAGCTGTTCCCCCCGGTCTGCACTCCGCCAAATGCTGGTTTGAGCTTGGACAGAACTTCCAACGGCGAGGACCGGATGTGAGTATCCTCACTCAACTTCTCGACAGCGCGTGGCAGCCTGATTCCACGCGGTGAATACCCGGGAAGCTCGAAGACCTCACTCGCCAGCGGTGCGATCTCGCCGCTCAGGAAGCAACTCTTTTGTGCCGCAAGTGCGCGCGCGAAGCTCTCAGCGGCGAATTGGTCTACCTCTCCGCGAGTGATCCCATACTGTTTCGCCAACTTCTCGGCGGTTCCACCCATGGTTTCATTCGGACAGGGATCGAGAAGCGCCTCCCACAGGAAATCCTTGAACTCCACCTCGCCCATGCGGAATCCGCCGCGGTGAGTGTAGGCGGCGATCGGGTTGCGTGACATGGACTCGGTTCCGACGACCAGCGCCAAGTCGGCTTTCGCCAGCTTGATATTGTCGGCGGCCTGAAGAATGGCCTCGATGCCGGTGCCGCACACACGTTGCACCAGGTGCGCGGGCACCTCGATGGGGACTCCAGAGTAAAGCGCAATGTGCCGCGGCAGCACATATGCATCGAAGGAGGCTTGGGCCATGTTCCCGGCCACCACGATGTCCACGTCCCCCGGCGGCACACTGCTTCGCCGGAAGAGCTCTCGAGCCGCCTTGATCCCGAGGTCGGTGGGAGACACCAGTCCAAGAGCCGTGTTGTACTCCACGAACGGAGTGCGCACGCCGTCGAGCAGGAAGACGTCGTCGTAGCGCGAAAGCAGAGCTTTGTCGCGAGAACTCATAACGATGCTTTGTTGTCCGGGATTTCCTGGCCTGCGACGGCGAGGCGCGGCAGGGGCGAATTCACCGGGGCGCCCGGAACTCTCGTCTCCACCGGGTGGCAAGACGTTTCAGGCTTTTGCGGGCGCGCCGTAGTCAAACCATATCGGGCCCGATGCCTGGTTCCCCACGCCGACATCAGCTTCAGAATGGGCTTCAGGCTTTCTCCGTGGCGAGTGAGCGAGTACTCGACGCGCGGCGGCACCTCGGCATACACTTTCCGGTGAACAATCCCGTCGCGCTCCAATTCCCGCAGGTGCTGGGTCAGCATCTTCTTGGTTAAGCCAGGGATAAGCCGGTGCAGTTCGCAGAAGCGCCGGGTTCGGCCTTCGAGATGGAACAGCAGGGACGGTTTCCACTTCCCGCCAATAATGGAACCCGTCAACTTCACAGAGCAATTGGTGTGATCCATCGGATAGTCCCCAGCAAGGTATTAGGTTACCGAAACGTGCCTACTAGCCAAAAAGTTACTTTGGCCTAGAATTAACCCTCGGTCCCGAGAGGATACCTGATTCGGCGTCGACTTGGAAGTAGTTTGTGCTCATCCAGGTATCAGTCGAGGGGACGATTCCAGCGCGAGGCCACATACAGAATGAGCCACAAAAAGCCGGTGGTGATCTATGGCGCGAATGGTTTTTCCGGCCGCTTGATAGCGGAATTTCTTCGTGAATACAATGTGCCGTTCATTGCCGCCGGCCGCAGCCGCGCACGGCTTGAAGATGTTATGAAGCACGTGCCCGGCATCGAAACTGCCAACTATGAAATCGTCGAGACCAATGGCTCGGTCGAAGATCTCACTCAGGTTTTTGCGGGCGCGAAAGTGGTCTGCAACACAGCCGGGCCTTTCATCTACAACGGCCCGCGTGTGATCGAAGCTGCACTGAATGCGGGCTGTCATTATCTGGACATTAGCGGGGAACAGGCTTGGCTGCGCGAAGTGGCGGGCAAATGGGGCGGTAAGTTTGCCCAGCGCGGTTTGCTCGCCGCTCCCGCCACCGCATTCATGTCGGCGGTGAGCGATGCGGCGATTCGGATGTGCCTGGAGAGCAACCGCGGCATTGACACGCTGGAAGTGCTCACCATGTTCAAAGGCAACCCGACCTTCGGCTCGACCCAGACGATCTTCGCCGTCATACAAACCGACGCTTACTACCTGGAGCAGAACGCCTACAAACCCTGGCCGCGCGCCACCCGCTATGACGTCGTCATACCCGGCAGCGTCCAAACTCAGCTCGCTCTGGCCTGGGGAGGTTTCCCCCATCCGGTCTGGTACAAGGATCATCCGCAGATAGCCAACGTGCGGTCGTTTGGCGGACTGCTCGACCGGCAGATTATGGAAGGCGTGGCGGCGACGGAGAAGATGTTCGAGGAGCAGATCCGTCCACTGCCCCCCGCCGAACAGGAACGAAAGCTCGGTGAGATGGCGAATTCGGTGCAGGGTGGCACACCACCGCGGGAAAATCCGCGTGAGCACCGCACGATTGATGTGATCGCCGGCCGTGGCAGCACAGATTCCGTACAGTGTGTGGTATTCGGCACGTGCTGCTATCGCCAGACCGCACTGATTCAGGCGTTCGCGGCCCACAACCTGGTACACGCGGCCCCGCGCAAGGTGGGCTTCGCGTCAGCGGCGCAAGCCTTTGGCCATCGCGAAATTCTCAGTGTTTTGGAAACGCACGGACTTTCCAAAGTAAAGCTGTCGTCTTAGTTGGTGGAGAGACGGGCGTCTCGCCCGTCCAGCCGGGCGGGGACGCCCGGCTCTCCACCATCAAGCTTGGAGCGTTGGGCATTTTTAGGGAACGATGCGAGCGATCGACTATTTCGACAAGAGCGCGGATCTCCACGCCGACCGGATCGCGATCCTCGATGGGGACGCTCGCTATTCCTACGGTGAAACGCGCACCTTCAGCGAGCGCATCGCCCGCGGGATGTGGGCCTGCGGCGTCGAGCGGGAACAGCGCGCGGCCATCTACTCCCACAATCATGCGGCGGTTCTGTTCTGCATGTTGGGCATCCTGCGCGCCGGAGCCGCCTGGGTCCCCATCAACTTTCGCAATGCCGCCGACGCCAACGTGGAATTCCTGAACTACTCCGAGACGGCTTGGCTTTTCTATCACAGCCGCTTCCGAGAGCAGGTCGAAGAGATCCGCAAACGCGTTCCCTCCCTGCAGCATCTTGTTTGTATCGACGGCCCGGACGGCGGGAATTCTTCACTGGCAGACTTCATGGAACTGGGAAACACATGCGGCGATTTCGACTGGGCCGATCCCCACGGCAACCTGGATCAAATGATGGGCCTCGTTCCCACCGGCGGGACGACCGGCCCGGCGCGCGGTGTCCGCGTCACCAACCTTGCCTGGGGCGCGATGACCGAGATGGCCACCCACTACTGGAAAGGCGACGCCGCCGATCCTGTCTGCCTCTGCACCGCTCCGCTCTCCCATGCCGCCGGCGTCGTTGCCTTCACGATGTTCGCTCTGGGCGGGACTAACGTCGTCTTGCCCGGATTCGACGCAGGGCAGGTATTGCAGGCGATTGGGCAGTATCGCGTGACGCATCTCTTCCTTCCTCCCACGGCGTTCTACGCACTGCTCGCGCATCCGGACGTGAGTCGGTTCAATTACTCCAGCCTGCGCGTTTTTTTGCTGGCGGGTTCTCCCGTCTCGCCGGACAAACTCAAGAAAGGTGTGGAAGTCTTCGGCCCTTGCATGTGCCAGTCCTATGGCCAAACCGAAGCGCCCATGCTGCTCACCTTTCTCGATGCGCGCACCGTGGCCGCGGCCGCAGCCGGCGATCATCCGGAACGTCTGCGCAGTTGTGGGAGGCCGACGGCGGCGGTTCGTCTCGCCATCATGGACGATGCCGGCCGCATCCTTCCTCCACATCAGCCCGGAGAAATCGTAGCCCGCGGTACGCTCGTCACGGCCGGCTACCACAACCTGCCGCAAGCCACCGCCGAAGTCCGCAGCCACGGCTGGCATCACACCGGCGATGTCGGATACATCGACGAACATGGTTACGTGTATATCGTGGACCGCAAGAAAGACATGATTATCAGCGGCGGCTTTAACGTCTACTGCGCGGAGGTCGAGGCTAGCATCATGGCCCTGCCGCAGGTTCAGGAATGTGCCGTCATCGGCGTGCCCGACGACAAGTGGGGAGAGGCGGTCAAGGCGCTCGTCGTTCTAAGAAACGACCTAAAAAACGACCTGAGGGACGGCCTGAAGCACGGCGAATCGCTCACGGAGAGTCAGGTCATCGCTCACTGCAAGGCAAAACTGGGAGGCGTGAAGTGTCCCAAGTCGGTGGAATTCCTAGCGGAAATTCCCAAAACTCCAGCCGGGAAGTTCGATCGCAAAGCGATGCGCAAACAGTTTTGGGCAACCGTGGACCGCGAAGTCCATTGAAGCAATCGGCAGATCTGGAAGTGGCCACGGCAGGGGAGGCATTGTTTCCGCTTCCCCCGAGCAGATAACGGGTTCTCATTCCATCGGAAGGCCGACGTAATTTTCCGCGAGTGTCTTGGCTGCCGCTCGAGAACTGGTCACGTAGTCCAGTTCGGCGAGTTGGCGGCGGCGGTCGAAGGGATTCTCATCCGGGAAGCGATGGAGCATGGAAGTCATCCACCACGAGAACCGTTGCACTTTCCAGACGCGCCGCAAGCAGACATCGGAATAGGTGTCGAGCTGGTCACGACGTCCAGTGTCATAAAACTGCTTGAGAGCCCGCGCGAGTATCCAAACATCCGAAACCGCGAGGTTCAATCCCTTGGCTCCAGTCGGCGGAACGATGTGCGCCGAGTCTCCAGCTAAGAAGAGCCTGCCGTATTGCATGGGCTCGACCACAAAACTGCGCATGCCCGTCACGCCTTTTTGGAGGACCCGCCCTTCGGTGAGTTTCCATCTGTCCGAAGCCAGACGGATCTGAAGTTCCTGCCAGATCCTGTCGTCACTCCAGAGATCAATGTTTTCATCTGGCTTGCATTGCAGGTACAGGCGGCTGATGTGCGGCGTCCGCATACTGAGCAGGGCAAAGCCGCGATCATGGTAGGTGTAGATCAGTTCTTCAGAGGAGGGAGGGGCGTCGGCCAAGATGCCAAGCCATCCGAAGGGATACTCCCGCTCATACTCGGTGAGCACTCCTGGCAGAATGCTGGGCCGGCAGATACCGTGAAAACCGTCGCACCCGGCAATGAAGTCGCAGGTCAATTCGCAGGCGTTTCCATCTTTCTGGTATCGGATCTTCGGCGTGGAGCCGTCGAAGTCATGCACGCTGACGTTTTCAGCCTCAAAAAAAACCTGGCCTCCGGTCGCTACACGGGCATTGTTGAGGTCCTTCAGAACCTCGTGCTGCGCGTAGATCGTGATTCCTTTTCCACCGGTGAGATCCTGAAAATCAATACGGTGACTGCGGCCTCCGAAGCGCAACTCGATTCCATGGTGGACCAAGCCTTCGGTTTTCATCCGCTCGCCGACGCCCATTTCTGTGAGCAGGTCAACGGTTCCTTGCTCCAACACGCCGGCGCGGACGCGTTGCTCTGCATATTGGCGGCTGCGATTCTCGACTACAACGGAGTCAATCCCCTGCAAATACAAAAGGTGGGACAGCACGAGACCCGCTGGCCCCGCGCCGACGATTCCGACCTGGGTGCGTTGTGAAATCGGCACTGAATCGAACCTCCAAAGCGCGTCCGCTCGGTAGAAAGCCGGGCGTCCCCGGCTGGACGGGCGAGACGCCCGTCGCTCCACCGTATGACTTATCACGCGGTCACGGTACTAGAAAGGATAGTGCCGGGGAGTTGTCTGGATTGTGATCCAGCGCAGCTCGGTGAATTCGTTGACTGCGGCTTTTCCTCCAAAACGGCCGTAGCCGCTGGCCTTCACCCCTCCGAAAGGCATCTGCGCCTCGTCGTGCACGGTCGGGCCGTTCACGTGGCACATGCCGGAGTCGATGCGCTTGGCGACTTCCACGGCGCGGGCGATGTCGCGGCCGAACACCGCGGACGAAAGTCCGTACTCGGTATCGTTTGCCAGCCTGATCGCTTCTTCCACGGTCTTGAAGCGGGTGATGGAAACCGACGGTCCAAAGGACTCTTCGCGGAAAATCTGCATTTCGGGAGTGACGTGGTCCACGATCACGGCGGGCATGATGGTGCCTTGCGGGTCACCGCTTAGAAGAACTTTCGCGCCGCGAGACACCGCATCTTTCACGAGCGCGCGTACTCGATCTACCGTGGGCAAGCCGACGACAGCGCCGAGGACGACGTCGCCTTTTCGCGGATCGCCGCACGGCAGAGCCTTTACTTTGAGGACGAATTTCCGGGCGAAGGCGTCCGCCACTTTTTCATCGATGATGATGCGTTCTGTGGACATACAGATCTGTCCCTGGTTCATGAATGCTCCGAAGGCAGCGGCATCCACGGCGGCGTCGAGGTCGGCGTCGTCGAGAATGATGAGGGGAGCTTTGCCTCCCAGTTCGAGGAGAATCGGTTTCAGATGCTTCGCCGCGGTAACGGCAAGAATCTTTCCCACACGCGTGGAACCGGTAAAGTTCACGCGACGCACGGCGCGGTGGGCGATGAGGGTTTCGACAATGGTCGAAGCGCTGGCGGCATCGTGAGTCAAGACGTTGACCACTCCGCGACCCAGCCCAGCTTCGCGAAGGACCGTTCCAATCAGGCGATGCGTCGCAGGGCAGATTTCCGACGCCTTGAGAACGACTGTATTTCCGCAGGCCAGCGGCATAGCAATCGCACGCACGCCCAGAATCACGGGAGCGTTCCAGGGCGCGATCCCGAGGACGACGCCCACCGGTTGGCGGATGGAGAATGCGAGGCTCCCGGGAATCTCCGAGGGGATGACCTCGCCGGAGACTTGGGTGGTCATCGAGGCCGCTTCGCGCAGCATTTGGGCCGCGAGGTAAACGTTGAAACCCGCCCATCCGGCGGTGGCGCCGATTTCGTCCATCATGACGGAAATAAAATCTGGGGTGCGTGCTTCGAGCAAGTCAGCGGCGCGCAAGAGCTTCTTGCGCCGTTCGTGAGGGCCAAGCGCGGACCAGGCGGGGAAAGCCTCAGCGGCGGCTTCCGCGGCTGCGATCGCATCGTCGGCGCCGGCGGCGGCGGCCCGGGTGGCAACTTCACCCGAGATCGGGTTTTGCCGGACAAATGTTGCCGCACTGGTTGCGGCGGCGTCACGATCACCGATGAGAAGCTGTACTTCAGTCATGGCCGTTTCCTCTTCCTGGAATCTGTCTTAGTTTTGCCGTCCATCTCTTTGAAAACGTCGGCCGCGATGTGAAAAGCGGAGTTCGCGGCTGGCACGCCGCAATAGATGGCGGATTGCAGCAGCACCTCTTTGATCTGGTCGCGGGTGACGCCGTTGTTAAAGGCGGCCTTCACGTGCATGCGGAATTCCTCTCCACGGTTCAAAGCGACCATCATCGCGAGTGTCAGCAGGCTGCGAGTATGGCGAGGAAGGCCGGGTCGCGTCCATATTTCGCCCCAGGCGTTGCGGGTGATGAAGTCCTGGAAATCGCGGTTGAAGTCGGTTGTCGCGGCCACGGCCCGGTCCACGTGTTCATCGCCGAGGACAGCGCGCCGGATTTTCATGCCCTGCTGGTAGCGCTTGGTGTCGTCCATTGGTGTCATAAAATAGTCCGTCGCCTTACCTGGCAAGGAAGTAACTCACTGCCTCCGTGAACGCGTCGGCCTGCTCGACATTCGAGAGGTGAGCAGCGGGGAGTTCAACCTTTACAGCGCCCCTGATTCGGCCGGTGAGGAACTGAGCCTCGGAGGCGGGTGTGACCGGGTCGCTCCCGCCGTAGATCACGAGGGTCGGGGCCTTGATCTGCGCAACCGTTTCGCGCTGATCCATATCGCGGATGGCGGCACAACAGGCGGCATAACCCTCGGGCGGCGTGTTCTCCAGCATTTGCTGTGCCCGGGCGACCTTTTCCGGGAACGATGCCCGAAACTCCGGCGTAAACCAGCGCTCGATGACAGAAGCAGCCACGGACTTCATTCCATCCTTGCGTACGGTTGCGATGCGCGCGTTCCACATTTCTTTTGTGCCGATGCGAGCCGCAGTGTTCGAGAGCACCAGACGATGCAGGCGGCTGGGCGCGTGAATTCCAAGCCACATGCCGATCATGCCGCCCATCGAGAGCCCGCAGAAATCCACACGGTCGAGGCCAAGCGAATCCAGCAGGCCGAGGACGTCGCGACCGAATTGGTCGATTGTGTAGTCGCCCGGTGTAACCGAAGACTGTCCGTGCCCACGCGTGTCGTAACGCAGGATGCGGAAGCGCCGTTCCAGTTCCGCCAGCTGCGGATCCCACATGGAAAAATCGGTGCCAAGCGAATTGGAGAACACCAGCACCGGCTCCTTGTCACCCGTGAGCGCGTAATGCGTCCGCAGTTCTCCACCATCGACAAACGGCATTGCTTGCCCTTTCTGGCGTGGTGTCCCGCAAGTTCGTGTCGTAAATTCACATTGTCGTCCGGAGCGAAGCGAGGGCCTTGCTTTTTTGTCAGTGCAAGAGGCAGCAGGTCCTTTGCTTCGCTCAGGATGACAATCCTAACTTATGTCGCATACTTCGGAAACACGGCACTAGCGCTGACTATTAATGCTTGCGACTGGCATCGATGACACGATCCACAAACTCTTCGGCGACGCCGAGGTAGTTCTCCGGAGCGAACAGGCGATCCAGTTCCGCTGAAGTCAGACGCTCAGTTACGGCTTGGTTTTGAGCCAGCACTTCGCGGAGATGCTTTCCCGACTCGCGCGCCTGCCGGGTCGCCTCTTCCAGCAACGTATGAGCGGCGGATTTGCCGATGTGGGTTCCCATGGCTATGGCGACCGCCTCGGCAAAAATCAGACCTTGCGTCGCGTCAAGATTGCGCCGCATGCGTGCCGCGTCGACTTCGAGATGAGGGACAATCGTCGCCATTTGATGGAGCGCTCCGGCGGTCAGACGGAAGATTTCCGGGAGCGTCTCCCATTCTGCATGCCAATCGCCAAGGCCGCGCTCATCTTCCTGTACCATGGCGCTCAGCATGGTACTGACGAGGCCGGGAACCCGGGTCGCTGCCGACAACACTACTGCGGCACTGACGGGGTTGCGCTTGTGCGGCATGGTCGAGGAACCGCCGCGGCCCTCGCCCGCGGGTTCGAAGACCTCTGCGATCTCGGTTTGCATGTGGAGGGAAATGTCGCGGGCCATCTTGCCTAAGGTGCCGGTGCACAGGCCCAGCGTGGTTGCCGCTTCCGCCACCCGGTCGCGCTGGGTATGCCAGGGCATGGTGGGCAGCCCGAGATGGAGTTCCGCCGCCAACGCTTCGGCCACCTGCAATCCTTTTTCTCGTAAAGCCGCCAGCGTTCCAACCGCGCCGCCAAACTGCAAAACCAGCACCCGTGCCCTGGTTTCCGCGAAGCGCTCGCGGTGGCGATTCATGGCGTCCAGCCACCCGGCAACCTTGACGCCGAAAGTTGTAGGCAGAGCATGCTGCATGAGCGTGCGGCCGGCCATTGGCGTGGAACGGTGCTTCTGGGCCAGTTCGGTCAGGCCCCTGCAAAGGGCGGCCAGATCAGCTTCAAGGATGTCGAGAGCTTGCCGCATCTGCAGAACCAGACCGGTATCGTTCGCGTCCTGGCTGGTTGCGCCCCAGTGAACGAACCGCGCTGCCTCAGGATCGTCTTTGGCGACCAGCGCTGTGAGCTGCTTGACCAGGGGGATCGCGGGATTAAGCGAAACGGCGGTCGCAGTGGCGAGCGCGTTGGCGTCGATCAGGTCCGCTTTGCACTTCGAAGCAATCGCTTGGGCTGCGGCAGCGGGGATTACGCCACAGCGGACCTCAGCTCGAGCAAGCGCGGCCTCGAAGTCCAGCATGTACTGGAGACGTGCGGCGTCCGAGAAGACTTCGCCCATTGCCGCTGAGCCGAACAGTGGATCTAGCAAGGCCATCCAGGTGGTTACAATCCCAAGTCGAAGAATACCGTTTCGTCCGGTCCCTGCAAAACGACATTCCATTCCAGCGTACCGGGAGCGCCAGCGGTCTTCTTCGCGATCAAAGTCGAACGGCGCGCCGGTTCCACCAGATTGAGAATAAAGTCCGCGGCATTGCGCGGTTCGTCAGGGAAATAGATCCGCGTGACCAGTCGCCGCTCCAGCCCGCGCATGAACACCGAGACCACCAGATGCGGCGCCTGCTCGTTGCCGTCGGGGCCAGGCACCGGCCCCGGCTTAATCGTGGCAATGCGAAAAGCGCCCTGCTTGTCGGTTGGTATTCGACCGTATCCTTTGAAACCGGGCTCCAGAGGCTTGTCCTGGGTGTCTTCCGGGTGAGCATATTTGCCGTGCGCATTGGCCTGCCAGATTTCCAGAACCGCATCCGGCACCGGAACTCCGTCGCCGTCGAGAACCCGCCCTTGAATTGTTACGCGCTCGCCGGAGACACCTTCGCCGACCAGGTTGTCACGGTTCAGCCACTTGAGACCAATCTTGAAATACGGCCCGACCGTCTGCGACGTAGTCGCCTGCAAACTCATTTATTCCTCCATCGGGGTGGCTTCGCGCCCAAGCAAGATGAGATCGAAGCGGTACCCCAGCGCGTGTTCCGGCATGGTAGTTTCCCAGTCGAACAGGGAGATCAGCCGGTTGCGGGCCTTTTCATCCGCCGTACAGTTGAAGATCGGATCAAACGGAATCAGCGGATCACCGGGAAAATACATCTGCGTCACCAGGCGCGTGGCAAACGCCGGACCGAAGAGAGAAAAGTGAATGTGGGCCGGCCGCCAGGCGTTGTAGTGATTGCGCCAGGGATACTCGCCCGGACGAATCGTGACGAAGCGATAGCGGCCCTCGGCGTCGGTGACGGCTTGTCCGCAGCCGGTGAAGTTCGGATCCAGCGGCGCCTTATGTTGATCGACTTCGTGCAGGTAGCGGCCCGCTGCATTCGCCTGCCAGATTTCCACCAGTGTGTTCGCCAGGGGGCGACTGTTTTCGTCGAGCACGCGCCCGCTCACAATGATCCGCTCGCCGAGCGGCTCCCCGGAGTGCCCGCGCGTCAAATCGCTAGCCTTGGGCGCAACGATTTCGGGCCCAAATGATGGCAATGATGGGCCGGTGACCTCGGAAAGAGTGTAGGGAATTGGTACCTGCGGTTTCGTGGGCGCCCGCTTGATCGAGGACACATACGGCGGATGCAGATGATTCGGCTGGGTTCCCGGGTACGGCGCGCGATAAGCTGCAACGCGTTTCATGGTTTTTGTCCTTGTTGCCGTTCTTGAATCCACAGACTGTATGCAAGGGAGAAGTCCCTGTCAAGCCCGATTATCGCCATTGCGTTCGTTTATCGACCAGTGATAGGATGCCGGGTTTGGGGGAGTCGGAATGGGCACCGTTCGTACCCGGAGCAAACCCGAGCGGCGCCAGAATCGTCAGGAAGAAAATCGTCGGGAAGCGGCTCCCCGAAATGCAGCCCCGCCTCTGACCCCGGCCGCGCGCATCGAGACGCTGGCCGGAGATCCCAGTTTCATGACCTCGCTGGCGCGTGGTCTTACCGTGATCGAGGCGTTTTCCGGCAACCGCCATCACCCGACCACATCTGTGCTCAGCGCTCAGACCGGCCTTTCTCGGGCTGCCGTACACCGCTGTCTCTATACGCTGCGCAGACTGGGATTCGTCGATAGCGACGACGAACGCCACTTCTATCTTCGGCCCAGTGTGCTTTCCCTGGGGTATTCCTACCTTTACTCCGCCCCTTTGGCGAGCGCCACTCAACCGGTACTGGAACGGGTCAGCCGGTTCCTGCACGAGTCCTGCTCCATCGCCACGCTGGAGGGCGACAGCATCGTTTATGTGGCGCGATCGCCGGTCACTCGGATCATGTCGGTGGACCTTCGCGTCGGCAGCCGCTTGCCCGCCTTCTGTACCTCGATGGGACGCGTCTTGTTGGCGAGTGTTTCCCCAGAGAAGCTTCGTGCCTATGTTGCCCAACTGACCTTGACCCGTTACACCGATCGGACGATTGCCTCGAAAGAAAAGTTGCTGCGCTCGCTGCCCTTGGTGGAACGTGCGGGGTACGCCATCGTGGATCAAGAGTTTGAAATCGGATTGCGTTCGATCGCCGTGCCGCTTCGAGATTCCTCGGGCACAGTCGTGGCTGCGCTCAATGCCAGCACTCACGCCCAGCGAATCTCCCTACAGGAAATGCAGACCAGGTTTCTGCCCGCTCTGCAAGCAGCGGCCCAGGAACTGTCCCTGCTGCTTGCTCCAGAGGCGGGAGCCCGCAGCTTTGCGCTGGCTCCGGCGCACCAGAATGATCGCTAGATACCCGTCGTCTGATATTGCAGGGCTGCCAGGGCAAGCCGGCAGTCATATCCCGCCTGCGCATTGCTGATTTCAGCCTGCGTCTGCTGAAGCTGCGCCTGACTTAATTCGACAATCGAACCCAGTCCCAGCTTGTATCGTGCCTGCGCAAGGTCCAGCGCGAGATTGGCTTGTTCCAACAGTTGCTGCGTGACCGCCAATCGATCGTAAGCGTTGGTTGCGTTGAGCCAACTGGTACGCACGTCGCGTGAGATCCGGTTGCGAAGATCACGCAGGCGCTCCTGCGCGGCTTGTGCTCTGAGCGCCGCCTCACGGGCCCTTGCCGAGTATAGAAAGCCATTGAATATCGGGATTTCGACGTTCACACCCACCGCCCCATACCAACTGGAGACAACGGGATTCCGCACGGGCGTGTCCCCGACTGCGCCCATTGCACGAACATCGGGAAAGAACAAGTCGCGTTCCGCGGTTTGGAACTTCTTCGCCGACTCAGCCTGGAATTCAAGCGACAGGATTTCCGGCCGCATCGCAAAAGCAGTAGAAATCAGATCCTCCACATTGCCTTGCGGAGGGGCGATCGCGTCTGTTTCCTCCGACAGCTGGAAGTTCTGCAGGTTTGAAAACCCAAGCACCGCCGAAAGCGATGCCAGCGCCGCATTCACGTTGTTTCGCGCGTCTAGAAGCAGTAGTTTGGCTTGTGCCAAGTTGACATTCGCAAAGCTGAAATCGAGTTCCGACTTCAACTTATTCCTGAAGAGAGCGCCCACCTGGTCCGCAACCGTCTGTCGATCTGCCACCGTGCGTTGCGCCACGATCAGTACAGCTTGCGTCTGCAAGGCATTATAGAAAGCTTGATCCACGGCCAGCAGCACTTGCTCCTTGGTTGCCACGGCATTTTGGTTTTCCGCTTTTGCTGTCAGATTGGCGCTTGAAATCAAGTTGGTTGTGCGTCCGAAATCGGTAAGGAGCTGACTCACGGTCGCGCCGGCAGCAGCACGCTGATAGATGCTGGGGTTGTTGAGCGCACCTGCGGTGATCCGCGAACCGGGGTCTGCATCCACCGCAGTGAGATCCGCTGTCGCGGTCGGCCATAGATGCGACCGGACTTCTCGTGTCACCTGCTGCGACGCAAGCGCGGTCAGTCGCGCAACCGAGATTTGCGGATTATTTTTCAAGGCCAGCGCCTGAGCATCCTTCAGAGACAGCAACCTGGCCGTCCCTTGACTGCCTTGCGGAGCAGGGGCCTGCGGCCCAGCCATGGGTATGCTCGAACTGGCAGGCGGTATCGCTTGTTGCGGCATAGGAGCCGAAGGCAAACTCGATGGTTTTCCCGAAGTCAGCCCTCCCTGCGCGGCGCTGCAGACAGGCATGACCAGAGCGAGGCAGATTGGCAATAGGTTTTTCATTCGCGGCAAAGCAAACTTGCCTGTCATTGTTGTTATCTCTGTTGTTGTCTCTCTCACCCTTGAACCTCAGTCTGCCGACCGCGATATACGAGTAGATAGGCAGCCGGCACAATAAACACGGTCAGCACGACGGAGGCAGTTAAACCGCCAATGATGGCACGCGCCAACGGAGCGTACTGCTCGCTTCCCGTTCCCAGTTTGAGTGCCATCGGGACCATCCCGATAATCGTGGCTAATGACGTCATCAGAATGGGCCGCAACCGCACTCTGCAGGACGTAATCACAGCCTCTTCGACTCCCGTGCCTTGCTCCTCAAGGCGATGCGCGAATTCAACAATCAGAATGCTGTTCGAAGCCGAGATGCCCACCAGCATGAGCACTCCCATAAGCGACATCACGTTCAGAGTTGTTCCAGTCAAGGGCAGGATAATGAGCACACCGATGAAGCCCATCGGGATCGCCAGCATAATGAGGAACGGATCCTTGAAGGACTTGAACTGCGCCACCAATATCAGGTAGAGCAGAACAACGGACAGCAAGAGACCCAGGGCAAAGCTGCGGAACGACGCATTCATCCCTTGCACCATGCCACGGATATTGATGCGGACGTTTTCCGGAACCTTGAGTTGCGGGACAACCCGGGCTACCGCAGCCGACACTTTTCCCAGATCTTCCGTCGCCGGAGTGACGTAGACGTCCGTGACTCGCTGGATCTGATAGTGGTCCACTTCTGTAGGGGTCTGTACGTTTTCAACCTTGACGACCGCATCCAACGTTGTCGGCCGCTTCAGACCCGGAGCGTGGATCGGGATGTTCGTCAGGTCAGTAAAGTTGTGAATCGCCGGCCGTCCCTTTTCGAAATATTGGACGGTGAGGAAGTAGTCGTTGCCGCTCTTGCGGTCGACCCAGTAGTTCGGCGCGATCATGGAGTTCGAATTCAGCGCCGTGATCACGTTGTCGACTATATCCTTCTGCGTCAACCCCAACTCGGCCGCATGCACCCGGTCTACGTCCAGCCGTAAGGCGGGGTAGTTCAAATCCTGTGGGATATACACTTCTCCCACCCCCGGCAGGGTCCGAATCCGTCTCGCCAACTCCTGCGCAATCGCGTACGTCTGGTGCAGGTCGGGACTGCTCACTTGTACGTCAATCGGCGCCGGCATCCCCATGTTCAGCACCGCGTCCACCATCGACCCGCTGGAGAAAAACGTCCGCACATCCGGAAACTCGCTCGCCATCTTCTTCTGCACGAGGTCCATGTACTCAAAACTGCTCCGGCGGTGCGACTCCTGCAACGCCACCTGGATGGTGGCCGTGTACGGCCCCGCATTGGTCGTGTAGAGCGACGAAAAGTCCGGTACCACTCCCAGATTCGACACCACCATCTTCAGGTCCTTCGCCCCTACCGTACGGCGGATCAGATCTTCCACCTTGGCCACATACTGTTCCGTCACTTCAATTCGCGTCCCGGTCGGCACCTTCAGATTGATGGTGAATTGCCCGGCGTCGGTTTGCGGAAAGAACGCCAGCCCCAGCAGCGGATAGATCCCCAGGCTGGCCAGAAACACACCACTCAAAATCGCCACCGTCAGCCCCGGACGCTTCACCGCACGCCGGACCCAGTACTCGTAAGAATCCAGCAACTGGTTGAACCCGCGGTTGAAGCCGGCATTGAACCGGTCCCACCTGGACTTACTCACCGGCGAGGTCGGTTCAATCTCATACTCGCCTTTCTGGTTGTGCCCTCCGCCCTGCGGCATCGCCTTCAGGAAACGCGAGCAGAACAACGGAATCACCGTCATCGCAACGAAGTAAGACGCAAAAAGAGAAATGACGACCGCGAGCGCCAGAGCCGTGAAAAGGAACTTGCTCACTCCGTAAAGAAACGTGACCGGAAAGAACACGACTACTGTGGTAAGAGTCGCGGTCAGGACCGCGAGACTTACTTCCGCCCCTCCCGCCTCAGCCGCAGCCTCCGGTGCAGCTCCCAATTCCAAGTGGCGATAGATATTCTCGAGCGAGATTACCGAGTTATCGATGATGCGGGAAAAGGCCAGGGCAAGGCCGCCCAAAATCATCGTATTCACGGTGCTGCCGGTAAGGTTCAGAACGACGAAGGTGGCCAGCGCGGAAAGCGGGATGGACAAAAACACAGCTGTGGTGGCGCGAAGACTGCCCAAGAAAATGAGAATCATCAGGCTGGTCAGAAAGAGCCCAATCAGTCCTTCATGAAGCAATGTCTTGATCGCTTCCTTTACGAACGCCGATTGGTCAAAGACCACGGTGGCCACGAGCTGTTTGGGAATGTCATAGAGATGTTTGATCGCCTCGCGGATACCATCTACGACCTGGATGGTATTTGTATCGCCACCCTGCTTCATGATCGGGAGATAGACAGAGCGCTGGCCATCCACTCGCACCAGGTTGTATTGAATCTGATTGGCGTCTTTGGCTTCGCCAATGTCGTTTATCGAAACCCATGAGTCTCCCACGGTCTTGATCGGGACCTTGCCCAGTTCGTCCATGCTGTCGACCAGGCTATTTGAGTAAACGTAATAATCGTTGGGGCCGATCTTGACGTCGCCGGCAGGAAGAATCAGGTTGGAATCGTTCACGGCATGCACAACGTCCATCGGACTTAACTGACGGGACGCCAGCTTGTACGGATCGACGTACACCATGATCTGACGGTACTTGCCACCAAACGGCGGAGGAATCTCGGCTCCCTGGACCACCGCGATTTGATTGCGGATGGTAAATTGGCCAATGTCGTGAATCTGAGTTTGGTTCAGTCCTTCACCTTTAAGGGTCACCAGACAAACCGGCAGGCTGGAAGCATCGAACTTCAGCACGACCGGCGGCAGTGTGCCGGGAGGCAGCCGCTTCAAATCGGCCAGGGCAAGGTTCGAAAGCTGCGTCACATCCGCATCCGCGTTGGTTCCCGGCTGGAAATAAACCTTGATGATGCTTACGCCCAGCAGCGAGCGCGATTCCATGTGGTCGATTCCACTGGCCAGCGTGAAGAATCGCTCCAGAGGGTCCGTAATATCCGTCTCAATATCCTGCGGAGGCATCCCGGAATAAAATGTGGCTACAACAACTTCGGGGAGATTGATGGTAGGAAACAAATCCACCGGCATGCGTACCAGGCTGGTCACGCCGACCACCGTCAGCGCCAGACAAATCACGACGATGAAGTACGGATTACGTATCGAAAAACGTGGCATTTGCCCTCACTTGGCCGCTGCCTGATCGAACTGCGGAACTTACTCACGATTAGTTTCGTGATACTGCATGACTTGCACCACCTGAGGATGAACCTTCTCTCCCGGTGTCAATCCGCTGCGATCGCTGACGACCACCTGTTCTCCTTCGCTTAGACCCGCGACCACTTCGGCATCGGTGGCAGTCTGAATACCGAGACTTACCGGACGATCTTCGATCTCACCATTCGCATTCACCACAAAGACAGTAGTTTTATCGTTCTCGTGATTCACCGCCTGCAAGGGCACGGAGGGGATGTCTTCCTTGTGCTCAAGCGTCAGGTCGGCATCGGCGTACAAGCCCGGCATCAGCACTCGATCTGGATTGAGAACATCAACCTCGGTGTGCATAGTCCGCGTCGCTTCCTTCACATCCACCGAGAACCGCGCTACCTTCCCCGGGAACGTCCGGTTGAGCGACGGAACGCGGACGTCCACGCGATCGCCGACGTGGATGAATCGAACGTAAGATTCCGGGACCGGAATCACCAGCCGGAAGAGATCGTCCTGCGACAGCTTGGCGATCGGGATTGCCTGCGTGCTCGAACCTGTACCGGCCTGGACAAGTGTGCCGAGGTTCGCGTAGCGCTCCGTCACTACTCCGGGAAACGGCGCCGTGATCCTGGAATAGTCAAACAGGCTCTGATCGTGAACCAGCTTTGCCTTGGTAACGGAGAGCTGGCTCTGGGACGCCTCCAGAGCCGCCTGTCCAGCGTCCACCTGAGATGATGCCGCCACATCTTTCCCCTGTGCGTCATCCACTTCCTGCTGCGCGACAATTCCGGGTTGGCTCTCAGAGACTTCATTTAGACGCGTATATTGCAGGTGAAGCGCCTTGTACTGCGCCTGATACCGGTACAACTCGTGCTGTGCCCGGCTGACTTGGTTTATCGCATTCTTGATTTCCGCCTGATCTTCCTGAAGCTGCGCCTCCAGCTCGGGAATCTCCAGGATCGCCATGACCTGGCCAGCCTTTACGCGGGTTCCGTAGTCGACCAGCAGTTTTTTGACGTAACCGGATTCCTTCGCGTACACATCGATCTCCTGGAAGGGCACCAACTCGGAGGACAAGGTGATCTGTCGGCCTAGCGACTTACGCACGACTTTTGTCACGCCCACTGTAATCGTCGACCCATTCGCCTGAACACGGCCACTTCCTCTCCCTGAACAAGCGACGAATGCGACCGCCACCAGAGCCACCAGGCTGGCAAACAAGATCAGCTTTGAAAATCTGATTCCTCGTGTTGGTATTCCACCGGATCGATTGCTAGTCTCATTCATCGAGATCTCTATACCAGCTTTCTCTGGCATTCCCAACCAGCAATGTCCCATGAGCGCAAATCTTGTGGTCGTCCCTAACCTGTCGTTTTCATAATCTCGCGCAACTTAGCGACTGAGAACGCGCTGGATCGGCAAAAGTCGATCACCGTCTGTTCCACCCGTTGCAACCCGACGGCAACGTGCGGAATCTTAGTTGCAAATTCCATTGGAACCGTCAGCACTCCGTGGCGGTCGCCGTGCAACAAATCGCCGGGATGGACCTCCATACCACCGATCTTGACGGTGGCCCCAAAATCGAAGATGTGGGCGTAGGCATGAGAAACCGTAACACTTCCGGCAAACAACTGGACACCCATTGCGCGCACGGCGGGCAGCTCGCGAACGGCGCCGTTGGTTAAGTACCCGATACACCCCAGAGCTTTAAGGATGGCGGCGTGCATATCGCCCGCGAATGCCCCGCGCCCGGACGGCTTGTCCATGTCCTCCAAAACCAGGATGCGAGGCGCGGGAATTTCGAGGATGCTGTTCCAGAAACCGGCACGATCATGAAAGCTACCGCCCGCAATTGGCGGTTCCCCGCTTCGAAGACGAGCCGTGGCCGCATACCCCACCATGGGTGGAGCATCCTGGAACATGCAGCGAATGCTGCCATCTGCAAATCCTGTGTTACGCAGCCTGACATTAAACGTGTCGATCGCGTTTGCGACCATGCAAGTGTCAAACTGGCGAAGAGCATCGAGATCTTTTTCGGTCAGCAAAGACTCAATGGCCATGCGCGTTTCCTTTCGGAGAATGCTCAGCTAATGTTACGCCAGCCTGCGTCACCGGAAATGGCAATCAATTCATCGCCTCTGATTCCGGAACTCATTTCCGCACTGGGCTCGAATTCGATCAAACCGCGCTTGAACCTCGCGTTGAAGCGGAGTCGCCTCAGCCAATTTCAATGACTGGGGTTGAGTTCAAAAAGCAGCGATTGGCTGCAAAGGAGGACAGTCAGCAGGAAGGAGGAGGCCGGTTGTAAAGCCAGCTCTCGGAACTAAGATTCGTAGAGGGGATGACCACCGAGACCGCAGAGACGGAAGGCCGCGGTGGTTGAAACAGGGTGAAACTGGAAGCTGGAGCCGTCCACTGGAGTGCGTTGCTAAGAAGGCGCTGGTTCTTCGTATCCGGAGACTGGGATTTTACCGCCGTTGCCCTCTGGACGCCCGTACCCAGCGCAGTGTAACGAGTCGCAAGGCTTGCTGTGAGGGAACAGATGGCTAGAACAATAACTGCGATCTGGCATAGAAACCAGCAGCTTACTCGGGCACGATAATGTTCTCGCATCGCCATTTCAAATTCAGGCGGATCGAATGCCAGCAGATTATACACGAGCACAGCCGGACAGCAAGATCACGCAAGTCACTAGTATTCCTGTGCTTTGATGCTTGGAGACCGGCTTAGGTTGCAATTTCGAATTCCGCACCCGGTGCAAGCCCCCCCGCGTAAAGGCCAATCGCATCATCCGGCACCCTTTCAGGGCGATGCCCGCGCCGAATCACGATTGACCCCATAACCAGAATTGAAGGCTGCCTTCGCATCGATGTCGAAGTTGACGAAACGCCGCTCGGTTAGTGACCTGGTGAGTGACGGTCATCGCCTCC
This sequence comes from Terriglobales bacterium, assembly GCA_050014475.1. Classification (GTDB taxonomy): domain Bacteria; phylum Acidobacteriota; class Terriglobia; order Terriglobales; family Acidobacteriaceae; genus Acidiflorens. The sequence goes on along the minus strand of JBEKDG010000031.1, from coordinate 6,438 downwards.
GCAAATCCGGACTAAAAACCGTTGCCCATGCCTCCGTCGCCGAGCGGGGATCCATTTAGCATAGGGATGTGAGGACGCAGAAAAGAATTGGCCTGGCGCGGGCGCTTTCAAAAATGGGCTATTGCTCGCGGTCTCAGGCGGCTGCTTTGATTCGTGCCGGCCGTGTCACTCGGAACGGGCGGATCGTTCAGGATCCGGAAGGACCCGTGCGCATGCCTCAGGACCGGATTGCGGTGGACGGTTCGCTGCTCGACAAACTGCCGGAGATTTACCTCATCATGAATAAACCGCGCGGCGTGGTGACGACCGCGTCCGATGAAAAGGGGCGCAAGACGGTTTACGATCTGCTGGAGCCGGGGTTGCCGTGGGTCGGTCCCATAGGGCGATTGGATAAGGCGAGCGAAGGGTTGCTGCTATTGACCAATGATTCGGAGTGGGCGGCTAAGATCACCGAGCCCGCCAGTCATCTGGACAAAAAATATCACGTGCAGGTGGACTGCGTTTTGGACGCCGATCTGCTGGCGAGAATCACTCGAGGATGCGCGGTTGCGGGCGACTCATGCGAACATTTGCGCGCGAAGGCGGCGCGTCTTCTGCGGCACGGCGACAAAAATAGCTGGCTGGAGATTACGCTGGACGAAGGCAAGAACCGGCAGATTCGGCGTCTGCTCGAAGCGCTGGAGGTTCGAGTGTTGCGGCTGGTGCGAGTGTCGGTCGGGCCGCTCGACTTGGGCGATCTGAAGAAGGGCTCGACGCGACGGTTGACGCCAGAGGAAAAGAAGGCGATTGATCGGGCGTTGTGGGCGGCGCCGCGCTAATATCCTATCCCGCAAATTCGCGACATAAGTGTGGGCTGTCATCTGGAGCGAAGCGAAAGACCTGTGCATTGGGCGGATTCAAATACATAGGTCCTTCGCTTCGCTCAGGATGACAGTGTGGGTTTATGCCACGAAGTCGCAGATGGTTTGCTAGGAAGAGAGCCCCCGTGTTTCCAGGTAGTCCTGTGCCTGGCGAAGCACCTTGCGCTCGCTGCTGTACGCAAGCCGGCTGGTCGCGTCGGCGAGGGGCACCCAGAGAGCTTGCTTGACTTCGATCCGCATGTCGGCAGTGAGGTTGTCGATTTCTCCGGAGACATAGCGCATCAGGTAGAAACTTACGATTTTAAAAACCCGTTTCCGATCGCCCCAGGTGCGGACGTAGACATACTTGTTGTCCGAGAGTTTGGTGACCGGTTCGGCCACGATGCCAGTCTCTTCCCGCACTTCCCGTACGGCCGCAGCCTGCGGCTTTTCGCCCGGATCGACCAGGCCCTTGGGGAGGGCTAACACGGCACGGCTGCGCTTGCGCGGCATCTTTGCTGGCTTGGGGGCAGGTTTGGGAGTTTCTTTCTGCGGCTCATTTTTTTGCGGCTCAATCAGGGCGACTTGCCAGACTCCTGAAATCTGCCGAAGCACGATGCCGCCCGCTGAAATTTCCCGCGCCATAGCGCTCACCTTTTTCGCGAATCCACAAGTTGCTGTGGCTACTGCTCGCTGCCGAGCTGCGCTCGGCTTGGACGGCCGAGGGCGGCCGTCCCTACACGAGCTACACGGTATCAGGAATTGCCTAGCTTCCCAGTCTCTTGCTGGATTCGCTGCCAGGCGCGTTCCACATGGCGGGCCTGAGTGTTGGTTTGGCCGACGCAGAGCCGAAGGGTGAATTTGCCATCGAGCTTGGTGTGCGTGAGGTAGAGGTCGCCGCTGCGATTCAGCCGGTCCATCAGGAGTTGATTGGCATGATCTCCCGAGCGCAACCGGAAGCAGACGAGGTTGAGCTGGGCGGGCGCGGCGAGTTCGAAGCGTGAATCGTCGCGCACCCAGGCGACGAATTGCTGGGCCAGGCGCACGTGCTCGCGAATGTGGTGCCGCAGGCCTTCGATCCCGTAATAGCGGATCACGAACCAAAGCTTGAGCGAGCGGAAACGGCGCCCGAGCTGGATGTGCCAGTCGCGATAATCAATGACGGCGCCGGATTCCGTCCCCTGGTTGCGCAGGTACTCGGGCAGAATGGAGAGCGTTTGGATCAAGTGCTTCCGGTCGGCGACGTAGAAGCAATTGCAATCGAAGTTGGTGAACATCCATTTGTGCGGGTTGAAGGTGTAGCTGTCCGCGAACTCCACGCCATCGTTGATGAAGCGGAATTCCGGGCAGAGCGCGGCCGTGCCGCTCATGGCGGAGTCCACGTGCAGCCAGAGATTATGATCGCGGCAGATGCGGGCAATTTCACGGACGGGATCGATCGCGTTGGAAGATGTCGTCCCCACGGTCGCACAGACGAAGCAGGGAATCAGGCCGGCCTTGATGTCTCGCTCGACGTGGCGTGCCAGTGCTTCGGGACGCATGGCGAAGTTCTTGTCCACTTCGATGTGGCGCAGGTTGTCCGAGCCCATGCCGGCGATCTTCATCGCCTTTTCGATGGAGGAATGCGTTTGTGTGGAGCAATAGGCGACCAGGCGTCCATCGCAGCCTTTGCGATTGCTGACAAACTGCGTTGTACGCTCGCGGGCGGCCAGCAGGGCGCAAAGGGAGGCGCTGGACGCGGTGTCCTGAATCACCCCACCTCCGCTGCTGGTCGAAAGAAATTTCTCCGGCAGGCCCAGCATGGGGACCAGCCAATCGAGCACGTGCGTTTCAAGTTCGGTGCACGCCGGGCTGGTGGACCAAAGCATGCCTTGCACGCCCAGTCCGGAGGAAACGAGGTCGCCGAGAATGGCCGGCCCAGAGGCGTTCGCCGGAAAGTAGGCGTAGAAGTTGGGCGACTGCCAGTGCGTGATGCCCGGCAGGATGACGCGCTCGATGTCGCCGAGAATCTGGTCAAAGGCTTCGCCCTGCTCCGGCGCGCCTGGTGGCAGCTGCGAGCGAATTTCTCCCGGCTGCACGCGCGACAGAACCGGGAAGCTTTCAACGCGGGAATGGTAGTCGGCGATCCAGTCCACGACAGCGTGGCCCTGGCGGCGGAACTCTTCGGGAGACATGTGGAACGATTTCTCTGCGGACATAGGAAATTTGTAGTTAATTTTCAATTTGTGATTTGTAATTGGTAATTTGAAACCCGACGCCGTTAAATTACAAATTACAAATTACCAATTACAAATCTCCTCACTTCTGTTCGTCCAACCGCCCGTAGTACACACGCGTGTTGTATTCGAATTCGACCTTGTCATCGGTAGCGTGGGCGCGAAAGATCCGCTGGAGTTCCTGCATCATCGGCGCGTGGCTGGGGTGACCCTCGAGCGGTGCGTACGAAGAAGACAAGAGACGTCCGGCAGTGCCTTCGTAGTCAAACTGCTGGCGCAGGCTGAAGACGCGCTCGTGGTATAGCGCGGGCGTGAAAAATTGATGGATCATGGCGGTCGTGCGTTCGTGGCGCACTTCTTTATAGTCGGTGCCGTAGGTCAACAGGAGTTGCTCGTAGTCACGCAGGAAAGGCGTGGTTGCAGTGCGGCGCTCGTTCCATATCAGGACGCACCATCCGTCGGGCCTCAGAATGCGGGCGAATTCCGCGCGGGCGCGAGGCAGGTCGAACCAGTGCGCCGCCTGGGCGGCGGTGACGAAGTCAACGGATGCGGAGCGCAGCGTCGTCTCCTCGGCCGTTCCGGCAACGGACACCAGCCGAGAATAGGATTCGAGCTGGTGGATGCCCATCTCGCGCATTTCCGTGTTGGGTTCGACGGCAAAGACAGAATTTCCGTTTTGCAAAAGAAGGCGGGTAAACACGCCGGTGCCGGAAGCGATGTCAGCGACGATGTGACTCGGCCGCAGTCCGCATTCAGCGCGAAGCAGGTCGAGAACTTCCGGCGGATATCCCGGGCGATAGCGGACGTAGTTCTCCGCCCGATCGGAAAAACGAGCCGTTGGCGACTTGCTCATCGCTCTTTAGTGTAACGCGTCAACTGGCGGCTCTCTCCGCACGGTACAATCCTTCTCTTGTGCTTGGATTTTGTGCCGGGTTCATGCCGGCTGAATCGGTGTTTTCTACAAGGAGCTTCATGAAACTTCTCTCGGGTGCAATTTTGTTCTTCGTGCTGATTGGTTCGAACCTGCAAGCGTTTGATCAGCCCGGCAAAGATAATGCCGGCAAACAGAAAGAGCAGGCGGACAACTGGTCGATCAGCGGGTTTCGCGATGTAGCCGGCGAGCGGGAAGTCGAAAAGAAGTTTATGGCTGTGCCCGATGCCAAACTGGCGGAAGAGCATCTCCGCATTCTGACGCAAGCCCCGCACATCGCCGGATCTCCCGAGGACAAAGCAACCGCTGACTACGTGGCGAAGAAGTTTCGCGAGGCCGGACTGGACACCGAGATTGTCGAATACAAAGTGTGGCTGAACTATCCGGCGGAGATTCGGGTGGACATGACCGAGCCCGACGGAGTGGAGATGCATGGGCCGCGGCGCGAGCATGTTGACGACGACCCGTTTCAAGACGATCCGCGCATCGTGACCGCTTACAACGGCATGTCGCCCTCGGGCGACGCCGAGGCGGAAGTTGTCTATGCCAACTACGGCTCGCCGGCTGACTTCGACAAGCTGAAGCAGATGAACGTTGATGTGCGCGGCAAGATCGTCATTGTCCGTTACGGTGAGAATTTTCGCGGCGTGAAAGCGTTCGTGGCGCAGGAGCGCGGCGCGGCGGGAGTCATCATTTATTCCGACCCGAAAGACGACGGTTACTACCGCGGCGACGCCTATCCGAAAGGGCCGTGGCGCCCCGCGAGCGGAGTGCAACGCGGATCGATCGGATTCATGTTCCAGTTTCCCGGAGACCCGACCACACCGGGAGTGGCGTCCACTCCTACACTGCCGGATTCGAAGCGCGTTTCTCCCGCCGCCTCCGAGCAGTTGCCGAAGATTCCCGTGACTCCGCTTTCTTACGCCGATGCCTCGCCGATTCTCGAGCACCTCGGCGGGCCGCCCTCGCCGCGCGAGTGGCAGGGAGCGCTGCCGTTTACTTATCACGTTGGTCCGGGCCCCGCGAAAGTAAAGATGCACCTCAAGCAGGACTATCAGTTCCGCACCATTTGGGATGTCATTGGCAAAGTGCGGGGAGCGTCTTCGCCCGATGAGTGGGTGGTGGCGGGCAATCATCGCGATGCCTGGGTGTATGGAGCGGTGGATCCGAACAGCGGCACGGCGGCGATGCTGGAGTCGGTACACGGCTTGGGTGAGCTGCTGAAGTCGGGCTGGAAGCCCAAGCGAACGATTGTGATCGGAAGCTGGGACGCCGAAGAAGAAGGACTGATCGGTTCCACCGAGTGGGGCGAAGATCATGCGCAGGAACTGGGGAACGCTGCCGCTTATTTCAACATGGACGTGGCCGTGTCCGGCAAGAAGTTCGGAGCCTCCGGCGTGCCCACGCTGAAAGAGTTTATCCGCGAGATCGCGAAGGCAGTGCCTTCTCCGCAAGGCGGAACCGTGTACGACGCGTGGAAAAAGACGAGCCAGCCGAATGCCGAGAACAGCCATCCGCAGGAAACCAGCACCTTCCGCCCGCCGCCGGCGGCAGTGCAGAGTGATGTGCCCGTGGGCGATCTGGGCAGTGGTTCCGACTACACGGTGTTCCTGCAGCATCTGGGCGTGCCTTCCACCGATGTCACTTCGAGCGGCGATTATGGCGTGTATCACTCGGTGTTCGATAACTTCGCCTGGTTCAAGAAATTCGGCGATCCCGACTTCCTCTACGAGCAGCAGATGGCCCGCGTTTACGGTTTGGAAGTGCTGCGCATGTCGAGCGCCGACGTGCTTCCCTACGATTACGAAAACTACGGGAAGGAAATTCTGGTCTATCTCGATGCCGCCAAGAACAAAAGTAAAGAGCGCTTTGGAGACAAGGCGCCGGACTTCTCGGCGGCGCTCGAAGGCGCGCGCCATTTGCAGGAAGCGGGCGCGAAAATGCTGCAAAAGCAACGGAAAGTTCCTGCGACGCCGGATCGCATGAATGCGAAACTTCGCGAAGCAGAGAGGGCGCTGTTGATTCCCGAGGGGCTGCCCAACCGTCCGTGGTTTCACCATGCCATTTACGCTCCGGGACAATACACCGGGTACGCAGCCGTGGTGATTCCTGGTGTGAACGAGGCGATCGATCGGAGCGATCTTCGCCGAACCGAACAACAAGTCGCTGCGCTGGCGGCGGCTTTGAACCGGGCCGTTCTGGTTCTGGAGCAATCCCGCTAACCGCGGATAGTACTACTGTGTTATAAGTGTGGAGCGCCACAAAAAGGACAACTGGAGAGTTGTCGAACAAGAACCCGGGCGATGGTTTGTCGGAGGGTGGCAATCGACCAGGGATTATGCCGCTCGAGGCGAACCCGGCGATCCCCGAGGGCGGAACTGGGACGGCATTTCGGGGAGGGATAGTTCCAGTCGACCGGCACGAGCGGAGGGGGGAAAACGGTTCCGTTCGG
>JBEKDG010000030.1:0-44018 GCA_050014475.1 Terriglobales bacterium | reverse complement strand
ATGGCCGTGCCTTCATGCACCTCGCCGATACGGTGCGTCTTTCCCGTATAAAACAGGATGCGCTCCGTCGTCGTGGTCTTCCCGGCATCGATGTGGGCCATGATGCCGATGTTCCTGCAACGCTCTAATGGGACTGTTCTAGGCACGACTCTTAACTCTTTCTGGGGCTCCAACTGCTTAATTTCGTAATTTTGTAATCGGGTAATTTGGTAATTTGACGGCAACTGCCGGACGGGGTTGAAATTACAAAATTCTCCGATTACCAAATTACAAAATCCCTACCACCGGTAATGCGCGAACGCCTTGTTCGCTTCCGCCATGCGATGCACATCTTCTTTCTTCTTGATGGCAGCGCCTTTGCCGTTCGAAGCATCGAGCAACTCGTTCGTCAGCTTGTCGATCATTCCCTTTTCGCCGCGACCACGCGCATAGCTCACGATCCACCGGATCGCCAGCGACGTCCTCCGGTCCGGACCCACTTCGATCGGCACCTGATAGTTCGCGCCGCCCACACGCCGCGTCTTCACTTCCAGCAACGGCTTGGCGTTCTCGACCGCCTTCGTGAACAGCTTCAGGGCTTCGTCGCCGCCTTTTTCCTGCAACTTCTCGAGCGACTTATAAAAAATGCCCTCGGCAGTCGACTTCTTTCCCTGCCACATCATCGAGTTGATGAACTTCGTCACCAGGTCCGATCCATACACCGGATCGGCCTCGGTCGTCCGCTTTGCGATATGTCCTTTTCTTGGCATGTTTCTTCAGCTCTCAGCTTTCATCAACAGTGCTTCACTGGCAACTGGCCACTGACCACTGGCAACTGATTTACGCTTTCTTCTGGCGTTTGGTGCCGTACTTCGAGCGCCCTTGGTTACGGCCCGCGACGCCGGTCGCGTCCAGCGTTCCGCGCACCACGTGATAACGCACGCCGGGCAGGTCCTTCACGCGGCCCCCGCGGATCAGCACAATCGAGTGCTCCTGCAGGTTATGGCCAACGCCCGGGATATACGTCGTCACTTCGATTCCATTCGTCAGCCGAACGCGCGCTACTTTACGTAGCGCCGAGTTGGGCTTCTTCGGCGTCTGGGTATAGACGCGCGTGCACACGCCACGCTTCTGCGGACACGACTGCAGCGCCGGACTCGCCGTCTTATACCGGGTCCGCTCGCGGCCGAATTTCACCAGCTGATTAAAAGTAGGCACTCTCGCCACTCCCAGACGCGGCAAGCCGCGCCTCTACCGCACATTCCCGTAGAGACGGGGCTTCCCCGGTCTCCGGTCTGGCACAGGCTGTCGCGCCCAGCCATACTCTCCCGCGCACTAATGCCGGTGAGAATTCGTTCAGTTTCCCGCTCAGACTAAATCGCCGACGACGGTGACGCCACGCCTCACCTCGACCAGGTTCGGAGGCGTTCCGTTTCGTCTGCTCTCCCCTGCATAGCCTCGCGTGACTCCCATGCTTCGGGCGCGAAGGTTTTCGCAGGACGTTTCAGCGAGGGCGTCCCCGGTCCCACTTCCAACCGGGTACGTATTTCTTCAAAGCTCAGCCAAGATTTTCCCGGAGCCTGTCGCCAGCGCAGGTCGCGCATCCTACAGGACTGCCGTACACAGGCAAGCCAGACTTAACTCGCGGAACTGTTTGATAATAACAACTACCCTGCACATCGTCAACCACTCTCCCGCGCATCGAAGAAACAAGAGGAAAAACAGAGTTTCAAGGTTTCAGAGCTTCCAGGTTTCAGAGTTTCAAGGTTTAGCCCGAGGGCCTCATCAGAGCCCGTCTTTAGTGCCCCGTCCTTGAAACCTTCGAAACCTTGAAACTTTGAAACCTGGCCTCTGCCCTTGCTCAAAATCCCAATGACCTTCTACACTGACAGTTTTCCGCCCAACAACATTATGCTCGCGCCTGGCAAACGGACGCGAGGAGGGTTCATGCATCGTTGCGGTTCCGCTTTTCTTCCTACGTTGGCCATCACCTTCGTCGTCGCCCTCACTGGCTGCCTCGGCAAGAGCAGCAGCAACCCCGGCAACGGAGGCGTGCAAACCGTTACGCTGAGCCCCGGCAACAAGATCTCCATTGACGTCGGCGGCACTCAGGTCTTTAGCGCCACCGCCAAGAATGCCACCGGCGGCACCGTCCTCGGCCTCGACATTCAATTCATCGTGGAGAGCGGCAGCCCCAACGCCTCCGCCCCACTGTCGATCACCAGCAATGGCTCGGCTTGCGCCGGCACCTGGGACCAGACTGGCAGCATGTGCAGTCCCGGAACTCCCGGCATCGCCTACGTCAGAGCGGTCACCGCAGGCGTCAGCAGCCCGCCCACTACCGTCTTCGTCCACCAGCACATCGATAGCATTCAAGTCAGCCGCCTCGACCCCCAGGGCCCGCCGCTCTACGACTGTTTCTCGCAGGGTCAAACCTGGGAGTACCAGGGCATCGCCTACAGCAACAACGTGGACATCACCAACAGCGTCGGCCCCATGAGCTGGTCGTCCAGCAATGCCGGTGTTCTCACCACAGATGCCACCCTGCCCACACTTCTGCCTAACCAGGTTCAGGTCACCGCCAAGGCTCCCGGCATCACCCAGCTTTTCGCCACTGTCTCCGGAACCACCAGCAGCCCCTATGCGTACACGACCTGCTTAATCCAATCCATCCGGCTCCAGATCGGCGGCCAGGGCCAAGCAGGAAACTCGATCACCGTAAACAACGGCGGCTCCGTACCCATCACGGCCACCGCAGTCGATACGTTGTACCAGTACACCGGTGTGGCCCTATCCAGCCCGCCCCTCACCTGGAGCACAACCAATCCTGAAGTTGCAGCTTTCAGCAGCACCACCAACACCACGGGAGCCAACTCTGCTACCGTCCGCAACAATCTTGGCGGCGCCACCGTCTTCGCTTCCTGCACTCCCCCAACCTGCAATATCGGAGTTCTACCCGGACTCCCCATCTACGCCAGTGACGGAACGCTGCCGAACGGGACGAAGGGTTATGGCACGATCGCCATTAACGTAACTTCTACTTCTACCTCCAAACCGCCCACCTACACCGTCTGGGCCGCAACCACCGGCTGCCAGAACGCCCCCGGCTGCTCCAGTGCGATGTTCTCGGTGACCCCTGGAACCACCCCCATCGGCTCGATCTTAAGTCTGCCCCGCACTCCTAATTCCATGATGTTTAACCATGTGTCGGCGGCACGCGTCTACCTCGGCAGCGATCAGGGCCTGATGTACGTGGACGTCGGCGCCAGCAGCCCGAGCGTTGGCCTGGTCTCCAACTCCTCGATACCCTGCAACGTTTCCTTGTGCGGCAAGGTGCTCACCATCTCGAACGATGGCAAACTGGTGGTCGTCTCCGACACCGTCTCCACCCCCAGCCAGGTCTACATCTACAACGGCAGCAGCACCACCACTACCCCCGTTGACCTGATCATCCCCGGCGAAACCGCCACTGCCGCCGCCTTCTCTCCCGATCAGTTAAAACTCTTCATCCTCACCAACACCGGCAATATGTACCTCTACTCCACAGTAGATGCGCTCACCTCGCTTCCGATCGCAACCTCGGTAACCGACGTCGAGTTCTCGGCGGATGGCAGCTTCGCCTACGTGGCGGGAGCGCCCGCAAGTTCGGTGTCTGCCTACTCGACCTGTTCCCTGCCCGCCATTGCGAGTGTGGACATCGGAAGTGTCGCAGCCTCGAGCACCCCGTTGAAAATCTTTCCCTCACCTGTCGTTCAGGCCGACCCACTGGGTTTAACGCAGAACATAATCGCTCTAGAACCACCAAACATTGAGTTCTTGACTGCTGCACAGTTCACGCAGGATCCGATACTGTACAACCATCCGCTCCAGCTCACGTGCAATCCTCCAACTCTGCTGAACTTCAGCAAAGGCCCGTCCTTCAACCTCGGCCAGGGCAATTTCACTCCGATCTACACCCAGCTCGTTGCCGACGGCACCGAGGTCATACTCGTCGCCGAGAAAATCCCCGCCGTGCTCCTCTTTAACGTAAGCAATGGAACAACCACCTCCGTCCCGCTCGTCAACAACGCCGACCCGCTCTCCGCCTCCGCCTCCACCGACGGAAGCCAGGTCTACGTCGCCGCTTGCGATCAGTATGACCAGGACGGAACCACCTGCGCCGTCGGCTCCGTGCACATCGTCAACACCATCAGTCAAGGCGACTTCCAGCAGGTCCCCTATGTCAACAACAACGACCGCAACATGTGCAGCAACGGGGGTAACCCTGCGCCGCAATGCCTCCCCAACCTAATCGCCATCAAGCCACAGTGATCCTGGGAAACCTCTGATTAGCTCGCGTAGGGACGGGCATGGCTTTGAAATCCTGAGCTTCTCTTTTTTCGTTTTGGATTTTGGCTGACCGTGGTGCAGGAGAGCTGCACTCTGAAGCCCGTGCACCCCGAAAACTGAACCGCCCGGCTTTAACTGAAGGCTGACAGCTGAGAGCTGACAGCGGTTTTTTACGGCCCTACATCTTTCCCCACACTATCCAGCACGCCATTGATAAACTGCACCGACTCCGGCGTGGAAAACTTCCGCGCAATTTCGAGCGCCTCGTTAATCACGATCGCGTGCGGCGTCGCCGGATATCCCAGAAACTCCGCCACCGCTCCCCGCAGCACATTCCGGTCCACCGTCGCCATCCGGTCCATCCGCCAGTGCTGCGTGTGCTTTCCGATCAGCCCGTCGATCTCCGCCATCCGGTCGCTGGCCACGCGAAACAAATCGTCCGCAAACCCGCGCACTTCTTCATCCACATTGGTCCGCTCCGCCCAGAACGTCTTCCGGACAAGCTCCGGCGTCTGCTTCCCCATGTCCGCCTGAAACAACATCTGCAGAACCAATTCCCGTGATTTGCGTCGAATGCCCATGGCCGTCGTTCGCTGTTCGTCGTTCGCTATTCGCTCTTAGTTTACAGGTTGGGATTGCACTGTAAGAGAAATCAACGCTTCGGCTTGTTGGCCTTGCCTTTGGTTTTGGTTTTGGTTTTGCTTTTGCTTTTGCGAACAGCGACCGACGAACGACGAACGGCGCCTTTGCCAACGACAGCTCTCCTCAGATTCGCCATCTCCACCGCTGCCAGCGCCGCCTCCAATCCCTTGTTGCCCATCTTCAACCCGGCGCGATCAATCGCCTGCTCCAGCGTCTCGCAGGTCAGCACTCCAAACGCATGAGGCACCCCAGTCTCCTGCGCCGACTGCCCAATGCCGCGCGTCACTTCGTTGACAATCACGTCGTAGTGAGCCGTATCGCCGCGCAGCAGACAACCAATGCAGACAATTGCGTCATACTTCCTGGTTTCGGCAAGAGTGCGAGCTGCTAAGGGAATTTCAAACGCCCCAGGAACACGAACCAGCGCGATGTCCTTCTTCGCCGCGCCCGAGCGCAACAATCCGTCGTAAGCGCTCTGAAAAAGCCGCTCCGTGATGAAGCCATTGAAGCGCGAGACGACAATCGCAAACCGCTTTCCCACAGCGCTAAGGCCACCCTCCATGGCAGGAACCCCCGGCAACGGAGGACGTTCGAGTTTTATTTTTCCTTTCGTAGCTTTCTCCGTGCCTCTGTGTCTCCGTGGTGAATTCGCCCTTGATCCGCACGAATCCCCGGTGTATCCCTGTGTCCCCTGTGGTAAAGCCTTTGACTTACTTCCCCTTAAACGCCGCCGCCCGTTTTTCCAGAAACGCCGCCGTCCCTTCCGTCTTATCTTCGGTAGCGCAGCAGACGCCAAACAAAGTCGCCTCCAGATAAAGTCCCTCGGCCAGCGTCATCTCCATGCCCTTATTGACCGCCTCCATAGCGTACTGCACCGCCAGCGGAGCGTTGGCGATGATCTTCGCCGCAATCGCCTCCGCGCGCGGAATCAACTCCGCCGCCGCCGTCACTTCATTCACCAACCCAATCCGATGCGCTTCCTGCGCCGTGATCATCTCCCCCGCCAGAACCATCTGCATCGCCAGCCCCTTACCCACGAACCGCGGCAGCCGCTGCGACCCGCCATATCCCGGAATAATTCCCAGCTTCACCTCCGGCTGCCCCAGCTTCGCGTTGTCGCTAGCGAGACGCATCGTGCAAGCCAGAGCCAGTTCGCATCCGCCGCCGAGCGCAAATCCATTAATGCACGCAATCACCGGCTTGCCCAGGTTCTCGATCAAGTCGAGCACGGACTGCCCGCGATGCGTGTACTCCTTGCCGCTGACGGCATCGTGTTTCGCCAGTTCGCCAATATCCGCGCCCGCAACAAAAGCCTTCTCCCCCGCGCCAGTCAGGATGGCCACGCGGATCGAGGTGTCGGATTTAATGTCGGTGAACGCCGCCCGCAACTCTTCCATGGTGGCCATGTTGAGCGCGTTGAGCACCTTGGGACGGTTGACGGTGACGTAGGCGATGGCGTTTTTCTTTTCGAGGAGTATGTTTTCGTAGGTCATAAAGTTAGAGCCTTTCACGGATTCACGCGGTTGGACCAGGCCTTTCCTGATTTCGCCGTTTCCGTTTTTCACGCACGCTCAGCAGATAACAAGTCAACCCGATATAGAGGACCAGGTTCGCTGAATAATACAAAATCACAGTGAATGGGCGGGCATTCCACCCGCCGAGAGCCAAGGCAAGGATGGCCCCGGGCCACCCCAGAATCTCGCCTATGAGCAGCAGAACTACATTATCGACTTTGCCAGCTAGCCAGGGCAGAGAAGCAACCGTCGCTCCTACCAGAAGTCCCCAGCCCAGCCGCCTTATCGTAGACGGCCAGTTGCAACCTAGCGGAATGTCGGTTTCTTCGCTCGTTATAGGCCTCACATTCTCGGAAGGTGGAATCATGCTATAATTGTATAGCACCAAAGGGACACACCATGCTAGCCATCCGCCTTCCCGAAACCATCGAAAAACGCCTCGACCGACTCGCCAAGCGCACGGGGCGCACCAAGACTTACTACGCCCGCGAAGCTATTCTTCAACATCTGGACGATCTCGAAGACATCTACCTCGCCGAGAAGGAATTGCAGGCAATACGCTCGGGACGCAGCCGGGCGGTTCCACTCGAAGAAGTAATGCGGCGCCATGGCTTGGAAGATTAAACTTTCACCAACAGCGCTGAAACAACTGGACAAGCTCGACAAACCCGTCGAGCAACGAATTCTGAAGTTTCTCCACCAGCGCGTCGAAAAACTGGACGATCCGCGAAAAATCGGAGCGCGGCTCCAAGGCCCCTTGAGCGAGTTCTGGAAATACCGCGTCGGAGACTACCGCCTAATCTGTTCCCTCGAAGACGACCGGTTCGTGGTCCTCGTCCTCCGCATCGGCCATCGCCGCGAAGTTTACAAGCGTTGAAGCGCCGATGAAAATCTGACTTGGCCCGCTCTTACCTCTGCAATCTGACCTCTGACCTCTGCAATCTCAGAACTTCCCCGCCACCGGCTTGCTCGGGTCCGAGTAATCATAAAAGCCGCGGCCTGTCTTCTTTCCATACCACCCCGCCATCACCATCCTCTTCAGCAGCGGAGGCGACGCAAATCGCCGCTCCTTGAACTCGTCGTACATCACATGCGTAATGTAGTAAGTGGTATCGAGGCCGACGAAATCGAGCAGCGTAAACGGACCCATCGGATAGCCGCAGCCGAGCTTCATCGCATTATCGATGTCCTCGATCGACCCCACGCCCTCTTCATACGCCCGGATCGCATCCAGCAGATACGGCACCAGCAGCCGGTTTACGATGAACCCCGTCTTGTCCGACGTCCGCACCGGAACTTTGCCCAGTTTTTTCGCGAACTCGTAGGCCGCGTCGTACACAGCGGGAGCGGTGGCAATCGTCTTCACCACCTCGACCAGCTTCATCAGCGGCACCGGATTAAAAAAGTGCAGCCCGATGAATCTTTCCGGCCGCTTGACCGCCGTCAAAAGCTCCGTCACCGAGATCGAAGAAGTATTCGAGGCAAAGATCGCGTCTTTTTTCACGATGCCGTCGAGCGACGCATACATCTTTTTCTTTTCCTCAACATTCTCGATGATGGCCTCGATCACAATGTCGCAATCGGCGAGGTTTTCCTTTTTCGTAGTGCCCTTCAACCGCGCCCGAATCTCGTCTTTCTGTTGCGCCGTGATCCCGCCCTTCTCCACCGGCCGCTCGGCAAACTTAGCCAGCGACTTCTCAATCCCAGCAAACCCTTTGTCGAGATACTTCTGCTCGACTTCGAGCACGGTAACCTCGAATCCCGCGGTCGCGCAGACTTGCGCGATACCGGAACCCATCAAGCCACAACCGAGAACGCCGACTTTCTTGATTTCCATATGAATGCCTTCTTAGACAAAGATGACTAAGGACAATGTTGCGAACAACATCAGACTTTTTTACCGCGACTGCCAGCGCCTCGGATTGCGCCTGCTGTGGAAGCAGGCGATCACCACCATCCGATACTCCTGAACCTCGAAGAATATTCCGTAGGGAAAGCGCCGCACTCCCGCACGGCGACGGCTCCGGTAGACGACAGGGAATTGTAATGGATGTTCCGCTAGTGCCTCAACCGCGGCCTCGACCGCCAACGCGAAACGCTCCCCAAGTTCCGGGCGAATGTTGTCATACCATGCCCGCGCTTCCAGCAAATCCTCATTCGCCTCTGGTATCCAGACGACTGGGAGTGTCACGGTTTCTTAAACAGGCCCGCCCTGACTTGCTCCCACGGGATGACATCGGAAGGGTTTTGCTCATGCCGAGTGATTCGGTAATCAAGCTCCGCCCGTTGCGCATCCGTCAGCGATACCGCGTCTGCTTCCAGGCTCTCCCAGACCGTATCCAGCAGTTCTGCCTTCTCCGCAGCGGACAGGCTATTGATCTGGCTTCGCAAATCGTTCATACGCCTTACCACCCTAGCGCGGTTTCTTCGCTCTGGCAAGCGCTAGCGACTCGTTGTGTCGTCTGAAAATTAGGTAATCTTCCGGGTCATCATCCTGGCACGAAATTTCTGAAACGAAGCGCACCAGAACGGCGCGATTTTAGGGGATTGAACTTGCAGCCGCGGCGCACACTGCCTGCGCTGTAAAAATGGGGCAGATCCTGTTGCGGGAGCGGAGCGAGCCAGCTTGACCGCCGGCGGCGTAAGCGGCCCAGCGGCCTGAATTACCAGACGGTCATGCGGCAGCAGGTATTCAAGAGTCACCGGGGATGGCTGGTACGTGTAGGTTAAGGTTGAGGCAGACACGTTGCTGACGAACCCGCCACTGGCAACGAGGTTGTTTGTCGGAGAAACCGCGATATATTGCGCGTGCGGATGACTGTCGCCCTGAACTTCGCCGTATACGAGCGTCCCCAGCACTCCCAGCACGATTGAGCTTTTCAAGTAGTAGTTCATGTCAATTTTCCTGGGACGGAATTAGCCCCGCCCGCTCAATTCTAGCGCAAACGGCCCCAAAAAACGGTGGTGCAGAGCTGCGCTATCCCGGAACCCATCAGGCCACAACCTAGAACACCGACTTTGCTGGTTTCCATAGTTTTCTCAGAGTTGATGTATCACCGGCTGCAATGTTCCGTGAAACACATCGTCAAAAGTAAGAGCGGCGACCTTGTTCTCTCGATTTCCCATATCCCAGTGTGGCATCGGCACATGGAACGTCGCCTTGACCCTAACATCTAGTAAGTCCCTTGCCGGAATCGTCACCCGGCCTATTGTTGTCCCATCCATCATCTCAAAACAAAATTCCGTCGCTGGAGTCTGCCCAAAGCGAACACCCTTGATCGTAACGCTAGTAGTCCTCACGCTTGGGTTTGCGATTTCCTCAAGAAGGAGGCGACGAACGGATCCCCTGTCTGCGGGTAATAATGGTGGGTCACGGCGAATTTTGGCGGGCTATTCTGGTCCGCCAACATATCTTGTGTCGCCTTGACGTAGAGGGAGGTGAACCACACGTAGAGGAGGGTTACAAAGACTAGCGCGAAGCTGGCAACAAACTGTAGTGCAGAAAAAAAGGCTGCTGACTGCTCGCCTCTGGTGTGCGGCCAGAAAAACCAAGTACCTACCGCGCCTGCCAAGAAAATCAGGGCCAGGACCAGAGCTAACACAACAAATCTCATCGTTCCCTTACTCATGAAAATCTCTTACTGAAAGCTCTCCACTACCATAGCAATCCCCTGCCCGCCGCCGATGCACGCCGTTGCCAGCCCGTACTTCTTCTTCCGCCGCCGCAACTCATAGAGCAGCGTGATCACCAGCCGCGTCCCGGTCGCTCCCAGCGGATGCCCAAGCGCAATCGCCCCGCCGTTCACGTTCACTTTTTCGCGATCGAGTCCCAATTCTTTCTCCACCGCCAGATACTGCGCCGCGAACGCCTCGTTGACTTCAATCAAATCGATGTAATCCAATGTCAGCCCCGCCCGCTGCAGCGCAATCTTCGTCGCCGGCACCGGGCCGCGCCCCATCAGCTTCGGATCGACGCCCGCAATTCCCCAATTCACAATCCGTCCCAGCGGACTCAGATTCCTCTTCTGCGCCTGCTCCAGCGACATCACCACCACCGCCGCCGCGCCATCCACAATCCCGCTGGCATTCCCCGCCGTCACCGTCCCATTTTTCCCAAACGCAGCGCGCAGCTTCGCCAAACCCTCCATCGTTGTCTGCGGACGCCGGTGATCGTCCTCGGTCAGCATCTCTCCCGTCGGCTCGCCCTTCGAATTCCGCAGCGGCACTGGCGTGAGCTCTTCCTGCACCCGCCCCGCCTTATAAGCCGCATCGGCCGCCTGCTGCGAGCGCAGCGCGAACTCGTCCTGCGCCTGCCGCGTGATTCCCTGCTGCTCGCCATACAGCTCCGCCGTGTTCGCCATGTACAGTCCGCAATAAGTATCGAGCAGCGCCACCATCAGCGAATCTTCCAGCTTTCCGCCCGGAGCCAGCGTGAACCCATCGCGTCCCCGGATCGAAAACGGTGCCTGCGACATCGATTCCATCCCGCCCGCCAGCACCACCTTCGCTTCTTCCGTCTGGATCATCTGCGCCGCGCTGACGATCGCCTGCATCCCCGAACCGCACAGCCGGTTCACCGTCAGCGCCGGAGTCTCAATCGGCAATCCCGCCCGCAACGCCGCGTGCCGCGCTCCATACATCGCGTCACTTGAAGTCTGCTGCGCATTTCCAAACACGGCATGATCGAAGTCTTTCGCATCGACCCCTGCCCGCTCGATGGCAGCCTTCGCCGCCACCGCGCCCAGTTCCTGCGCCGTGTAGTCTTTGATCTTCCCGCAATAACGTCCAAAGGGCGTGCGCGCCCCGCTGACAATGGCAATGTCTCCAGGTTTCAGCATGGTTGCTTGTGAGTTTAGCAGGAGGGGCCGTCGTTGGTCGTTAGTCGCTGGTCGTTCGCTGTTCGCTATTCGCTATTCGCTAAACAGTTTGGGTTTGCGCCAATCGAAGGGCGCAGGACGGCAATCCGGAAGAATCCCGCAAAGATTTTCTCTGCGAACTCCGCGTCCTCCGCGGTTCAAGCTTTGGAATTTTCTCCGCGAGCTCGGCGTCTCGGCGGTGAAAAGCTCCTACGCCACCGCCGCCGATGCAGCGAACTGTGGCGCCTGGCTCACAATCTTCCCCGCGCCCTGCGCCACCGCCTGCTCCAGCGCGTGATCGGCGCGGTTGGCCACTTCGGTCACAATATCCACCGGATCGAAATGCTGCCGCATCACCGCCTGGGCCAGCCCGGCGCTGAACTCGACTCCCTGGTTCTTGCCCGGGAAACGCACTTCCGCCAGCAGCCGCCGCAATTTCTCCACCGCCAGCAGCGCTTCTTTTTCGCCCGTGTCGCCCAGCACCAGCGCGACCGTCGTCGCTTCATAGCGGAACGCCAGGTCGTTCGTCCGGATGTTCGCTGAAAACAGCTGCCCGATCTGCTCCATCACCGCCATCACCGCCTGCTCGCCATATTCCTTGATCAACGCGCTGCGCCGTCCAAACTGCATCAGCAACACCGTCACCGCCGTTCCCTGCTGCAACCCGCGCCGGATTTCCGCCTGCAGAAGATCCAGATACGAAGCCCGCTTCAGCAGTCCCGATTTCTCGTCCGTCACCGAAAGATTTTTCACCAGCCGCCGCAACCCGGCGTTGTTGAGCGCGATCAACACCTGGTCGCTCAACGTCCGGATCACCAGCACCTCCGAAGCCTGCCACACCCGGCTCGTGTTCTGGGTCAGGATCAGCACTCCGATCTGGTCGTTGCCTTCGGTCAGCGGCAGCGCCAGCAGCGATTCGATTTGCAACTCTTCGACCGCGGCGCGCACGCCCATCAACTCCGGAGCGTTTCTGGCATCGCTCATGGTCACCGTGCCTCGCGCCACCGCCAGATCCTGTAGCGTTTCCACCAGGCTGACCAGCGCCGCCGAACTCGCCGGAATCAGCCCCTCCCTGTGATATTCCTGCACGCTCGACGGCGGCAGACCCGGTTTGCGCAAGGCCGCAAGGCAACGCGCCGTCCGCCAGTTCCCGCCAATTTCGTTCGCTGCCGTTTTCAAAACTCCTTCCGCGTTCCCCTGGTGGTAGAGTTTGCGCGTGATTTCCGCGACTCGCGCCAGACTGCTGACGTCGGCCACCTCGCCCGCCACCGCTGTCGCTGCTGCCGGCGCTGCCTGATCGCCACTCGCCGCCGCCGGCGCGGACGGCGTCACTGACTTCGCATACTGCGGTTCGATGCCTGCCGCAAGGTATAACTTCTGCAGATCCTGGTTGCGCTCTTCCTCCCGCGGAAACAGTTCCCGAATGCGCTGCAAACGCTCGATCGCCTTCGAGCGCATCCCGTATTGCACCAGGATCTCGGCTTGCAGCATCAGATCCTGCAGCGCGGCCGCTCCCAACGTCGGTTCCTGGACCTTGACTTCCTGCTCTTCTTTCTTCACCGTCGTGAACCGCGATGCGATTACGTTGAAGCGCTGATCGTCGATCTTTCCCCGCAGCGATTCCAGCCGTTTCTGATGTCCCGGCTCGTACGGATCCACTTCCGCCCCCCGGTCCAGACACTCGCCCGCTTTCTGGTAATCGTGCTTCGCGCAATACAGATCAAACAGCTTCAGCAGCGCCTGCGCGTAGTCCGTTTCACGGTTCGACGCGTTGAACAGCTCCGCCAGAAATTCCAGCATTTCCGCCGACGGCCGGTGCGATGCCAATAGTTCCTGCATCGTCGTGATGAACGATCGTCGTTCCCCACGCCGCCGCTGGAAAGCTTCCAGCTTCCGCGCCAGCGCCACCGCCTCCGCATCCAGCTCGGAGTCGATCATCTTTCCGATCAGGCTCACCACCTGGTGCATGCGCGCCGGGTTCTGCTCGAATATCTGCCAGATCAGCGGCTCGCTTTCCAAGCACCGGTCCGCGGACAGCAGCGCTTGCGCATACAGGTCGCGCAGTTCCAGCGATGCATCTCCGGAATGCACCAGCGGCTCGAAAATAAAAATCGCTGCCCCCGCCTCGCCCCGCGACAACAGGCTCTTGCCATAGGCCACCGCGATCTTCGAATCCGCCGGATTCTCCGTGTATGCCCGTTCGAACCACGGGATGGCGTTTCCGCTCGCAGTTTCCGCCAGTTCCGCCAATTGCAAAAATGACCGCGACGCCATCACGTGCTCGCCCAGTTCCGCCGACAATTCCGCCACCCGCAAATGGTTGGCCTGCGATGGCTCCAGACTTACAATCCGCTGTAAGACCAGCAACGCTTCTTCTTTCTTTCCCTGCCGCTGCAAATCCTCCAGCGCATTTTCATACGTCCCGATCGCCAGCTTTTTGTTCGAGTGCTCCAGCAGTTGCCCAAAGCGCACTTTCTGTTCCCACGTCGGGTTGGCATACCGCGCCAGCTTCTTGTAGGTCAGGCTCGCTCGCGTCGCATCCGTCGCCGCCACCTGCCGCTCAAACAACTCTCCCAGCAGCCGCACCGCCTGTGCCCCCTTATTCAAAGAGAGACACAGCTCCGCCGCCATCTGCCGCACATTGTCGTTTTCCGGATCGCCTTCCAGAATTTGCAGGTATTCCGCCAGCGCGTCGGCCGTCTTCCCCTTCTGCAAAAGCTTCTCCGCCTTTTCGACGCGGCGGGCTATTTCGGCACGATTAGGATTTTCCGGCATGGGCGGTCTTGGGAGAGAGACTCCCGCCTTGATTCTAGGATTCACCCCCCGCCCCAGCAACGCGGTTCTCCCGCTCCACGATTACGAAAGTCATGCGATCGGCTCGCTCCCTTCTTCCGCCTGTAGAGACGGGGCTTGCCCCGTCTCCGGAGACGCGGCAAGCCGTGTCTCTACGGGAAGTCAGACCCCATTTAGGGCTGGGCATCCAAAATCAACTTTCAGCAGGGTGCCAATGAAGCATGAAGACTGGAGTCTTCCGCCACCCTCGCCGATCTCAACCATTGAGGGCTAGAGCGATCTCCCCCAACTGATGGTTACCGCAGTCAATTTCGACCCGTCTCGCGGCTCCCGCCTGCGCGAGTTCACGAACCTCCGCCAAGCTCGCTTCGTCGGCCTTCTCTTCGCCGCCCTCATCGCCGCCCAGACGCTGGGCTTCCTCCTGCTCGGAACCGGCCGGTCGGGTCGCGGTCTTTCCGAGTCCATCCTCGTTCTTGAAGCTCTTGTTGCCTTCGCTTGCGCCTGCGTTGCATTTCGTCGCGCGCGCGGCATCACTGCCCTATTCTGGTTTCTGTTCGCCGCCGTCCTGGTGGTTTGGGTCGTTCCCACCTCCTTGCAGGCTTTCAGCACCCTGTTCGACCAACCCATCGTGTCAGATTCGACCTGGCGCCTACTCTACTGCCTCTATGGCGCCCCGATCCTGATGATGCTCTTTCTTCCGGAAACCCATCGGCGCGCACGTGTGAAGTCCGAGATTTTTCTCGATCTCTTCCAGATCGGGATCGTCGTTAGCCTCGTCTACTCCACGTTCTTTTTCCTTCCGGCGCGCCAGATGATGCCCGCCGACGCTCTGTTGCACGATGTCAGCCTCGACGCCGCGCAAACCTGGCTTCTCCTGGTGGCAGCCTTGGTGCGCCTGCAATTCGTTCGCGTCCCCAGCAGTCGCAGCCCGTTGCTCCGGTTAACACTCTTCCTGCTGGTCTCCGCGATCGCTTTCTCCATCGGTGACTGGATCGATCTGCACCACTATGTGTTAGCCGCCACCTGGTTCGACCTTGGCTGGGCCATTCTTCTAGTTGCCGCCGGCTTTGTCGCCATCACTTGGACCCCTTCGCCCGAGCCCGAATCCGCTCCGGAGCCCGCGAACTTTTTCAGCTTCCTCGGCACCAATCTGGTCCTGGTCGCCATGCTCTCCTGCATCGCTTTACTGATGGACCGCTGGAAACAGGCGCACGGAGAAACTCTCACGAACGTGGCGATCGCCGCGTCACTCCTCGCCTTCACGTTCCGGCTGGCCCTCACCCAGTTCCACCAGCAACAGGAAATCGCCCAGCGCAAGGCCGCGCAAGAACAGCTGACTGCCTCCCACCAGAAAGTCGGTCGCTTGCTCGACAATGCCCGCCGCCAAACTGCCGAAATCACCCAGATCAGCGAACTCGGAAGCCTCCTCCAGGCCTGCACCTCCCGGGAAGAGGTCTTTCGCCTCGTCCCGGAGCGCTTGCGCCGTCTGTTTCCAGGCGCCTCCGGCTCCATCTCACTGCTCAGCGCCTCCAGAAACCGCGTCGAGTCCGTCGCCGAATGGGGGGTCTGTCCGACCGACCAGATCTTTTCGCCCGAACAATGTTGGGCTCTTCGCCGCGGATGCACCCATGCTCATCCCGGTGGACGCTCCGAACCGCGTTGCTCTCACCTGCTCGGAGAAGGTCCTTCGGTCTGCATTCCTCTCATCGCCAACGGCGACACCTTCGGAACGCTGTCCATCCAGAATGACGATTCCCTATCCCCCATTTCCGACCCGGACGCTGACTCCGACTCCTTTACTCGCCGCCGTCAGCTCGCCGCCACCGTCGCCGAATACATCGCGGTCGCGGTTGCCAACGTTAACCTCCGTGAATCTCTCCGCCTGCAGGCCATCCGCGACCCGCTCACCGGCCTTTACAACCGCCGCTACATGCAGGAGTTCCTCGAGCGCGAACTCCACTCCGCTCGCCGGAAACACCGTCCCCTCGCCGTCATGATGCTCGATCTCGACCACTTCAAGCGCTATAACGACAACTTCGGACACTCCGCCGGCGACAGGGCCTTAGCCGCTGTCGGCAAGGCTCTTCTCCGCAGCGTGCGCGCCGAAGACGTGGCCTGCCGCTACGGTGGCGAAGAATTCGCCCTCATCCTCCCCGAGTGCTCCCTCCTGCAAGCGGCCGCGCGCGCTGAGGAAATTCGCAGGCGCCTCAAGGAATACCGCGCTCAGCGCGACCACCAGGCTACAGATGCTCTTACTATCTCGATCGGCGTCGCTGCCTTCGATGAAACCACTGATCGCGTCGATCTCCTCCTCAATTTCGCTGACGACGCTCTCTACCAGGCCAAGCGCGCCGGTCGCGACCGCGTCGTCGCTGCCCGCCCCGCAGCCGCCCTGCCCGAATCAAATTTCACCGAAACGGATCCGGCCACAATGGCCTCGACCGAAACAACCAAGCCCGTTTCACAGGTATCGTAGGCTGACATCCGCACCAAGCGAGCTGGCGATTCCAAAACCAGCCCTTCGCATCGCCAGGCTTTCCTCTGTGCTCCGGAGCCTGCCCTGAGCGGAGTCGAAGGATAACCCCTGTGTTTCGAGCTTTTCCCTTTTACCGCAACCCCCTCCTGCCGCCCATCGAACTACACTTTCCTTGAAACCACCATAGCCAAAGAGTCCCGAATCGGGAAAGATCGGACCTGCCATTCGCAGTGATTCGTCCAAATTTGTATTGAGATCATTCTCAATTTGTTGATATCCTCGACTGGTTTCGGGACCCATCTGAGCGGCGGGACGACCCCGGACTTCCCTACCTGTGCGACTCCCAGTCGCGACTAGTTCCTGGCCGCTCTGTTCCCCCGAAACGAAGGAGCAACCGTGACTTCCGCTCGAAAATTCAACGTCATTGCAGGTAGTGAACGTCAGCCAGTCCGTGGTGCCCGCCTGATCCACGATTCGCATCCGGACCAAACCATTGAGGTCTCCATAAGGCTCCGCCCAAAATCAGAGGCAAAGCACAAAGAGTTAAAGAGTGCCCTCGCAAAACCCGGTTTCAAGCACATGTCGCGCGCCGACTTCGAGACCGCCCACGGCGCCGATCCCGCGGATCTCGACAAAATCAAAAAGTTCGCCCAGGAATTCGGCCTGAAGCTACACCAAACCGGCACCGAGCTCGCGCGCCGGACCGTAATGCTGTCGGGAACCGTAAGCAATCTCCAAAAAGCCTTCCACGTCGAACTCAAAGAGTACAGCCACCCCAAGGGAAATTTCCGCGGCCGTGTCGGCGCCATCAGCGTGCCGGCCGACTATGCGGACATCGTCACCGGAGTGTTTGGTCTCGACAACCGCCCTCAGGCAGAACCGCATTTCAGACGCTTGCCGACGCCCGACAAGCATAAGACCCCTACCTCCACCGCCTCGCATGATCCCAACGAAGTGGCCCAGATCTATGACTACCCCGCAGGAGACGGAGCGGGCCAATGTATCGGGATCATCGAGTTAGGCGGCGGCTTTCAGCTCGATGACCTGAGCAACTATTTCAGCTCGCTCAAGATCAACCAGCCGCAAGTCATCTCCGTCTCCGTCGATGGAGGCGCCAACAGCCCAAGCACTCCGGACAGCGCCGACGGCGAAGTGATGCTCGACATTGAAGTGGCGGGCGCGATTGCTCCGGCTGTCAAGATCGTCGTCTATTTTGCCCCAAACACCGATCGGGGTTTTCTCGACGCCATCACCACCGCCGTACACGACAGCACCAATCAACCCTCGGTCATTTCCATAAGCTGGGGCTCTGCCGAGTCGGGATGGACAAGTCAGGCGCTCACCAACTTCGACGAGGCCTTTCAAGCGGCCGCGGCCATGGGTGTAACCGTCTGCGTCGCCTCGGGTGACAATGGTTCTTCGGACGGGGTCAATGACGGCAAAAACCACGTTGATTTTCCCGCTTCCAGTTCGTTCGTGCTCGGCTGTGGCGGCACCACGCTGCAAGCTTCGAACGGACAAATTGTCAACGAAACAGTCTGGGATAACCTGCCGGCAGGAGGAGGAGCAACTGGCGGCGGGGTCAGCGACGCGTTTCCGCTTCCGGCCTGGCAGGATGGCTTCGAAGTCCCGGCCCCCACAGTTCAGGGTGGCGGCCGAGGCGTGCCCGACGTCTCCGGCGATGCCGACCCCAGCACCGGCTATAACATTCTCGTCGATGGCGAGCATGCTGTCTTCGGCGGCACCAGTGCGGTTGCGCCTTTATGGGCCGCCCTGGTGGCGCGAATCAATCAAGAGATCGGGAAACCGATTGGTTTCCTCAACCCGTTAATCTACGCCCAGGCTGTCGAAGCCTCCGGATTTCACGACGTAACCCAAGGCAACAACGGCTCCTTTAGCGCAGCTCAGGGATGGGACCCATGCACCGGACTCGGCAGTCCCGATGGAGCCCAGTTACTGGCAGCGCTTACCGGAAAACCTGCTGCACAATTAGCTGCAGCCGAGCGGTCAGGCAGATCCAGGAAACCCGCAGCTTAAGTCCACCCAGGGGCGAGCTCCGCTCGCCCCCAATGTCCCTTAAGTCGCTCACGTACGGGCGGACGCCCTCGTCCGCCCAGCGGAGCCAAGCTCCGCACCCCCCGCCGCCGCTCTACAATGGCCGCGCTAACAATGGCCGCGCTATATGACCGCTCCATATAACGCTCTATATAAAATGTCATCCTGAGCCAAGTGGCTGTTTCGTGAAGCGAAGTGGCTGTTTCGTGAAGCCAAGTGGCTGTTTCGCGAAGCGAAGTGGCTGTTTCGCGAAGCGAAGCAGCCACGCAGTCGAAGAGCCTGCCCTGAGCGAAGTCGAAGGAACCCCTACTCGTCCGACACTCCCCATCAAGTGTCAAGGCGTTGTCCCCGTGGCCCGTGTCGCGCGGGCAAGCGGCCCGCCACGGCCGCAGCGTTGTGGAAGAGCGGCGCCTTAGCTCCGCGTTTTGAAGGGGCGCGGCTCTACCCGCGCCGTTTCGAGCCAAACGAACCAGGGGCTTTACTGGCTGCGGAAAAACTCGGGTTTTGACTTTGTTTTGAAGGGGCGCGGCTCTAGCCGCGCCGTAAGTCCCGCACAATCAACGGCGGCTTTAGCCGCTGAGGCGCCACCGAGTTAGTAAGATGACTTTTTCCGCAGCCTCTTTAGCCCCTGCGGGAACAGCCCGTTTCCTCACAAACCCATATATGAAACACGCTCTAGCGATCCCTAATTCACCGTCTGTGTCAGCGAAGCTGAACTGCCGCTAAAGCTGGCGTTACCGTTGTACGTCGCCGTGATGGTGTGCACGCCCGAGGCCAGCGTCTTGGTTGTGAACTTTGCCACTCCTCCGCTCAGGGACGCAGTCTTCAGGGCCGTCGTGCCATCGTAGAAGGTCACTGTCCCCTTGACCGTACCGCTGAACTGCGGAGTCACGCTCGCTGTAAAGGTCACAGACTGCCTAAAGTTCGACGGATTCAGCGAGGAAGTCAAAGTGGTCGTGGTGGTGGCCTTGTCTACCACCTGGCTCACCGCCTTCGACGTGCTGCCGGGGAAGTTCGAGTCACCGCCGTACACCGCCTTGATCGCGTTTGTACCCACGGGCAACGTCGAGGTCGTAAAGCTAGCCGAGCCGCCGCTTAACGTCCCCGTTCCCAATACCGTCGTTCCTTTCATGAACGAGATGGTTTCTCCATCCGGCGGCGGCGTACCCAGCGTGGAAGTGACCGTTGCGGTAAAGGTCACCGCCTGTCCATAGGTGGACGGATTCGGCGAAGACGAAAGAGTAGTGGTGGTTGCTACCCGCACCACCTGATTCACTGGGGCCGAGGTGCTGCCGTCAAAGCTGGTGCTGCCGTTGTAGGTCGCCGTGATGCTGTGCGTGCCCGATGCCAGCGTCGAGGTTGTGAACTTTGCCGCGCCTCCGCTCAGGGGCACAGTCTTCAGGGCCGTCGTGCCATCGTAGAAGGTCACGGTCCCCTTGACCGTGCCGCCGAACTGCGGCGCCACGCTCGCCGTAAAGGTCACTGACTGCCCATAGTTCGACGGATTCAGCGAGGAAGTCAAAGTGGTGGTGGTCGTGGCTTTGTTCACCACCTGCTTCAATGCCTTCGACGTGCTCGGCCCGAAGTTCGCGTCGCCGCCATAGACAGCCTTGATCTTGTCGGTACCCCCTGTGAGCTTCGAGGTCGCGAAGCTAGCCGAACCACCGCTCAACGTTCCCGTTCCCAGCGCCCTCGTGCCGTTCATGAATGTGACGGTTTCTCCATCTGGCGGCGCGCCGATAGTGGATGTTAAGACTGCATTAAAGGTCACTGCCTGCCCATAAGTAGAGGGATTCAGCGAAGATGTGAGCGTGATCACAGGCACTGCCCTCACATCAAGTTCTGTCACGAAGGCGTCAGAATAGGCGCCACCAAAGATCGTCTGAAAGGCGCCGGGCGTGATCGGAAAAGCTCCGTACGTGAAGCCGGTGACGTATGCATTGCCCGCGCTGTCCACGGCAATGCCCCTGCCTTCGTCAGCGGGCTTGCCACCCAGGTAGGTGGAATAAATCAAGGCCGAACCTGTGGGGTTGAGCTTGGTCACGAAGGCATCGGGATAGAAGCCACAATACTTGCCGCCGCCGCAGGTCGTCTGGAAGGCGCCGGGCGTGGTCGGGAAACCCGTCGAGGTCGTGTAGCCCGTGGCGTAGGCATTGCCCTTGCTGTCCACGGCCATGCCTTGGCCAATACCGCCGCCCAGGCAGGTGGAGTAGGCCAAAGCACCTGAGGAATCGATCTTAGTCACGAAAACTTCGGGCCCGCAGACGGTGTTATAGGCACCAGGCGTGGTTGGAAAGTCGTTGGTTGTGGTGTAACCGGTGACGTAAGCGTTCTCCGAGCTGTCCACCGCGATGCCATAACCACGGTCCACCCAGCTGCCGCCCAGATAGGTCGAGTAGACCAAGGACGAACCGGTGGGATCAACCTTGGACACGAATGCATCCACGCCGCCCCCGAACGTGGGTTGCAATGGGTTGCTGGTCGGAAAGTCGGTTGATGTAGTTTGACCGGTGACGTAAGCGTTGCCCGTGCTATCCAGGGCGATGCCGGAGCCCCCGTCACCCGAGCTGCCACCCAGATAGCTGGAGTAAATCAGCGCCGCTCCCGTGGGGTTGAGCTTGGTCACGAAGGCATCAACACCGCCGCCGTAAGTCGTCTGGAAGGAGCCGGGCGTGGTCGGAAAGTCGGTTGATGCGGTGTGGCCGGTGAAGTAAGCGTTGCCTGAGCTGTCCACAGCGATGCCGTTGCCATGGCCCACCTCGTCCTCCGAATCACTGCCACCGAAATCGTCCCCACTGCCACCGAAATAGGTGGAGTAAACCAACGCCGATCCCGAGGCATTGATCTTGGCCACAAAAGCATCGCCGCCACGGTGACCATTCATGTAATCACAGCTGCCGCCAGCATAGACCGGCTGCAGAGCATTCATGGTTGGAAAATCAGTTGAACACGTTGTACCGACGACGTAAGCATTGCCCGCGCTGTCCACCGCGATGCCGTTGCCCATGTCATCCCCGCTGCCACCAAGATAGGTGGAGTAAACCAACGCCGACCCTGAAGCATTGATCTTCGTCACGAACGCATCGCCGCCAAAGTAACGTTCCCACCAATCGAAATGACAGCTGCCGCCGTAAGAAGGCTGCCAGGCATTCGCTGTCGGGAAGTTGCTTGAACACGTTGTGCCAATCACGTATGCATTGCCCGCGCTGTCCACGGCGATGCTGTACCCTTCGTCCGTGTTGCTCCCACCCAGATACGTCGAGTAAATCAGCGGATCGATGTACAGCGGCTTGGTTGCGTCATATCTCGCCACCTCGAATCTCACTCGATTCTTCTCCGTGATGGCATAATGGGCCGCAATCTCCTGCCTGGTTCCATTCTTTTCCTGATACACAAGCGGCTTGTGCCAACGAATCTCGCCTTCGCCCATCTCCATTCTTAGGACCAAGTCACCGCGCTCATCCCTGCGAATCCGCTTCGCCCCGAGGACGCCGAACTCGATGCGACGGGGGTCGGCACCCGGCGCCACGATGAAGTCGTACTCCAGTTGCCGCTGGTTGCCGTAGTAAACCAGGTCAATGCCCGAATAAATCCCCTCGTACTTCACCTTCGCGTAAGTCGGAACATTCGTCCGCCACTTCGCTGGATCATTGCCGATGAAGTAGTTGCTCGTGCCCGCCAGTTCATCCAAGCCCGTAACCTTGGCCGCAGAGTTGGCATTGCGAAGCTTCATCCGCAACACCCCACCGGTCGTGCGATCGGCCGCTGCGTCGTTCTTGTTAGAACTTGTCCCATGAACGGTTTTCGGGAAGGGCACGGCTTCAAGAGCCTGCCCTGAGCGAAGCCGAAGGGTGCCACTACGCGCCGCCAACGACGAGGGCTTTACCCCCTGAGGTGAGCTCTTCTTCCCGCGCAACGCCAGCACCGCTTCATCCCCGGTGAGAAAAAGCGAGTAGCCGCTCGTGCGCGACAGAAACTTTACCCGCCCATCGGTCTGTCCGTGATTGGCCTCGAAGCTGAGCGGCAACTTGCCGTAGCTGTCGAGAATCCGGGCTTGAGCTTTCGGGTCGGCCTGGGACGCACTGATCGGTGACGCAACTCTCGCGCTCTGATTGATCAGGGAAACCGAGTTCGACTGGGAGAATAGGAATGTCGTGGTCAAACACTGAAACAGGCAGATAAGGTAAGCGCGCTTCATGGGATGCTTCCTTCGCAGCTAAGTATTCGCTAGAAACAGGCCCAAGTCGGCTGCCGATTAGGGGGGAGTTTCGCGGCAGGCGAGAACAGGAGAATTGTCCTCCCATGCAGGCTGCCAGTCAATGGCATTCCGATGGCAGTTTGAAGGTTTGTTACAACTCCGGCACTTCCAGGCTGGGTGCCCCGCGTCTCGCGATTTTCGAGACGTGGGACGCTGCGGGATACTCACTCCTGCAATCGGACGACTGACTTTTTCATCACAAACCATCTGTGACCAAAATCACAGACTTCCAACCCACCCTGCGGGATAATAGAGATCTGATTGGGGCAGTGGAGAGGTGTGCCCGTCAACCAAGACGGCCCTCGAAGCTGCCCCAAACCCATTTTCAGCGCTCTTTGACAAGCTAAGTCATTGATTCCGGAATACTTTACCTATAAGTCCTTTAAACTCAAAGACCTGGCGGGATTTTCTTCCTAACCCTATGATTCCAATAGACCGGGGGGAGGGGGGTAGTAGTAAACACGGGTTAATACCTTAAGAGTAAACAGGCAGGAATAGAGACAGGGGAGCGGCGTCACGTCATCGGAGCGCAAGAAGCGGGCGCGCGCCCCCGAAGCCCTAGGTTTTACTGAGAACTGACAACTGACAACTGAGAACTGAGAACTGAAAGCCGAGAGCTGAGAGCTAACAGCTGTCTCGAATTACAATGTCCTTCATGCCCGACGATCTGCTGCGCTGCCGTTCCGAGTTTCCCATCCTCGAGCGCACCAACTACATGATCTCTAACTCCCTCGGAGCCATGCCGTGCGCCGTTTACGACGCGCTCCATGCCTACGCCGACGTCTGGGCAACGTGCGGCGTTCGCGCCTGGGAAGAACGCTGGTGGATGCTCGCCCTCGAAGTGGGCAACGAACTCGGCGCCCTGATGAACGCGCCCCAAGATTCCGTCTCTCTCCACCAGAACGTCACCACCTGTCAGGCCGTAGTGGCGTCCTGTTTCGGCTTCAGCGGCAAGCGCAACAAAGTCGTTTACAGCGACATGAACTTTCCCTCCGTCATGTATTTCTGGGAAGCGCAGCGCCAGTACGGCGCGCAGGTTCACATGGTCAAGACTGACGATGGCGTCACCGTTCCCACCGATCGCCTGCTCGACGCCATCGACGAGCAAACTCTGATCGTCCCCATCTCTCACGTTATTTTTCGCAGCTCTTACATTAACGATGCCAAAGCCATCATCGACAAAGCGCACAAAGTTGGAGCCCACGTCGTCCTCGACACTTTCCAGTCTCTCGGCACCGTCTCCATCGACATGCCCGATTCCCAACAGGTGAGCCGGGAACTCCTAGCCCGCGACATCCTCGTGGACTGGCGTCCCAAAGCCGGAGTCCGCTTCTCCCCTCACTTCTACAACACCGACGCCGAAGTAGATGCAGCCATGGCAGCCGTAGCCGACATTCTGAAAGCTCGCGCAGTGACCGCATAGTTAACAGAGACGAAGTTGTAGAAACAACTTGCCGCGTCGCTACTGTCAATCGCAGTCCGTAACGTTACTTCCGTAAGCCCATCCCGCCCGTTTCTCCGTGTCGTTTTTCAAATCTCTTCTTATCCTCATATCAGATCATTCGATGGCAATCCAGGAACGCACTGTGACCGTCTGCCTTTCCCTCTTCATCCCGATCAACCACCTCACGATTCTTTCGTCGGTCGCGATTGCCGGCGGTTTGTACTTTTTCTTTGTAGGATTCCATCTGCTCGCCCGCAAGCGCTTGTTGCTTACCACACCAACCTCCAAAATTCGCAGCGCCGCCTTGGGACTGGTCGAGGTCAGCGGCGTGGCTGCCGGTGCTTACACCATGTCGGCGCCCATCACCGGCAAGCCTTGCTTTCTCTACCACACGACCGCCTGGCAGCAGCGCGAGGGCAAGAAGCAGGAGTGGGAAAAAGTTGCAGACGAAACTCTGCACCTGCCCTTCTTCATCGACGACTCGACCGGACAGTTGCTCATCGAACCTCTTGTAGCCGATCTCGACCTGCACCGTGATTTTCGCGAAGAATATGCCGCATCGTTTTTCACCTCGAACCTGGATGACGTTCCGCCGCGCGTCAGCGTTTTTCTTTCCCGCCACGGCATCGTTCCGTCCCGCCGCCTGCGCATAGAAGAACGCTCGATCAAGCCCGAAGACGCGCTCTTCATCGCCGGAACTCTCACGGAAAATCCCGGCGTCGAGGTGCGTCCGTTTTCGCCGCGCAGCGACTTGCGCAACGATGGACCGCCCACCTCGGCGCCTAATAATTTTTCGGAGCAGCTTCCTGCCCCGGAGATCATCAGACTTCAGAGTAGCGCGGCTCCTTCCTCCACTCACGAAATGAGCCAGCAGGCGAAAATCGCAGCTGCGCTCACTCGCGCCGGTATCACCAAACCCGAGGCGTGGTCCGCCGCCGGAGTCCCGTACCACTCTGTAGCCGTCGCAGAGAACGCTCCGCCCGCGCCAGTCTCCGCCCACAACGAAGAGCGTCTGCACGAAGCGCGTCTGCCCGAAGACCAGCCCAAACCATCCGACTTCAATCTCACTCCGCCCGTCGTATTGATGAAAGGCGCGAATAATCCTACATTCGTGATTTCCTTCCGCAGTCAGAAGGAATTCGTCAGCGCGCTCGCCTGGAAATCCGCCGCCATGGTCTGGGGAGGCGCCGCCATCACGCTGCTCGGCCTCTACATGCTGCTCTTGCAGATGGAGTTGCTGTAGCCGACAGAGGCTCTTGGCTCTTGGCTCGTAGCTCGTGGCTCGTAGCGTGGCGTTATTCGACCATTTCTTCGAACGTGACGAAGCCAGTAGCTAACTGCTCAATGCCATGTGCGAATCGCTAATTTAGAATGTCCCTTGTGACCGAACCCGTCCGGGTCGGGATTCTCGGCGATTTCAATCCCGAATTCCGTTCCCATCACGCGACCAACGATTCGCTCCAGCACGCGGCTCGGAAGCTCCAACTCAAAGTGGAATCCGCCTGGCTTCCGACGCCTTCGCTGCTCGAACCGGGCGCTGCCGCCACCCTCGATTCCTTCGATGGCCTGTGGGCCTCGCCGGGCAGCCCCTACAAAAGTTTCGACGGCATGCTCAAAGGCATCGAGTTCGCGCGCGTTCACGACCGGCCATTCCTCGGCACCTGCGGAGGCTTCCAATACACGCTTATCGAGTGCGCCCGCAACGTGCTCGGCGTCCACGACGCCACCACCGCCGAAGAAGACCCGGACGCCAAGAACATCGTCATCTATCCCGTCGCCTGCGCCGTTCCCAACCGCGATCCGAAGGCGCCCAAGCTCTCCGGAAAAGTCCCCAAGATCCGCCTTCGTCCCGGCTCCTATCTCGCGGCGTATTACGGAAAAGAAATGATCGAGGAAGAATTCTTCTGCAACTACGAGCTGAATCCCGAGTTCGAATGGATGGCGATGGAAGCGGGCTTTCCGGTCGTAGCCCGCGGCTCCAAGGAAGAATGCCGGGCCATCGAATCTCCCGCGCACTTGTTTTTCATCGCGACGTTGTTCCAACCGCAACTTTCGTCGAGCGCGGCAAACCCGCATCCGCTGATCACGGCCTTCGTGCAGCACGTCGCCGACTTCCACCGCAAACGACTCGACGACTCCATCTTGACTTAGCTGTGCACTCACTTGGCGGGGATTTTACTACACCCCCTGGCCGGGGCGCGCGCGGGCGGGTTCAGCGGATAATCGGCTTTGCCGTATCCATTTAGTCGTGGTCTTCGTCGTGCTGGGCAGGCGGCTTCTTTCTCTTTCCCCTGCGATTTCGCTGCGGCGGTGTGGCCGGTTTTCCGGGGGGGGTGAAGTAGGCATCGCTAAAGACGACGTCGCCCTGAAAACTTTTCATGCTTTCTCGATAGCGCTGGCTGGAAATTACGGTGCGGATCTCCGTTTTCACATCTTCCAGCGTCAAGGTCTCCTTGCTGATCATTTTGTAGATGAAGTGGGCGCCGCTAGGATCGGAGAATACTTCGGAAACTTCTCCGGGCTTCAGGTCCAGGACCGTCTCATGGCGCGGAGGCAGCGTGGCGCGGCGCACCTTCTCCATCTTCGTGTTGGAGGTGGTTCGCGGGAATCCGGCTTCAGTATAGGCCTCTATTTGCAACTTGTCGGGGTCTTCACCGTTAACGGCGCGGGCGCGGAGATCGGCGGCGACTTTCGTCATCGCTTCTTCGGCGGCTTTTTCTTGCGCTTCTTCATCGGCGTTTTTTTGCGCCTCGGTCGGCTGCGTCGCACTCGTTTTCGCATCCGCCTTCGCATCGGCCTTGGGCGTTACGGCGGACTGAGCATCTGCGGAGCCGGCGTCTTCATGCTCCTCGTGTGCCGGTACGATTTGCTTTGCGTGGGGGACAAAAATCCGCGCAACGGTAGCTTGCTCGCAGGAGGACTTGTTCTTTTTGTAATAGTCCTCGAGATCGGCGTCGGTGATATTGTTGGCATCCGCCTGCAGCGCGTGGCTGAGGTCCTGGGCAAGGAGTTGCATGCGCGCAAAGCGCATCTCTTCTTCGAACGCGGGCGTTTTGTCGAGACCGCGTTTTTCCGCTGCGGCGGACATTCTCAGATTGCGCGCATAAGAGTTTGCCACATTGAGACGAAGGGACAGCGACATGCCCGGCTGCAGCGCTTCGGTGAGCTTTTCAAATTGTGCGCGAGTGATCACGGTTTTGCAGGCGGCGCCCTGTTGGGCCGGATCGGCGCAGAAACCATTCACGGTAATCACCGGATCGTCGGGCCCAACTTTTACTTCGGGGGCCTTATCGGTCGCGGCGGGAGCGATTTCTTCCGCCTTTGCTCCGGCGGCGGGAGGTGTAGCCGGTTGCGCAGCTTGCCCGTAGGCCAAGCTGGCGAGCAGGAGACACACGAGACACTGGAAACGCATGGATTAATATCCTCCAGGGAGAAATTACAACGAATCCTCTCTCATTTCACTTGGTACAAATTCCGCCGGTCACGTTAGCCCCAATTGTTGAAGCTTTGCGACAGTGTTAACACGTCCTAGGGCGTGTTAACTCTGACTAGGATTTTTATGAGGTTCTCTTTTCCATGGAGAGTACCGAGGCGCACTACGGTCGCATCGAGTCCAGCCTTCCGTTTGGTTCCAGTCGTGCCAATGTTGCGGGGCAAATAAAGTGGGCACGCAGCCAAGCTGCGTGCCCGGGTTGAACCTACTGTTCATAGGCCCCCATGTTGATTTGTCCGCTGGCATTGACACGCGGATTGCCCTTGAAGTCGACCGTTCCGAAATCGGCCGAACCCAGACTGGCGTTGCCCGTGTTCTCGGCCGGGGAACTAGTCGAGATGTCAAAATTCGGCGTCGGTGAGCAGGTAGTGATCGGCGTCGGAGGGGTCTTCGCCGTGGTTGACTTGCAAGTGGTTAGAGTGAGGTAGTCTGGATTCGCGAACACCGAATTCTTATCCTGTCCAGTCGCTGACTGGTAGGACGCGAAAGAGGAGTAGCTTTTCCCGTTCAACTCAAACGTTGTAGTCGAGCTGGTCGTGTAGTAATCGTTGTAATTGGCGGTTACTCCGCTGCCCGATACATAGCCATAGATGAACAGACCCTCCGCGCCGGTATAGACAATGTTGTTCTCGAACACAATACCCGTGGCGCGGTACTGGATCTGGAACTCACCACTGCCGGTCTTCTGCGTGTCGTTATCGTACAGGCTGTTGTTCACAATGGTGATGCCGGTGCTTCCACCCGTCCCAGACTTGGCATAGCCGCCCACGGAAATACCGCACGAATTTGCGGCGTAGACAAGGTTGTTGCGGATGATGACGTTGCTGGAGACTTCGCCCGAGATTTCGCTGGCGGCCTCGATATTCAGGTCGTTGCCGTAAAGCGTGTTGCGCTCGAACGTCACCCCCGTGCAGCCATCGCAGTACAGGCCATCCTCATCGTAGGAATTGCCTTCCCCGGCGTTCTTGTAGGCGCTGTTGTTGTAGATGAGGTTGCCATAGACGTCTCCGTTCTTTGCCTGATCGTAGCCCGTCGGACCGACCCCCTCGAAACCAATGGCGTCCATGCCAATGTTGTCATTGTTATAAATAGTGTTGTTGGAGACGACAAAGTTTTGGACGTTACCATTATAGGTAGTCGTCTCGCTTTGCCCGGTCAGGCATCCGGTGATTGTGTTGCCGCTGACGGTCACGCTGAGCGGAGTGGAGCTGATACCGAAAACGCCGATACCATACGCGTTGCCGTTCTTCCCCGCCGTGGTTTGGATGTTCTTAACTGTGTTGTTGAGGAAGTTGATCCCGGTTCCGCTGCCGACAATAAGGACTCCGAGGGGAACCTTCGAGGCGCTCGAAGTCTTGTAGTTTTGGATGGTGAACCCTTCGATGGTCAGGTAGTTCACGCCACTCGATGCACCTATGTTAAACAGACCCTGAGTGTTGGTGCCGATGAAGCCGTTGCTGGAAGCGAAGCTGGGTGAGGTACAGCAGGAGACGCCAGTGCCATCCACGATTGCTACGCCCTGTCCATTGAAGACGATGGGAGCCGAGGCCGTTCCCGAGGTCGCGAACGTCACGCTCTCGTTATAGGTTCCAGCTCCCACATAGACGGTGCTACCCGCCGTCGCTTCTAGAGCCGCGTGTCCGATGGTAAGCCAAGGCGCGCTCGCACTGCCGCTATTAGAGTCGCTGCCCGTTTTGGCAACGTAGTAGTACACTTGGGCCTGCGCGCAACAGGAAAGCGCGAGGCAACTGGACAGGAAGAGAAACAGAGCGCGAATCAACTCACGCTTCAGCATGTGTTGCGTACCGTGGTGAAAGCGTTTAATCATTGAAAAGCCTCCTAGATGGATTTCTGGTGCAATTTTGAATTACGGTTACAGGTTTCGCATTCGCGTGAATGCATCCATGCGCTTCCGGTTAATTTCAATGTCGGAACAACTTCTCGGACCCAGATTGTTCGCTGTTTTTCTTAACGTTTCGGAAAGAACAAAACACAGGCTCTTTCGAAACATTATGAAACAGTTCGAAATCTTTCGAAACATTACTAATCGGAGCTTTTACTCCCATTCGGGTGCCCACGTCAACCGTTTTCCGCAAAAAAATAATGACAGGGGCGTGCAGCCACCGCTCTTGACCACGACCTGGATTTGGCCGCGCTAGGAACTCAGCGCCCTACACGCCCAAACCGGAGCCTAAGAGGCTGTAGAGCAGGATGGCGAGCACGATCAGGGTGAAGGCTACGTACATGCGATCGCGTTCGATGGCGAATCCCACGACGGAAAAGGCTACGCGCGCGATGGGGGTGGCGATGAGGAGCAGCAATCCGAGTTGGATTAAGCCTCGGCCTCGACCGTCGATGACGCTTTGAATGACTCCGGGGATGGTGCGGAACTCGGAGGGTTCGCCGCGAAAGACGCGGTAATCGGCGGGCTCGTGCGCGTGGCGGAAGAGGTAGATACACGCTCCCCAGAGCACGACAGCCGCCGAGAGCAGGACTCCGGCGCGAAGCAGGTTGCCGAGGATGACTTCCATGCGGCGATCTCTCCACGGTTGAGGTCGGAACGGCTGCGGTTGGCGCGGTGGCGCCTGGGCGGCGGGCATCAGATTTTCCCCCAGAATCCGTTGTAGAGCATTTGCAGGCCTAGAACGAGAATCACCACGCTGAAGACGAGGCGGAGCGATTTGGTTTCGGCTTTGACCAGGATGCGGCTGCCGAGTAACGATCCGGCGAGGACTCCTAACATGACGGGCATGGCGAGGCCGGGATCGACGTATCCGCGGCTGAGGTAGACCCCGGCGCTGGCGGCGGCGGTCACGCCGATCATGAAGTTGCTGGTGGTGGTGGAAACTTTGAAGGGGATCCGCATGGCCTGATCCATGGCGAGTACCTTGACGGCTCCGGAGCCGATGCCGAGTAATCCGGAGAGCGTGCCCGCGCCGAACATGAGGCTGAAGCCCGTGGGGACCCGCTGGACGTTGTAACTGCGCGGGCCTTCCCGGTCGGGGAAACTGCCATTCATCCGCAGACGGGTGGCGAGCGGGTCGGGTGGCAGGCTGCGCTGGGCCTGCGTGCGCGGCTTGCGGGAAAGATACGCCGAGTAGAGCAGGACGGCGCCGAAGATGATCGCCAGGGCGCTGGTCGGAATCCGGGTGGCCAGGAAGGCTCCGAGCAACGCGCCGAACGTGGTGGCGATTTCCAAAAACATGCCGATGCGAATGTTGGAGAATCCCTCTTTCACATACGAAGCGGCGGCGCCGGAGGAGGTCGCGATCACGGAGACGAGCGAGGCTCCAATGGCGTAGCGGATATCCACGTGAAAGAAGATGGTCAGCAAGGGCACGAGGACGACACCACCACCGAGGCCGGTGAGCGATCCGAGAAGTCCCGCGACGAAGGAGACAATCGCGACGACGCCGGTGAATTCCAGGATGGTCATTTGAATTTCTCTTAGGTTAACATTTCTTTTCTTGAGAGGATCGGAGGACCATCGGAGGTGAGGGACGGAATTTATATGAAGACGAAGAAGCGGATCGTGCTAGCGGCGATCACCGTGGTGATTTTCGCGGCGGTGATGGTGGGCGCGACTTGGGCTGAGTCCGGGCAGCGATCCGGCGATTGATGGCGAGCGGGAGTATGTGAACCAGACGCTCTCTGGCACGGGACTAGTCTCGGCGCGGGGGCACGTTGTTCCGACGTATCCGGTGACCGAGGCGAAGACGGCGACGGGCGGGGGATTTCACTCCGATGGACGGATTCTGGTGCTGGTGCTGAAGAGTGGTGGAGCGGAAGAGTAGTGGGTCGGAAAATCAGTAAGAGGGGGTTTCCGGCCGATTGGCAGTTTGCGGAATTGACCTTTCGTGGGAAGCGGGGCGCGAAGTTTTTCGTCATCGCGCCAAGCCCGCCCGCGGACAAGAGTGTCCGCGCCACCCTCTACCGGTTTACCCAGACGACGCGGGATTTTTTCAACTGAGCGTGCTGCTTCCTGAGTTCGCGGGCAGCGGCGCCAAGAGATACGGCCTCGGGCTGCGCGAAATCCGAAGCCGGCCTTTCTCCCTGGGCGGTGGAGTAACTCGATGTGGCGAGGACGCTCTTTTCTTGTAACATCGGCGCATAAGATGCGTGTGCCGGATGACTTGAAAACTCGTAAATACGCGGTTCACTACTGATGGACGCGCCACCAGCATAATACTGGCCAAATGCCGCAGTGGTGGAAAGTAGGCAGAGTACGAACAGGGCCCGTTTCATCGCAAGGTCTCCAAACTATGGAGGAAGCGAGGGATCATCCGCGGACAACGCCGCGGATGTTGGCTCCTCCGGGAAGAGTAGGAGCAAGCCCGGTACCAAACTTTGCCGGGGTAAAATGGCGGCTGGCGGGGGTTGGCGGGGGGGGTAGGGCAATTGTTTGCACAATTGTGGAGAGCGCATGGAATAGGCCAAGACTCCACCTGCCGGGAGTGGTGGGTTGCGGCGCCCCAGCGGGGGATTTTTTCTCTAAATTACGATAAGGTGATAGACATGAAAATGCGAACAGCGGTACGAATTTCTTTGATCTTGCTGGCAACCATGGTAGCGCTGGCAGCGGTGGCGGCCGGTGCGGATTACAAGGTCGTTAAGACGTGGAAGCTGGGCGGCGATGGCGGATGGGATTACCTGACCGCGGACAGCGATGGGCATCGCTTGTTCATTGCGCGGGCCACGCGGGTGATGGTGATTGATACCGAGTCGGGCAAGCAGGTGGGCGAGATTCCGGAGACGGCGGGCGTGCACGGGGTGGCGCTGGATCCGGAAATCGGGCGCGGATTTACGAGCAACGGCCGCGAAGATACGGTGAGCGTGTTCGATTTGAAGTCGCTGGCGGTAGAGAAGAAGATCAAGGTCGGCAGCGGGCCCGACGCGATTCTGTACGACCCGTTTTCAAAGCGCGTATTTACTTTTAACGGAAAGGGTCATGACACGACGGCCGTGGATGCGTCCAAGGGCGAGGTGGTGGGCAAGATCGAGTTGGGCGGGAAGCCGGAATTTGCCGCAACCGACGAAAAGGGCACGGTGTTCGTGAATATTGAAGACACGTCGGAGCTGGTGGCCTTCGATCCGCAGAAGCTAACGGTGAAGTCGCGATGGAAGCTGGCGGACTGCGAAGAGCCGACCGGCCTCGCGATCGACCGGAAAAACCGGCGGTTGTTTGCAGCCTGCGGAAATAAGAAGATGGCCGTGGTGGATGCGGACAGCGGGAAAGTGGTGGCAAGTCCCGCCATCGGAGAGGGATGCGATGCGACTGCGTTCGATGCCGATCGGGGCCTGGTGTTTGCGTCGGCGGGAGACGGCACGATCACGGTGATTAAGGAGGATAGCAGCGACAAGTTCAGCGTGGCGCAGACGGTAACTACCCAAAAGGCAGCGCGCACCATGACGCTCGACGCCAAGACGCATCAGCTTTTCACTGTAACGGCGAACGTGGGACCGCGGCCGGAGAGAAAAGTGGAGCCCGATTCGTTCGTGGTGCTGGTGGTGGAGGCAGCACACTAGCAGTTGCTGTTATTAGACGAGCTAAACGACAGCGATCTGCTTGCGCAGGCCGGCAGCGAAAAGGTTCTTAGGGA
This sequence comes from Terriglobales bacterium, assembly GCA_050014475.1. GTDB lineage: Bacteria > Acidobacteriota > Terriglobia > Terriglobales > Acidobacteriaceae > Acidiflorens. The sequence continues at coordinate 10,579 of JBEKDG010000030.1, read as the reverse complement.
TCATGGCATGGACCCCGCGCACGATGTCCACCACCTGCGTCACTCGGAAACTGACGGCGATGCTGCACAACGCATAGGCGTCGAGCTTGGTGAGATCGGCGTGCATGGCCAGGAAGTTGATGGCGTTGCGCGCCGCGAGAGTCATGGCCACGTTGAGGTCCTTGTCTAGGCCCAGCGTGATCCAGTGGGTCTCAGTCTCCGCCACCGGCCAGGCAAAATTCTTTTGCTTGTGCAGGACCACCTGGATGCGCAACTCCTGCATGCGCGTTTCCAGTGCGGTAAGGCAGATTTCGCCATCGCCCTGCACGGCATGGGAATCGCCGGTGTAGATCAGCGCCCCCGGTTTCCACACCGGGATGAACATGGTCGAGCCTTCGGCCATTTCGCTCAGGTCGACATTGCCGGCATGAGGGCCTGGGGGAACGGAGCTGGTCACTCCCGGAGTCAAAGGAGGAAAGAAGCCGTCCGGGGGAGCCAGGCCCAGCGTCCCCTGGAAGGGCTTGAGGGGTACATGAATGTCCCGGTTAAACTCCGCCGTCATGTTGGGAAGGTCGAGCTTCAGATATTTCACCTGTCCTTCGGGGAAATCCTGGGCCAGCAAACCGGTTCCGAGCGACCCCGGGTTATTGAATACGGCTCCCCAGTCGAACGGACGAATGCGCTTGTAGCGGACCTCCAGCACGTCGCCGGGTTCGGCATGGTTGACGTAGATGGGGCCGATGATCGAGTGTGGCCCTCTTCCCGGATTGCTGACGCGGAGCTTCGCCAGAGTCTCGACGGGAACGCCCGGCTGCATCTGGTTCAAAAAGTGTGACCATGTGTTGGGATAGCTGATGGTATCGCCAGAATCGACTTTCAGAATGGGCTCGAGTGTGGTGTCGTAGACGCCCAGGTGCACGGTCTTATCATTGCTCTCGACCACGTGGACGCGGCCTTGATCGTCTTTCTCCGCCGCCGCGGGCCCGGCCGCAGCACCTCCACCTAGCGCATCCGCTGCATGCGCAAGTTTGCTGAACCAGGGTCCGATGCCCGCCAACGCACCCATGAAGCCGCTGGCGCGCAGCAACCGGCGGCGGGAAAGGCCGCGGGCGGTCAGATAGCCGTCGAGCCGCTCCTGGTTCATCTCGTCCATGTGCAGAAGCCGGTCTGCGGCCCGCTTGGTGAAGGCCGCGTCCTTGATGTCTTCGCGGAGCACGCCAATGCCCTTCTCCTCGCCGCATCCGAAGAGGTTTCCGCAATCGTGATGGTGGGGTTGAGGCTGGCTTTCCTGGTCCTGCTGGCGATCGAGATCGTGTGGCATAGCTTCCTCCTCAATCGATCCACAAAGAGAAGTTCGTTTGCGACAGCACAGCGCGTCACAAGGGCAAGCGTGCACATTATACCGCACGATACGTCGGCGAGGTGTGCGCTATCGCCTGGAAGTGTTCGCGTCCCCGCCTGGGCCGGCCATGGCACGTTCGAGTGCGCTGGCCGGTGGGCCGAATTACCGCAGGAGGATGTTGTATAGCCTACGAGCGCACAAGGAGAGGTTTTGTTATCGGCTCTAAGATCGGACTCGACGGGATCGCGTGTCACAGACATTGGCACGACTGGGGACACGGCCAATCGGAACATCTCTTTGGTAACTCTTCTCTTCATGACCCTTTAACAGTTCGCCGTTTACAATACTTGTAGATAGATGAATTGTGGGGTGTCAGTAGTGGACAGTGTAACCAGAACTCGTGAACGACAGAAACTGATGGTGGAATTGCTGGAAAGAAAAGTACGTCTGCGCGCGCGCCAGCTTTACGACGAGCGCGGACAGGCGGAAGGACGCGCCCTGGAAGACTGGGTGAGAGCCGAGTCGGAAGTTCTGAAATCGAGCATTCTCGCGCCGCTGTGGAACACGCGCCAGGAGCGGGAGTTGGTGGAAGTATAGAATCACCGCGCTTCGAGCCGTCCACCAACCTCCCGACGGCGACTCCAACATTCTTGAAACTACAAGCTATCCCATAAATCGTTTTGGGTAGGGCACGGCTTCAGCCGTGCCGCCTAGAGCCAATAAAGACGCGGGCTTTAGCCCCTGTGGGCCCCGGCAGTTTACCCCTTCGGTTCATCATGAGATGGCTTCCAGTTGGTAGTCCGCCGCAAGGCTAACGCGGACGACAGGCCGAGCCACGCCCACTCGGCGGTCGCGATTTGGACTTGCGGAACGAATCTGTTAGCTTTCAGCGTCGGCGTGTGACCGAACTTTTCGCCGAAATCTTTGTGGAGGATAGACGTGGAATCTCAAAAATGGTGGCTGGGTCTTTTTTTCTGTCTTGTATTTACGTTCTCGATGCAGGCGCAACAACTGTCACCAGCGGACGAAGCTACGCGGCGGCTGGCGGTCGATATCTTCAAACAGCTGATCGAGATCAATACGACGGACTCGGTGGGCAGCGTGACAGCAGCCTCGGAAGCGATGGCGCAGCGGTTTCGGGATGCCGGATTTCCGGAGAGCGACATTCAGGTGCTGGGTCCGAGTTCCAGTTCCAACGACCGGAAGAAGAACGTGGTGGTGCGGCTGCACGGATCGGGCAAGCACAAGCCGGTGCTGCTGATCGGCCATCTCGACGTGGTGGAAGCGCGGCGCGAGGACTGGACGACGGATCCGTTTCAGTTTATCGAGAAGGACGGATACTACTACGGGCGCGGTACCAGCGATATGAAGGATGGCGACGCCATCATGTCGGCCACGCTGATCCGTATGAAGAAAGAAGGATACGTGCCCAGCCGCGACATCATTCTTGCGATGACGGCGGATGAAGAAGGCGGCACATCGAATGGAGTTGACTGGCTGATCAAGAATCATCGCGAACTGATTGACGCCGAGTTCGTGCTCAACCACGATGGCGGCGGCGTGCTGGCCGATCACGGCAAGCCGTTGATGATGGAAGTGAACGCCACCGAGAAACTGTATGGCGATTTCGTGCTGACGGCGACCAATCCCGGCGGCCACAGCTCGTTGCCACGGCCGGAGAACGCGATCTACGAACTGGCGAATGCGTTGACGCGGATCGAGCACTACCAGTTTCCGTTCGAACTCAACAACATCACGCGCGCGTATTACGAGCGCCAGGTGCCGATGGCAACGCCGGAGCGCGCGGCCGATCTGAAGGCGATGCTCAAGACTCCTCCGGACATGGCGGCAGTGGCGCGCTTGTCGAAGGATCCGCTGGACAACTCGACCCTGCACACAACGTGCGTGGCCACGCGCCTGAGCGGAGGCCATGCCAACAATGCGCTGCCGCAGACGGCGCAGGCGAACGTCAACTGCCGCATCGAGCCCGGACACACGCTCGAAGAAATCCGGCTGACGCTGGAAAAGGTGGTGGCCGATCCGAAGATTGCGAAGCCGACGATCAAAGTGCAGTTCCGCGAGAACAACAACGTGCTGATGGATCACGGGTCCGACCGGCACAGTTATGTGCCGCCGGCTCCGCGGAAAGAAGTGTTCGATCCACTGGACAAGGTCGTGGAAAAAATGTGGCCCGGGATTCCGGTGCTCCCGAATATGAGCACGGGCGCGTCGGACGGCGTGTACACGAATGCAGCCGGGATGCCGACCTATTGCGTGTCGGGCGAACAGTACGACCGGGACGATATCCGGGCACATGGAAAAGATGAGCGGACGGGAGTTGAGTCGTTTGCCCGGGGCGTGGATTTTTATTACGTGTTCTTGAAGGGAGTTACGGCGGAGTAGGGCGTCTCAATGCCGCGAAAACACATCCTTCCTCTCCTGGAAGGAGGAGATCGACGGACGATCGGCCGCTCTAACCAAGCGGCGGCAATTGTGTCCAAGGACCCAGAACTTTTTCCTAAGCTGATTGCGGGTTTGTGGTCGGCAGATCCGCTGGTAAGGATGCGGGCCGCAGACGCGAGCGAGAAGGTCACTCGGAAGAACCGTGGACTCCTTCAGCCCTACAAGAAGGAACTGCTGGGCTTGATGACCCAGGCCGAGGAACAAGAATTGCGGTGGCATCTGGCGGCCATGGTTCCACGGCTCCTGCTGAATGCCAAGGAACGGCAAGTCGCGATGTCTTCGTTGAACAGTTACCTGGAAGATCGTAGTTCCATTGTCAAGACCTTCGCTCTTCAAGGATTGGCTGACCTGGCGCAGGATGACCCAAGTATTCGACCCAGAGTGATAAAGATTCTGCGCGAGGCTACTCGGAACGGTACGCCAGCGATGAAAGCTCGCAGCCGAAAGTTGCTGCTTCGCTTGGAGCGTTGATGGTCAGCGGGAGCTTGCCCCGATGGGCGGGTCCTGAGCAAAGCCGCAAGGAGGGCGTCCCGCCCCCACCTGGATATTGACATTCGCCATACATTCGCCTATGCTGCGCGCATGGCGATCACTCGGCGTCAACGCGAGCTGTATGACTTCATTTCGCGCTTCGTGGCGGAGAAAGGCTACTCCCCTTCGTTTGAAGAGATCAAGGAAGGCATGGGGCTGAGTTCTTTGGCCACGGTGCACAAGCACGTCACCAATCTGGAGAAAAAAGGGCTGCTGACGCGCGACTACAACCGCAGCCGGTCGATTGACCTGCTGCCGCCGCGGGGAAAGTTGAAGCAGTCGATGGCGGTGAACACGGCGATGGTGTTGCCGCTGGTGGGCAGGATTGCGGCGGGGCGTCCGATTGAGGCGGTGGAGCACAACGAGACCATCTCGCTGGCGGATTTTGTGCGCTCGAAGGAAGTGTTCGTGCTCGAAGTGCGCGGCGAATCCATGCAGGACGAAGCGATTCTCGATGGCGACTATGTGCTGGTCGAGAAAACGAAAACGGCGCACAACGGGGACATTGTGGTGGCGCTGCTCGACTCGTCGGACGCGACGCTGAAGCGATTCTTTCGCGAGGGAGAGAACATTCGCCTCCAGCCTTCGAACGCAGCGATGAAGCCGATCATCGTGCCCGCGGCGTCGGTGGAGATTCAGGGACGCGTGATTGGCGTCTTGCGGAAATACTGAAAGGCAGTCGATAGTGGTCAGTGAATAGAAGCTATCCCAATAAATCGTTTTGGGTAGGGCACGGCTTCACAACTTGCGGAAAAACTCGAAAATGTGCGGGTCGCCGTGGAAGAGCGGCCCTTCAGGGCCGCGTAAGCCGAGCGAAATCAACGCGGGCTTTAGCCCCTGAGGTCCCCGGCGGTTTACTCCTTCGATTCATTATGAGATAGCCCCTATAGTTCGCGCTCGCTTCCGCGCGGCAAAAAGCCCGGGGTTGCACCCGAGCCTTTACGTATTCGAGATCTGATCGCTGAGAGCTGAGAGCCGAGAGCTTAGCCTACGTGGCGGTCCAGGGCTTTCTGAATGTCGTCTTTGGAGCGGTAGCCGACGAGTTGCTCCACCACCTGTCCGTTCTTGAAGACGAGCAGGGTAGGAATGCCGGTGACTTTGTAGCGCATGGGCGTGGCGGCGTTACGGTCGACGTCCATTTTGCCGACCTTGACTTTACCCTGATATTCGCCGGCGAGTTCTTCGACGATCGGAGCGATCGCGCGGCAGGGGCCACACCAGGCGGCCCAGAAATCGATCAGCACGGGCTTATCGGACTTCAATACATCGGAATCGAAATTAGCGTCGGTGACTTCGACGGTGGTGTTGCTTGCCATTCATCCTCCAGAGTTAACAGTTCCCCGCCCAGGGTGGACCGTGTGGTCGCCTTGGGGCGGGACTTCTATCCTAGCACTGTTGATTGGATGCTCCGCAAGGGCGGAAGTCGCAGGAGCTGCCGGGAGTGGGTAGGCGGAGGCAGAGCGCCGTAGAATGATGGCCTTACATGAATGACGGACGATCAGTGCCTGGAAAATCAGTGACTGGAGAATCAATGACTGGCGATCTCGATAATCTCCGGGTGGTGTTGGTGGCAGCGCGGAATCCGCTGAATATTGGGGCGGCGGCGCGGGCCATGAGTAATTTTGGGGTTCGGCGATTGCGGGTGGTGAATCCCTACGAGGTGGCGTTTCGCGAGGCGCGGTCGGCGGTGGGCGCGGCGGGGTTACTGGCGAAGGCGGAACAGTACGAGAGCCTGGCCGAGGCGGTCGCGGACTGCAGACTGGTGGTGGGGACGACCGTGGCCGGGCGGCGAGATTTGCAGCATCGGTTGCACCGACTGGATGACGGCGCCCGAGCGATCAAACGGCAACTGCAGACGGCGCGCGTGGCATTGCTGTTTGGCTCGGAAAGATACGGGCTATCGAATCAGGAACTCAGCCACTGCCATTGGGTGATGCGGATTCCCACGCGAGAAGAGCACGGCTCGATGAATCTGGGGCAGGCGGTGGCGGTCTGCCTGTACGAAGTGGTGCGCGGACGGAAGACGGCTCCGGCCAAGATCGCGCCTGGAAAGAAAGAAAAGACATCGGCCACATCGGGAGACGTGGAGCGCCTGACACAGTTGCTGCTTAAGGTTCTGGACACCAGCGGATACGTGAAGCCACGAGCAGCGGCGGCGACGGAGGAGAATTTGCGGCGCATGCTCCGGCGCATGCAACTGAACGCTAATGACACGGTGCTGTGGCTGGGAATACTGCGGCAGATCGCGTGGAAGCTGGGCGCAAACGACAACTCCTAGCTGACTGAACAACTTCCGTTGTGTAGAGACGGGGCTTGCCCCGTCTCACTCGCGGCAGGAGACGCGGCAAGCGGCGTCTCTACATTCAGGCTGTCTTTTGTGTCCGGCTTATCAAGCCTACGATCACTCTGCCCAGAACCAGCAAGCTCAGCAGAGAAATCACGCCCAGCGATATCACGCAGTAGATGCACCATACGCCCAACACCGCGGACTCAATGTGGGCGAGATAGAGCGCAAATCCCAGGCCGCCAAGCGCGGCCACGAGCATCACCCGGTAAGCTTTCCTGAAGGCGAGCGCACCGAGCAGCAGATATCCGGCGATGCCGATCACGGCCACGGGAACTCCGTGGAACATGGCGTACGGACTGTGATTTACGATGCCGCAGTCCCAGCGATCATTGATGCTGCAAGGTGAAGTGTCGGTACGGTAATGCTCGCGCAACGCGAGTGAAGAAGCGGCAATACCGACGACGGCGAGCACAATCAGCACCCATCTCATGCAGGACTCCCACACCAAGGTAAATGAAGTTGCATTCCTGAAAGAGATATTATCCACGATTTCCGTCTATCAATAACGGCGGACCGATTTTCGGGTGTCCGAACTTGACCATTTCTCCTTAATCGGCACGGCCAAAACATAGGCGCATCTCAGTCAGACGGGGCAGCATGCGCAAGAATGCTGGAACTTTGTCTCTTCGGTCGACGTATGATCTTACATCGGAGACATGATGCGTAAGAGTTGGAAAGAAGCAGGCCTTGGCTCGCTGAATCTGCTTGCCGTTATCGTTGTGATCGTTGCGGCGCAGCCTGTGCTTCGCAAACATCTTCCGCATATGGTGGGCGGAGTCCTGCTGGCGCTGCTTGTGCTCGCGACCTACGTCGCTGCTTCGAAGTGGATCGAGCGTCGCACGCCCTCCGAACTAAACGTCCGTCGTCTGTTGCCCGAGGTCGCCGCTGGATTTGCTGTCGGACTTGTGTTGTTCGCCTGCGGCATGGCGATCCTCTGGGCCGCTGGCGTCTATCATCCGGCCGGAGGCGGCACGGCAAACGGGCTCGCCAGAGGGTTGGTCTCGGCACTCATAGCAGGCGTTGTCGAAGAAACTTTGTTCCGCGGACTGCTCCTCCGCTTGAGTTCGAAGATCTTGGGGACGTGGGGAGCCCTGCTGTTTACGGCGGCGCTGTTCGGTGCATCGCACGCTTTCAATCGCGGCGCGACCGTCGGTAGCTCGCTCGCGATTGCGATCGAGGCCGGCGTCCTGCTGGGCGCGGCTTATGCTGCCACGCAAAGCCTGTGGGTGCCGATCGGGCTGCACATCGGATGGAATTTCACCGAGGGCTCGATCTTCAGCCTGTCGGTCTCGGGAAACAGCGTGAGCGCGGGTCTGATTCAAGGTTCGCTGAGTGGCCCGCAAATTCTCACTGGCGGACAGTTCGGGCCGGAGGCTTCCATCGTTGCAGTGATAGTTTGCTTGGCAGCCGCGCTCTACTTCATCCGCCGCATTACCACGCTACATCGTGCCGAGCCCGCGGCATGGAGCAAGACGCGGCAGTTCGCTCCTGTTGCTCCAGCAAGTTTGGGTTGAATCCACCCAAGTCAATCAATTGTGATAACGCTGCTCGCCGGCCGGTATCGGAACGCTGAGGCGATTCTGCGCCGGAGGCAGCGGACACGTCGCATAGGCTGTGAATGCACAGGGCGGGTTCACCAGTCGATTGAAATCGAGCCAGACTTCGCCGGGCCGGCTTACACCATGGTCGGGCAGTTCGGTATACAGAAACCGTCCCGCACCGTACGTCGTAGTTTTGCTGGTGGCGTCGCGGAGAATAAAGAACAGATCGGTCGATTTCGGATCTTCGAGCACGGGCTCCAGCCGGAGAACTTGTCCATCCAGAGTGAATTCGGCGACGCCGGGTGCGGGAAGATGGGTCGTGGTGCCGAGGACGGTTGGGATGTCGAGCACCTTGGGAGGGTTGTACGGGATCCAGCGCGCGTGTACGCGGTAGGCGGCATTCGGCGCATACCAGCGCAATCCGTGGAAGCCGACGCGGGTGGGGGCTTGCAGATCCTTGATGCGCAAGGCGAATTGGTCGTCCCGATGGATCACGATGATAGTGAGCGTGCCGATCGTGAGCTTCGAGGGCTTGTCGGCATCGTCGGCAAGCAGAGCCTGCTCTTTCGCGGGTTGACCGTCAACCAGAAGATCTTTCGGGAAACCTTCGGACGGAGGGAGCAAGCGCAGCGCACCTTTTTCAAGGCGCACGACCGCGATATGCGCCGGCCCCTTTCCCGCGATCTGAACGCGGCTGTCTTCAGCGGAACCAAAGCTGTTGTCCCCTTCTTTCAGCCACCCGAGGGCGATCAAAGAAAGCCAGCCTTCGGGAGCCTGGAGGTTGGTTGCCCGCTGAGCGCGCCAGGCGAGCAGATCGCGCTGCCATGCACTTTGATCCTTGGAACTCTGACCCTCGGAACCTTTATCGTTCGCACCAAAGGAGAGCGACTGCGTAAGCATCGCCGCCACAACCAACACCGCCAGCGGGAATCTTCTCTTCATTTGCAAGTCTCCGTTTTTTCAACCTGGCAATGTTCCATAATGTCTTACTCGGCTCGAAAGAAACTCCGCCGCGCGTTTCTACCCTTCTACAATTTCCCCGGAGAAGGCGCCGCGCCAGTCGTGTACTCCCCCGTCATCGCATTCCACCGGATCCGCAAAACTTCCACGAACATTCGCAGTCCGTCCCGGAAAGGGTGCAGCCGCGTCCCCTCGCTGTGCGCCCACAGCACCGGTACCTCTTCAACCCGCAGGCCCGCGCGCCGCGCCAGAAACAGAATTTCCGGATCGAATCCCCACCGTTCAATTTTCTGCCGGGGAAAGATGCGTTGCGCGGCGTCCCGCCGAAAAGCCTTGAATCCGCATTGCGTGTCCGCGAAACGCAAGCCCAGAACCACCCGCAGCACCAGATTGAAGATTCGTCCAAACGCCTGCCGGTACAGTGGCTGCCGCTCGGTCTGCAGTTCCACCCGCAGCCAGCGCGACCCGATCGCGATGTCGGCGCCTTGACCAATCGCGTCGAACAGTTTCTGCGCCTCCGTCATCGGTGAAGAAAGATCGGCATCCGTGAACAGGCAAATGTCGCCCCGCGCATGCAGCATCCCATTGCGCACGCTGTAACCTTTGCCGCGGTTCCCGGGATTCTCCACCAGCAGAATCTGCGGATGCGACTTGCCGTATTCCCGCACGATTTGCGCCGTATCGTCGCTCGAGCCGTCGTTCACCACCAGAATTTCCGCGTCCCAGTTCTGTTCCTTTGTATAGCGGAGAAGCTCATCGAGCGTCGGCCCGATGCGTACGCTTTCGTTATAGGCGGGAACGACGAAACTGTAGGTCAATAGGCCATCCGTGGATGTCGGAGAAATCGGGTCATCGGGCGATCGGGTCATCGGGTGATTAAAAGTCAAAGGCTTTGGCATTTGAATTTAAATGGCCCGATGGCCCGATGATCAGATCACCCGATCTTCACGCCACTTGCCGCCGCTTGTCGAGCATCCCGAAGAACTCCGAGACCAACTCCTTGTCCCAGAGTCCGCTTCGCGCCTCGTCGCGCATGGTAACCGCAGCCTGCTCGTGGCCGAGCGCCGGCTTATACGGACGCGCCGTGCGCAACGCATCGTAAATGTCCACCACCCGCAGAATGCGCGGCAGAAGCGGTATCTCGTCCTCCCGCAGCCCATCCGGATAGCCGCTGCCATCCGAGTGCTCGTGATGATGCCGGATAATCGGAAGCACCAGCCGCAGCGACTTCAGCGGACGGCAAATCGTCTCGCCCGTAACCGGATGCTGCTTCATGATCTCCCACTCCGCCGGCGTCAGATCGCTGCCTTTCTTCAGGATTTCATCCGGCACCGCGATCTTTCCCAGGTCGTGCAAGTAGCCGCCCCGCCCCAGGGCGACAATGCATTCTTCCTCCACCCCGAGAAAACGCCCCAG
>JBEKDG010000029.1:0-53168 GCA_050014475.1 Terriglobales bacterium | reverse complement strand
CTTCGGGCCCATGTCGTCGCGCGAGCGCCGCATCGTGCATCTGGCGCTGCGTGAGGAAAAAGATTTGCGCACCGAGAGTGACGGCGAGGGCGGAAGACGCTCGGTGGTGGTGTATCCGGGGAATTACAAGACGACGGCGCCGGCGAAACGGGAACGCCCGACGATTTCGTAGTTGCACACTTTGCGCGGCAGTTAGTTTCTCGACACTTGACAGCGTAAAGAAATCGCGGTTCGATAAAGCGCGCGCGCGGAAGTTTTTATTGCAACACACCGACAGGCGAATTGTTTTGTGCTAGTATGCCCTTCGTCTGCTAATAAATTTCACCGACAACCCGTACTGCAAAACAGAAGCTGCTCTGCAGTAAAAGAAGAACTCATATTTCAAGATTGACTTTTTCCCGGACGTTTTTACGCTGGCGCTTTCGATATTCTGGTAAACCATGTCTCTCACCAGCTCTGCTATCGTGCCGAACCCCTGGGTGCGCATCCTTGATGCCCTGGAAAAGAAAGTCAACCGGCACTCCTACGACACCTGGTTGAAGCCGACGCGCTACAGCCACTCCAGCAATGGCATTCTGTTCGTGCGCGTACCGACTGCCGAGTTCCGTCACGTAGGCGACAAATACGCCGATCTGATTCAGGAAGCGGTCGACAATCTCGGGCTGGGATACGAGGATGTGAAATTCGTTACCGCCGAGGACGATCCTTCGAACACCCCGATCCGGCACAACGGCGGGCTGTCGGCTCCCAGTCCGGGGTCGCAGGCGGTGCCGGGGTTGCAGGCAGCACAGGGGAGGTTCGACTGGGACAGCGCCGCGCAACTGAATCCGCGCTATACATTTGACGCGTTCGTGATCGGCAGCGGGAACCAGTTCGCGCACGCGGCTTGCCAGGCGGTGGCGGAGCGGCCTTCGAAAGCTTACAACCCGCTGTTCCTGTACGGGGGCGTCGGGATGGGCAAGACTCACCTGATGCAGGCCATCGGGCATGAGATCAAGCGCCGGACGCCGCAGGCGGCCATCTGCTACGTGTCGAGCGAGAAGTTCACCAACGAGATGATCAACTCGCTGCGCTACGACAAGATGATCAGCTTCCGGGATAAATTCCGGACGATGGACGTGCTGCTGATTGACGACATCCAGTTCCTGGCGCAGAAAGAGCGCACCCAGGAAGAGTTCTTCCACACATTCAATGCGCTGCACGAGTCAATGAAACAGATCGTGATCGCCAGCGACCGTCCGCCGAAGGAGTTGGCGGAATTCGAGGATCGCTTGCGCAGCCGGTTCGAGTGGGGTCTGATTGCCGATATTCAGCCGCCCGACCTGGAGACAAAAGTCGCCATCCTGCAAAAAAAGGCGGAGCAGGAACAGGTGACGCTACCGACGGATGTGGCGTTGTTTATCGCCTCCAACATCCGGTCGAATGTACGCGAATTGGAAGGCGCGCTGATCCGCCTGGTGGCGCATTCGTCGCTGATTGGAGCCGACATTACGCTTCCCTACACGCAGCAGGTTTTGAAGAATTTCATTGATTCGCAGGCCCGCAAGGTGACGATTGAATCCATTCAAAAGGCGGTGGCCGAGCAGTTCGGCCTGCGCCTCGTGGAAATCAAGGCGAAGAACAATTCGCGTTCCATCGTCTATCCGCGGCAGATTGCGATGTACCTGGCCAAGCACCTCACCGAAGCTTCCCTGCCTGAGATTGGACGCCAGTTCGGCGGTAAGCACCACACCACGGTTTTGCACTCGGTGGACAAGATTGAAGGGGTTCGCAAGAACGACAAGGATTTGAACAGGTTGCTCAATAAACTGACCGAGCAATTAGGCGCGTAAATTCCGATTTCCACCAGCTTTTCCACTCATCAGGCCGTTCTTCCTGCCTTCTGGTTGTGAAGTGTTTGTGGAAACCGTGGAAGACGGGACAGAAACCTGAGTGCGCTCCGCTATTTACGATGGCCTCCGCTCAGGCAGGGACCGATTCTTCACACAAAGGGTCAATGTGGAAGCAACTGAAACCGCAGGAACCTGGACCAGTTTTCCACTTCTCCGACCTGCCTACGGTTACTACTGGTTTTCTTGCTTTTGCATTTGATATAAGAAGAGAACAGAAGTAGAGTCGGGAGACCCAATATGCCAGTGGAAGCCGCCCCTGCCGTTGCCACTACGACCATGGAAATTACGGTCAGCAAATTCGAGCTTCTTCGCGAACTGACAGCCACTCAGGGCGTGGTGGAGCGCAAGACCACGATTCCCATCCTCTCCAACTATCTTTTCGAGGCCGCGGAGGACAAACTGTCGCTGACGGCGACGGACCTCGACCTAAGCCTGCGCACGTCCTGCAACGCCAAGGTGAAAAAAGACGGCGCGTGCACAATTCCAGCACGCAAACTTTATGACTACGTGAAGTTGCTGCCCGACGCCGATATGACCATCCGCTTGCTCGAGAACCACTGGGTCAGCATTCGCTGCGGACGGTCCAACACGAAAATGGTGGGCATGGCGCGGTCGAATTTTCCCAGCCTGCCGGTATTTCCATCGGCGGGAGTGATCAAGATTCCCGCCGCCGTGCTGCGCTCGATGATTGCCAAGACCGGCTTCGCCATTGCCAGCGAGGAGTCGCGCTACACGCTGAATGGCGCCTTGATGGTGCTGAAGCCGGAGTCGATCACCATGGTCGCAACCGATGGCCACCGCCTGGCGCACGTGGAGCGCGCGGGAGAAAAGTTTGAAGGCGTCTCCGGCGAGATGAAGACGCTGATTCCGAAAAAGGCGATGGACGAACTGAAATCGCTGCTCGATTCCGACGTCGAGACCATCGACTTCGCCAAGGACGAGTCCACGCTGTTCTTCCGCGTCGGTCCGCGTTTGTTGACTTCCCGCCAGCTAACCGGCCAGTTCCCCAACTACGAGGCCGTGCTGCCGAAGGACATCACCAAGTCGATCGCGCTGCATGGCGAAGAACTCGGCGCCGCGATCGCCCGCGTGGCCCAGTTCGCCGATGAGCGCTCGCGCGCCGTCCGCCTGCGTCTGGAGAAAGGCGAGTTGAAGATTTCCGCATCCTCCACCGAGACTGGCGAGTCCGAGGATTCCATCGAAGTCGCCTATGACGGTGAGCCCATGGCGATCGGATTCAACGCGCAATACCTGATCGACTTCATCAAAGCGACCGGCTCGTGCGAGGTGAAACTGGAGCTGAAAGATGCCCAGTCCGCCGGCCAGCTTCGTCCCGCGGAAGCCGAAGATTACAAGTACCGCTACATCGTGATGCCGATGCGGATCTGAGACCCCGTACCCCGCTCGTGTAGGGACGGACGTTCTCGTCCGTCCAGCGGAGCGAAGCTCCGCAGCGATTGTGCTTTGACCCATCCTGAGGGCAGAGCGCCTTGGAGTGGAGCAGGGCTTCCAGCCCTGCATTGACCTGCTTCTGCCCAACCGGCTTCACAGCCTGCGGAAAAACTCAATCTCGGGCTTGATTTTGGGTGGCGCAGCGCTTCAGCGCTGCGATAACTGGCTCGTTCTAAGGACGGGCTTTAGCCCCCGAGGTCCAGACATCCTGACATCAGGTATGAGATCAGCTCCAGCCTAAATCGCAACATTACCTGAAAGGCTCACCGCCGCCCAGGGAGAATCAGCACAGTAACAAGTGGGATAAGACGCCCATTTGGCGAAGCCTGGATAGCCGGATAAGGCCAAGATTCGCTTACGGAAGCACCCCGGAACCCAGCCTCGGAGGGGCGACCCAGCGTAACCCAGCGCTTCAGCGCTGGGGAAAAAGCCCCGTGTCCTCTGCACCCCCTGTGGTGAGGAATCCTGGACGGAGTCGAAGAGCCTGCCCGAGCAAAATCGAAGAGCGCCGCTCCGGCCGCAACAGAATCTGGCTCCTAGCCACTGGGGTCAGACTGCCGGCCGGGCGCAGCCATCGACTTTGGCTTCAGTCGCCGGTCCCCTACCAGAGCTAAAGAGGTAGTCGACGTTGGCCCCATCGCCAGTTCAATCATTTCTGCGAAGGAGTGCCATGCTTTCGCCGTCTTAGGTGCGTCCGGGTGCTGGAGCGCACGGCGGCACCTTGCAATTTGCTCGTCAGTCAAAACCTGCGAAGCGACGAAGACATCAAACGCCATGTTTGCAGCTGCGGCTCCGGGGCTCCCATACTCATAGCCTCGCCCGTGAAGGTAGTCGATAGTGCAGTCCAAAGCCCGCGCCAGCTTGTCCAGTGCCTCTGAGCCGGGCAAGTTCTTGCCATTCTCACTCTTTGCGATCACAGACTGGCTCAGGCCAGCCAGCTTACTGAGCTGGTCTTGAGACAGGGCCTTGGCCTCTCTGAGGTTCTTCAGGCGCTCTGGTCGAAACGGCATGGTTTGGCAGCCTTTGTCGAACAGAACCTAAGTTAAATCAGAATGCAAATATAGGCTAGGTAGAATAATGTTTATTCCAATTCGACGGTAATGCGTGTATGCTTTCGAACAGGGTCAGGTAGGGGCTACATTTGAGCGTACGCGGTATGCCCACTGCTCATGACACGCGCCGAATTAAATGAACTCGGATACATCGTCCCGATTGCGACGGTTCCATCGATCCTTCAACGCGGAATTCTTTCTCATCGAAGGGCGGAGAGGATACCGCATGAGTCAATCGCCCTTCAGAACGTGCAGGATCGTCGAGCCACCGTCACTGTTCCGAATGGACGCATGCTGCACGAGTACGCAAATCTGTACATTTGTCCGCGGAATCCGATGCTGCTGAAAAAGAGTGATATTCACGAGTCAATCTGTGTTTTGCAGGTGAGCGCGGACGTGCTTGACATTCGCAACGTGGTTGTCACGGACGGCAATGCAGCCAGCAAGTACGTCAGCTTCAGGCCGGCGCCAGCGGGGCTGGCGATTGTTGACCGGGATCGCACATTTGCGGAGTGGTGGACTCACGACGATCAGATAGAGCAGTGGCGTCACTCGTCTCAGAAATGCGCTGAGGTGCTCGTACCCGACGTAGTGTCCCCACCCTATGTGATCGGAGCGTACGTGTCTTGCGACAATAGTCGGCGGCAACTCCACGGTTTGGTGCCGGACTTGCCCGTCACCGTGAACCCAAGACTCTTCTTCCAGTGAGGCGCCTATGATCAAAGTGCTAATCGGCGACATCTTCGAATCGAAGGCGCAGACACTCGTCAACACCGTGAATGTAGTCGGGGTAATGGGAAAGGGTATTGCCTTGGGATTCCGCAAGCGGTTTCCCGAGATGTATGAAGATTATGTCCGCCGGTGCGAACGGCGTGAAGTCCAACTGAGGAGACCGTACATTTATCGGCAACTCACGCCCCCGCACATCATAAACTTTCCGACCAAAGACCACTGGCGATCAGTTTCAAAGCTCGACGATATCGTCGAGGGGCTCAGATACCTTGCGGCCCACATTTCTGAGTGGGGCGTAACATCGCTGGCTGTCCCGCCACTCGGCTGTGGCGAGGGCAAATTGGAGTGGCGCGTCGTGGGACCAACGCTTTATCGGCGCCTTCGCGATCTCGGAATTCCTGTCGAATTGTACGCTCCCTTCGGGACACCGCACGAAGAGCTGCAGCCCGAGTTCTTCGAGCATCGGGAGCCAGTGTCGGTCCTCAACGGCCACCAAGACGGGTCCTCACCACGGTTCCGCGTGGAGCCAGGGTGGGTTGCGCTGGTTGCGATAATCGAGCAGGTCAGCAAGCAGCGATACCACTGGCCGATCGGCCGGGTTGGCTTTCAAAAAGTGGCCTATTTTGCCACGGAGGTCGGCATCCCCACCGGCCTCTCATATCGCCGCGGTAGCTATGGCCCATACGCACCTGAAGTAAAACAAGTTTTGTCGAGCCTCATCAACAATGGACTGATTGTTGAGCGAAAGCTCGGACGCATGTTGGCGACGGACGTAGGTCCTACCTATGCAGACGCGAGGAGGGGATACGAATCGTTTTTGACCAAGTGGCAATCGGAGATCGCGAGAGTCGTGGACCTAATTGTGAGAGTGAACACTGATGATGCCGAAATTGCGGCAACCGTTCACTTCGCGGCTAACCGCTTACGCGAAGCCAGCCACAATCAGCCCACAGAGGCTGAAATCCTTGATTACGTGATGCGGTGGAAACTCCGCCGTCGCCCACCTCTAAACGAAAGTGACGTGGCTCTAGCTATTCGAAGGCTGAATGTCCTTGGGTGGATTGATGCCACGCCAACCGAGGCTTTGCCTCTTCCCGAAGAAGCGATGATCGCGTAGCTACGACCTCGCCGCGACCAACAACACCACAACAATCCAACTTCTGCCCCCTCACTTCCCCTTCAGCATCCGCACCACCCGATCAAAATCCTCCAGCGTCCCATACTCGATCGTGATCTTCCCTTTCCCCTTTCGATCCCGGATCCGCACCCTCATTCCCAGCACCGTCTCCAGCGACCGCTGTGCCGCCCGCACATTCGGATCCACCCACCTAGCTCCGCCTCCCTTATTCGGCTCGCCCAGCCTGACCGGCACGCTCACCCCCAGCACCAGGTCCTCCAGCTTCGCCACCGACATCTTTTCCTCAATCGCCTTTTGCGCGAACTTCCAGATTTGGACATTATCCCGTAGCTGCAACAGCACCCGTGCGTGGCTATACGTCAACCTTCCCTTCTGCAGCGCCCCGATCACGCCTTCCGGCAGCGCCAGCAGCCGCATGTAATTCGACACCGTCTCCCGCGACACGCCCGCCCGCTTCCCAATCTCTTCCTGCGTAAGCTTGAACTCCGTGCTCAAGTTCGCGAACGCCTCCGCCTGCTCCACGCAATTCAGATCCTCCCGCTGGAGGTTCTCCACCAGCGTCATCTCGGCCGCCTGCTGCTCCGAAACCCGCCTCACGATCGCCGGGATCGTCGTCTGCCCCGCCAGCTCCGCCGCGCGCAACCGCCGCTCGCCCAGGATCAGGATGAACCGCCCCTCGTTTCCCGGATGCACCGGCCCCGGACGCACCACAATCGGCTGCACCACTCCCTGCACCTGGATCGAATCTGCCAGTTCCTGGAGTAACTTCTGATCGAACTCCTTCCGCGTCTGGTGCGGATTGTGGTCGAGCTGATCAATCGCCAGCCGAAACACCGTCTCCCCATCCGCCGTCCGCCCCGAAGCCACCGCCTGCAACTCCTCTAAAGTCCCCGCCACCGCCAAGCCGTCTTCCAGTGGAGCGACGGCCGTCCCCGCGAGCCTGCCCTGAGCGAAGTCGAAGGGTCCACCGTCAACACCCGAAGAAGAAAGAAGAGAAGAGGAAAGCGACGAGTTGGGTCCCTGAGAACCGGGAACCGGGAACTGAGAACTCGCAGGCGCGGGTGCCCCATCCTTCCGCGCACTCTGCGGAACGGTGGGCGCCGCCGGCACCGTCACCACCCGCGGCCCCGGCAGCAGGGACTCCAGCCCCCGCCCCAAAGCCCGCCGCTTCTCCGCCAGCTTCTCGTGAACCTTCTCCGTCCCAGTCTTCGCGGCCGTCTTGTCAACCGCCGCATTCGATGTAGTCTGCATCAAGCAATCTCCCTTGGTCCGTCTGGATCTTCAAACCCTTGTCAACCGCCCCTGTGTTCCCCCGGGGTTAAGACTTGTTTTCTGAGAACTGAGAACTGAGAACTCGCCATCGGCAAACACATCGATGGACATAAATATTTACGTATATCAATCTAAGCCGCTTCCCCCGGCCCGCTCACCACTCCCGCCTGCCGGTCCAGGATCTCCTTCGCCAGCCGGATGTAGCTCTCCGCCCCCCGCGACCGCACGTCGTACACCAGCGCCGGCAGCCCGTGGCTCGGAGCCTCCGCCAGCCGTATGTTCCGCGGGATCGTCGTCGTGCACAGCTTCTCTCCGAAATATTTCTTCAGCTCCTCCGCCACCTGCTGCGCCAGGTTCGTCCGCTCGTCGAACATCGTGATCACCACGCCTTCAACCGCCAGCGTGGGATTCAGCGCCGCACGTATCCTCTCGATGGTGTCGAGCAGCTCCGACACACCCTCGAGCGCGAAGTACTCCGCCTGCATCGGGATCAACACTCCATCCGCGGCGACCAGCGCGTTCAACGTAAGCAGATCGAGCGCCGGCGGACAGTCGAGCACGATGAACTGAAAGCGATCGAGCAAACTTGCGAGGGCATCGCGCAGACGATACTCGCGCCGCTCCACCCCCACCAGCTCGATGTTCGCGCCGATCAGATTCTTGTGCGAAGGAATCAGCCAGAGTTGTTCGAGCTCGGTGAGTTGCAGCGCCTCCTCAGCCGAGGCCACGCCCATGATCACGTCGTAGATGCTGATGCGCTCCGGATCCTTCACCAGGCCCAGACCGCTGGTCGAGTTCGACTGCGGATCGCAATCAACCAGCAGCGTGTTGACTTCGGCAGCGGCGAGTGAAGCGGCAAGGTTGATGGCGGTGGTAGTCTTGCCGACGCCACCTTTCTGGTTGGCAACTGCGATGACACGTCCCATGATTTTATTTTCTATGTGTTGCGCGTCAGGATATGCGAACGCGATTGCGAAATCAATGCCAGATTCTTGTGCAACCGCGACAAAGTGTTTCACGTGGAACACTCGGCTCGTTTCGACTACCTAGGGTGCGCCATCGTGGGATGTGTTTCACGTGAAACACATCATGACTTGGGATGGTTTGAGGTTGCCAATATGGAGAAGTGTTTCACGTAAAACACTATTATCGGCATCGTCTCATAATGAGATATTGCGAACTATTTACCACTTGCGGCATCATATATCATACTAAATTGTCTAAATATTCCACTGGAAGTTGTTAATGATGATTATTTCCCACTTTTCTCAAGGAGGGCTAGGGTTGCGTTGGGGGCCAGAAGAGTTACGGCTTGGGGGAGGATGGTGTCGAAGTGCTCTACGGCTCGGAGGGTTACGATGTCGGCGTGGGGAAAATCGGGGCGGGCGGCCAGGACTTCGGCTCGGTCGGTGATTACATTGATGTTGGTCAATGTAAGTGCGCGGGCCACTTCGCGGAGGAAGGCGGCCTTCTTGTGATTCGATTCGATTAGCGTCAGGTGGATGTGCGGGGCCCAGATCTTGAGGGGAAGAGCGGGGAATCCGGCGCCGGAGCCGATGTCGAGGACGCGCGGGGGTTTGGGCGGCGTCCCACTCATCGCAGAGTGCGCGATGAGTGGGACGCCCGCCATTTGTGCGCTGCCGGCGTTCGCCGGTGTCCGCGCCACATGTTCCGCCGGGAAGAGGTAGCGGGCCAGGAAGAAGGACTCGCCGAAGTGGCGGGTTACGATTTCTTCTCGACTGCGGATGGAGGTCAGGTTGATGCGGGCGTTCCAGCGGAGTAATAGATCGATGTATATCGATATTTGATCGAGCTGGGATGGGGGGAGCGATGGCTCGAGGAAAGGATCGAGCAGGGCGGCGATGCGGGCGGTGTTCATGGCGAGCCTGGAGAGATTCTAGCGGGAGTGATTGCGGAAGTGTGGTTTCTCAAGCCCGGCGATCTCGTTCCACTGGTTCTTGTGGAATTTACGCTTGATTGCTTTCGTTCAGGAATCGGATGCCGGAGAGGTAGTCGGGGCATCGCTGCTGAGCCCTCCTATTAAGCAAGTGAAAACTTTTGCAGCAATCATGCACTGGAGATGGGTTTCTAGTCACGAAACACGGTGACAAAACTCACAGCTTTTTTCCGCCCCGGAGATTAAGCTGTTGACTGTTGAACCTCCCTCGACTGTTCGTTTATAAAGTCTCTTGCACTCTGCTCTTTAAAAGTGCGCGACATTAACAATCCAAACTTCGTGATCCCGGCGACCTCTTTCCCAAAGGGTTGTCGGAAAGGGTTGCTTGAATTCTGTGGAGGGAACAATGAGGCGAATTACAGTAATACTGGGTCTTTGTGCGCTGCTGTTACCAATGGCAGCTTGGGCGGACGCGATTGAATTAACTAACGTGGGGGGCTCGGTTACTTTCAGCAGCTCCGGAATCTCATCCACAATGTCCGAGCTTAAGAGCTTCAAGGAAGGCGCTTACAGCATCGTAGCTCCTAAGAGCGGCTCTCTCGGCACGGTCAGCTTTTCAACCGGCGCTTTCATCAGCGGCGGCATCTGGACCGGCGGTACGCTTTCGGCCACGGGCTCGACATTTGACGTGGCTGGCAGCGGCCGTTGGGCAAGAATATTAACGGGACAATCAACAAACCCGGTAACACTCTTCACCGGCAGCTTCGTCGGGCCGATTTCCTGGACGGTGATCAGCCACGTCAAGGACAACTATATCTTTACGCTCTCGGGCAGGATCTTTGGCCTGTTGTATACCGGCCGGGACGTGAGCGGATTCACGACGCAGACTATTTATGCGTTCACGAATCAAGAGCCCTACGATCACAAGGGCAGCCTTCACGCGGGCAGCACCAGCCTGCCCATTCCTGAACCCGGCACACTGGGATTGTTAGGCACGGGCTTGATCGCCGTCGCCGGAGCCATGCGCCGCAAGCTCTTTGGATCGTAACCATTTTCCTTCCCTGGAAGATGGGCCGCCGTGT
The DNA here is from genome assembly GCA_050014475.1 of Terriglobales bacterium. Lineage (GTDB taxonomy): Bacteria > Acidobacteriota > Terriglobia > Terriglobales > Acidobacteriaceae > Acidiflorens. Next base: position 42,651 of record JBEKDG010000029.1, on the reverse strand, counting down.
GGCACGGACGCAAGTGTCCGCGCCCACACGGGGTTCTGCGGAAGAAACAATGAAGCGAATTGCCGTGATGCTTGGTCTATGTGCGCTGCTATTACCAATGGCAGCGCGGGCAAGCACAATTAGTCTAATTATTAACGAGTTTGGCACGGTTAGCATCACCAACGCCGGGATCGTATCCAAAGGATCCGAGCTTGTAAGCTTCAACGGGATTACAGCGCCTCCGGCAAACTCCCTGGGCTCGGTCAGCTTTTCGACCAGCGCTCTCACGAGCGGCAGCATCTGGAGCGGTGGAACCTTTTCCAGCGTGGGCTCCAGCTTTATCGTGAAGGGCGTCGGCAAAAAGTACTGGGGAGTACCGAGGTTAACGCTCTTCAGCGGTAGTTTCGTCGGGCCGATTAAATGGAAGCTGGTCAGCCAAACTGGCAAGTACGACTATGTCTTTACGCTCTCGGGCAGGATCGAGGGCATGTTGTATACCGGTCGGTACGCGATCATACCCACGAAGCAGACCATTTATGTGTACAAGAATCAATGGGCTGTGGATCACCGGGGCAGCATCCACCGCGGCGATACCAGCTTCCGCGTTAACACTCCTGAACCCGGCACACTGGGATTGTTCGGCACGGGCTTGATCGTCCTTGCCGGAACCATGCGCCGCAAGCTCTTTGGATCGTAACCTGACGCGGTTGCATCTTGCCGGCTAACCCTGGTCTCCCTATTCTGGGGGACTGGGCGGGATTCCGTGTGGCGCGGACACTCCCTTCCCCTTCCCCTTCCCCGTCGGCTGCGCTCGGGGCTTCGGCAAAACAGAGCAGGCTCTGTCCGCGCCCACCCGTCCTCGCACCACATTCTTGCCCAACATTATTCTTGCCCAACATTTGATCGGCGGCGCGGGCGGCGTGCGATACTGAAATTTATGGCGCTGCCGGATTTTTCGCCTCGGGTGGGGAACGATCCCAAGTCGGTGGTGATTCATTTGACGACGGGGACGGGGATGGAGATTGAGTGGAAGGATGGGCACCGGTCCGTCTATACGTTTGCGTTTCTGCGGGAGGCTTGCCCTTGCGCGCTTTGCGAGGATGAGCGAACAAAGGCGGGGCGAAAGGCGGGCGAGGCGGCGAAACTGGCGCCGGGGGCTTTGCCGATGTTCAAGCCGGCGGTGAAAGCGCTGTCGGCGGAGGCAGTGGGCAAGTATGCGCTGAAGTTTTCGTGGAACGATAAACACGATCTGGGAATTTATTCGTGGTTCTATCTGCGGGAAGTTTGTCCGTGCGCGGAGTGCGCGGCGGGGCGGAAGAAAGAAAAATAGCTGTCAGCCGTCAGCTCTCAGCCGTCAGCTTTCGGTTCTTAGCTCTTAGCTCTTAGCTCTTAAGCTCTTAGCTTTTGGCTGTTAGCTACCAGCTTCTCGGCTGCGGAAAATTCGGATGCCGATGCCCAGCCCGTGAAGGGGAGTCTGATTTCATGTAGAGACACGGCTTGCCCCGTCTCTACATTTATCGGTAAAGCGATGCCCAGGTACGAAAACCGCGTTTTTCCGGATTGCTGGCAATCGGTTACAGCGATCGGTCATGAAGATACGCATTCGGTTGGCGGAGGCTTGCGATGTTCCGGTGCTTCGGGAATTGATCGAAGCTTCGGTGCGGGGATTGCAGGCGGGGGATTATTCCGCGGCGCAATTGGAGAACGCGCTGCGGACGGTTTATGGAGTGGACACGCAACTGATTTCGGATGGAACTTATTTTGCGGCCGAGGAAACGGAATCTTCGGGAGCGGCGCTGCTTGTGGGTTGCGGCGGGTGGAGCAAGCGGACGACTTTGTATGGCGGCGATCTTTGGAAGGAACGTGGGGCGGGGCGGGAGGATTCGTTACTGGATCCGGCGAAGGATGCGGCTAAGATTCGAGCATTTTTTGTTCATCCGGCGTGGGCGCGGCGGGGGATTGGCGGGATGATTCTGGAGGCTTGTGAGGCGGCGGCTGAGGCGGCGGGGTTTTCGGCGGCTGGAGATGGGAGCGACGTTGACGGGGGTTCCTTTTTATCGGGCGAAGGGGTATGTGGAGTTGGAGGCGGCGGAGGTGCCGCTGGGGAATGGGTTGACGCTGCCGATCGTGCGGATGGGGAAGGGCAAGTGAATCAGTGGTCAGTGGCCAGTGGTCAGTCGAGTCGGTGCACGACGAACACCCCCGCCCAAGCGGAGCTTGGACGGGCAACCCGGCACTTAGGTAGTGATGGCGTCCAGGTAACGGCGTAGGAGTTGTTCTCCCTGACCTTCGAATTCCAGGAACATGATGCCGTTGCCGAATTGGGGATGGCGGGTGACGACGACTCCTCGGATGACGATGGGGCAGCCGTCGAGCCAGAGGGTGGCTTGAACGCGGACTGCAAGTGGGAGCTGGATCATCATCTGGACGTAGCAGCCGCCGCGACTGAGGTCGGTGGTTTCGAGGCGCATGGGGACGTCGCTGCCGTCCTGGCGGAGTTCGATTTGGACCTGGACGGTGTAACGAGGATGGATGCGGCGATCGGGTTCGGTTGGAGCGGGGGCAGAGGGCTGGGCGTCGGGCGAATTCATGGATCGGCTCCAGGGTGGTCGTAATGGGTTGCTTGCAGGGTCCCTGGGCTAATCATCGGCATTGAGGTCGGGCGAGTCTAGGGCGGGCGTCACAGAGCAGCGGTTACGGAGGGGAGCATCCCGGACGGGGTGCGGAGCGCCGCGCGGACTAGGTTCCCCTAGCAACCTAAGGTCTTCGTAAGCAAGCTCACAGGGACGTGCGCTACAGTATAATCTTCGCCTCGAATGAAACGGCATGACTGACACGAACCAGACCACTGAAGCGGCGGCGACTGAAGCGCCGGCACCGCAGAAAATCGGGATGGATATTGGCGACATTCTCAATATCCTGCCCCATCGCTATCCATTCCTTTTGATCGACCGGGTGACCGAGCTGGTGCGGATGAAGAGCATTGTCGCGTTGAAAAACGTGACCATCACCGAACCTTTTTTTCAGGGACACTTTCCGGACAAGCCGATCATGCCGGGGGTGCTGATTGTGGAAGCGATCGCGCAGGCGGGCGGGCTGCTGCTGCTGACGGAGGTTCCGAACCGGGACGAGATGCTGATGGTGTTCACGGGGATCGAGAAGGCGCGATTCCGGCGTCCGGTGGTGCCGGGAGATCAGCTGCGGATTGAAGTGGTGGTGCGGGCCTGGCGGGTCACGGCGGCTCGTCTGGAAGGCAAGGCGTATGTGGACGGGAAAGTGGCTTGCGAGGCGACGGTGACTTGCCGGCTGGTGCCGCGTGCGATGGGCGCGGGAAGCGCGGAGGCGGCGGACGAATAGTGGTCAGTGGTCAGTGGTCAGTGGCCAGTGAATTCGTCATCGCGATTCACTATCCACTGCCCACTGTCCACTGACCACCGACCACTGGGTTTCAATGTCCCTTCATCCTACGGCGATCGTCGATCCCAAAAGCAAGATACATCCGTCGTGCAAGATTGGGCCTTATTGCGTGATCGGGCCCGAGGTGGAGCTCGGCGAGGGTTGCCATCTGGCTGCGCACGTCGCGATTGAAGGGCCGACGAAAATTGGCGCGGACAACCGCTTTTTCCCTTTCGCTTCGATCGGCATGGCGCCGCAGGATATCGGCTATGCGGGCGAACCGACACGGCTGGAGATCGGCGACCATAACAAAATCCGCGAGTTTGTCACCATCAACCGCGGCACGGTGAAGGGCGGGGGATGCACGCGAGTCGGCGACCACAACCTGATCATGGCCTATACGCACATTGCGCACGATTGCCAGATTGGGAGTCACATCATCATGGCGAATGCGGCCACGCTCGGCGGGCACGTGACGGTGGGAGACTGGGCAACGGTCGGGGCGCTGTGTCCGGTGCATCACTTCGTGCGGATTGGGACGCATGCCTTTATTGGCGGGGGCACCACCATCACGCGGGATGTGCTGCCATTTTCGAAGACGTCGGCCGAGCGCGGCACGCACGCCTATGGATTGAATGCCGTGGGGTTGGAGCGGCGGGGATTTACGAAAGAGCGGATCAAGAAAATTCATCATGCGTATCGGGTGCTGCTGGCGTCAAAACTGAACACCTCGCAAGCCATTGAGAAGCTGAAAGCGGAGTCGGACACGGGTGAAGATGTCGCGATGCTGATCCGCTTCATTGAAGAGTCAGAACGCGGAGTGATTAAGTAAAGTGGTCAGTGGTCGGTGGTCAGTGGCCAGTTAAGATCCATAATACGGATGTCTTATGCCTGTACAGTCCTACCGGCAACTCATAGCTTGGCAAAAGGCGATGGACTTTGTTGCGGAGGTGTACCGTGTTACGCGCGGGTTTCCAAAAGAGGAGATGTACGGTGTGACAAGTCAACTCCGCCGCGCCGCGGTCTCTATTCCTAGCAATATTGCGGAAGGCCAAGGGCGGCAGACCACCGGCGAGTTTCGCTAATTCCTGGGACATGCTCGTGGATCGCTGCTGGAAACGGAAACGCAGATTCTGCTATCCGAACGTTTAGAGTATATAGACCACAAGACAACGGAGATGCTTATCGGGCACGCGGCTGAGTTGGGTCGAATCCTGAATGGATTGATGAACTCCCTGGAACAATCACGCCGTTAAGACTGACCACTGACCACCGCCCACCGCCCACTGACCACTATGAAACTCGGTCTCATCGCCGGCAATGGAAAGTTTCCGTTCCTCGTCCTAGACGCTGCGCGCGCGCAGGGCTACGACGTTGTGGTCGCCGCCATCAAAGAAGAAGCTTTCGCCGAGATTGAGACGCACGGCGCTGTTTCCGTTCATTGGGTTTCTCTGGGCGAACTGTCAAAGCTCATCGACACTTTTAAAGCCGAGGGCGTCACTCGCGCCGTCATGGCGGGGCAGGTTAAGCACAAGCAGATTTTTTCCGCCATCAAGCCGGACTGGCGGCTGGCCAAGCTGCTGCTCTCGCTGGGCACGCGCAATACGGACTCGCTGCTGGGCGCGGTCGCGAAGGTTCTGGCGGATGAGGGCATCGTGCTGGAGAACTCGACCGCGCTGCTGGAACCGCTGCTGGCGAAAACGGGCGTGCTCAGCAAGCGGGCTCCGAGCGGGCAGGAACGCAAGAACATCGAATACGGACGCGCGGTGGGGCGGCGGCTGGCGGAGTACGACATTGGACAGACGGTGGTGATCGCGGAAGCGGCGTGCGTGGCGGTGGAGGCGATGGAAGGCACGGACGCGACGATCGAGCGGGCGGGACTGCTGATGCGATCATTGGATTTGGAATTGGAATCGGAGGGCGAGGCTTCGACGCTGAGCCGCGCGCTGACGGTGGTGAAGGTTGCGAAGCCGGGGCAGGATCTGCGCTTCGACGTTCCGGTGATTGGCATGAAGACGATTGAGACGATGGCGCGCGCCGGGGCGAGTTGTCTGGCGGTGGACGCGGGACGCTGTCTGTTACTGGATGGCGAGGCGATGACGCGGGCGGCGGATGATGCGGGGATCGCGGTGTGCGCGGAGTAAAGTCGTCGACTAGTCCGCACCCTGGGCCCGACGGCGGGTTTTTGCCAGCGTCTTGACTCGAGTGATTCCTCCGGGGCGTTTGCGCATCTCCTGGCGTGCGCGCGCGAGATCGTGCGCGGTTTGGAGGTTCATCCAAAATTCAGGGGAATTCCTGAAATATTCCGAAAACAAAAGGGCGGACTCGGGTGTGATGCCGCGCTTGCCGCGGACCAGTTCGTTGACGCGGTTGAGAGGGATATGCAGAGCGCGGGCAAGCTCGGCCTGAGTCAGCCGCAGCGGTTCGAGAAACTCGGCGAGCAGGATTTGGCCGGGATGGGTTGCGATGCGAAATTCTGGCAGCATGGATGCGACTCCTCAGTGGTAATCTGTGCAGCGAACCTCTTCACAGTTGCCGTTCGCGAACTTGAAGACGATACGATATTGCTGGTTCACGCGGATACTGTAAAAGCCGGCAAGATCTCCTCTCAGCTTCTCCAGCCGGTTTGCGGGAGGTGACCGCAGGTCCTCGATGGATGTGCAGGCATTCAGCAAATCGAGTTTTTGCTGCACCCGGCTCCAGAGCTCGCGTCCAATTCTGCGGGCCGCTTTGGTGTCGCTCCCGTGATAGATGTCGGCAGTCGTCGCATCTCCGAAGCTGGAGATCACGAACACAGTATACCTGAATACCCGTTATTCATGTATAGCTTTGAAATGGAGGCATTCCGTGTCTACAGCAGATCGGTCCGAAGCGGCTCGCATTGCCGACCAGCTTCGCCGCGCGTTTGGTGGCGAGGCTTGGCATGGCGATTCTTTGTTTGAAATTCTGGAGGGAGTCACGGCGGCGCAGGCGGCGGCGCGTCCGATTGCGCGTGCCCACACTATCTGGGAGTTGGTGCTGCATATTGCGGCTTGGGATGGTGCGGTGCTTCGGCGGCTGGGCGGGGTCGCTGCGGCTCTCTCCGATGCGGAGAATTTTCCGCTGGTCACGGACGCGAGCGAGGCGGCATGGCACAGGGCGTTGGCGGAGGTGCGGCGTGTCCACGAGAAACTGATCGAGGCCGTTTCTGTTCTCCCCGACTCGCGGCTTGACGAAATGGTTCCGGGCAATGAGGGCGCACACTACACTTTGTACTACATGCTTCATGGCGTGGTGCAGCACGAGCTGTATCACGCGGGACAGATCGCGCTGCTGAAGAAGATGTGATGAGCCCACGGCTTGCCGCTCCGGAGACGGGGCAAGCCCCGTCTCTACAGTCGGGATTCGTGGTTTGCGCTTTCCTAGCGAGGCTGGAACTGCGACAATAGCGCGTTGTTTCTTCGTTCCGGAGCACTCATCTGAGCCAGGAATTTCCGATTAATGTTGCGGTGATTGGCGTGGGCGCCTTCGGGCGCAATCACGCGCGCGTCTATCGGCAACTGCAGCAGGCAGGCAGCGTGCGGCTGGTGGGAGTGGTTGATCCGGATACGGCGCGGGCCGACGCGATTGCGCGCGAGTTCAGTTGCAAAGCGTTCGGGTCGATCGAGCAGATGCTGACGACGCACGGCGAGGTGCAGGCGGCGTCGGTCGCGGTGCCGACGGTTCTGCATCTGGAGGTGGCGCGCGCTTTGATGGAAGCTGGGATTGACGTGCTGATCGAAAAGCCGGTGGCGGCGACGCTTGCCGAGGCCGACGAACTGCTTCGCCTGGCATCGGAGCACGAGCGGGTGGCGCAGGTGGGGCATCTGGAGCGCTTCAATCCGGCGGTGCGGGCTGCGCTGCCGCTGATCAAGCGTCCGATGTTTTTTGAAGTACACCGGCTGAGCGTGTTCTCTCCGCGGGCGCTGGATGTGGACGTGGTGCTGGATCTGATGATCCACGACCTCGACGTGGTGCTGACGTTCGTGAAGTCGGGGGTGAAGGAAATCCGGGCGGTGGGGCTGCCGATTCTGTCGGGCAAGGTGGATATTGCGAATGTGCGCATCGAGTTCGAATCGGGCTGCGTGGCCAACTTTACCGCCAGCCGGGTTTCGACGGAGCGCGTGCGCAAGCTGCGTTTCTTCCAGGCGGGGCAGTATATTTCGATCGATTATGGAAGGCAGGATGTGCTGGTGTTCTCGGTCGGAAGTGCGGTCGGCAATGCGGTTGGAAGCCCGGCGGGAATGGCCAGCGAGCCGAGCGTGAATCCGCAGATCCAGATGGCGAAGCCGGCGATCACGGCGGAGGAGCCACTGCTGGCGGAGATCAAGGCATTTCTGCAGTCGGTGCGGGACCGGTCGCGTCCGGTGGTTTCGCTCGAAGATGGGCGGAAAGCGCTGGAGCTCGGACTGGCGATTCTGGCCGAGATTGGGCGGCACGCGGGACGGATCGGGGTGGGGAGAAGCTAGAGGTTGGATCGCAGAAGTAGAAGACCTACAGCGAATCCAGAGTTGCTGTGACCACAGGCAGCTGCCGGGCTTCGCCCGGCTTGGGCGGCCGGGGGCGGCCGTCCCTACGTAACCCTGGACGGGCGCGGACGCCCGTCCCTCCACGAGCGGGTTACAGATAGTTATTGCTGAGGTGGTGGGCCCTGCTGGTCGCCGGCGTCGGGCGGGCCGTGGCGACGGTTTTGTCCCCATTGCGCACGCTTGGCCTGCATATCGTCCCACTTCTTCTGTTGGGTAGAGTCGAGGAGCGCGCGGATCTGCGTGTCGCTGCTCTTGTGGATGTCCATCATTTTCGTGTGGCGATCCTGCGGGGAAAGAGAATTGTCCTGGCGCAGGCTCTCCATCTGGGAGCGTTCGGACTGGAAGATGTCCTGCACTTTGGTTTGCTGATCGGAGGTGAGATTGAGCTTCTTGGTCAGTTCCTGGGTGCGCTGGGCGGGATCGGGCGGGCCGTGGCGCCAGCGACCGTTGTCCTGCGAGGGTGGGGATTGCTGATTGTTGGGCGGGCTATCGTTGGGCGATTGGGCCGCCGCGAAAAGCGCGGCGATCGAGATGAGGCTGGCGGCGAGAAGAATGAGAAGGTGCTTCCTGAGCATAGGTATCTCCTTTTTCCAGACGAGGTGTCTATATCTATGAATGGAATTATGAGCCGGGAGTTGCGCGACGAACAGGATTCGGACAAATCTTTGCATAACTTTACGAAGCGCAGCTCCGATTTGGGATTTATGGCGGTGACGCGCCTTGCGCGGACAGGCGTTGCTTGAGTTGGGTGGCAAATTGTTTTGTCTGCTCGTCGGAAAATTGCAGCTGACCGTCGAGGACCAAGCTCAACTGGTCGGCGCCGGCGTCCTGGAATTGCGCCTTCTGGATGGTGGCGGAGTCCTGCGCGGCGGGCGGGAGTGCGACCTTGAGGTCTGCGGCCTTCTGCAGGACTGAGAGGAGCGATGCGGCGATTTGCTCGCGCAGCGTGACGCCGAGGTCGCCGGAGCGGAGCAAGTCGCGGAGGAGGCCGTCGGCTTGGACGCGGCTAATTTCGGAGACGAGACCCAAGCCAGTGTTTTGTTCGAGCGACAAAGTGAGCTTGACCTCGATGGCGCCGTCGCCGGCGGCCACTTCCATCGGGCTTTGCTGACCCGGCGGGCAGACCCAGCGCTCGAAGTGCAAGTTCGCCACCACGAGGCTGGCGGGAACCAGAGGGGTGAGTGTGGCTTGTTGAATCGCAATGCGCTCGCCGCAGCGGGGAGAACGGGTGAGTTGGGAGCGCAGAAGGCCGGTGATATTTTGCTGCAGGTCAGAGAGATCGGCGACGAGCTGGAGGCTGAAGAGGTTGTGGCCGTTTTCGGCGGAAGTCCTGGAGACGGCGCCCGAAGCCGGGATGGATATGGGCTGGCCGCCGACGTTGATCGAGTTCGTTACCTTGGGAAGGTTGAAGGTGAGGTCCTGGCCGGCAGAGGGGAGGAGGATGCTCATTTCCCTGCCGAGCGCGAGTTGCTCGCTTTGGAAACTGGCGAGCGCCTTGTCGAGACTGGCGGCGGAGTTGGAAATCTGTTCGCTGGCTGGTTTGGGGGTCTGGACGATTTGATCGAGCGTCTTTACTTGTTTGTCGAGGTCGGAATCCGCTTTTTCCAGTTTCTTGGTGATGTCCTTCAAACCGGATTTTTGTTTGGAAGAAAACGAGGCGAGAAAATTTTGGTTGCCGGCGCGAGCTTTCTCAATAGCCTGATCGAGGGTGGTTGCGCGATCGGACAGCGGTGAAGAAGCGGGGACTTTCTGCAGAGATTCGCGAAAAGCTTGCAGCCGATCGCTAGCGGCCTGGGCGTATTGCGCGACCTTGGCGAACGCGGCGCGCTGCTCAGCGTTCGCCTGCACGGCCATGGCGCGGTGAAAATCCTTGAGATCGTCCTTTTCGCTGAGCCCTGAGGGACGGCCAGCGCCGCCGCCGCTGCCGGTCGGCATGCCGTGTCCGCCGCCGCCGTGCTGGGCAAGCATTCTGCGGGGACTGGTGAGCAGAGCGATTCCGACAATCAGCACAGCGACGCCGGGCACAGACATACGAAGCGCAGACACGCGAAGTGCGGAAACACCACGGGCAGATACGCCAGGAAGGCGAGTTCCTTTGTGGAACATAGACCAGATCTCCAAGAACATTGTACGGTTGGAACGAGAGCGCACGGTTAACGGAGAAACATAACACTGTGATGCAGACGGGTTGAAATTGGTGATCTGATCTCTCTGCCCAGTAAACCCGTCGCCCGGCGATTACCCAGGTACTCACTCGTCTGGCGTAAAAAATGCGACAATAGAATTGGCGGTCGCAACTCCATAATTTACGTAACTTTACGAAGGGACTTTACGCGTAATCTTACGCAACCCAGGAGGCTGCCCGTGGCTCTAAGCTTTATAGCCTCTGCCTGATGCCGGTCACCCAAATTCCGCCTCGCGATCCGCCGACTCCTGCCGAGCAGCCGGAGCAGCGCGATTTATTCGAAGCGCAGCACTGGGAGACGGCTTACCGCGGTTTCAATCCTGACGATGTTCCGCATCTTCTCATCCAGTTGCAGGACGATCTCTCGCGGGCGCGCAAGCGGGAAGCGCTGTGGCTGTCGGTCATCCTGCACTTGTTCGTGATTATTCTGTTGTGGAACAGCGAGAAGTTGATGGGTCTGTTGCCGCACCGGACACTGGATCTGGCGATTCGGACGGATGTGGACCGATCGAAAGACGCGACGTTCTTGGAGTTGCCGCCCGACGCGCAGAAGCTGACGCGGCGTCCCGATGCGAAAGTGATTTCGGATAAGGACCGCATCGCGACCAGCAAAGCCCCGCAGATCAATCGCGAAGAATTGAAGAAGATACTGGAAAGCGCGCGTCCGGGACGGCCGGGCGAAAGTGTGCAGCAGCCACCGGCGCAGGGTCAGCCGGCGCAGAATCAGGCGCCGCCAGCGCCACAGCAGAGTTCGGGATTCGCGCCGCCGCCGAGCGATCAGACCGCGCGTTTGCGGATGCCTCCGCAGAACAGGACGCAGCCGGATTTTAATGCTCGCATGACGGCGGGCTCGATGATCGACCAGGCGCAACGGGCCGTAGCCGAAAACCGCGGGGGCTACGGCGCTGGACAAGCGGGCGATTACGGGTTGAGCCAGGGCAGAGGCGGGGCGAAGGCGCTGGATCAGGCGGAAATCCTGACCGACACGATGGGCGTGGATTTCGGGCCTTATCTGACTCGGATCGTGCAAATTGTGCGCCAGAACTGGTATAGCATCATGCCGGAGTCGGTGTATCCGCCGATCTTGAAACAGGGCAAGCTTGCGATTGAATTCGTCATCCTGAAGGATGGCAAAGTGAGCAACATGGCGGTTCGCACCTCGTCCGGCGATGTGCCGCTCGACCGAGCCGCGTGGGGGAGCATCACCGCATCCACCCCGTTCCCACCGCTGCCGAAAGAATTTCCCGGCCAAATCCTCGGCCTGCGTTTCTATTATTTTTACAACGAAAAAATCAGCGACATGAAGTAAGCCTCGCGGAATTTGCCGCGCAGTGTGCGAGAAATCTACTTCACATATTCGGGCGCTTCGCCCTTCGACCAGGGATCGTGCAGGACGCGAACATGAGAAAGACGGAAGCGATGGCCTCCGGCTCTGTGATCGCGTTGGCTAAAGCTCCTCAGGTGCGCGAATGGGCTGAATTCGCTACCATAGGGACATCGTCAGTTCGATGCGCATCCTAATAAAAACTATGAAGATTCAACGACTGTTGCCGCTCTCCGTTGTTTTGTCCACTCTAGTTCTGGTGTGTCTGGTTCTGCTCTGCCTGCCGGTTTTCGCGCAGGATGTGCCGGCGGCTCTCCGTCCGCCGAAGGGAGCGCAAGTTGCGCTCGTCGTTTTCGAAGACCTGCAATGTCCGCAATGCGGTCGAACCGCGCCGCTGCTGGTGCAGGCCGCGCGGACCTATAAGATTCCCCTGGTGCAGCACGACTTCCCTTTGCCGGCGCACAACTGGTCGTTCGATGCCGCCGTGCTGGCGCGCTACTTCGACACGCATTCCAAGGAGGTGGGGAACGCCTTCCGGGACAGTGTGTTCGCGCACCAACTGGAGATCAACCCGCAGAATTTGCGGGGATTTGCGGAGAAGTTTGCCGCCGATCACAAGATTGGTTTGCCGTTCGTGGTGGATCCGGAGGGCAAGCTGGCGGGGCTGGTGCGGGCGGACAAAGAGTTGGGCATGAGTCTGCACCTCGAGCACACGCCGACGATCTGGGTAGTCAGCAACAAACGTAACGGCAAGCCCTACGTGGAAGTGACGGACACTAGTCAGCTCTATGTGATGATCGACGCCATGAAGCGGGAGTAGGGGAGGTCAGAGGTTAGAGGTCAGAATGCAGAGGTAAGAAGCTAATTTCAGAGGTCAGAGGTCAGATTGCAGAGGTAAAAACCTCACATTCTTGATGTGAGGATCATCACGGTCTAGATTGAAAATCAGAGAATAGAATCGCCTCCGAGGCTTGGCATGAAGCGGGACTCCGAGGCGCTGAAGGTTCGTACCAAGGACTTTGCATTGCGAGTCCTCAGACTCTATCGCTCCCTCCCTCGCACTGAAGAAGCGCGAATCCTGGGTACCCAGCTTCTTCGCTCCAGCACATCGATCGGCGCAAACTACCGAGCGGCGTGCCGCGGAAGATCTCGGGCTGAATTCGTAGCCAAACTGGGAATCGTCTTGGAAGAGGCAGACGAGACAGTCTTCTGGCTAGAACTCTTTCAGGAAGGAAATATTTTCCCGGCGGAAAAATTGCACGACCTTGTGCAAGAGGCGAACGAACTCGTCTCAATTTTTGTCAGTTCCGTGCGCACCGCGAGAAATACCTCTGCAATCTGACCGTTAAGGTCAGAGGTTAGAGGTCTGATTGCAGAGGTTGGAAACCCTTAGGGCAGAGGTTTAGGGCTTTTACCTCTGCAATCTGACCTCTAACCTCTGCAATTCCTGTTTGGTTTTTATTCCGTCCAGCGGCGGAAGAGGAGGGCGCCGTTGGTGCCGCCGAAGCCGAACGAATTCGACATGGCGTATTCGAATTCCGTTTTGCGGGCGTGGTTGGGAACGAAATCCATGTTATCGGTCTCCGGGTCCTGATTCTCCAGGTTAATGGTCGGGGGCAGAATCTGATCGCGCAGCGCCAGCACCGTCACTCCCGCCTCTAATCCGCCCGCTCCGCCGAGCAGATGGCCGGTCATGGACTTGGTGGAACTGACCGGGACCTTCTTTCCAAATAAATTTCGAATGGCGTGCGCTTCGAGCGTGTCGCCGATGGGCGTCGAGGTGCCGTGGGCGTTGAGGTAGCCGACGACGCTGGCATCGAGTTTCGCGTCGCGCAGCGCGTTGCGCATGACGCGGAAACCGCCTTCGTGCTCCGGGGCGGGTTGAGTCATGTGATACGCGTCCGCGCTCATGCCGTAGCCGACGACTTCGGCCAGGATGGGAGCGCCCCGGCGGCGGGCATGCTCTAGTTCTTCGAGAACCAGGATGCCGGCGCCTTCGCCCATCACGAAGCCGTCGCGGTCCTTGTCCCAGGGACGGCTGGCGCGAGCGGGGTCGTCATTGCGGGTGGAAAGCGCGCGCATGGCGGCGAATCCGCCGACGCCCATGGGAGTGATAGCGGCTTCGGAGCCTCCGGCAATCATTACGTCGGCGTCACAGTGCTGGATGATGCGGAAGGAATCGCCGATGGAGTGGGCGCTGGTGGTGCAGGCCGTGGCGGTCGCTTCATTCGGGCCCTTGGCGCCGAACCGCATGGAAACGTGTCCGGCGGCGAGGTTGACGATGGCGGCGGGAATGAAGAAAGGCGAGATCTTGCGCGGTCCGCCCTCGAGGAGCGCGTTGTGTTCGCGTTCGATCACGTCGAATCCGCCGATGCCGGAGCCGATGTGCACGCCGACGTTCTCGGCGATATCGGGCGTGACCTGGAGCTGCGACATCTTCATCGCTTCATCAGCGGCGGCGATGGCGAAGTGGATGAAGCGGCCCATCTTCTTCACTTCTTTTTTCTCGATGAAATCGAAGGGATCGAAGTTGCGGACCTCGGCTGCGATCTGGCAGGCGAATGCGGAGGCGTCGAAGCGGGTAATGCGATCGACGCCGCTTTTGCCCGCGAGCAGGGCCTGCCACACCGCGCCGGTGGTATTGCCCACCGAGCAGATCAGGCCGATGCCGGTAATGACGACCCGTCGTGCCAAATTACTTGCCTGCCTTCGCGTGCTTGCCGATGTAGTCGACGGCGTCGGACACGGTGCGAATCTTCTCCGCATCCTCGTCGGGGATTTCGATATCGAAGGCCTCTTCGAAGGCCATCACGAGCTCGACGGTATCGAGCGAATCGGCGCCCAGGTCATCCACGAACGAAGCGCTGGGCGTGACCTCGCCCTCGTCCACACCCAACTGCTCGACAATAATCTGTTTCACTTTTTCATCAACGGCTGCCATGTTTCTCCTCGTTTCTAAATCTGGGGATCGCGGGCCCGGGTTCCGGGCCGGCGTTTGCTGATTTACGACTGCATGGTGCTCAATCGATCGAATGAAGTCGAAACCAGTAGTCTAAAAGGGATTGGAAAAGTATGCAAAGGAAGTAACGAAAGAAAACTGGTATGGGTGGAGATCACTACGGAATCCTAACTGGCGGCGGGGAGAGCGGTCAAACCTGGGCATGGCACCAGCAATAACAAAGGGCCGGGCGAATTGTGCTCCGACCCCTGATAGTTTCGCGGGCTTCGCGGACAGGAGTGTCCGCGCCACACGCAAATTACGCCGCGGGTTTGATTCCGAGCGTGGTTTGCAGTTCGGCGAGTTTTGCTTTGGCCGGGAAGCTGTCCGGAGGAGACGGGGCAAGCCCCGTCTCTACAGGCGCTCTTGTGCATTTTGCCGGAGTCGTGTCACGATTTGGACGTGAAAATCCTAACCCTGCTTGCTGTTTTGCTGGCGCTTGCGTTGCCCGCATTTGCCGCCGATTGCCCCAAAAACCAGCCGAAGACCGAGGCCACGCTCATCGAACTCGAACAGAACTGGGCCGCGGCCCTCAGCCGCAAGGACGCTGACAGCGTTGCCTGCATGGTGGCCGATGAATTCGAAGACGCCGACGTCGATGGCTCCCTGCACACCCGCAGCCAGATGCTGGAGCACATTCCGCACCGCAAACCCGGCGTGAACCACCTCTCGGAGATGCGCGCGCACGTCGAGGGCAACTCTGGATTTACGCGCGGACTTGCCACGCTGGTGGACGCTTCGGGCAAGGTCGTGGCCCGCGTCCGCTTCACCGACGTCTTCACTTACCGCGATGGACGCTGGCAGGCGCTGGCCGGACACGAATCGCTGCTCAGCGAGGCCAGCCGCTAAATGCGCGCCGTCGTGCAACGCGTGAGCCGCGCCAGAGTTAGTGTCAATGGCGAGATCACGGGCGAGATCGGCCTTGGGCTGCTGGTGCTGCTCGGCGTGGGCGCGGGAGACACGCGCGCTGAGGTGGATTACCTAGTCGAAAAGACAATTGGCTTGCGCATTTTTGAAGATGCCGGCGGCAAGATGAATTTGTCCGTCGTGGAGGTTGGCGGCGCGCTGCTGGTGGTCTCGCAGTTCACCCTCTATGGAGACGCGCGGCGCGGCAAGCGGCCATCGTTCGATGCGGCGGCTCCGCCCGAGCAGGCGCGCGAACTCTACGAATATTTTGTGGAGAAAGTCCGCGCCCGCGGCCTGCCCTGCGAAACTGGACGGTTTCAGGAAACGATGCAGGTGGAACTGGTGAATGAGGGGCCGGTGACCATCCTGCTGGATTCGGCGAAAGTCTTCTGAAAAAGTATTCTGGAAGAAGCCACGATAGAAGCGCTTCGGGCGAGGAGCCCAATTCTGGTTATGGCTGTCGCTAGCACCGCTCAGTCCGGCTCCGATCACGAGGAGCGCAGCAGTCCGGCGCTTCCGCCTCTCGCGGTTGGCACTCTGATTGGCCTCTGTACAGCCAAGCTGCTGCTGCACATCTTCACCAGCGTCCGCCACTACGGCTACTTCCGCGACGAGCTTTATTACCTGGATATGGCCCGCCATCTCGATTGGGGCTACGTAGATAGCGCGCCGCTCATCGCCGTGTACGCCAGGATCGCGCTGTGGATGGGCGGTTCGCTGGCGGCGCTGCGCATTTTGCCGGCGCTGGCGGGCGCGGTCTTGGTGGCGATCTCCGTCTTAATCGCGCGCGAGCTGGGCGGCGGACGGTATGCCCAGCTTCTCGCCGGACTCGCTGTTCTGCTCTGCCCCGCCGTTCTGATTGCGGACAGCCTCCTCACCATGAACGCCTTCGAGCCGCTGTTCTGGATGGGCTGCATCTGGGTCGTCGCTCGCATCTTGCGCACCGGAGACTCGCGGCTTTGGCTATGGTTCGGAGTCCTCGCCGGACTTGGACTCGAGAACAAGCACTCCACGCTGTCTTTCGGATTCGCGGTCACCGTCGCCCTGCTTCTGACGCAGCATCGCCGCGAGTTCGCCCGGCAGTGGATCTGGATTGCCGGTGTCATCGTTCTTGCGCTCTTCCTCCCCAACATCATCTGGCAAATCCGCCATCACTTCCCGACGCTGGAAGATCTGGAGAACGTTCGCCGCGAAGGCAAGAACGTCGTGCTCGGCCCGCTCGCGTTCGTTAAGGAGCAGATCATCGACATGCACCCGATCCTGTTGCCGGTCTGGCTCTCGGGCCTGGTCTGGTTTCTCCGCGACCGCCGCTGGCGCGTGCTCGGCCTGACGTTTGCAGTTTTCTTCGTATTGATGGAAGTCGGGCACGCCAAGAACTACTACGTGTTCCCGATCTATCCGATGCTCTTGGCCGGCGGCGCGGTCGTGGTCGAGGGTGCGATCGAACGACGGCTGGCAAGCCGCGCCGCCTGGACACGCGCGGCCGTCGTCGCCATCATTTCGCTCGCGGCGCTTCCCGCCGTCCCACTGGTGACGTGGATGCTACCGCCGGAGCGTCTCCTCGCCTATCAAAACGCTATCGGCCTCAAACTCTCCAAGGCCGAGGTGCACCACGAGTCGCTGTTGCCGCAACCTGTTGCCGACCAGTTCGGATGGCCCGAGATGGTGCGTGAGGTCGCCGCCATCTACAACTCGTTGCCACCCGACGAGCGCGCCAAAACCGGTATCTGGGCCGGCAACTACGGCGAAGCCGGGGCCATCAATCTGTTCGGCCCGCAATACGGCCTGCCGCTCGCCTACTCTCGCCATCAGAACCATTGGTACTGGGGTCCGCCTCCACAGGTTTACAAGAACCTCATCGTGATCGAGTGGAGCCTCGACGACGTGCGCGACAACTGCACTTCATTTCAGGCGTTCGAGCACTACCAGCGCTTTGGTATGGGCGAGGAAAACACACCGGTGTACCTCTGCCGCGGTGTCACCTTCGACATCCAGAAAATCTGGTGGCACTCCCACCACTGGAACTAAACACTGGACGAAATCGCTGGCTACCGAATCTGAGCTGCATATTTGCGACTTCCGTTTGACCGATTTCCACAGCGCACGATAGACTAGATGAGTTTGCCTGTACTTGCGGACCCGTTCTGGGGCCGCGCCGCGTTTCCGGTCAGAAGCCGTTGCGGGAAAACAGCAAGCACAAGATTGTATTTGCCGAGCTGCGCTCGGCTTGGACGGGGCAAAGCCCCGTCCCTACACGAGCATAAGGAGAGTTTATGTACGCGGTGATCCGCGCAGGTGGAAAGCAGTATCGTGTCGCCCCGGGCGACGTGATCCGGGTGGAAACACAAGAAGACAAGGACGGAAAGGTCGAGTTCGGCGACGTGCTGGCGGTTTCCGCCGAGGCGGGCAGCGTATTGCCTCCGGGGTCGGGAGCGCTCGTAACCGGCGAGGTCGTCGAGCAGGGGCGCGGCGAGAAGATCCTGGTCTTCCACTACAAGCGCAAGAAGCAATACAAGAAGCTGCGTGGACACCGGCAGGACTATACGGCGGTCCGGATCACCGAGATTGCTTTCGATGGGCAGTCGTTCAAAGCGCCTGAGCTTCCGAAAAAGAAGGTGAAGAAGGCGACCGAGGGCGGCGAAGTGAAGGCTTCGGCGCGTCCGGGGAAGGCTGCCAAGAAGGCGGCTGGGAAGAAGCCGGCGGCTAAGAAAGCAGCGGCGAAGAAGAAAAAGTAGCAGATCCTTCGCTTCGCTCAGGATGACAATTTGGTTTGGGATGACAAGTTAGCTTTGGGCGGCACGAGATTGGAATTTACTCGCAACTGGCAACTGGCCACTGAGAACCGGGAACTGATTTATGGCGCATAAAAAAGGACAAGGCACTTCACGAAACGGGCGCGACTCGAACGCGCAGCGGCTTGGGTTTAAGGCTTTCGGCGGACAACTGGTGCCCGGCGGCACGATCATCGTGCGGCAGCGCGGCACGCGGGTGAAGCCCGGACTGAACGTGGGACGCGGCAAAGACGACACTCTCTTCGCCAAGATCACGGGGCGCATCAAGTTCCTCGACAAGGGATCGATGGGGAAGTTTGTGATGGTCGAGCCCGAGGCTATCGAAGCGAAATAGGGTCGTGATTTATTGTAGAGACGGGGCTTGCCCCGTCTCAGGAGCCGCGGCGAGCCGCGTCTCTACAAGGGATTTACCAGCCTCGGCTTCGGGTCGAGGCTTTTTCGTTGCAGCGAAACGGCGGAGCTTCGCTCCGCATGGGCGGCCGAACCACCCCAGCCCGCGAAAAGCGCGCGGCCTGGGGGCCCCGGCGAGGGCGGCCGTCCCTGCGTGAATTTTTCTGAGGGCTTAGTTTTCGCGGGCGAGGGCGCCCGCGCCACACGATCATGTTTGCCACACATCATGTTTATCGATGAAGCCAAAATTCGGGTTAAGGCTGGGGACGGCGGCAACGGCTGCATGGCGTTCCGGCGGGAGAAGTACGTTCCGCGCGGCGGGCCTTCGGGCGGCGATGGCGGCAAGGGCGGCGACATTTGGATGGAATCGAGCGAGCGCCACAATACGCTGGTGCATTTCCGCTTCAATCCTGAATACAAGGCGGAACGCGGACGGCACGGCGAGGGCGCTAAGAAAACTGGGCGCGATGGGGAAGGGATTGTCCTGAAGGTGCCGGTAGGCACGATCGTTTATGACGAGGACACGGGCGAGAAAGTTTACGATTTTTCGCGTCCCGATGAACGCGTCGTGATTGCGCGCGGCGGACGCGGCGGACGCGGCAACGCGCAGTTTGCCACTTCGACACATCAGGCGCCGCGCGAGCACGAAGATGGACGTCCGGGCGAAGAACGCAACTTCCGCCTGGAATTGAAGCTGCTCGCCGATGTGGGGCTGGTGGGATATCCAAATGTGGGCAAATCGACGCTCATCTCGCGCATCTCGGCGGCGCGGCCGAAAGTTGCGGATTATCCGTTTACCACGCTTGAACCGAATCTGGGTGTGGTGCTGGCGGGCGACAAGGGAAAAGAAGAGAGTTTCGTGGTCGCCGACATCCCGGGCTTGATCGAAGGCGCGCACGCTGGATCAGGCCTCGGCACGCAATTCTTGCGGCACATCGAGCGCACGCGTTTGCTGGTGCATATGGTGGATGTCTCCGACAGCAGCGGTCGGGCCGACGTGGTGAAAGACGTTGAGGTGATCCGGGGCGAGCTGGCGAGTTTCGGAGCGGGCTTGGAAAAGAAGCCGACACTGATGGTCGCGTCCAAAATCGATGTGGCGAACCCGGAGAAGCTCAAGAAACTGAAGCAGTGGGCGACGCGCAAGAAGCTGAAGCTTTATCCAATTTCCGCGGTTACTGGCGAGGGAATCGAGAAGCTGAAGTACGCGATGGCAGAGGAAGTGGGGAAGGTGCGAAAGGCGCTGGCGGCGTCTGAGGAGACCCAAGTTTCGAGGTCCAGCGCCTGATGGCGAACTGCGACGCTGCCGAGCGTCGCTCGGCCGGACCCTTCGACTTCGCTCAGGGCAGGCTCACGAGGGCGGCCGTCCCTACGTGAGCGGGGATGGGCGCGGCCACACCGTGCTAGAATTTCCACAGCTGCTGCTGGCAACTTGCGGGAGAATCGATTTTCGGTGTCCAGCCCCTAAAGGGGCATCTGATTTCGAAGAACTTACGGCATCGCTAAAGCGATGCCCTGATACGAAACCGGGGTTTTCCGCAAGCTGCCGGGCTAGACCCTATATCCTGGACCCTGCTTTGATCGAACTTGCATCCTCGATACTCGCGGCGGATTTCGCCCATCTGGCGGGCCAGGTGGAGCGGGCGACGGCGGGCGGCGCTAGTGTGATCCATGGCGATATCATGGAGGGGCATTTTGTGCCCAACCTGACAATCGGGCCACCGGTAGTGAAATCTCTGCGCCAGGCAACCGAGTTTGCAGCGGGTGTAGGGGCGGAGCTTCGCTCCGCTGGACGGGGCATAGCCCCGTCCCCACACAGACTGAGTCGGAATGAGGTTCTTTATGCGGCGTAATTTGGTTCTTGGGGTGATGGTCTTCGTGCTGGCGGTTGCTGTGGGCTGCACGAACAAGAAATCGGTGAATCCACTGGCGAACGTCGGGTCGAAACAGCCCGACAAAGTGCTGTTTGACCGGGCCATGGATGCCATGAAACACAACCGCTTCGACGTGGCGCGGATGACGCTGCAGACGCTGATCAACACCTATCCGGATTCGGAGTTTATCGCGCGGGCGAAGCTGGCGGTGGCGGATTCGTGGTACGCCGAAGGCGGTACGACGGCGATGCAGCAGGCCGAGATCGAATACAAGGATTTCCGGACGTTCTTTCCCAACATGCCGGAGGCGGCCGAGGCGCAGTTGAAGGTGGCGAACATCCACTATCAGGAGATGGAAAAGGCGGATCGCGACTTCACGCACGCGATGCGGGCGGAGGAGGAATACCGGTCGCTGATTCTGGAGTATCCCGACAGCAAGCTGGTGCCGCAGGCGAAACAGCGGCTGCGGGAAGTGCAGGAAGTGCTGGCCGAGCGGGAGTTCGGCATCGGGCGGTTCTATTATCTGCGGCTGGCGTATCCGGCGGCGATTGCGCGGCTGAAAACGCTGGTGGACCGCTATCCGTTATATAGCGGCGCGGACGAGGCGCTGTATCTGCTGGGGCAATCGTACGAAAGCGAGATCAATGTGATCCGGAAGAACGGGCGCATGAATGAAGTGGCCAAGGGGAAGATGATCGAGCAACTAACGCAGGAGGCGTCGGAGGCGTACGGGAGGATCATCAAGCGGTATCCGGCGATGGACCGGGCGCTGGATGCCAAGGCCCGATTGGAGGCGCTGCATCAGCCGGTGCCGCGGCCGACGCGGCAGGCGCTCGAACAGAACAAGAAGGAAGTAGCCAGCCGGCATGAAGCGGGCCTCATGTCGAACATGCTGGGGAACTTCGAGAAGCATCCCGACGTGGCCAAGGCCCCGCGTGTGGGCGAGCCGACGATGGTGGATCCGGTGCCGACCAATCCGAACGATGTATTGCGTAAGGTGGTAAGCGCGGGGGGATTGGCGGGCGGTGACAATAAGGTCAGTGTGGAAACGACGACCCCTGGGAAGGTAGCACCGAACCAGGAGGCACCGCGTTCGGACGCTCCAGCAGCAGCGGCCGACGCGGCGGCGGCCGAGTTGAAGCCGAATGTGGCGGATCCGAATGAACTGAAGCCGAACGTTGAGGCCGATCCGAACGCGCTTCCCCCGCTCCAGCAGAGCAATCAACTGGACACCAGTGGTGGAGCATCGAGCGCTGTTTCTTCCAGTTCATCGGCGAAAACCGAGGAGCTGGCGGATATTTCTTCAAGCAAGAAGAAAAAGAAAAAGGGCTTGGGGAAGCTGAACCCGTTCTAGGGATGGCAGAGATTAGAGGCCAGATTGCAGAAGTGGTTTAGGTGCGGGCGCTGCCCAGTCGCCCGCAGGTCAATCGCCAGCTAGCCCGACAGCTTGAGGTTGCCAAATGAGGTTACCAAGGGCACGACGACCCAGAAGTAGCACACTCCCCGACAGGCTAGGAACGGTCGTAACCTGTTACCTCTGCGGGAATCGTTGACTTAGGTTGAGGGACAAGGTAGTTTCGCGTTATCTCTCCTTTTGTGCGAAGGACGACGCTTGGCGCGGAAAATACTGCTCGCCGATGACAGTGTGACGGCCCAGAACATGGGGCGAAAGATCCTGGCCGATGCCGGGTATGACGTCGTCACGGTCAACAACGGATCTGCCGCCCTGAAGCGAATCACCGAACTCAAACCGGATCTGATCGTGCTGGATGTGTACATGCCCGGCTACAGCGGGCTGGAAGTCTGCCAGCGGCTGAAGGATGCCGCCGGGACGGCGCACATTCCCGTGCTGCTGACGGTGGGCAAGCTGGAACCTTTCAAGCCGGAAGAAGCGCGCCGGGTCAAGGCCGATGCTCACATCGTGAAGCCATTTGAAGCCAGCGAGTTGCTGACTGCGATCACGCGACTCGAAGACCGCATGGTGCCGCAGCAATCTGAGGGCTCTCGCTTCAGTACGTCGGTTTCAGGCGTGGAGCGGTTCGGCGGCGAGGGAAGCGGCAGGAAAACGGAAAGTAACGAGGATGCCGATACCGGATGGAAGAGTCGGCTGCGTTTTCCGTCGAAGAAAAAGAAAGAAGAACCGGAGCCGGAACCGGAAAATGTCGCGGCAGAAGCGAGCTTCCGGGATTTCCGGAAGGGGAAGGGCAAGACTGGCGCGAGCGCACCGTTCACGGTGAAGGCGCCGCCGCCCCCGGGACAGGAGCCAGGGCTGGTTCCCGATATTCCGCGCGACATCACGCCGGACGAGTTGGACGCACTCAGCGCGTTGGCCGCGAAACTCGATGGACCGATTCCGGCGGCTGAGAATGTTGCGGGCCTGGCGGAAAAGATGGGCCCGGCTATAGTTCCCGCGGCGGAGTTTGCGGCGGCAAAAACTGAAGTGGAAGTGCCTACGGCTGCCGCGGAAGCCAACAAAGAAGCGAAGAAGGAAGTTGAAC
The DNA here is from genome assembly GCA_050014475.1 of Terriglobales bacterium. Classification (GTDB taxonomy): domain Bacteria; phylum Acidobacteriota; class Terriglobia; order Terriglobales; family Acidobacteriaceae; genus Acidiflorens. The sequence continues at coordinate 19,765 of JBEKDG010000029.1, read as the reverse complement.
CTCCGGCGCCGGTCGTTGAGCCCGCTGCGGCAGCGGTTGAAGCCCCGGCATCAGCCGCCGAAGGAAAGAGCGAAGGCGAAATTCCGGTCGGGCACTTGGAGCCGGCGAGCGAAGGTGCTGCGGTAGTTGTTGCTCCGGCTGCGGCAGAAGTACAGCAGCATGAGACCGAGCGTCCAGAAACCCAGCATCCGGAAACGCCGGATGCGGGGGTCGCAGACGCGGTGAATACTGCCCTCCTGGCGCAGGAGCCTGCGCCCGTGGGCAGGAACGATGAGCCCATGTTCGTTTCGGCGGCGAGCGCGGTTGAGCAGGCGGCGGAAGAAAAGATTGAAGGGAAGCCGTCCGAAGCCGTCGCGAAGAGCGATGCGACCGAGGCGAGCACACTGGCGGAAGCAGTTGCTGCGAAGGACCTGGAATCCACGCCCGAAGAATTGAAGGCGGAAGAGTCGAAGCCCCAACAGTTAAACGCCGAAGAGTTGAAGGTGGAGAAGATTGAGCAACCGGTTCCGGTTGCGGTGAGCCTACCAGAGCCGGCGGAGGCGGAAGAGCCAGCGCCGAGCGATGCGGAACTGGCCGAGGCGTTGCGCTTGCTGACACCCGCTACCGGGCACGCGGATGTCTCGACGGTTCCATCGCACGGAACCCTGGTGGCGGCCGGCCAGTTGCTGGCGGAAGAAGCGGTTCGCAATGCGGCAACCGGTCCGCGGTGGGTAGCGGAGCCGGTAGGGTTGAGTCCGGAGGAAGCGGCGATTTCGCTGGAAGCGGAAATGTTCCGCACATTCGCGGCAACGTTTGCGGCGCCGTCCGGCGGCGAAATTGAATCGGTAGAAACCACCGGGGTTTCAGCGATTGCCGCCGCAGTTGAGAACAGACTGGCAGAAGCAGAGCTGGCGGCCAGTGCGAAAGCTTTGTCGGAGCAAGAGGCCGAGCGTTGTTCATCTGAGCATGCTTCAGAGACCACAGCCGCGGAAACATCGGTCGTGGAAGCACCGGCGGAAGTGGTGGCGGCGGCTTCGAACGCAGCGAGTCCGGTGGTGGACGGGATCGAACCAGAAAAGATCGAACCAGAAAAACTCGAAGTGGAGCAGAAAGATTCCCAGGCGAAAGTCACGGAGGAAGCACCCGCGGAAGAGGTTGCGGCAGCGACCTTCGCGGATGCAGTGGGTAGGGACGAAGTCGAGATACCAGCGGAACAGAACGGAGAGCCGGTCGGCGGGACGACGGCTGCGGTGGCAGAAGAGAATCAGGATTCGAGTTCAGATTCTGGGGGTCGGGAATCCATGGGCAAAGACGTGAAAGCGAAATCGGGGAAATCGAACTGGCATCAGATCCACACGGCGCCGACGAACGCTGCCGCGAACAGTGACGTAGTGGAAGCGGCGAAACAGGCCGAACACGGGGCCGAGGAGGCTCCCAAGGCCATGGCAGCGGCGGCTTCCGCCGAGGGGGAGACAGCGTCTGCGTCTGTGCCGGACGCCAGCACGATTGCCAGCATTGTGGACAGCGTAATGGCCGATCTTCGCCCGAGGATCGTGGAAGAAATTGCGAGGAAGCTGGCGGGAAAGTAGGGCAGCTTTCAGCCGTCAGCATTGAGCCGTCAGCTCATGCCGCCTCGCCCGCCGCAGCGCGGGAACGTTGAGTTGCCTCGAGTGATTCGGGTAGTTTGTCCGGCATGAGTTCGTTCCCGCGCGTTTGACGGGGTGCCCCATTTCTCGCGTTCTTTGCCGAAAAGTGGGGCCTTCCACTGCCAGCTGTTTTGCCGCCCGCTTCTCGAAAACCGCGAGAAGCGGGGCACCCCTATCAACTTGCTGCCAACCGTGAAAATCAACTGCGTTATACTTCGCACCGAGACGTGGGCCACCCGCCAACTGCGGCAACAATTGATGCAAGTGCTCATTACAGTTGCTTCGTGCAAGCTAACGAGGAGTTCTTCCTGGAAAACTTTTGAATGGAGAGAGATGCTTGGTGTGGGACCCTATGCCTGACTTCCTGGTTCACACATTTCGGTGGTTGTCAGGCTTTCTGCATGGGAATCCACCGGTTGCTGGGGTTCTGCTCTCTGTTGTTGTCTTTTTCAGTGGCTACCAACATTTTGATGTCCGCGATTCGAAGGGCGGCAAATTCTTTCAAGGCCTCGCGCTGTTGATCTTGGCGCTGTTTGGCCTAAATGCGGTCTTCTCTGGGAGGTGGCTCAGTTTGATGATTGTCGCGGGGACCGGCTTCGTCGAAATATGGCTTGCACGCCGCCAATGGCGTAAGGCCGAGAAGATGACGCCGAGATGAAGTCCTTCAAGCCGCAATCCGGGTCAATGACACGTTCGTTCCATCCCGCAAACAACTTTACGCCGGGTGCCCCAGGTCTCGTGGTTTTCGAGACCTGGGAGCAGCCTTCTCTTATCTGATGACGACCCTAGTCGAATCCCCGCTCACCCACCCGCGCTCTCTAGCGTAGCCCCCACTCGCTCGCCCCACTAGCGCGCGGGCGGGCCTATTATTACTACTTGGTTACGGTGCACTTTTGAACGCCTCTATCTCCTATCCCGCTTCTCGTTTGACCCTTCTTTTCTTACGCCTGTAAGATCAATAATTCCCCTCCTTGTGCCGGAGAATCTGCCGAGCTTCGCTCGGCTTGGACGGCCGGGGGCGGCCGTCCCTACGCAAGCGCGGGAGCTACACACACAACATGCCGCACGAATTGCCGAAAGCTTACGAACCGGGCGCGATTGAAACGCGCTGGGCCGAGTATTGGGTCCAGGAAAAATTGTTCCACGTGGAGACGCCGGCGCCTGGAGACCAGCGTCCGGTGTTCACGCTGCTGTTGCCGCCGCCGAATGTGACGGGGCGGCTGCACATGGGACACATGCTGAACCAGACGCAGATGGACATTCTCGTGCGCTGGCATCGCATGCGTGGGTTTATCACGCTCTGGCTGCCGGGTACGGACCACGCGGGCATTGCCACGCAGATGATGGTCGAGCGCCAGCTTGCGAAAGAGGGCAAGAAGCGGCGCGAGATGGGACGCGAGGAATTTGTGAAGCGCGTCTGGGAATGGAAGCGCGAGTATGGTGGCGCGATCCTTGACCAGATGAAGCGGCTGGGCGCGTCGGTCGATTGGGGACGCGAATACTTCACCATGGACGAGAACCTTTCGCGCGCGGTGCGCGAGGTGTTCGTCCGGCTGTACGAAGAGGGACTGATTTATCGCGGGAAGTACATCGTGAACTGGTGTCCGCGATGCGAGACGGCGATTTCGGATCTTGAGGTGAAGCACGAAGAGGTGGCGGGCAAGCTTTGGGAGATCCGGTATCCCGTCATTGGAACTGGAACGAATGAATTTATCACCGTAGCGACGACGCGTCCGGAGACGATGCTGGGCGACACGGCAGTCGCGGTGAACGCCGCCGATGTGCGCTACACGCACCTGCATGGGAAGAAAGTGCTGCTGCCGCTGATGAAGCGGGAGATTCCCATCATCCTTGATGAGATTGCGAAGCCGGAGTTTGGCACGGGCGCGGTGAAGATCACTCCGGCGCATGATCCGAATGATTTCGAGGCGGGGAAGCGGCACAACCTGGCGCAGATCGACGTGATGGACCTGCACGCGCGCATGAACGAAAACGCGGGCCCGTATAAGGGCCTGGATCGCTACGAGGCGCGCGAAGCGGTGCTGGCCGATCTGAAGGAACAGGGCTTCCTGGTCGCCGAGAAGGACTACACGGTACCGCTGGGCAAGTGCGACCGCTGCGGCACGGTGGTGGAACCGCGTCTGTCGGAGCAGTGGTTCGTGAAGATTGCGCCGCTGGCCAAGAAGGCGATCGCGGCGGTGGAATCGGGCGAGATCACGATCATTCCGGATAACTACAAGCAGATTTATTTGAACTGGATGTACAACATCCACGACTGGACGATTTCGCGGCAGCTCTGGTGGGGGCACCGGATTCCGGTGTGGCACTGCAGCGATTGCAACGACGTGATCGTAGCGCGCGAGACACCTGCAAAGTGTCCGAAGTGCGGCAGCGCGAAGCTGGAGCAAGATACGGACGTGCTCGACACATGGTTCTCATCGGGCCTGTTGCCGTTCACGACGCTGGGCTGGCCGGAGAAGACACGCGATGCGCAAGTTTTCTATCCGACGACGCTGCTGATCACGGCGTACGAAATCCTCTTCTTCTGGGTGGCGCGCATGATCATGTTCGGCTGCCACTTTATGGAGGGGCACGAGCAGGATGCGGCGATCAAGCAGGCGAGCGGCTGGTCGGGGAAGAAGAACGACAGCGTTCCGTTCCGCAATGTCTATATCCATGCGCTGGTGCGCGATGCGGACCGGCAGAAGATGTCGAAGACAAAGGGGAACGTGCTCGATCCGATTGAGGTGATCGGAAAGTACGGGACGGACGCCACGCGCTTCACCCTGGCGTCGATGGCGGCGCCGGGCACCGATATCGCGTTCAGCGAGAGCCGCACGGCGGGGTATCGGAATTTTGCCAACAAGATATGGAATGCGGCGCGCTTCATGTTCATGAACGTGGACAATGTAGAGCAGGGTATTGCTCAAGAGGCAGGCGTCAGCGTCGATTCCGTTGTTTTTTGTTCCTTTCTGAGGAAGAATCCTTCGGGGGCGGGATTAGCGGCGTTCAGTACTGATGCCCTCGAGGACCGCTGGATTCTTTCGCGCTTCAATCGCGCGGCGAAGGATGTGAACGAGTCTCTCCAGACGTATCGCTTCGATGAGGCGGCGAATCGCATCTACGATTTCTTCTGGGCAGAGTTTTGTGACTGGTATATCGAGCTAATAAAACCCAGATTCTCGCTGACTGTCGGCAGCATACAGAGAGTGATGGCATCCGGTTCTCCGAACGAGAGAGCCGTCGCTCGTGCTGCATGTGCAAATCTGGTCAATCTGTTCGAGGCGTCGTTGCGTCTACTGCATCCGGTGATGCCGTTCATCACGGAAGAAATCTGGCACGCGATCTACGATGGCACGCCTCCGCTGAAGTCGATTGCGCTGGCGGCGTATCCGGCGGCGAAGGAAGAGCAGATGGATCTGGGCGCCGAGACGGAGATGGCGATTCTGCAGGATCTGATCGTCAGCGTGCGCAATCTGCGCGCGGAATTGAAAGTCGAGCCCAAGGTCAAAGTGCCGATCGAGGTGTTCGCCCATGAGCCGGCGATTCGCGCGATGCTCGAAAAGAATCTCGGCGCGGTGCTGCTCGATCGTCCGGCGAATGTGGAGAAGATCACGTTCGTGGAAAGCTCGCTGGCGAACATGCCAGGCGCGCGCAGCACCTCGCGATTCGATGTGCATGCGATCTATGAAAAAAAGATTGACGTTGCGGCCGAGCGCGAGCGTCTAAGGAAAGAACTGGAGAAGATTGAGAAAGAACAGGCCAACGGGCAGCGTCAACTGAGCAACGAGCAGTTTCTGGCGAAGGCTCCGGCGAAGGTGGTGGAGGGGCTGAAGGCGCGAGCGGAAGAACTGCGGGTGCTGCGGGAAAAGACGCTCGCGAAGTTGAAAGAGCTAACGTAGGGACGGCCGCCCTCGGCCGTCCAGTCGAGCGAAGCTCGACAGCGTTTCCGCGAAACTGCGGCTCTTCGAGCCGCTGGACGGCCGAGGACGGCCGTGCCTACACGAACATGGACTGGAATTCACGACGCATTACCGCGATTCTTGAGAACGCGCTGAACGAAGATCGGGCGACGCGCGATGCGACCAGCTATGCCTGCATCGATCCCAACCAGCGCGCTTCGGCGACGATTCTGGCCAAGCAGGAGTGCATTCTGGCTGGCCTCGGATGTGTGCCACGGATTCTCGACGTCTATGCGGCGCTGGACGGGGCGGTCACTTCGCATTACGAGGTGACGAGCCATCCTTCGATTTTTGATGGGATCCGCGTGCACCCGGGGCAGCAGATCGCGGTGATCAGGCACAACGCGCGGGTGATTCTGTCGTGTGAGCGGGTGATCCTGAATTTTCTGCAGCGGATGGCCGGAATCGCGACCACTACCCGCAAGTTTGTGGATGCCGTGGAGGGCACGCGCGTGCGGATTCTCGACACGCGCAAGACGGCGCCGGGGCTGCGCGTGATTGACAAGTACGCGGTGCGCCGCGGTGGCGGGCAGAATCACCGGCTGGATCTTTCCGACGGCGTGTTGATCAAGAGCAATCACATTGTGCTGGCCGGGGGCGCGATTCCGGCGCTGGAGCGCGCGATCCGCAACCGGCGCGGCCGGCAGCCGATCGAGATTGAAGTGCGGTCGCTGGAAGAACTGCAGCAGGCGCTGGAACACGGGGCGGAGGCGATCCTGCTCGACCATGTGAGCGTTGAGGATGTGCGCAAGGCGGTCGAGATTTGTTCGCGGCAGCCGCGGCGGATTCCGCTGGAGTGCGCGGGTGGAATCAATCTGGAGAACGTGCGGGCATACGCGGAGACGGGCGTGGATTTCATTTCGGTCGGGGCGCTGACGCATTCATCGACAGCGGTGGATATGAGTTTGAGAGTGACGCCAGCTTAGGGTTGGGTCGCTGGCTGTTTGCTGGTCGTCATTCGCTGTTCGCAAAACCAAGGCCGTCGGCGAATAGCGAACGACGAATAGCGGTTAGCGAATAGCGCACAGCGAACGACGCGACTGTTTATAATTCCCTCCATCTCCGCTTCCACGAAAACTCGCAGCTTGCCGTCCGTACACAAGGCGACAGATGTTCGCCTGGGCCGCATCGTCCGCCTGCTCATGAGCCACGCTACCGTTGTCGTCAGCGGCACGAAGATTGCGGAAGAGATCGGGACGAGCCGGTCGGAAGTTTGGCGGCTGATTCAGCAACTGCGCGGGTTGGGCGTGGATGTCGCTGGACATCCGGCGACGGGCTATCAGCTGCGCGCGGTTCCGGACTTGCTTCTGCCGGAGATGTTGTCGCCGTTGTTGAAGGGCACGGTCTTTGGAGGTACCCCAGGCGCTGCCAGGCAGGTCCATCACTATTACAAAATCGGCTCGACCAATTTGGAGGCAATGCGATCGGCGGCGGAGGGCGCGCCAGAAGGCAGCGTATTTCTCGCCGAAGAACAACTGGCGGGGCGGGGACGCGGCGCGCACACCTGGCATTCGGCGAGGTCGGCGGGGATCTACGGCTCGGTGATCCTGCGTCCGGTGATGCCGCCTTCGGAGGCGCTGATTTTTTCGCTGGCTGCGGGGCTGGCGGTTCGCGCGGCGGTGGCGGACATCGCGCCGCAGCTTCTGGTAGATCTGAAATGGCCAAACGACGCGCTGCTTGGCGGCAAGAAGTTTTGCGGCATTCTCACGGAGATGAATGCCGAGGCAACGCGGGTGCGCCATCTGGTGGTGGGGGTGGGGATCAACGTGAACCAGGTGAAGTTTCCGGCTGAGCTGCGCGAAATTGCGACTTCGTTGCGGATTGAGACGGGCAGCGAGTGGTCGCGCGTGGAGCTCTGCGCCGCTTTGCTAAAATCGCTCGACCGGGAGTATCGCAGTTTGATTGAGGATGCGGGAGCGCGAGATGCGATCCTGCGCCGGTTCGAGGAGAGCTCTTCGTCGGTGCGCGGCAGAAAAGTGAGCATCGAGGAGAACGACAGTCTGGCGGGCGTTACCGAGGGATTGGATGAGCGCGGATTCCTGCGGGTAAGAACAGCGGAGGGGTTGCGGACGGTGATGAGCGGAACGGTCAGAACTATTTCCAATTTGTAATTGGTAATTTGTAATTTAAGAGCGGCTTTTCCAATTACAAATTTCCAATTAGAAATTACAAATTCTCGTACGATTATGCTGCTAGTGATTGATGTCGGAAACACGAATACGGTGCTGGGCGTTTTTGCGCGGGTGGCGCACCGTCCGGGCGAGGACGTGACCACGGAAGCGGCGCGTTACGAGCGGCTGGTGGCGAACTGGCGCGTCGGCTCGCATCTGAACCGCACCGTCGACGAGTACGGAGTGATCTTCCGCAACCTTTTCTCAATGGCCAACTTGGAAGTTTCGGGCGTGCATGGGATCGTGATTTCATCGGTGGTGCCGCCGCTCGATTCGGTGCTGCGGCAGGTGTGCGAGCGCTATTTCAACACCAAGCCGCTGTTCATCGAGCCGGGCGTGAAGACGGGCATGCAGGTGCTGTATGACAACCCCGCGGAAGTGGGCGCGGACCGCATCGTGAACGCGGTGGCGGCGTTTGAGAAATATGGCGGGCCCTGCGTGATCGTGGACTTTGGCACGGCGACGACCTTCGACTGCGTTTCGAAGAAGGGCGAGTACATGGGCGGCGTGATTTGTCCGGGGATTGGGATTTCGGCGGACGCGCTGTTTCAGCGCACGGCGCGGCTGCCGCGGGTGGAGATTCGCAAGCCGGCGCGGGTGATTGGATCGAACACGGTGGGCAGTGTGCAGTCGGGACTTTATTACGGTTATCTCGGCCTGGTCGATGGCATCCTGGAGCGGCTGGTGGATGAGATGGGGGCGGAGACGCGCGTGATTGCCACGGGCGGACTGGGATCGCTGCTTGGCACCGCTTCGCACTTCATTAAAGAGGTGGACGAGCTGCTAACCCTCGAAGGGCTGCGCATCGTCTGGGACCGGAACCAGTCCTTCCGCCGCGAAGCCGCGCCAAAAGCGGCGAAGGCACCGGCGCCAGCCAAGCCCCTGGATGCCGATGCGAAACCGTGGCCCTCGCCGAAGTCGCCCAAATCGCGCTGAGGTGTCTGTTTCGATAGCGTCTGTGAGGGCGTTGAGGGTTCAGAAAGCCGACCCTCAGGGGCTAAAGCCCGCATTTCTGGCGGGTCTTGGCGGCACGGCTGAAGCCGTGCCGTACCCAAGACCGATTTTTGAAACCAGTTCTAGAGACTGTTCTTGCCTGTCGTGGAAAATTACTTCAATTACTTCACGGAAATCGAAGAGCACTTTCAAAGGCGGCGGGGCGGAATTCTGCTGCTTTCGACGCTCGATTGGGCTCTGATTGAGACTTGGAAGAATGCGGGCGTGCCGCTGGAGGCCGTGCTCCGAGGGATAGATGACGCGTTTGACAAGTACGATCGGCGTCCCTCGAAATCGAAAAAGGTGAACAGCCTGGCGTACTGCTCGCAGGCCGTGCTGGCTGCGGTGGAGGATATGAAGGAAGCGGCCGTGGGTGCAACCAGCGAAGAAAAAGCTCGGCCAGAGCCCGGATTTGAAGCGGCGCAGATTGCAGCGTTTCTGCGGGGGAATGCTGAGAAGCTCGAAAAAGCGAAGCTGCCGGAGCGCGCGGGATTCGCGACCGGTGCGTTGGCGCGGGAACAAGCAAGTTCGCTGCGCGAGATGGCGGAGGAAATCGAGCGCAGCGGGAAGCTTCCCCGGCTGGAAGATTTAGAGCGGCGGTTGACGGTGTTGGAGGAAAAGCTGTTCGCGGTGTTGATGGCGGCGACTCCGGATGAAGATCTGGTGAATGTTCGCGCGGAGGCGGATCGGGATATTGCTCCCTACCGGCGGAACATGACGGCGTCGCAGATCGAGCAGCTGCATAAGCAGTATGTGCACAAGCGGCTGCTGGAGCGCTGCGGCGTGCCGCGGCTGAGTCTGTTCTACATGCAATGAGATTATGTGGGGCGGACACTCCTGTCCGCCCAAACGGTTTGCGAAGACACGTCTGCGAAAAAAGATTTTGTTGGAGCTCGCATCGTCCGGCGCGGGCAGGAGTGCCCGCGCTACACTTACGACTTGCTCCTTTCCATCGAAAAACTGATCTACGGCGGTGACGGGCTGGCGCGCACTCCGGCCGGCGCGGACGGGCGCAGCATGGCCGTGTTTGTTCCGTTTGTGCTGCCGGGGGAACGGGTTGAAGCCGAGATCCGGCAAGAAAAACCTGGGTTCGCGCGAGGTTCGGTTGCGCAACTGATCGAAGCGTCGCCCGATCGCGTCGAAGCCCGCTGTCCGTACTTCCGGCAATGCGGCGGATGCCATTACCAGCACATTCCCTACGAGCGGCAACTGGAGTCCAAGGCCGAAATTCTGCGCGAGACGTTGCAGCGGATTGCAAAGATAAAGATCGAGCTGCAATCTGAGATTCGCCTGCATGCTTCTCCTCCCTGGAACTATCGCAACCGGACGCGGCTGCAGGTGCGGACTGCGCCGGAGTTTGCGCTGGGGTTCCACCGGTTCGGCTCGCATGAATTTCTTCCGGTGCGCGAATGTCCGATCAGCTCGCCGCTGCTCAATCGGGTGATGCCTCGGCTGGTTGAACTGCGCGGATTGAATTGCCCGGCGGCAGTTGAAGAGATTGAGCTGTTCGCGGATGCGGCGGATGAGCATTTGCTGGCTTGGGCATTTTGTGGGCGCGACGCAGACAAGAGAGATCTATTGCGCTGGGCGGAGGCGCTCGAGCGCGAGTTGCCGGCAATCGGCGGTGTGACGTTTTTCTCTTCGCGGCGACGATCTTCGCAGGGACGCTTGGAAGATGAAACGTCGATCGACCTGAAATCGCTGGCGCAATCGGGCGCGAAGGCAATTCGCTATCGAACCAAGAACCATGAGTATCAGGTCAGCGCCGGAGCCTTCTTCCAGGTGAACCGTTATCTGGTGGACGAACTGGTTTCGGTCGTGACCGGCAATGCCAGCGGAGACGTTGCACTCGATCTGTATGCCGGAGTGGGATTGTTTTCGGCGGCCTTGGCGGGGAGTTTTCATCACATTTTTGGTGTAGAGGCGTCACAGACATCGCATGGCGACTTCGTACAGAATGTGCCTGCGAACGTGAAAGCGGTCGGCGCGCCAACCGAGGATTACCTGAGGAGCGACTACCTGAGAGGCCGGCCGGTGCGAAACAGACCTAACCTGGTCGTGCTCGATCCTCCCCGCACCGGTGCTGGCAAGATGGTGATCCGCTCTCTCGCGGAACTCGGAGCGCCCCGTGTCCGATATGTTTCATGCGATCCGGCGACGCTGGCCAGGGACATCGCCCCCCTCCTGGCGGCCGGGTATCACATCGAGGAAGCACACCTATTCGACCTTTTTCCCGAGACGTTTCACGTCGAATCGGTGATGCTGCTGGCGCGCTGACCGCTTTCACGTCGTCCAGTTCCTCCTGGAAGACGGGTGGGTTGGCCGAGGGCCCTGGCAAAAGCAACGCACGCGCCAGGGCCCCACTCGTCCGCCGAAATCGTGAATTCCACCACGGAGGCACGGAGACACTGAGGAAACCGTGAAGTCATTTCTGCGAAGCCTAGCGACGGCCGTACTCTTCCTCAGCGGGCTGGCAGCGGCCTTGGGGCTGCTCGCGCTGTTCGGAGGCGAACCAACTCTCGGTGCTTCTATACTCGGGGCCGCTGTCGGTGTGGCGCTATTCGCCGGAATCCTGTGGATGTTGACCGAGGTTTGCCAGGTGGTTGGGAACATTTCCCAGGTGCTCGATGATGACATTTGTGAGGCCCTCGAAGCTGGACTCGCCGTCGGTTTCGTAACGCGGAATTCCCGGGTGTCAGCCTCTCCGGTCGGATCAGTCCGTGAAGCACGATGACCGTCCGCCACGGCAACCGTTGTTCTGGGCGGCCTTGGCATTTTCGCTCGGTCTGTGGACGGGCGTGCGCGCCTGGCGGCCGCCGTCGTGGTGGGTGATCGCGGTAGTGGCTTTCGTTTTCGCGGCGTCATGGTTTCTTCCGAAGCGAGCCTGGCTGGCCAAGGCGCTCTCTTTGGGCGCGTGGTTTCTTCTCGGCGCCCTTCTGATTCAGATTCGCGGTCAACACCCCGGCGATCCTCACATTCTTACCCTGGCGGATGGCCGTGCAGTCACACTCACTGGGCGTGTGATGCGCGAGGGATATGCACGGGCCGCGGGGCCGCGGTCGATTCGTGAATCCATTGATGTGGAGACGGAAGAGATCGCGAGCCAGGGTGAAAGCTGGCCGGTGCGGGCCGGGGTGCGGCTGACGATTTACGAGAAAGTAGAGAATTCCGAGGCAGTGGAGCGTGGGAACGGATCGGGTGATCGGGTGATCGGGTCATCGGATCATCAAAGATCACCCGATGACCCGATGACCCGATGGCCCGATCTTCCCGTCTCTCCACTCGCGCTGGCCTACGGCACGCGGCTGCGCATTCGCGCGAAGCTGCATCCGGCGCGCAATTACCGCAATCCCGGAGCCTTCGATTATGAAGGCTATCTGCGCGACAACGGCATCAGCGTGCTGGGGTCGGCGGAGGCAAAAGATATTGAACGGCTTCCCGGGTTTTCTGGCAGCCGGATTGAACTCTGGCGGACGCGCGTTCATGCCAGCATCATTGCGAAAATTCACCAACTGTACCCCGCGTCGCAGGCCTCGCTCATGGACGCCATGGTTCTCGGCGAAGAAACCTTCCTGCGCAACGCGACGCGCACCGAGTACCAGCGCTCGGGCACGTATCACGTGCTGGTGGTTTCCGGAATGAACCTGAGCATCCTGGCGTTCGCCATTTTTTGGGCGCTGCGCCAGTTTCGCGTGGATCCCGCGGTGGCGGCCATCGCCACGGTCGTGGTCTCGTTCGCATACGCGTTTGTGGTAGGGGTCGGCCCACCGGTGTGGCGCGCCGCGCTAATGCTGGCGACATATTTAGGCGCGCGTTTACTGTATCGCGAACGCAACATGATGAACGCCATTGGCGCCGCGGCGCTGGGAGTTCTGATCGCCGATCCACGCGCCCTGTTTGGCGCCAGTTTTCAGCTGACGTTTCTCGCGGTCTTCATCATCGCGGGCATCGGCTCGCCGATTCTGGAACGGACAACGTTGCCCTACGCGCGCGGTTTACGGCTGTTGCAAGCTGCCAGCTATGATCTGCACGTCCCGCCCGAGGTGGCGCAGTTCCGGCTCGATCTGCGGTTGGTCGGAGGGCGGCTGACGAGATTCATCGGCGATCGCCTCAGCCTCGCACTGCCCGCGATCCTGATGCGAGTGGCAATTGGTCTGGGCGAATTGATCTTCATCTCGGCGCTGATGCAGGCCGGACTGGCGCTGCTCATGGCCTACCACTTTCATCGCGCGACCACCATGGGAATGCCGGCCAACCTGGCGGTGATTCCGCTTACCCAGGTGCTGATGCCCGCCGCTGCCGCCGCTGTCGGCCTGGGATACATATCGACCGCGCTGGCCAAACCCGCGGTTTGGATTTCCGGCCTCGCGCTCGAGGGAATCGCTGGAACGGTGCACTGGCTGGGCGGCGCCCAGGTCATCGGAACATCAATCGCCGATCTGCGGGTGGCCATGCCCTCGCTCACGATGATCCTAGCCTCGATCGCCGCGCTGGCGCTCGCCATGCTGGCGGCGCAGATCCGTCGCACGCGCCTGGCCGCGTTCGCTTCCGTGGTGTTGCTGTTCGGCGTTGCCGTCTGGATCGCGTTTGTCCCCTCTCGCCCTCACCTTCGCCCCGGCGTGATGGAGATGACGACCATTGACGTCGGGCAAGGCGATTCCATTCTGCTGGTCACGCCCGAGCGCCGCGTCCTGCTCATTGATGCCGGAGGCCTGCCGCAGTGGATGCATTCGGACTTTGATCTCGGCGAGCAGGTGGTCTCTTCTTATCTTTGGAATCGCGGCATCGATCGTCTCGACGTGGTCGCGATCACGCATCCTCATGCCGACCACCTCGGCGGGATGCCCGCGGTGATGGCAAATTTCCACCCGCGAGAACTCTGGGTGAGTATCGACAAGCCGGTGGGCGAACTGGCGCCAATCGTTGCGCAAGCCGAGAGAGCGAGAATGGAAGTTTCAGTAAAAAAAGAAGGCGATCAATTCGATTACGGGGGAGCGCATTTCCACATGCTCGCTCCCGGACGCGATCAAATCACCGGGTCGATGCGGCCAAACGACGATTGCCTGGTGTTTACGGCCACTTTTGTCGGGACCACCGCTTTGCTCGAGGGAGACGCGGAACGTCCGGTGGAACGGCGCGTCGTAGAAGAGCATCCGGAGGCGATGCTGCTGAAGGTGGCGCATCACGGAAGCGCGAGTGGAACTTCCGCCGAGCTGCTCGCGACCATTCATCCGCGCTATGCCGTCATTTCCGTCGGCGTGCGGAACGTGTACGGACATCCCCGCCGCGAAGTGCTGGAGCGGCTACAGCAGGCCGGGGTGAAAACCTACCGCACCGACGAGGAAGGCGCGGTCAGCTTTTACCTGGACGGCAAGTCCGTGACTCCGGACGTCGCGCTCATCCACTGATTCTAGGCCAGGTTTCAAAGTTTCAAGGTTGCAAGGTTTCAATGTCTGAACATCAGAAGGCAACTCTGAAACATTGCAACCTTGAAACCTGGCCTTATTACGGCAAGCCGCGTCTCTACGGGAAATTGGACGCCCTCTCACCCACCGATATCGGCGGTCTCGTCATCGAGGGGCGGCAATTTACGGTACGCCTCGATAATCTTTTCCGCTTCGGGGGCGTCTTCTTCGCGCACAAGAATGACCGTTCCACCAACGCCGGGAAACGCGTCCTGGACCGCGTCAATGGATTTCAAATCCGATTCGATGCCGGCAGATTCAAGCAAGCCCTGCACGACGATGGCTTCGTTTTCCTGCTTCGTGTCGAAAATCTTGACGAGTTTCTCGTTGGGCTCGGGTTGAGGCGAGGAGTTAGTCGGCTCTGGCATGCGTCCTCCGTAGAACTGCCTGTCAACAGATTACGGCAGTCACTATACCTCTGTCTTGCGGGTCACAAAGGTGGTACGGCCAAGGGAAGCTTGATTCGCGGGCGGAAGCTGGCACAATGACGACTGGGCGCAACGCGGGAGACGCGGTCAACATCCAATAAGCACGGGGGCAGCATGGAAGTTCAACGGGCCGAACCACGAGGCGGAGAACACAAGGAGCGCATGGAGGAGGCCCGAAGACTGCGGCGCCTGCAGGTGATGATGAGCATGGTGATGTCGGTGATCGGCCAGGATCCCGATCTGACGCTGGAAGAGGCGGCGGAGATGGCCGCGAATGCCCGCCGCGCCGCCCTCAGCCTGTTTCCCGATAAAGAACTTGCCTACGATCTTCTCTACCGGCCGCGGCTGCAGCGGCTGATGAATGAACGCTTCCGGCTGCAGTAGAGGTTACTGGGCACAGTTGCCTTCTTACCACTTTGGTCCGAGCCTTCGTTTCCATCATTGACAGTTGCTTGGGGCGGGATAAGCTTGTGGACGGCTTGAAAGCAGAGCCCCGAGGTCGTCTAATGACGAAATCTGCGTATAGCAGGCCGTTCTGCGCCGCGTTGCTGGTTTTGTTTTTCTGCGCCGTGGCGCTCGCCCAAGATCCCACCAAGGTCGAGCCAACGCATTACAAGCTGGCTTTTGAGAATGAGTATGTGCAGGTGGTGAACGTCCACTATGGGCCGCATGAGAAGTCGAACCTGCACGCGCATCCTGGAGGCGTGGTCGTCGTTCTCACAGCCGGGCATCTCCGGTTCACGGATGAAAATGGCAAGACACAAGAGGTGTTTGCCAAGCCGGGCGAGGCCCGGTGGTTCCCGCCCTTCAAACACAAAGTGGAGAACCTCGGGGATACTTCCTACAACGCCGTCTATATTGGGATCAAGAACAAGCGCTTAGCCAACGAGGCCAGCCTGAAAGCTGGGCCATCGGAAATGGATGAGCAGACGAAGAAGCTCGTGGCAGACGCCCTTCTGACCGCGATGAAGTAGGATTTACTTCTCGATCCTCTGCAGGCGAAACAGCAGCGTGCCCCATCCCAGCTTGGCGCGCATTTGCACCGGCGTGTGACTTGCATCATCCGAATACCATACCCACACCTTGCCCTTGGACTGCAGCGAGCCGGAGGTGGCTTCGGCCATAACCAGCACAGCGGAGAATGTTCCGGCCGGCACTTTGATCTGCTCGCGCTTGTCCACGGTGGCGTGGACGATCGTCGTCTTCCCGTCACTGATCGGGAACTCGTAGCTGGCGCCTAGTTGCAGCGGCAGCGACTGCAGGTAGTAGAAGCCGGTGATGACGTCGGTGGCGCAGCCGGCAAGATCGTTTTCGACGTGCTTGGTTTCGCTAGTCCTCAGGTTCTTTTCATCGAGCGTGCTTTTCTTGCGCGCGTAATCGAAGTGGATCGAAGTCTCGCGTTTGTGCGCGCCTTCCTCGCTGTGCTTGAAGATCGAGAGCGAGCAGAACGTCCGGGGATCGAAGCGCGATTCGAAGCGATCGTGCACGGGAAAAATGACGTTGACGGCTCCCGAAGATTCGGCGGACGCGGTGACTTTGCGTTCGTTCCCGGCGACTTCCATTTTCACGACACCGGTCCCGGCGGTAATCAAATGCCACTCCGCCGCATAGACGTAGCTCCGTCCATCGGGAAAAGGATAGTTGGGACGTGGAGGCGCGATCTGCACGGGAGCGGGGCCGATCGATGCTGTGGGCGGGCCTTGCTGCGCCGACAACATGGCCGCGATCGGGAAGATCAGGCAGCAGAGCAGCCCAACAAGCGGCAGCAGACCGCCGAAAAAGTTCCGTTTCGTATCAGGGCATCGCTTTAGCGATGCCATAAGCTGCTGGAAAACTCTGATACACGCAGGTTTTTGGGAAGGGCACGACTTCAGTCGTGCTGTAAATGCCGCTAAATAGACGGGCTTTAGCCCCTGAGGTAAACGGCTCATGCTCCACGGCAGACTACCACACCAGCTTGACGACGAGGACGGCCAGCACCACCACGCATCCAATGCTTGCCTCGTATTCGCGGTGCTTCCAGTAGCGTGCGGAAGAGTACGCACTCTGCTGGCTGCCGTATGGCGTAAGCCGCGGCAACATGCGCGGCACGTGGCGGGCATAGTCGTCGTAGTCGGGGAACGTCCGACGCAGGTAACGTTCTTCGCCGGCAATGACCGGAGCATAAATCGCAGCGAACATCACGAGCATGACCGCGACAATCCACCAACTGCGCGCCGCGATGGCGAAGCCGGCGGCCAGCATCAGCGAGCCGAGGTACAGAGGATTGCGAGTGTAGGCATAGGGGCCGCTGGTGGTAAGCTGCTTGTCTTTTTGCACGTGGCCGGAAGCCAGCCCGCGCAAGACTAGCCCGGGAAGCAGCACCAGGGCGCCCGCGATGAGCGAGGTTCGCGTTGGCCGCGCCAGCCAGACATAGACAACCGCAAAAATAAATCCCAGGGGCACGCGGATGCGACGGGCCACGCGCGACCAGGTGTCGCCGGTGGACTCGGAGGGTTGCGATCCGGGTTGTGAGACTTCATTCACTCGGTCCCGCAATATGAGGTTCTGCAATTTAACTCTGCAACAGTTTCCGGGCTGCGGCGACCACTTCGCCGACCGTGATTTCGAGCAAACCTTGTTCCGGCTCGCGGCGACGGGTGTGATCGGTCATACTGCTCGCGCTTCGCAGCACAATCGAGCGCGTCCCGAAGGGGCCGTTGCGCGCCGGATTTGTCGGACCAAAAATTGCCACCACCGGAATTTTCAAAGCGGCCGCCAGGTGCATCGGCCCGGTATCGCCGCCGATGAGGAGGCGAGCCCGGCGCGTGAGCGCGATCAACTCAGAAACCGAGCACGAAATTTTTCGCGCCGCCCCTTCGCCAGCGGCTTCCACCGCCACGGCCAGCTCTTCTTCTCCCGGCCCGTAGTTTACGAGCGAACATAATCCATCTTTTGCGAGTTCCTTCGCTACCTGTCCGTAACGCTCGGCCGGCCACCGCTTCGCCCCCCACCCTGCGCCAGGGTTGAGAATCGCGAAGTCGTTCACATCCGCCGTCAGGCCAGCAATTTTGTTCTCCGCATCCGGGTCCACGGGAAACTCTACCTGAGGTTCCGCCATCGGGGTTGGAATGCTCGCTGTTG
Source organism: Terriglobales bacterium (assembly GCA_050014475.1). Classification (GTDB taxonomy): domain Bacteria; phylum Acidobacteriota; class Terriglobia; order Terriglobales; family Acidobacteriaceae; genus Acidiflorens. The sequence goes on along the minus strand of JBEKDG010000029.1, from coordinate 1,998 downwards.
GAACGACCGCTCCGGCCAGCGCCAGCGCCTGTTCGACAACGTGAGTGCCGTTCGTCTTCAAAAGTACCTTGCGCGTGTAAAACATGCTGGCGGCATTCTCGCGCGGTTGTACGCTGCCATACACAATGGGCGCGCCCGACCAGCGTGCCAGCAATGCCGAGCGGAACGCGCCCTGAAAATCAATCACCGCGTCGTATTGAATTCCGCGTAACTGACTCAAGCCTACGGCCATCTGCTGCCAGGTGTTGAACGAGAACGGCGCGTGGCGCCATTCCGCCGTGTTGACGGAATGGACGCGGTCCACCAGCGGGCGTTGCGGAGAGCGCCGTCCCGAACGCGGATAGCGCAGCGTGCACAGCAGTTCCGCCCAGCGTTCTTCAATAAGCCATCCCAAGGTGGCGTGAGGAAAAGCCTGGCGCAGCGCGGCTGCCGCAGGCAGAGTGTGAATGATGTCTCCCATGGCGCTGAGGCGCACGATGAGCAGGCTATCGAATCGCGGAGTGCCGGCGGGGAGAGAAAAGGAGTCGGTCATTCCTGTCGCAACCCGCGCCGCCTCACGATTTTCGCGGCCCCAGCCGCGAGTGCGAACGAATGATCTCGGTGGCCGAGTGATTCTTGCGATCGCCCACGATGACCACTCGGCCTCCACAGGCTTCGACCTCGTTGCGCTCGGGGACGCTCTCCGCCGTGTAGTCGGTGCCCTTGGCATGGAAATCAGGACGGATTTCGCGAATGATGGCGCGCACGTCCTTTTCTGGAAAGACTACGACGGCGTCCACATCCGCCAGCGCCGCCAGAATTTCCGCGCGCTCTTCCGCCGGCATTGCTGGCCGCCCTTCGCCTTTCAACGCGCGCACGGAAGCATCGGCGTTCACCGCGACAATCAGTTTGCCGCCGAGTTCCCGAGCGGCATGGAGGTAGCGTACATGGCCGACATGCAGCAAATCGAAACACCCGTTGGCCAGCGTGATGCGATCGCCGGCGCGCCGCCAATCCGCCACACGTTGCTGAAGTTCGTCGCGCGAAACAATCTTCCGATGGAGTGATGTGCTCAATGATCCCGATCTATGCTCTCGAATAGAACTGCTCTCATAAGTGGTTCTGGGAAGGGCGCGGCTTCAGTCGTGCCGAAAGCGCTTTAGAATGAATCCGCCTTTAGACGCTGCATCTTGGGATTCGACTTTCACCACGGGCTCCTACGCCCTGACTTCGGCCTGCGCCTTGGCCCGCCGCTCGGCATACAGCGGAAACTCCTCCGCCATCCCCAGCACCTGCTTGCGGATCTTCGCCAGCACCGCGGCGTCCGTCCGATGATCGAGCGCTTCTGAGATCCAGTGCGCGATCTGCCGCATTTCCGCTTCTTTCATGCCGCGCGTAGTTACGGCTGGCGAACCAATGCGAATGCCGCTCGGCTTCATCGGAGGATTCGTATCGAACGGAATCGCGTTCTTGTTGACCGTAATGCCGGCCTCGCCCAGAGCCTTCTCGGCCTCGCTCCCCAACATGCCCTTGGCGAACACGTCCACCAGCATGAGGTGCGTGTCCGTTCCACCGGAGACGATGCGATAACCATCGGCGGCCAGCGTCTCGGCCATCACTTTCGCATTGGCCACGATCTGCCGCGCGTAGTCGCGGAAGCTCGGTTGCGATGCCTCGAGGAAACACACCGCCTTGGCGGCAATGATGTGTACCAGCGGTCCTCCCTGCATTCCGGGGAAGACCGTCTTATCAATCGGCGCCGCAAATTCCTGCTTGCTCAGGATCATGCCCGCGCGCGGCCCGCGCAGCGTCTTGTGCGTGGTCGAAGTCACGATCTGCGCGTGCGGTACCGGCGAAGGATGCGCTCCACCCGCCACCAGTCCCGCGAAGTGCGCCATATCCACCAGATAGAGCGCGCCAACTTTGTCCGCAATCTGACGCATGCGGACGAAATCGATGATCCGCGGATAAGCGCTGCCGCCGCCAATAATCAGCTTCGGGCGCGCCTCGGTGGCGATC
>JBEKDG010000028.1:0-85616 GCA_050014475.1 Terriglobales bacterium | reverse complement strand
TATCCACCAGATAGAGCGCGCCAACTTTGTCCGCAATCTGACGCATGCGGACGAAATCGATGATCCGCGGATAAGCGCTGCCGCCGCCAATAATCAGCTTCGGGCGCGCCTCGGTGGCGATCTTCTCCAGATCGTCGTAATCGATGGTCTCCGTTTCCTTGGTCACGCCGTACGGAATTATCTTGTATGTCTTGCCTGAGAAATTCAGAGGATGTCCATGCGTGAGGTGCCCGCCGTGAGCAAGATTCAAACCAAGAATCGTGTCGCCGGGTTGCAGCACCGCCGCGTAAGCGGATTGATTCGCCTGCGATCCCGAGTGCGGCTGCACGTTCGCATGTTCCGCGCCAAAAAGTTGTTTGGCACGCTCGCGCGCCAGTTCTTCCACCACGTCGGTAAACTCGCATCCGCCGTAATACCGCTTGCGGGGATACCCTTCCGCATACTTGTTGGTGAACACGGAACCAGCAGCCTCAAGCACAGCCTCGCTCACAAAGTTTTCCGAAGCGATCAGCTCCAGCCCTTCGTGCTGGCGGCGAGCTTCGTTGTCAATAGCGTTCGAAATCTGCGGATCAACTTCATAGAGCGGGCGGGACATGTCAGAATTTTTCATAAGGACTCCCGGCTATTTTACTCCGAGCGAGTGTCATGTCCCGCAAGTTCGCCGCATAAATCAACATTGTCATCCTGAGCGAAGCGAAGGACCTGTGTATTTGCACGCGCCATGCATAGGTCCTTCGCTTCGCTCAGGATGACAGTTGAGTTTTATGGCGCGAACTTGCGGGACGCAACACTAGTCGAACGCCGTGCGCAGAAAACTCGCCAGATGCCAGCCATCCATGTATTTGTACGGCGTTTCCCCCAGCGTGTAATGCCCGCAGGGCAGCACGACGACTTTGTGATCCAGATTGTGCTTCTCGAATTCCTCGACCACCTGCTCGGAAAATTCCGGCAGGAACGTCATGTCGTACTTGGCATAGATAATGAGCGAGCGGCGCGGCCAGCGCGAAAACTTATCGAAGTACACTATCGGACTGACGGCGCGCCACACCTGCCGCAGATTCTCCAAATCGATTGCCGTTTCCAGCCCCTCGCGGATGTGGCGCGTGGACTGCCCGTGCCACACCACGTCGGCAAAGTAAGTCGAGGCGTGATTGAACGCAGCCACCTGAATCCGCGGATCGTGCGCGGCGGCGATAAACGCATAGCACGATCCCAGGCTGGTGCCGACGATCCCAAGCCGGTTGTAACCCTGCGCTTCCAGCCAGTCGAGACAACAGCGCGCATCCACCACGCCCTGGCGCACCGAATCGAGCGTGCGTCCAATGTTGGCGGAAACGGCATAGTCGGCGCGGCCGATCTCCGCCGGGCGGCGAATGTCGTGATACGGCATGCTCAGTCGCAGCACCGCAATCCCCATCCAGTTCAGCACGCGGCAGAGGCTGTTGTAGGAAAGCGCATCGGAATTCCAGTGCGGCAGCAGAACCACGGCGCGGCGTCCGCGTGCCGGAAACCAGCGCGCGTTCGCCAGATTGTTCTCGGGGAAAGGCGTCACCACCGGCGAGGTGAAGCGCAGAAACTCGGCATGCGTGCCGCGAACCTTTTCTTTGAGGCGCGGGTCCGGCACTTCGCGCGTGCTGAACACCTGAACCTCACGGCGCTCCAAGCGGAAATCCGTCGGCTTCTGGTAAGAGTAAAAGTCGTCGCTCGCCCGAATGATGCGATCGTTGAACCGCGAGAAATATTCCAGCAGATCGCGTGAGCCCTGTTTGGAGCCCTGTTCGGCAGGACCGCCGTTGCGGCCGGGCCAGCCATGTGTCCAATCCAGCCCCCATTCCAGCGGACGCACCACGCGGTTATTGTCCACCGACGTGAGCCGGGTCTCCCAGTCGTACATCCATTGAGCGTAGCGCGAGGGCATGGGTGTAAGACGTTTATAACAAACTCGCTGACGAAAGGCTTGTGACCCAGCAGCCAACGGCATCGGAGGCCGTCTGGAACGCGAATGTTCCCGTGCGAAAGGGAGTGGCCGGTTAGGAAGGATGGTGGGGCTGGCGGCTTTCGAGCCTTTCGACCCGCTTGTCCAGCTCGAGAGAGCTTTTCAAGCCATCAATCTTTGCCATGGTCTCGTTGTGACGGGCCGTGGCAATGTCTTCGATTGCGGCAAAACGAATGTTTACGGAATCGAAGCGGGCTTCCATCTTTTCTTCGATGGCGTCGAGGCGTACATCGACTGCCTCAAAGCGGGCGTGCACGGCACGCAATTCCGGCGCCAGGAAGTCCTGGAGAACCTTCCGCATGTCTTCGACAACGCTCATCGTTTGTTTATTGTACACCCAAATGGATACACGGCTTTTTGGTAACTAAGAGCCAATAGCCAACAGCTAAGAGCTGCTGTAAACTCTCGGCACTCTCTGCGACAAGCCGCACAGAATTTCGTAGGGCACACTTTCGCACAAACGCGCCAGTTCGACAGCGTCCACGCTCTTGGCGCTGCCTTCGCCGGCGCCATTGCCGACGCTCTTACCGATCAGGATGACTTCGTCTCCCACCGCGACATCGCGAATCTGGCTGACGTCCACGATCGTCAGGTCCATCGAAACGCGTCCCACAACCGGCGCGTATTCGCCGCGCACGATCACCCGCGCGCGATTCGAAAGCAGCCGCGGATACCCGTCCGCGTAACCGACGGGCAGCACCGCGATGCGGCTCTGCGCTTTGGTCACGAAGGTGCCCATGTAGCCGACCGCTTGTCCGGCTGCGACTTCCTTCACCGTCAGCACTCGCGTCTTCCACGAAAGCACAGGACGCAGCGGCAGTTCCGCCACGGCCGCGGGCTCGCCGGCACGCGTGAAGGCCAGCGAATATCCGTAGAGCGCGATTCCCGGACGCACCATGGTCTTCCATGTCTCGGGCCGCGCGCTCATGGCAGCGGAATTTCCCATGTGAACCAGCGGAGGCTGGAGCCCGTAATTCCGCAGGACCGCAAGTCCCTCTTCAAAGCATTTCATCTGGCGCACCGCGTCTTCGGCGTCGAGCACCTCCGCCGATGCGAAGTGCGTGCTCACTCCTTCCAGACTCAGGTGCTCGCACTTGGATAACATCTCGCACAAATGCGGCAGCGCTTCCTTCGATGCTCCAAGACGGTTCATGCCCGAGTCGAGCTTCAGATGAACGGGCAAAACGCTCTGCCGTTTCCGCGCCGCTCGTTCAAGCGTCTCGATGTGCCATGGTTCCCAGATGGTAGGAGTGAGATTCTGGGCGACGATTCCATCCTCCTCGCCCTTCCAGATTCCGGTCATCAGCAGGATGCGGGCCCTGGCGCCGGCGCCGCGCAGCGCCAGGGCTTCCGCGGCATCGGTCACTCCCAGCCACTGCGCGCCCTCGGATTCGAGCGCGCGCGCGCACTCCACCGCGCCGTGGCCGTACCCGTCGGCTTTGACCACCGCGCAAATGGTGACACCTGCGCCGACGTGTTTCTGTATCGCGTGAAAATTTTCTCCGAGCGCCGACAGAGAAACTTCCGCCCAAGTCCGGCCGTCGAGAATCAGCGAGCGGCGGTCGAGCATTTTCGACAGATCGGGATGCGGCGCGTTCACGTAGCCGATTATAGCGAGCGCTCCGCTCCGCGCTGTTAACTGCCCGAGCCCGGCAACAGTTACGGACGCGAAAGACTGCCCGAAAAAAAAGACCGCGTCTGCACGCGGTCTTAATAAACAACTTGAAACCGAAACTATCCGAGCGGTGTCGCTACGGTTTCGGCGGAGTGGTTGCCGGCGTCTTGGTTGCGGGCGCAGCAGGTTTGCTAGCGGGGGACGTCGCCGGCCTTACGGGCTTGGCAGGCGTGCTGCCCGCAGCGGGCGCCGGCACGCCGGATTGAGCGTTGTAGGTTTCGACGATCGGCTGCGTGATGTCCACGGCCGGTCCGTACCAGATCACCGGGCCGCGCGGCCACTGTTGCGAGGTATCCAGGATCATGCCGTAGCCGTTTTCGCTCGAGTACTTCACGATGAGCGGCGCCATCTTGGTGAGGATTTTATTTCCGATCTCGCCCTGCTGGCTCTGGAAATCCTCCTGCGCGTCCTGGGTGGCGCGATCGAAACTCTTCTGTCTCGCCTCGATCTGCTTCACCAGCTTGTCGCGCGATTCCTCATTCAACTTGTCCTGCTGGGCATTGAGCTGCTTCTTGAGGCTGTCGATTTCGTCGGCCAGGCCCTTCAGTTCGTTCTGCTTGGGTTCAAACTTCTTGGCGAGCGTGTCGAAATCGCGCCGTCCTTCGTTGGAGGCGAAGATCGCCTGTTCGATGTTGATGGTGCCGACTTTGGTGCCAGTAGCCTTGGCCGCCGCAGCAGCGGAGGGAGCGTTGGGTGTGGCAGCCGCGGGAGCGCCGGCAGCCGGGTTGGCTTGGGCCAAAGCGAAGAGGGAGAGGCCGAACACTACGGCCACGGTGACGCGCGCAAACCGGCTAATCACAAACCTGCTAGTCATTAACTTGCTGATCATTGGATCCTTTGAACTCCTTCGGATTTTTCGGAAATGCTGGAAGCTTCCAGCTCGCTGGGCTCAACGAGAAACTGATCGCAACCCGAGCCTATCAGTCATCAAACCTGAGACCTGAAACCGGCGCAGCGAGCGCGCAAGGCGCGTACGACGCCCGGCTCTCTTCACGCCGAACCGCAAGCGTGGTGATCAGGGTGTGGACGCTCTGCATTATACGGAGCGTACCGGAACAGCGTCAAACCGTCGTCGCCGCTCTGGTTAGTTCTATGCTGGCAATCGGTCAGCCGTTCTGCCTTCAGCTCTCGGCTGTCAGTTCTCAGTTGGGCGCTTTGCTGTACCGTTCGTAAACCTTTAAGATATATCAAAGAACAATATAGTAGCTGCCAGCTCGCCCTGTCAAGAACCCTCGTCACAACCGACTCACCCCTCAATAGTGGAACCGGTAGCGCACTTGGACATAGATTTCGCGCGGAAGGTTCCAGTGATATCCGCCGAAAGTGAGGCTGTTGTCGTACTCGACGCGGCGGTTGGCTACGTTTAACGCGGTTAGGGACGCGGTGAGGCGTTCTCCGAAGTCTTTACCGAGCGACACATCGAAGGTGGTGTGCTGCGGGAGGTAGTTTCCCGGGTAAGGGTTTCCCGGAAGTCCGTTGGTGAAGCCGGAGCCGTAGTAGACGTTGGTGGAGGTATAGGAGCGCCAGGGGAGGCTGACGTCGCCGCCTACGTTGAGCGTGTTGCGCTGGTCGTGGTCGAGCGGACTGAGTCCGGGAGCGAGCGTGAAATCCGTGAGGCCGCCGGTGATGGTGCCGCTGCCCTCGGCGATCTGGTTGGAGTAGGCGAGGTGAACCTGGGCGCGGTGGGCGAAGCGGGGAGAGCGCAGGGTGAGTTCCCATCCGCGAATCGAGGCTTGGGAAACGGTGATGGGAAAGAAGATGTTGGAAGCCCCGATGTTGTTGTGGTCGAGAAAATTGGCGACGTTGGTTTTGAAGTTATCGGCGTCGAGGACCCATCCGCGGAAAGGGATGATCACGCCGAACTGATGTTCTTCGTCGCGCTCGCCGGGGAGAGAGATGATGGCCACGTTGTTTTGTTGGACATACCGCAGCAGCGGGCCGGAAACGGTTTCGATCGGCGGCGCCTGATAGTAGTGTCCGTAGAAGGCGCGGAATGTCCAACGCAGACGAGGGATGGTGACGGTGGCGCCGAAGCGTGGGCTGATGGCGGACTCGGAGACAGGCTGCGAGGTCGAAGTGGCGGCAAAGCTGCCTTCGGAGAATCGCGTGGGGCGCATGCCGGCGGAGAGCGTCAGCCAGGAGAAGGGTTTGAACTTGTCGTCGATGTAGAAGGTTTCGAGATTGGCGGTGGGGCGCTCGGTATCGGTGAAATTGTTTCCGCTGCCATCATTGAAGACGAGGCCAAAGAGCTGGTTATCGCTCTGGTAGAAGCTGAGGAATCCAACCTGCAGGTCGTTCTTCTTGTAATTGGCGGCGAAGCTGGCCTGACCTCCGGCGTAGGTGGAGCTGCGATTTTCCGTGGTGGCGATGGGAGTGTCGGTGGGCTTACTGGCGTAGTCGCCGCTGTTGTAGTGGTAGAAGGGCGACGCCGTGGTCATGAGATGCGAATTGAAAGTGTGGACCCAGGTGAACAGAACGCCGGCATCGGCCTCGTGTTGGCCATCGCGCAGGCCGATGCTCTGGTATCCGCCGTTGTTCTCGATGTCGTTGGGGTAGGGGTCGTAAGGGATCTGGAAGTAGTCGCGGCGGAGCGAGGTCATCAGGCGAAGCTGGTTGGAGGGATCGAGGTTGAAGATGAAGGATCCGAAGCCGCCGACGCCGTTGACGGCATCGTGCACCACCTGGGCAACGGGCGGCTGCAAGCCGAGATTGCTGCGGTTGGCATTGACGCTGGCGTAGTAGGCAAAGCGTTCGGTGTGGCTGCCGAAGCTGAGCGCGTCATTGGTCTGGTAGAAGTTGCCGGCGCTGACCACAAGCTCGGCCTGATTGTTGCGCTCGAAACCGGTGCGGGGCACGACGTTGAAGACGCCATAGGTGCGGTCGCCGAACTCGGCGCCATAGCTGCCGCGATCGACCTCGACGTAATCCATGTCTTTGGGATCGAACTGGGCGCCGAGATTTTGCGCGATGGCGGTGTCGATGACGGGGATGCCGTCCAGAAGCCAGGTGGTCTGGTGGCCGCCGCGCATGTGGAGCATGTCGTGGGTGACGTAGGAGCCGGGGACGTAGTCGGTGATCATGGCCAGGCTGTTGGTGCGGTCGGCGCCGGGAGTGCGCTCGATGTCGAGGCGGCTGACGAGGGTGATGGGAGTGGCGCTGTCGGTAGCGACGACAGCGGGCGCGGCAGAGACGGTGACTTTTTCATTTGCCGAGGCCACTTGCAATTGAAAGTGAACGACTGGCACAGTTCCCGAGATGACCGTGACGTCCTGTGAAGTTTGCGCGAAACCCTGACTGGCGACGCTGACGGAGTAATCGCCGAGCGGCACCGCGTTGAACTGGAATTCGCCGGTGGCGTTGGTGGTGACGCTCTTTGCCCAGTCCGACGATTTGGCTTTGAGCATCACCATGGCGTCTTGAATGGGACGATGCTGCGGGTCGTGCACGACGCCGCGGACGGCGCCGTAGACGTTGGCGAAGGCGGCAGGGGTTAGCAACAGTAAAGCGGCGAATGCCAGCAGCTTGAGGCGAATCATATTCTCGTCCTTGGCGGTCGATCCTCGCAGCCCCTAAAGGGGCGATTGCGAGGCGTCAACTTTCGGCATCGCTAAAGCGATGCCCTGGTACGAAGCGATTCTTCGATCCGAAACCTTGCCCCGATGCGAAACCCTGAGCTGATGCGCAGCCTTACGCGGACAGGAGTGTCCGCGCCACACTTAAACTCGGACGTTTGCCAGGATTGCTAGTTTTCAGAGTTTGGCAAGAGGGTTAGCTGCGAGGAGGGGCGCGGGCGGAATCGTGTCCGGAGATATCGCTGGACTGAAGGAGCGCGCTTGGTGACGGGCGCGCCGGTTCGATCAGCAGACATAGAAAGGGGAGCAGATTGGAAGCGGGCTGCGCCCACTCGGAGGTGGTTGCGCCGCAGCAGCAATGGTTCGGGCAGCAGTTGTCGTCATGGCTGGCTTGAAACGAGGTTGCGGAGGCTTCGACTTGGGGTGATTCGGGATGGGGCGGCTGCGACTGCGCCATGGCATGATGGCATGGCATCGCGGGCTGCGCGGACACCGACTGGCGCATGCAGTGCATGGCTCCCGGCTGGGCACAATGGGCCATCGCCAGCGGCCCGAAGGCCGGGGCGAGCATGACAAGCAGCAGAAATCTGGCACTCCAGCGGTAAGCTCCCCACATTTGCAGAACAGCATAGCAGTTGCCAGTACTCAGTTGCCAGTACCCAGCGGCGTGGCGTCTGGGTACTGGCAACTGGGTACTGGGAACTGATTCCTGTACCATTTCTCCGTGCATGGGCTGGCGAAGCGGCTGTTGAGGACAATTCGGAAGCAGGAGTCGATTCGGGCGGGAGACCGCTTGGCGGCGGCGGTTTCAGGCGGGGCGGATTCTGTGGCTTTGCTTTGTCTGCTGCTCGAGTTGCGGGCCGAGTTGGGGATCGTTCTGTCGGTGGCGCATGTGAATCACAAGCTGCGCGGAGAAGAGGCGGAGGAGGACGAGCGGTTTGTCGCGAACTTGGCGCGGCAGCACGGGCTCGAACTGCATGCCTGCGCGGCGCCGGTTGACAGGAGCCAGATTTCCGGAATCGGTTCCGGCATCGAGGCGGCCGCGCGTGAACTGCGTTACGGTTTTTTTCGCCAACTGGCGCGGGAGGGTCGCGTTACGAAGATTGCGACGGCACACACACTCGACGATCAGGCGGAGACGGTGCTGCTGCGCATTTTTCGCGGGACCGGCATTCGGGGACTTTCGGGCATTCATCCGCGGATCGTGTTCGAGGAGCAGGGACACGCGTTTGGCGAGTTGCTACGGCCGCTGCTGGGCTTTCGGCGCTCTGCATTGCAGGAATTTCTGCGCGAGCGGGGCCAGAGCTGGCGGGAGGATTCCTCGAATCGGGATATTGCCTTCCTGCGCAATCGCGTGCGGCACCGGTTGCTGCCGATGATCGGGGAAGAATTTGGCGAGGCCGCGATCGAACACATGAGTGAGCTGGCGGAAATCGCGCGGGCCGAGGAGGAGCATTGGGAGCGCGTGCATCCGGAGGTCGCGACGCCGTTGCCCGCAGCGGCTAAAGCCGCTAATTCTTCCGCGGCACTTACGGCGCGGCTGAAGCCGCACCCCTTCAAAACTAAGTCAAACAAAACAAAGTCAAAACCTGAGTATCTTCCGCAGCCGGAGACGCGGCAAGCCGCGTCTCTCCCACTGGCGCCGCTGCTGGCGCTTCCGCTGGCGGCCCAGCGCCGGTTGGTACGCGGATGGCTGGAAACGCAAGCGCCAGATTTGAGTATCTCGTTCCGGCGGATCGAGGAGGCGCTGGAACTGGCGCGTGGGGCAGCAGGCAAGAGACTGGAGTTGCCGGGAGGGCGCAATCTTCTTAGGCGGAATCTTCAACGTGGACGACGACCTGGACGGCAGGAACTGTTGTTGGAACTGGAGTCTTTGGGTGGCCGGAGCGACGCGGCGGAGTACGCGTATGCTTTAGCGGTGCCGGGCGCGGTGGAGGTTCCTGAACTGGGCGCTCGAATAGAAGCTTGCGTGGTGGATGCGGCTGGCGTTCCGGAGAATGAGCGCTGCGAGTTGCTGGATCTGGGGATCATGCCGAAGGAAGTTCTGATCCGCAACTGGCGGGCGGGAGATCGTTTCTGGCCGTCGCACACAGCGGCGGCAAAGAAGGTGAAGGAGCTGCTCACTGACCGTCATGCGATGGGAGCGGAGAAAAAGCTCTGGCCGGTTGCGGTCGCGGAAGGCGGCGGGCTCGTCTGGATGCGGGGGTTTCCAGTTCCGGCGTCTTTTCGGGCGCCAGCGGGAGCTTCAAAAGCGATTTGGATTCGGGAGATTGCGGGCATGATGTAACATGGCCTGGTTAGAGTTGCCGCGGCAGAGTTACAGCTTCAAAGTTACAAGTTTCGATGCCAGGCCGGAGGTGCCTACTTCCGCTATGAGTGTTTCGCCGAACGCCGGGTTGCGCCAGGTGATCTCGGCCGACCAGATTCAGAAAAGGGTCCGCGAACTGGGACGGCAGATTTCCGACGACTATCGCGGCCAGACCATGATCGCGCTGGGTATTCTGGAGAACAGCTTCCTGTTCATGGCCGATCTGGTGCGGGCGGTCGATGTGCCCATCATCTGCGCCTTTATCAAGCCGAGCTACAAGCAGAGCCAGCAGGGTGAATCCGCTGTGTTGGAGATTCTCTTCAGCCACGAACTGGCGATTGCAGGCAAGCATGTGCTGCTGGTCGAGGGGTTGGTGCACTCGGGGGTGACCAGCGAATTCCTGATGAACGACCTGCGCGGGCGGGGCGCGGCTTCGGTGAAGCTGGTCACGCTGCTGGATCGGCAGTCGGCGCGCCGGGTGCCGCTGCAGCCGGACTATTTCGGATTTCTGGTGGATGACACGTTTCTTTGCGGCTATGGATTGGGTAGTCCGGAGCAGACGGGACGGAATCTGCCGTATCTGGCGGCGACGAGCTGAAGCTGCGAGCTACGAGCTAGGGGCACGAACGTCGATAGTGGGTTGCTCGAGGCTCGAAGCTCGTAGCCGCCGAGCCCCGCCTTCAAGCCGGCTGTGCCATCCCGTGACTTCTGTTACTTCCTTCTGGGTTCCCGTTTTCTTTGCAAAAGGTCTAAAATAAACGGCGGTAGGCTTTTCCCAGTCGAATCTCCGCCTCCGGCATCTAATAATCGGATGAAGAGGTGGCTTGTTTCTTTGGCAGGGGACGGGACTGCATTTAGAGGAGTTTTAAGTGAATTCGACGATCAAAACGGTACTTTTCTGGGCGGTCATCGTGGTCTCGGCCTTCCTGCTCTGGCAGGTTGTGAAAACCGGGAGCAATGCCCAGAAGGAAAAAGAAATCGGCTTTTCTGAATTCCTGTCGGAAGTGGACCAGGGCAATGTCCACGACGTGATGTTTATCGGCCAGGAAGTAAAGGGAAAGTTCAAGAACGACTCGCCGTTTCACACGATCGTGCCGGCGAACTATCCAGACATGTACAAGAAGCTGACGGAGAAGAATGTTCCGTACGGCTTCAAGGACATCAGCAACGGCACCTGGCCCAGCTGGATTCTGAATCTGCTGCCGCTGGTTCTGCTGGGCGCGCTCTGGTTCTTCATGATCCGGCAGATGCAGACGGGCGGAAACAAAGCGCTGTCGTTCGGCAAGAGCCGGGCGCGGTTGCTCTCCATGCAGCAGAAAAAGATCACGTTCAAAGACGTGGCTGGCGTGGATGAGGCGAAGGAAGAACTCCGCGAAATTATCGAGTTTCTGCGCGAGGCGCAGAAGTTCCAGAAACTTGGCGGACGCATTCCGAAGGGCGTGCTGCTGGTTGGACCTCCGGGAACGGGCAAGACCTTGCTGGCACGCGCGGTCGCGGGCGAAGCGAATGTTCCGTTCTTCTCCATCTCCGGCTCCGACTTTGTGGAAATGTTCGTGGGCGTGGGCGCGAGCCGCGTGCGCGACCTGTTCGAACAGGGCAAGAAAAACGCTCCCTGCATCATCTTCATCGACGAAATTGACGCTGTCGGACGTCACCGCGGCGCCGGGCTCGGCGGTGGACACGATGAGCGCGAGCAGACTTTGAATCAGTTGCTGGTGGAAATGGACGGCTTCGAATCGAACGAAGGCGTGATCCTGATGGCGGCGACGAACCGTCCGGATGTGCTCGATCCGGCGCTGCTGCGGCCGGGGCGTTTCGACCGGCGCGTGGTGGTGAATCGCCCGGATGTTCGGGGACGGGAGGAAATTCTGCGCGTGCACACCCGCAAGATTCCTCTGGCGGAGGATGTGGATTTGTCCGTACTCGCTCGCGGCACACCGGGCTTCTCTGGCGCGGACCTGGCCAACATGGTGAATGAAGCGGCATTGGCGGCTGCGCGGCCGAACCGGAAGGCCGTCCTGATGTACGACTTCGAACTGGCGAAAGATAAAGTGCTGATGGGCGCGGAACGCAAGTCGCTTCTGCTCTCCGATGAAGAGAAGAAGAACACCGCGTACCACGAGGCCGGACACGCGCTGGTGGCTGCCGTGCTGCCGCACTCCGATCCGGTGCACAAGGTCACGATCATTCCGCGCGGCATGGCGCTCGGTTTGACCATGCAGTTGCCGACCGACGATCGCCACAACTACTACAAGAATTATCTCGACACGCAGATTGCCATCCTGATGGGTGGGCGTATCGCGGAGGAGCTTTTCCTGAACCAGATGTCGACGGGCGCGGGCAACGATATTGAGCGGGCCACGGAACTGGCGCGCAAGATGGTGTGCGAGTGGGGCATGAGCGACCTGGGGCCGCTGACCTTCGGCAAGAAAGAAGAGCAGATTTTCCTGGGACGCGAGATCGCGCAACACCGCGACTACAGCGAAGCCACCGCCATCCAGATTGACGAAGAAGTCAGGAAGATGGTGAGCGCGGGGTACGCGACGGCGAAGGGGATCCTCTCGGAGAATCGCGAGACGCTGATCCGGATCGCGAAGGCGCTGATCGAACGCGAAGTGTTGGACGCCTCCGAGATCAAGATGCTGGTCGAGGGGCAGGACCTGCCGCCGATCAAGCCGCTCCCGGCGAAGGCCGACGACGGCGTGCAGCAGGTGATCAAGCCGGAACGGGCTCCTGCCAAGGGCGGCGAGCGGCCGGCTACAGCGTAGGAGCAGTGGCCAGTGGTCAGTGATTAGTTTTCAAGTGGGCGGCCGATTTGGCCGCCTTTCTTTTTTTGCGTTAGGCGTTAGCGCTGCCGCCGCTAGGGTCTTCCACCATTCACCTGGCCACTGACCACCGGCCACTGACCACTGTTCTTCACCACCGCTACGACCGCCAAGATCACAAAGAAGGGGTCGATGGGGCGCCGATAGTAAACTTCCGGACTTGTGATGTAGTAGATCAGCGGGAACGAGAAGAGCACGAGTGCGTAGGGCAGAGCACTGGAACAATCCGCTCGCAGCGCGCGTCGGAGGCCGAGAAGCGCGAGGACGGTGAGCGTGGTGCAGAATAAAATATTCGGCGGATCCAGCGGCTCCTCGGAGAGATAGGCGCGATCCAGGCTCCAGTAGCCAGTCCACAAATAGATGGCGCGCCGCACCGAGGCCCACGCGTACCATCCGGGATGGGCGCGAATGAACTCGATCGCCTGCCGTTTTTTCTTGTCCATGTAAGCGAGTTCGCCCAGTTGCTTGAATTCATTCCATTCCTGCTCATTGTGCCAGGGGCCAAGCTCGTAGGATCCCCAGTGCGAGGTGGTGCCTTTGGTCCCCAGCCGCAGAACGATCCCCATGTTGTCGCGGAAGGGAACGACGCGATGGAAGACTTCGTAGTTGCGGATGAACCAGGGTGAGATGACCGCAATAAATGCGATGGTGGCAACGACATTGACGGCAAACCAGCTTTGGCCGCGGCGATGGCGGCGATAGATGACCCATCCGGCGAGGAAGGGCAGCACGGAGAGCAGGGCCGGGCTGGTCAGTGCAGCCAGTCCCCAGAGCATGCCGAAGAGGATCCATTTTTGCGGGCGGTCGTCTTTAGTCGGGTTCTCGAGATTCAGGGCGATCAGAAAAAGCACGCAAAGAAGCAGAGTCGCAAGCCAGGTCTCCCAGATGCGCTCGACGGGAAAATAAATGGCATAGGGACAGAGCACCCATGCCCAACCGGACCATTTAGCGACGCGATCTCCAAAACCAATGCGAGCGATCAGGAAGACGAAAACCGAGACCAGCGCTGACATCAAGGCATTCAGTGAAAGCAGCACGATCGCGGAGATCTTCGTGTAGGTGCCGAACAGTTTGAAGACGCCCGCCACCAGATAGGGATAAACCGGAGTCATCCAGGCGGTGGGGCCGGTGTCCTCGAACAAGGGACTGCTGAAGCCGCGGCCCTGAACTATGGAGCGGGCGATTCTGCCGGCCTCGTATCCAAAATGCCAGTGATCGCGCTGCGGTTCGAGTTGCTCGGGCAGCAGGAAAACCATGACGACCAGGCGGATCGCCAGCGCCACCAGGACCATGGAAAGCAGGAATGATGGGAATCGTCTTTGGCTCGAAGTTTGGTTCGACATTTCGGGGGCTGCGCTCGGATTGGAGAAGGGTGGCAAGGGCTGAAGGTATTGGCTCGCGCTTGATGATAAAGCACGCAGCGACTTGAAAACAGAAATGTGGGTTCGATAGGGGCTGAAACCCTTCTTCAACGGCAGCTCGCACTTAAGAACCGATGGCCTGCTCTCCCCCAAGCCTGGCCTGGGCGCTGACGATTTACGGCATTTGGCGTGCGATACTTGTATGCGTTTATGAATCTGACTCTTAATTCTAAAGTTGCTCTTATTAGCGGCGGATCGCGCGGCATTGGCGCGGCGGCGGTGCGGATGTTTGTCGCGGCGGGCGCGAAAGTTGTCTTCAACTATCAGGCGGCGAAGGCGCAGGCCGAGGATTTGGTGCGTGCATGTGGCGAAGGAAACTGTCGCGCGGCGCAGAGCGATCTCTCGACCACGGAGGCGGCGCAGCAACTGGTATCGACTGCGATCTCGGCGTTCGGGCGGCTCGACATTCTGGTTGCGAATCACGGCATCTGGCCGCCAGAGGACGCGCCCATCGATCGCATGGCCGATGAACAATGGCATCGCACGATCGCGGTGAATCTGGACAGCGTGTTTTCTCTGGTCAAGCATTCGGTGGCGCAGATGAAAAAACAGGGCGCAGCGTCATCCGCAGCATCGTCTGGAACTGCGGCCGGCCACATCGTGCTGGTCAGTTCCACTTCCGGCCAGCGCGGCGAAGCTTTCCATTGTGACTATGCGGCCAGCAAAGGCGCGCTGATCAGCATGGTGAAAGGACTGTCGACGGAACTGGCGCGCGACCGCATCTACATCAATGCGGTGGCGCCGGGGTGGGTGGATACGGATATGTCGGCGCCGGCGCTGAACGATCCGCCGGCGCGCGAAAAGATTTTTCGCGGCATCCCGCTGGGGCGCGTGGGCACGCCGGAAGAGATCGCCGGGCCGATTCTGTTCCTGTGCACACCCTGTGCTGGATTTATCACGGGCGAGGTTTTCAACGTGAATGGCGGGGCGGTGCTGGTGGGATGACGAGACGGACGGCGTCTCGAGCGGCTGTCCCTACGTAAAACTAAGCGGAGTGCACAATCTTCCCTCCGACAATTGTCGCGACTACTTTTCCCGTGAGCTGCCATCCATCGAAGGGTGTGTTCTTCGATTTCGAGCGTGACTTGGCGGCGTCGAACGTCCACTTCTTTTTCGGATCGAAAACGGTAACGTCGGCGACCGAGCCGCGGACCAGCGAACCGCGGCCGCGAAGATCGAAACAGCGAGCCGGACCGGCGGTGAAGAGTTCCACGATGCGGGCAAGCGGGATGCGCTTTTCGCGATGCAGCCTGGTGACCGCCAGCGCGAGCGCAGTTTCAAGTCCGGTGATGCCGAACGCCGCGCGCTCGAATTCCATCTCCTTTTCGTGGGCGGCGTGGGGAGCGTGATCGGTGGCGATGGCGTCCACCGTACCGTCGGCGAGCGCGGCCAGGATGGCTTCGAGATCGGAGGCCGAGCGCAGCGGGGGATTCATCTTGTAATTGCTGTCGTAGTCACGCATGTCCTCGTCGGTCAGCGTGAAATGGTGCGGCGTAACTTCAAAAGTAACGCGCGCTTTCGCGCGCTTGCCACGGCGCACACTCTTCAGCGCGTCCGCCGTGGAAAGATGTGCGATGTGCAGGCGGGCATTGGGAATGTGCATTGCGAGCTGCACGTCACGCTCGACGATCGAGGCTTCGGCGGCCGCGGTCATGCCGCGCAAGCCGAGACGGAACGAACGCGCGCCCGCGTGCATGGAGCAATGCTCGGTCATGCGAGTGTCTTCGGCATGTTGCACGACCGGGAAATTCAGCTCCCCGCCCAGAACCAGGGCCTCGCGCATAATGCTGTCTTCGAGGATGGGCTTGCCATCGTCGGTAACCGCGATTGCTCCGGCGGTGTGCAGCGCGCGGAAGTCGGTGAGCGTGATGCCCTTGCTCGCTCGCGTTGCGGCAGCGATGGCAAACACGTTGACGACCGCGCCGCGTTCGGGCTGACGAAGCCACTCGACCCACTCGACCGAATCGACAACCGGAACCGTGTTGGGCATGGTGCAAACGGAAGTAAATCCGCCAGCAGCGGCAGCGGCCGTGCCCGTCGCGATCGTCTCTTTGTGCGTCTGGCCGGGCTCGCGCAGGTGCGCGTGCAGATCGATGAAGCCCGGCGCGACGATGAGTCCGCGGGCATCGAATTTTTCGTCCGCGCCCTTGATCTTGTTGGGAGCAGCCACTTCGGCAACGCGGCCATTTTTCAGCAGCACGTCCATGGGCGCGTCGATGCGCGCCGCCGGATCGATGAGGTGGCCGCCCTTGATCAGCAGACTACTTGTGGAGCGTGAAGTCACGTCAATCCTTAGTTTTTCACAACATTTGTCACCATAGAGTCACAGAGACACGGAGAAAATCAAAATCAAGAAAACGTGACTTGGTTCTCTCTGTGTCTCTGTGGTGAATCGTTTTTCATCGCATCTTTCCCATCGCCCGCGCCAGGATCGCCATGCGCGTGGGCACGCCGTTGCGCACTTCCTCCAGGATGCGCGCCTGGGCGCCGTCGGCGACTTCGCTGGTCAGTTCCAGGCCACGAATGATCGGGCCGGGATGCATCACGATGGCATCTTTCTTCGCCATCTTCAACCGGGCCGGGGTCATCTGGTAGCGCGCGATGTATTCCGGGAGGTCGATCTTCAGCCCGGAGAGGCGCTCTTTCTGCACGCGCAGCAGCATGACCACATCGGTGCCGCGTAGGGCGTCTTCAATGTGGCGGGTCACGCGCACGCCGGGCGCGAGGGTCGTCGCGATGTCGGGCACCAGTTCCGGCGGACCGCAAAGAATAATCTTTACGCCGAATTTGCTTAACAGGTGGCACGCCGAACGCGCCACACGACTGTGAAAGATATCGCCGACAATCGCGATCTGCAGGCCTTTGAAAGTTTTCTTGTTGCGCAGAATTGTGTAAGCATCGAGCAGCGCCTGCGAGGGATGCTCGTGCAGTCCATCTCCGGCGTTAATGACGGGCACGTCGAGGTGCTGCGCCATCACGTAAGGCGCTCCGGCGTTGGGATGGCGGATGACGATGATGTCGGCGCCGACGGCGCGCACCGTGTATCCCGTGTCGAGCAGCGATTCGCCTTTCTCAATACTGGAACCGGCGGACTGGATGAGGACGGTGTGAGCGCCCATGGATTTGGCCGCGATTTCAAACGAGCTCCGCGTGCGGGTGGAAGCCTCGTAGAAAAGCAAAAGCACACGCTTGCCCTTGAGCAGGGGCCGCGGCTTGTCCGGATTCATGCGCCGGGCAAACTTCAAAAGTCTCAGGATCTCGGCTGCTTCCAGGTGCTCGATACCGAGCAGGGAACCGCGCGCTGGATTCATAGTTGTCTAACAGTCCGTGGCGAAAGGGATACGCCGCACTTCGCCTCTCATTTCGCCCAGATTTTGTCATCCCGAGCGAAGCGAGGGATCTGTAGTCCGCCGCAAAATGCAGATCCCTCGCTTCGCTCGGGATGACAATTCATAAAAAGTGGCTAAGCTATAGTTGTCTGCTGCTTTTCCATCAGCAGGACTTTCTCCGCGTTATCGACCTCGCGAAGTTGGACCTCAATAGTCTGATTTTCCGTTGTCTGCACCGTTCGTCCAATGAACGCGGCCTCAATCGGCAACTCGCGATGGCCGCGATCGATCAACACGCACAACTGCAATCGCCTGGGACGGCCCACGCGGAACAGTGCGTCCATGGCGGCGCGGGTGGTGCGGCCGGTATAGAGCACGTCGTCAACCAGTACCACCGACTTCCCCGTGAGGGGGATTTCCAGCTCGGTTTTCTGCACCACCGGCTTGGAGTCGAGGGTGGAAAGATCGTCGCGATAGAGGGTAATGTCGAGCGTGCCGAGCAGCACCGGTTTCTTTTCGATGCGCTGAATAATCTTCGCCAGCCGCTCCGCCAGCGGAACTCCACGACGCCGGATGCCGACCAGCGCCAGACCTTCAACGCCATTGTTCTTCTCGAGAATCTCATGCGCCAGACGGATCAAGGTGCGCTCCACCTCGGATGCCGACATGAGCTGCGCTTTCTGATGGACCTCAACGGGACGACCTGGCGTGCGTGAATTCATAAACGCTGCATCATACGCGTGCGGAAAGATGAGAGCAAGGCCGGGCGTGAAACCCGCGTCGATACTGATTGAATCACACGCGGGTGTTGCGGGGCCGCAGAAGCAGCGCGGCCAGCGCGCCGCCGATTGAGGCCAGCACCACGGTAACAATCATCCCACAAAAGAAGGTGAGCGCCAGCCCCGACGGAGTGAACAGGTTGTGGATGCTGGCTTGAAAGTCAGGGTCCGCCGCATTGGCTCCGAACCTTTGAGCGATTTTCAGGATGGCATCGGTGTATTCCTGCTGGGCATGAAAAACGAAAATCCGGATGGCGATCAACAGCGCGTTGATGGCAAAGGCGACGACTCCCGCTGCTCCTCCGAGACGCGATCCGAGAGCGGCGGGAAGTCGGAATCCATTTTCGCGGCGGTAGAAAAAGACAGCCAGTGCCCCGGTCAGCACGATGCCGAGAAATGGGATCATCCCGATGAAAACCCCGAGCACGCCGGCCTTGAGCGCGGCACGAACGGCAATTCCCCTGTCCATCGTGCTGCCGGCGGCTGGTCGCGGCTGAGACGAGGCAAGCCTCGTCTCTACGGGAATCTCCGGAGAAAACGCGTCCGGCGCGGGATTCGAGCCCGCGGCAATTTCAGCATCCGGAATCGCAACCTGCACATGGATTTGCGGAGCGCGGCATTGCGGACAAAACGGCCGGCCGTCCTCGACCGTGGTCCCACATTGTTGGCAAGGGTGCTCCACGTCTTTGAAGCTAGCGCACAACGAACCAGGAGAGCAAGGCCTCGGGTGATCGGATCATCGGGCCATCGGGTCATCTTTCCCCGCCCGATCTTCCGATCACCCGATGCCTTAAAGCGATCAGATCGTGTCGTCTTTGCCCGTGTGAGTGCGCACATAAACCAGGGCAAAGCGGGTCCCCTGGCGGTTGGGCTTAACGGCGACGATGTGCTGGTTGCCCTCGGTGCCAACCTTCAACTCCACCGAATCTCCGCTGCCGTCATTCCCACACGAGACAGGTTTGGAACCTTCATCCTTGCCGGGTGAAGCTTTTACGTTACCGCCGCTCCAGGCGCCGTGGCACTGGATGGGCTTGCCATATTTGTGCAGCTCTTTGTCGTAGTAGGCGATGACTTTGTCGGGAGCGTCGTCGGAGATGAACTCCGCGGCGACCACTTTCAACGAGAATCCCGGCAGCGAAAGGTTTACATTGGCGCTCTTCTTGTCGTCGCTGTCGTCTTTCGGAGCGGGCTTGGCGCCGGGATAGACGGTCAGCCCAGCATCGCGAATATCGGCTTGCTCGCTGACGTGCAAATCACCCATGGGAGACTTGATGTCAACGTGCTTCTCGCCATCCTTGGCATTGTGGTTCGCATTGATGCTGCAGGCGGGAAGGACACAGAGCGCGCCAAACAACGCATAAAGGGAAAGTTTTGCGATAACGTTACGGCTGAACATGCTAACGCTGAACATGAGAGGAACCTCCTGAGCTGGGTTGGGCGGGGCGTTCCAGACCCTCGCCTCGGGATGCAACGCCCGGAATCGTAACCGGCAAATGACCGCCGATCGGGATCTCGCCGAAGATCGCCTTGACGGCAGCGGTTTCCGAGACGGTTGCATTGGAGAAGGCGCACACATAATTCTGGATCGCGGGGAAATCCTGCGCCACATAGGGATTGCCCATGGCAAGTACGACCGTGCGATCGGCGGCGCGATCGAGAATCGCGGTAAGTAAAGATCCCGTGGCGTCGTCCATGGCAACCGTATTCGTCAAACCTCCGCCAGCAGCACGCATGGCCTTGCCCGCGGTCGGAACCACATACACGGCGGCGATCACGTGCTCCGCTGCTTCCACCGCTTCGGCAACGGGTGCCTTCATGCCGGCGGCCGACCGTGCGTCCACGTAGATCAAGTGGGCGTCAGGCACACGGGCTAGAATCTGGCGTTCGAGCATACGTCCGGAGTCGGTGCGCAGGTCGTCGAAAAAAATCACCGCTACCAGGCGGTCGCTCACATCGGCCATTGATTGATACGGAAGTCCGGCCGCCGGAGTTCCATAAGATTGAAGCGGAATGACTTTCCCGTTGTCGCGAATGAGGGTAATGGCTTCGTCGGCAATGCGCTGGCCGACGGCTAGATTCTCCGGTTTCGCAATCGCGCTGGAGAGTTGACCGGGGTCCACCAGCCGCGCCTTGTTCAAACCGAGCGAAGCCTTGAGTTCGAGAATCTTGCGCACCGATTGATCGAGCCGCTGACGGCTGATTTCGCCGCTGCGCGCCGCTTGCAGCATCGAGCGGTAGCTGGCGTCGAGATCGGCCGGAATGATCAGCATGTCATTGCCGGCTTGGAAGGATTCGACCGCTGCCCGGCCAATATCCTTCGCATATAAACGCGTCAACCCCGCCATGTCGAGCGCGTCGGTCACGACGATCCCTTTGAATCCCATTTCTTCTTTGAGCAGTCCGTCCACAATCGCCCTGGAAGTTGTGGCCACCCGGTTGGGCTCGGGATCGAGAGCGGGGACGGTTACGTGCGCCACCATCACGGCATCCACGCCCGCCTCGATCGCGCGCCGGAACGGTGGCAGCTCAACCGCATCGAGCCGCGCCCGGTCGCCAGTGACTTGAGCGAGGCCGAGATGAGAATCGGCTGCGGTGTCGCCGTGTCCGGGAAAGTGCTTGGCCGTGGTCAGCATGGAGCCTTCGTGCGCGCCCCGGATGTACGCCGCCACGAAATCGCCCACCTGCTTCGGGTCTTCTCCGAACGAGCGCGTGTTGATGATGGGATTCGCAGGATTGGAATTCACATCGGCATCGGGGAAGAAATTCCAATGCACTCCGACGGCCCTCGCCTCCAGCGCTGTGATGCGGCCAAAGGCCTCGGCATTTTCCGTTTTGCCGGTAGCTCCAAAGGCCATCGCATGGGGAAAGACGGTAGTGCCATTCAGACGCATGGACACGCCGCGCTCGAAGTCTGCCGCGACAATGAGGGGCAGCTTCGATGATCTTTGCAGCCGGTTGAGCAGCTCGGCGGCAACATAGGGCTGGCTCTTCAGCAGGACGGGGCCATCCACCGGGACGCTCATGACCAGCGAGCCGATGCGATATTTGCGGATGTGGTCGCGCAGTTGAATAAAGATGGGGTCGGCGTCATTCAGGAATTGCGCTCTCACAAAGATCGCGAAGAGTTGGCCGACTTTTTCTTCGGGCGACATTTTGCGCAACGTCTTGTCGACCCACTTCTGGCCGGCCTTGTCGACATGGATAGGACGGGCCTGCAGAAAGCGGTCCTTGCTCTTGTCTTTAGCAAAGCAGGTCGCCGCCGCGAGCAGAAGCGTCATCAACAGCAGATGCCGGAGCATGCAATTGACAATAGCAAAAACGGACGGGAACGTCCTCCAGATGCTTGCACCGATATCGTGGAGAGCCGGGCGTCCTCGCCCGGCTGAACCCTTCGACTTCGCTCAGGGCAGGCTCGCGAGACGCCCGTTCCTCCACCGTATGAATTAGCACGCGGTCGCATACCCCGTGACGGCTGGTCTGTTCGCGCACAGGAACTCTCAAATTTCCCGCTCGACGGTTGCGACGGCTTCCGCCTGGATGGCTGGGTCGTCGCCAAGCCCGGCCAGCCAATGCACATCCGGTTCTCGACGGAACCATGTGATCTGGCGCTTGGCATAGTTGCGATGCGCCTGCTGCGCCTCGGCGAGCGCCGACTTCCGATCCAATTCGCCGCGCAAAAACTGCACCGCCTGCTTGTAGCCCAACGACGCGAGCGGGCGCGCTTGTTCGCCATACTTTTTGAGAAGCCTTTCCGTCTCGGCGATCAGTCCTTCGTCAAACATCTTGGCGGCCCGCTGGTTGATGCGGGCATAAAGAGCTTCGCGCTCCGGATTGAGTCCGAGACGCAGAATGCGAAAGCCGTGCAGCGGTTCGCGTCCCTGCTGCCAAAGTTCGGTCATGGGCCGGCGCGAGGCCAGACACACTTCAATCGCCCGAATCACCTTGGGAACGTCATGGGCGTGAATGCGGCTCGCTGCCGAAGAGTCGAGCCGCCGCAGAATGCGATGCAAGTGCTTAGTGCCGTATTTCTCCGCGCGGCCGCGCAGTTTGTTGCGCAGCTCTTCGGAGCGCTGCGGGCCAGGAAAAAGTCCGTCGAGCAGAGCGCGCAGATAGAGTCCGGTGCCTCCGCTGACGATGGGCAAATGTCGGCACTGCTCGTTTTCGCTTAGAGCTGTCTCGCGCAAAACGATCTCGCGCAAAATCCGCCGCGCCTGGCGCTCATATTCTCCGGCGCTAACGTCGGCGAGCGGATCCACGCAATCCAGCAGGTGATGCGGAACTTCCGCGCGCTCGGCCGCACCGGGCTTCGCCGTGCCGATTTCAAATTCGCGGTACATCGCAACCGAGTCGCAGTTGACGATTTCACCGCGAAAGCGCCGGGCGATCGCCAGCGCCAGAGCTGTCTTCCCGCTCGCCGTGGGACCAAGCACCACGACGACCAGCGGCTCGCGATCCGTCACCTTCAGCACATTCGGCAACCTCGGCAACTTCAGCGCGCGTTCCAAGGAATGTACCGCCAGTAGCGGATGATGGTGAGAATGAGCAGCAGAACCGCCATGAGAAGCAATCCGGTGGCTTCGGCGGCGTAGATGGAATGGCGGTGCTGATGCTTGTCTTGATGCTTGTCGTCAGCTGCCGGCTTCGGTTGAACGGGGGCGTTCACGGCGCTATTGTAGACCTTTCGTGGGTTGATAGTCGTTGGTCGTCGGTCGTTAGTCGCTAGCAAACAATTCATCGCGAACGACTAACGGCCAACGACTGGTTCGCGGGCGAACTCTGCATTTCCGGGGCGGTGTACACTACGGGCGCGCCGTCATGCCGATGCCTCCCTCCAAGCGCGAAGCCAGGCTTCTGCGATTTGGCGTTTTTGAAGTCGATCTGGACGCGGGAGAGCTGCGCAAGAATGGCGCTCGCATCCGGCTTCAGGAACAGCCGTTTCAAGTCCTGGCTGCGCTGCTGCAAAATGCCGGTCAGGTCGTCACGCGCGACTCTCTGCGCGAAACAATCTGGCCGGCCGACACTTTCGTCGATTTCGATCACAGCCTGAATACCGCGGTGAACAAGATTCGCGAAGCGCTGGGCGATTCCGCATCGAGCCCGCGCTTTGTTGAAACCCTGGCCCGCCGGGGGTACCGCTTCATTGCCCCGGTCGACCGCGTCGTGGCGGCAGCGACAGAATCCGCGCCCGCCCATGAACAGGATAATCCGGCAACTTCGCCAGCGGCTGAGATCGCGCTGCATCCCGAGTTGCACGTGCCCGTTCCCCGGCGCGGATTGGTGCGCGGGCTGTTCGCGCTGATTCAGGTGATGTATCTCATCTTCTACGTGAGCGGTCTCGCTCACCTGCACGATGCGGACCGGGTCGCCAGCAGCTTTCTCCCGGGCTGGAGAGCTCTGTTCATCGTGGGCGCGATATTGGTGACGGGAGCGGTGGGGATTCCGCTGCGGTTCTATTTGCTGTCGGCGGTCGCCTTCGATTTTCGCAAGCTGGGCGCGACCTTCGGCCGGCTCTTCCCATTCGTTTTGGCGCTGGATCAGCTCTGGGCTATCGCGCCGTTCCTGCTCCTGCCGCAGATCGGCGTGGGCTTGGCGTTCGCCGCGACTGCCGCTTTGCTGTACGTACCCTTTTCGGAGAGAACTTTGGTCCGCTTGGCTTATCCAGTGGAAAGCTGAGATATCGCCTAAGCGATTTTTAGCGGCTAGTTACTAGTTGGTACCTATAGTGGTACCCCCCTCCCCCCTATCTAATGGAATCATCAAGTTACAGGGGAATTTCTTGTAAATCTTTGGCTTCAAAGGAGTTAACTTATAAAATCTAGATAACAAAGGAGTTATTGGTAATTTTTCGGGGGTGAGTTTATGCCGAGCCTTTGGAATCAAGGAGTTACAACTTACTCAGTCGCGTAAAATCTAGATTTCAAAGAACTTACGTACGAATAGTTATGGCCGCGTTGGGCTGTCGCTGGTTTTACTTCGGCTGGTTCTATTATACCTGTTGCTGTCAACTGGAGTGTCTTAGAGGTTGTGATTTCAAGCCGGCGGCTTCTGCGGATCGTGGTCGCGGCAGTCGCTCGGATCGTTCGGGAAGTCCACGAACATTTTGAGGTTCACGAGCTTGACCAGATCGCGGAACGCTTCTCGCACGTGCATGCTGCATTCCATCATCATCTGGCCGGGGAGCGGCTGAATCACAAAACTTATGACTGGGCTGTATCACAAAACGGGCGAGGCGGAAAACAGGTTTATTCATTTCCGCCTCGAATCGCGAAAGTCCTCAGATACGGTCTAGCTGCTGCCGTCGGCGGCGATGACGGGGGCAATGCAAACGCCTGAGGGACGACCGAACAGGTACAAGGTCGCGGTGAGATGCCTCGCCACCGTCTTCGCGCCGCGAAGCGCGAATGCGGTGAAACGATCCGCCCCCAGCGGGACTACGCTTGCTTCCCTCGCGTCCCCAAGATCTGATTCCAAAAGGGCAACCAGCCGCTCGAAGCTTGCCACCGGGCCCGTTTCCGCCTTGACCGCGCGAGCCCTTTGCGGATCCGTGTCGTGGCAACTGCTGGGGTTCTCGGGAAAATCCACATACAGATTCAACGCCAGCAGAGTCGCCACTTCGTGGAAGGTTTGCCGCGCGTGGGTATTGCACTTATCGGCCGGATCAGGATCGTGAGCGGGATCGATCACGAAGCGAATGGTTGGAGTCTCCACCTGGAGCAGCAACGGGTTGAAGGCGCCGCTGTCGGGAGCGCCAGCTAAAGAAAATCCGTTCAGGCTGCTGACGTTGTAGCGCAACGAGACCCCCGTTGCATATTCCTTCTCTGTCGAAGGCTCGGGAGGGTACGTGGCGCTAACCCGGCTGCGGTAGCGGCTTGCGGGCAGATACGCCTCAGGCTTGGGTAGGCGAATAGCGTACCGATTCGACGATTTGTCGTCCAGCACACGTTGCACGTTCTTCGGGTCGATCTTGGCCCGAAGAATGCTGGCATCGAAGGTTCCAGCAGCCGGCCCGGTGCGGGCTGGGACTGAAAGGTCGTAAGTTCCGGCGGCGAGCGTCGAATTGTTGGAAGCCGTGACATAGAGATCGCGGTGGGCTTTCGTTTTCGGAGCGAGAAGCAAAATGCTGCTGGCATCTTTCGGATCGGGAACGATGGCCCAAGGACCTTCAAACACGACGAAAACGTCTTTACCTGTGACGGCGGCTGTGGTGGCTGCTTTGGATTCGGCCGCGCCCGGAGCGGAGGCCGGTGGTTGGGATTGTTGACACGCGACAAGGAAGAGAGTTGCTACGACAGCGCCGGCCAGCATGCTGGTCGGGTGGCGGCGGTTTCTCATGAGTGTCTCCTCTGTGGACTTAGGGTTTAAGGTCGTCCGTACGCTTCGAACGCTGACCAGTGGTAAGGGTGCGCAGTGCGGGGGTCTGCCAGCATGTTCCGTGAGGCTCCGCGGATGGCTTCGGAAACGAGCTGGCCGGAAAGTGCGCTGCGGTAAAAATCATCGATGAATCCGCGGGTTTCCACTACCTCCCACCGGCTGGCAACGACGTGTGGCACGCCAGCACGTAGAAGCGCCTCGGTGATGCTATGGAATCCACTTGGGCCTCCGGCGCCAGACTCCGTGCTGCAGGCGGAGAGGACAGCCAATTGCAGGTTGCTCACATTGAGTTTGCGCACGGCGGCTGCGTCGAGGAGGGACGGAATCTCGGTGTGATGGCCGGCATTGTCCAGCATCAATCCCGAGCGTTCGGGGGTGACGAGCGAGTGTCCGGCAAAATGGAAAACCGCAGCCGATGGCAGGTTTTCCTGGACTGCGCTGAAAGTCGCTTCATTCCCTTCGAGCACGCGCGGTGAGTGGAATCCGCTGGCGACCGCGTCCGCTTCTGCGGCAACGTTGACCAACGGAGGCAGTCCTTCCTCTTGGGAGGAAGCGGTGCTGGCGACTATGAGTAGTGGCATTCGGGCGGAAATC
The DNA here is from genome assembly GCA_050014475.1 of Terriglobales bacterium. Taxonomy (GTDB): domain Bacteria; phylum Acidobacteriota; class Terriglobia; order Terriglobales; family Acidobacteriaceae; genus Acidiflorens. The sequence continues at coordinate 59,746 of JBEKDG010000028.1, read as the reverse complement.
GGCCCGGCGTCACTATTGTCAGTATCATTGCGGAGCCGCGCTTCGGAATCTTGACCCAGGGAGTGCACGACCGGCCAGCGTTCGATCAGATAATGATTTTCGGCATCGACGAGCGCTTCAAAGGGCACGCGTGCCAGCCAGCCGTCCGCCTCAATCACCAACGTCCGTCCCGGAGCCAGCCGCTGTTCTACCGGAAGAATCAGCGAGGTGTAGAGGCTGCGGCCATCCCGGCGCAAGGCGCCGAGATCGGACTTGGGATCGGAAGCCAGGTCGTAAAAGCGCGCCACGAGTTCCTGCAGTTCCTCGGTCGGCTTCGCGATCCATTCCGCGTGCACACCGCGATCGTCGCAGACCCAGATGGCCAGCCCATCCGGCAGCGCGGCATAGACCAACACGGTTTCACGGGAGAGGAGCGGAAGACGGAGCGCCAACCGCGATGGCTCCGGCGATGGCGGGCGCCGATCCGGTGCCGCACGTTGCGACGCCCCCAGGTAGCGCTCGTAAACTTCGAGAGACTCTTGCGAATAACCCTGCAGCAACTTCGCTTGGGTGAGAGCGCGATACACCGGGGCTGCGTCGTTCTTCCAGGCGATTCGCTCGGCCTCGGATCCGAGGGATGCCAGACTCTGTTCCGCGAGGGTCAGCGCCGGCTTAAGGGCTTGCTCCGCCTCCGCCTCGCGATGTCTGCGAAGCTGCAGTTCCCCTAAAACCGAATAGAACATCTGGACCAGGTAATTGTTGGAGAGCGGGCGAATCTGGTCCTGCACGGAGATGAGGTGGCCGAGGGCGTTGTCGAGTTGCCCCTGGCGCAGGTCCAGTTGGGCATTGCGGATTTGGTTTTCGATCGCGTTGCCGCGACTGGCCTCGGTTTGAGGGGCGAGCGCGTAGAGCCGTGCGGCTTCCGCATACTGTTGCTCCGCGAGGCGAGGTTGGTGGGCAGCTTTAGCCGCGTGTGCGAGCAACTCGTGCGCCATGGCCCGGCGCAGCAAGTCCGCGCCCGACCCAAGCGCCGCAACGGCCTCACGCCACAACGCGACCTGTAAATTGAATTGGTCGTGACTTCCGGCGTCGTAGGCTAGACCCCCGTAGAGGTTGTAGACCTGTCTCCAGGGATACTGACCTGACCAGTAACGTTGCAGACCCGTGATGGAGAACCTCCAGGCACCGGACCGATCACCGGCGCCGATCTTCTCGTCGGCGGCAAAATACAGAGATCGGAGATACAGCCCTCCGTATCCATGTTTTTGTGCCCGATCCATGGCACGCTGTGCCATTTTTTTATGCGTGCCGAGATCGTCCATTAGCGCGGAGCAGACGCCCTCCTCCAGCCCAAGCTGAATCTGCAACCAGGGGTAGGAGTATCTCTCCGATTCCGTCAGTGACGCCGTCGCTTTTCGCCGGCACGCTTCACTGTGCCGCTCGATCTGCGCCGCGTAAGTCTGTTCGAACTGCGCGCGCAGTGTGCCCGCCTCGTTGCCGGATACCCGAAAAAGGCGCTCGGCTTGGGACGCCTGGACATTGGTGGTGGAGTATTCGCCGGCGTCATTCGCCTGGGCAGCCCTGGCGAGCGCGGCGACAGCTTGCGGAAAGTTGAGTGCGGAGGAACCGTGGAGGAGATCGGAGAGCCAGCGGTCGTTGTGCTGCTGGCTGGTCAGGTCCGCCAAAAAAAAAAGCGCGCGCTGGACGGCCGTATCCGCGGTTCCCTTTTCGGGATAGGCCTGGGGCAGCCAGGAGCGGACTGCGCCGGAGAGGTATTCTTCAATGCGCGCGTCCACCGTGGAATGCAGGTTCGGGTCGCCCGCCGAGGCTGCGATCTGCGCCGGCGACAGCAGCGGCGCGGCCTGGCTCGCGTCGTGTTCCTTCAGTCTTGTGCGCACACGCTCGGCCGCGTCGCGGGCTTCGCCAGCCCATTCCGAACGCGGATCGACTTGCAGATAGCGATCCCAGTCATCCAGTGCCTGGTGGTAGAGGAACTGATGTTCCGCGACAATGGCGCGATTAAACAGCGTAACCGGATCGTCGGGGCGCAGCCTCAATGCCTGGCTCAGGTACTCGTAAGCCGTGCCGAAGTCTTCTTTGCGGTCTGCCTGCTGGGCGCGCTGGAAGTAAGCGGTGGCGAGATCGGTCAGGAGAGCTGGCGAATGCGGCTCCAACTGCAAGGCGTGGCGCAAAGCTTCGACGGCCGCGTCGTACTTGCCTTCCAGCACGTCGGCCTGCGCCTTGGCCTGAAGCCAGGAAGGATCGGAGGGATGGGATTCCAGTTGGCTGGCAATCAGCGCTTCCGCTTTCAACAGCGCCGCCGGACGGCTGGTGAAGGAGGCTGCCGGTCCGCGCGAGACGCGCATAGGCGCATAGGCGGCACCCGCGATCCTGAGTTCCAGGGTGCGCTTCTCGGTGTACGCGCGGGCAAGGAGTTGGCTGGCGGTGGCTGCCTGGTTCCGATGGACCGCTATCCATGATCCCACACCAACCACGGCTAGAAGAGATGCGCCCACCATCGCCAGACGTGGAACAGCAAGCCACCTCTGCCACGGTGTAGATTTACGATCCGGCGCCGAATGTGGGGTTCCGGTGATTTGCCGGGCCAGCCGCTGCTGCCACTCGGCGCGCGCGCTCTCGAGGGTGGCGATATGCTTCCGTTCCGCCTCGGTGATGTCCCCGTTCAGGCCGGTCACTTCGGCGACCGCTCCGTGCAGCAACGGACCACAATAATCACAGCGACTGGCATGTTCGACGTAGGCAAGGGTATGGTCGGGCGGTGTCAGACCACCGGCAATCTCGCGCCACACCGCCGGGCCCGGACAATCGCCCTGGGGCAGCGCAGACTCAGCCGGTCGCATATTCTTCAGTTGGCGATCCAGCAAGACCAGCTCCTCAAATTGCTCCCGGCAGGTCGGACAGGCGGCAAAATGAGGGTGCACATCCGCCGCGTCCAGCGCGGGTTCCGTACGCCGGCGAGATTCTTCGAGCAGCTTCGCCAGTTCCGCATTTCCTATGTGCTCGTTGGGATTTCCTTCCAAAACTAACTCCCTAGTCTCTTAGAACGATTTTGCCTGGTCAGAACCTTCACTTCGCGGTGAGGGCTTGAACTTATGAGATGACCGCGAATCGTAATTGCCAGACGCATGAGCATGCTTTCCACCCCCTCGGTGGTCAGTCCGATCGATGGGATGGCTGCGATCTCACTGGCGGTAAGGCCTTGCCGGTGACGAAGCCAAAAAATCGCGCGCTTTCTTTCCTGATCCTTCCCCGCCGTGAGCTGTGTCAGGATCTTGTCGAGCTGCTCGAGCTGAAGGCGGCGGCTCACCACATCAAAGCTGTCGGGGCCGGCCGTTTTCCGGTCGATTTGGATTGGTTCCGTGATCGCTTCCGTTTGGCCCGCGCCCCGCTTTGCGGCCAGCGCAGACTTGAAATGATCGTGGACGACATTGGCCGCAACCACTTTCAAGAATCCATAAATGGAATCTTCATGCCGCGGCTGGAACGAGCGTAGTAAACGGCTGTCCTTTTCGCAGAGCTTGAGGTAGGTATCCTGGATCAGGTCGTCCAGTTGCGGGCGTGACGGTTCGCCCCAGTGGCGGGCGGTCCGCAGCACCGCAGCGGCGATCACCACCTGAAATCGCCGGATGAACTCCGCCCACGCCCTCTCGTCTTTCGAGCCAGCGCACGCTCTTACCAATTCTGTCGCCGAGAACTCCGCGTAGCGCGTCAAGGGCCCACCCCGGGGTAAGGGCGAATTTTACAACAGTCTTGCTACTAGTGTCGTGAAAGATCTGTGTATGAAAGATCGGTGGGAGAGCCGGGCGTCCCCGTCCGGCTGAAACCTTCGACTTCGCTCAGGACAGGCTCGCGAGACGCCCGTTCCTCCACCGCATGAATCATGACGCGGTCGCGGCACTAAGCCAGCAGCTTCGCCGCTTCCTTGGCGTAGTAAGTCAAGATGATGCTCGCCCCCGCGCGGCGGATGCAGAGCAGCGACTCCATCATCACGCGCTCCCGGTCGATCCACTGGTTGCGGGCCGCCGCCTCGATCATCGCGTACTCGCCCGATACCTGATATGCCGCCAGCGGCAGGTCGAAACGGTGCCGGGCCGCGGCAATCACATCCAGGTACGGCATGGCCGGCTTCACCATGATCATGTCCGCGCCCTCTTCAATGTCCAATTCGATCTCCCGCATCGCCTCGCGAACGTTCGCCGGGTCCATCTGGTAGGAACGGCGATCCCCGAACTGCGGCGCGGAATCCGCCGCCTCGCGGAAGGGCCCATAGAAACCGGAAGAGAACTTCGCCGCATAGGAAAGAATCGGCGTATTTTCGAAGCCAGCCTGGTCGAGGGCCGCGCGAATCGCCCCGACCCGTCCATCCATCATGTCCGACGGGGCGATGATGTCCACGCCCGACCGCGCCAGCGAAACCGACGTGCGCGCCAGCAATTCCAGACTCGCGTCATTCACAATCTCGTACTCCGCAGTAGCCGGTGGCGACGCCGAGGCCGCGCCCAGCGATTGCGGTCCCGCTTTCTCTTTCACCTTAACTATGCCGCAATGCCCATGCGACATGTACTCGCACAAGCAAACATCGCCCATCACCACCACGTCTCTGACCTCACTCTTGATGGCGCGCGCCGCCCTCTGCACGATGCCATCTTGCGCCCAGGCGCCCGTGGCCACTTCATCCTTTTTCTCCGGCAGCCCGAACAAAATAATCGACAACACTCCCAGCGCGCGCGCCTCGCGCACTTCCTTCACTGCCTCGTCCACTGAAAGGTTGAAGACCCCGGGCATCGAGCGCACTTCTCTCCGGATACCCGTTCCGGGGCAAATGAATAGTGGATACACCAGAGATTCGGGCGTAAGCCGGGTCTCGCGGACCAGGGTACGCAGCGTTTCAGTGCGTCGCAAACGGCGCAGACGGTTAGCGGGGAATGCCATGACAGGCAATTCTAGCAGCTACCGCCCGAACCAATCGAACGTTACCGTAGTGACATCCGGTAACCAGTCCGTGATCTAAACATCTCGTGGCGAACGTCATATGATGAAAAGCAGTGTCGCGGCTGCAAATCTCGTCGCTCCTCGGCGGAGTTGGTCTCCTGCTGGCCTTTGTTCTGGCTCCCGTAGTGTTTCCCAGCCCCTTCTTTCGCGTGGCCACGGGGGACGTGATCCCACTGCTGGTGATCACGGCTGCCTTCATCCTCTGCGCCAGAAACGCCTTCGACAGCCGGGGGCATACCCGTCTGTTCTGGAGTCTGATGACGGCGGGCATGGCCATGTGGTGTTTCAACCAGGCATGCTGGGTGTGGTTTGAGGTCGTGGCGCGCAAGCCGCTGCCCGACCCCTTTTATGGCGATGTCGTGTTGTTCCTGCACGTTGTCCCCATCATGGCGGCCGTGGCCATCCGTCCCCATCAGGCCGATGAGCGCGAGGGGATGTTGCCCAGCGCGCTGAATGTCCTTATCCTGCTGGTGTGGTGGGTCGTGGTGTACGCCTTCTTCGTTTTTCCCGAGGAGTACATCGTCACCAATGTCGCGGTGTACAGCCCGCGTTGGGATCTGCTGTATTTCGTCGAGGGAGTGATATTGATTGCCGTGTCAGCATCGGCATTCTTCACCAGTTCCGGATCGTGGCGGGAACTCTATCGCAACTTTTTTTTCGCCTGCGCACTCTACACCTTCTCTTCGGAAGCCATGAACGCCGCTATCGCGCGCGGCACCTACAAGACAGGCGGACTCTACGACCTCCCGTTCCTCGCCGCTGCGCTGGGGTTCCTCTGGGCCGCCATCGCCGGGCGACGCTGCCTTGGCGATGTCCAGATGATGCCTTCCATCACTCGTGCCAGCCGCCCGGTCGCTTCTCAACTGGCGAAACTCGCCCTACTCTCCCTGCCCGTCATGGGATATTGGGCACTGTTCCTGAGCCACGAGCAGCCTTATCTACGCCACGTCCGTTTTGCGGTAGCCATGGGGGGCGTCGCCGCCCTGGCCTTTGTCGTTTTTCTCAAACAGCACCTGCTGGATCAGAGGCTTTTGCACCTGCTCAAGCATTCGCGGAAGAGCTTTGACAACCTCCAGCGGCTGCAGGGAAGAGTGATCCAACAAGCCAAGCTGGCTTCGCTCGGAGAACTGGTCGCGCTCGCCGCCGGCGAGCTGGAGTTCCCTCTCTCGGCCATCCTGAGCAGCTCCGAACGCATGGCCGCCAGCAGCAACCTCAGCCGCGAGCAACTCGCCAACGCGCAAAAAATCGGCCAGCAGGCCCGGCGCACTCGCGAACTCGTCAACGATCTGCTCAGCTTCGCCCAGCAGACTCCGGGAGAAAAAAGTCCTCTCGAACTGAAGCCTCTTTTGCAGCGCGCGGTTCAAATGGAAGGATTCAAGCTCGAAAACAAGAGGATCAGCCTGACCGTGGAAAGCCGCGATCCCCTGCCTCGCGTCCTCGGCAACCCCAACCAGCTCTTGCAGGCCTTTCTTCAGATCGTCGAGAACGCCGTGGACGCATTACAGGAAATTGGCGGCGGGCGTCTCCAGGTCTCCCTCTGGCGCGAGGCCAACGAAGTGATCGTCCAGTTCGCCGACTCCGGCCCCGGCCTGCGCGATCCCGAGCGCGTCTTTGATCCTTTCTACACCACCAAGCCGGTCGGCAAAGGAACAGGCCTCGGGCTCAGCGCCACCTACGGCGTAATCCAGGACCACAGGGGACAAATCAGCTGCTACAACCGTCCCGAAGGCGGAGCCGCATTTGAAATCCGCCTCCCCGTGCTCAAAGTCACCGTCCCTCTCGCCGAAGCCGCGCGGGCCTGAGGCCACCAACCTTTTCGAGGCCCAGTCCAAGAGGCCCAGTCCAAAGGGACGTCTAATTTCCCCGTAGAGACGCGGCTTACGGCGTCTCCGCAGACGGGGCAAGCCCCGTCTCTATACTATCCTCCACTCGCCACAATCGCATCCGCCACTCGTGCCGCCTCCACCGCAAAGCGCACATCGTGGGTCCGAATGATGTGCGCCCCTTTCAGGATCAAACCTGTTTCTGCGGCCAGCGTCCCGTAAAGCCGCTCCGCAACAAGCGCATCCTTGCCAGCGCGCGCCAGCGTTCGCCCAATAAATGACTTCCGCGACACTCCCGCCAGCAGCGGAAATCCCATCTGCTGCAGCTCGGCGAAGTGCGCCAGCAGCGGATAATTCTCCTCAAAACGCTTTCCAAACCCAAACCCAGGATCCAGCACCAGGCGATCGCGCTTGATCCCCGCCAGGGTCGCCGCCTCGGCCCACTGGCGCAAGTCCCGCTTCACCATCAGCACCGGATCGCCAATCGGCGGCAGCGACCGCCACTCCTCCGGCCTCCCGCGCGTGTGCATCAGCACCGCTCCCACTTTGAGTTCAGCCAGCGTTTTCGCCATCTTCGGATCCCAACGGAACCCGCTCACATCGTTCACAACCTCCGCCCCGACATCCACCGCCGCCCGCGCCACGCTCGCCTTGTAGGTATCGACGCTTACCACCGCATCCGGCCGTCGCCGCTTCAAATCGCGGATCACCGGCAGCACCCGCCTCCGTTCTTCTTCTTCCGAGACCAGTTCCGAGACCGGCGGTCCCGTCCGCGCCGCCGCGTCCTCCCGCGCAGGATCGTCTGTGATAGCGCCGGCCACGGACGCCACCAACGCTCCGGGGCGCGTCGACTCCCCACCCACATCTATGATGGCCGCGCCGTCGTCCAGTAACTGCTCGGCGCGGACCACGGCCTTCTCGGCATCGATGTAGAGTCCCCCGTCGGAAAACGAGTCGGGAGTTACATTCACGACGCCCATGATCAGAGTGCGCCGCCCTAACTCGAGGACGCGAGAGCCCACGTTCCACTGAAAAATCGCGCGCATGTTGCCGCTATTCTAACAAGCTGCGGGAAAAGCCGATTTTCGATGCCCAGCCCCTAAAGGGGCCTCCGAGTTTGAAACTTACGGCATCGCTGAAGCGATGCCCTGATACGAAACTCGAGTTTTTCAGAAGCCTGCTGGCTAGAACGAGCCCAATTTTTCCGGGTGTTACAATCCACTTAATGCTTCGCCGGCGGTCAGTTGCGCGTCTCGTTCCCATCGTCTTTCTGCTGGTCGCGCCACTGCTGGCCGCACCCGTCAAACCATTACCGGAGAGGCCGTTACAGGATCGCATCGCCGCTGTGCTCAGCGCCCCCGATCTCGCCCGCGGCTTCTGGGGAATCGAAGTAGTTTCTCTTTCGACCGGCGAAACTTTGTACTCCCAAAACGCCGACAAGCTCTTCACGCCCGCTTCGAACACCAAGCTGTTCACTACGGCCGCCGCGCTTGCCCTGATCGGTCCCGACTACAAGTTCCGCACCACCGTTGAAACCACCGGCACGCTCGACCGCTACGGCCGCCTGAACGGAGATCTCGTTCTCGTCGGCCACGGCGATCCCAATCTTTCCGGACGCGAACTCCCCTACGATCTCAAAACCCAGCGCAACGACGATCCCATTCAGGCCCTGGAATCGCTTGCCGACGCGCTCGTGCAAAAGGGCGTGAAGTTCATCGACGGCGACATTGTGGCGGACGACTCCTACTTCGCCTTCGAGCGCTACGGCGAAGGTTGGAGCCAGGACGATCTCGTCTGGGCCGACGGCGCGCCCGTCTCCGCCCTCACCGTCAACGACAACGTAGTCTTCGTCAACATTCTGCCCGCCGACCGCGCCGGCGAAAAAGCATTCGTCAGCGTCAAGCCCTTCGCCGATTACTACCGCCTCGAGAATCGCATCATCACCACGCCCGCCGGCACCGGGCGCAAGTTTTTTGTCAACCGCGAGCCCGGTTCTATGGTTCTCACGCTGTGGGGCAACATGCCGCTCGGTGACGCCGGCGCCAACGAAGCCCTCGCCATCGAAGATCCCGCCGAGTTCGCCGCCGGGCTCTTCCGTCAGTTACTCGAGAAGCGCGGCATCGTGATCTACGGGCACCAGCGCACCCGCCACACCGAACTCGCCACCCTTTCCACTTTCAGCGTGACCGCTGTCGCGCCGTCGCGCGGAGGCAGCGCTGGCCAGTCACGTCCGCTGAAAGCCGATCAGCCCATCACGCTCGCCAGTTACGAATCCAAGCCGCTGCTGCAAGATCTCCGCGTAGTCAACAAAGTCAGCCAGAACCTGCACGCCGAAATACTGCTGCGCCTTTTGGGACGCGAGCGCGGCAACGCCGGAACGATTGAAGGCGGCCTCGAGGTTCTCCGCGGGTTTCTGACTCAGGCCGGAATCTCCAACGACCAGTACGTTTTCTACGACGGCTCCGGACTCTCGCGCCAGAACTTAGTAACTCCTCACGCCATTGTCCAGTTACTGCGTTATTGCTCGACGCAACCCTGGGGCGCCGACTATAAGGCGACCTTCCCCATCTCTGGCGTGGACGGCTCGCTCACCGACCGCCTCAACTCTCCCCGCCTGCAAAACCGCATTGTGGCCAAAACCGGCGCGCTGGGCGGCGTGAAGGCGCTCTCCGGATACGCGACCAGCGATGCCGGACAAGTGGTCGTCTTCTCCATCCTCTCCAATAACTTCAATCTTCCCGCGAAGCGAGTTATAGACGCGATCGATCAGTTAGTGCAGGCAATTGTCGACGACGCGCCGGCGGGACACTAGAACGGCTCGTGTGGGGACGGGCGCCCTCGCCCGTCCAGGCCGAGCGCAGCTCGGCAGCTTTCCGTCAGCCAACATCGGTAGCGCCGCCGAATTGCACGATGCGGCCCGGGAATTCATCCGAGAATTCCCATCTTCTTCCCCACTCGTTGCAGCACTTCGAGCGCCTGCTGCAGTTCTTCTTTGGTGTGCGTCGCGGTCATGATGGTTCGCACGCGCGCTTTGCCTTCGGGGACGGTGGGAAATGCGATGCCGGTTCCGAGCGCGCCTTCTTTGAACAGTTTGCGGGAAAAATCCATGGTCAGCCGTCCGTCGCCAATAATGATCGGCGTGATCGGCGTTTCGCTGGCGGGAGTGGTCTGGCCGCCGATGTTGAAGCCGAGCAGGCCGAGTTCTTTCTTCCAGAACCGCGTGTTCGCCCAGAGCTGCTCCATCCACTGCGGCTCGGTTTCGAGAACGTCGAAAGCCGCAATACAAGTCGCCGCGACCGCCGGCGGATGCGACGTCGAAAACAGGAAGGGGCGGGCGCGGTGATAAAGATAATCGATCAAATCGCGCGTGCCGCAGACGTAGCCACCGAGAGCGCCGATCGCCTTCGACAAGGTTCCGACCTGAATGTCCACACGCCCATGCACTCCGAAATGATCGATCGTGCCTCGTCCGTTGCGGCCGAGCACGCCGGAAGCGTGCGCGTCGTCCACCATCATGATCGCGCCGTATTTCTCGGCCGCGTCGCACAGACCGGGCAACGGGCCGATGTCGCCGTCCATCGAGAAAACACCGTCGGAGATCAGCAGCTTCTTCCCCGGCTGATTCTTCACACTGTCGAGTTGCTCTTCGGCGTGGGCGACGTCTTTGTGGCGGAAGACGAGAATCTTCGCCCGTGAAAGGCGGCAGCCATCGATGATCGAGGCGTGATTCAGTTCGTCGGAGACGATGAAGTCGTCTTTGCCCAGAAACGCCGAAACCGTTCCCGCGTTCGCCGTGAATCCCGACTGGAAAACCACGCAGGCCTCGACGTTTTTGAAGCGCGCGATCTTCTCTTCCAGCTCCATGTGGATTTTCATGGTGCCCGCAATGGTGCGCACGGCGCCCGATCCGACGCCATACTTACGCGTGGCTTCAAGCGCCGCTTCGCGCAGTTTAGGATGCGTCGTAAAGCCGAGGTAATTATTTGAGGCGAGGTTGATGACCCGCTTGCCGTCGAAGGTACAGACCGGCGCCTGCTCGTCTTCAAGGACGCGCAGCTTGAAGTGCGTTCCCTTGGCCTTGAGTTCGTTGAGTTGATCGGTCAGGAACGAAAGCGGATTGGTGCGCGTGGCAGTGGGCATGGGTTACCTCGGAACCGGTAATGAAGTGCGTTTCTGTAGAGACGCGGCTTGCCGCGTCTCGGATTGCTGACAAACTCGTGGTGCGAAACTAGAGAGTTTAGCCCTCTGAGACGGGGCAAGCCCCGTCTCTACAGGCGAACTGAATGATAGTTTACCCTGACTTGTTTGCTATGCGGCCTTGGGCTGTCCGAGCGCGGCGAGTCGGCCGTTGGTCGCGCGCAGGTAGTCGGCAGGCGCGATCAGAATCTGCAGGCCGCGAATGCCCGCCGAGACGGAAACAACGTCGAACAGTTCGATGGTTTCGTCCACGTACACGGGGAAGTCGCGCTTGGCTGCGAGCGCGGTGACTCCGCCGCGAATGTAGCCGGTGAGCGCCTGCAGTTCTTTCACCGGGACGAGCTGAATCTTTCTTTCTCCCGCCGCGGCCGCCAGCGCCTTCAGGTTGAGTTCCTGATCGCCAGGGATCACCGCCATGGCAGTCCCGTTGCGGTCGCCGCGCGCGACCAGCGTCTTGAAGACCTGCTCCGGCGGCAAACCGATCTTGGCCGCAACCGTTTCCGCGGCCAGGTCGTCGGGATCCACGTCGTACTCGCGCAGTTCGTAGTGGATCCCCATCTGGTCGAGCAGCCGCGCGGCGTTCGTTTTCTGGACCGATGTCTTCTGAGCTGGTTTCACGTTGTATAGTGTCCAATCATTCTTTCTTTGAACTTTGAAGGAGGCTTGTCGTGCGTCTTCTGCTCCATTGGGTTCTAAGCGCTCTGGCGGTATGGATCGTTGCCCATATAGTGCCGGGCATTAGCGTAAGCGGTCCGGTGGCGGCGCTGATTGCGGCCCTGGTCATCGGCCTTGTCAACGCAACACTTGGACTGCTGCTCAAGATACTCACCTTCCCGCTGACGATGCTGACCCTCGGCCTGTTCTGGTTCGTGATCAACGCGCTCATGCTGGAGCTGGCGGCGGCGCTGGTGCCTGGATTCTACGTGCGAGGCTTCATTCCGGCTCTGATCGGCGCGGTCATGCTGAGCTTGGTGAGTTCGGTGTTGCAATGGCTGGTCATGCCGAGCCGCAGAAGCTAGCCAGGAAAACTCGCGCGGCTTGGACCCTTCGACTTCGCTCAGGGCAGGCTCGCGAGGTCACCCGTCCCCACCCGGATTCAATTATAGAGTGGCGCGAAGCAGGTCAGGCTTGCTGGCGGAGTGTGGCGAAAACGCGCCGCACTTGCTGCTCGGTGGCATCGAGCGATCCGGAGTTATCGATTACGAAATCGGCAGCTTTGATTTTTTCTTCGTCGGGGATCTGTGCCGCCATGCGGCGCGTTACTTCGGCACCGGCAGCGTCTTCGGAAATTCCAAGGCGGCGGGCGAAACGCTGAATGCGCTGTTCGAGTTGGCAAGTCACGACGATTAGATGGTCGAAACGGCTGGCGGTGCCCGATTCGAGGATCAGGGCAGCTTCGACGATGGCGATGGCGTTCGGATCGCGTTGGCCGATTTCTTCCATCCACTCGTTTTCTTGCGCGATCACGGCGGGATGCACAATTTCGTTGAGTTCCTTGACGCGCGGGGGCGCGCCGCCGGGCTTGCCGAACGCGGCTTCAGCCAGCCGGGGACGGTTGATGCTTCCGTCGGAATTCAGGATTTCGCGGCCGAAGCGGCGGACGACTTCCTCATAGACCGGGCGACCGGGCTCCATGAGCCAGTGGGCAACGGCATCGGCCTGGACCAGATGCGCGCCGAGTTTGACAAACATCTCGCCGACGGCGGATTTGCCGCTTGCGATGCCGCCAGTGAGGCCGAGTTTTAGCAATGGGTGCTCACGGTAGAATCCGTCGTTGGTCGTTCGCTGCTCGCTATTCGCCCTGAGGTGCGTTCGGCTGTCTTCCAAACTCCTCAGCCCGGGTCAACTCGGGATGTCTTAGTCCGCGCCGCATCATTGCGGCTTTTACGGTGTTGGCCATCAGCATGGCGATGGTCAGCGGGCCTACGCCTCCGGGTACGGGCGTGATGGCGCCGGCGATTTCGGCTACTTCGGGGTGGACGTCGCCAACCAGGGTTGAGCCTTTGGCCAAAAACGTTTCTTCGCGCTTCTTGTTGCCAGCGAAGAAGCGGGCGAATTCTTTTCGGTCGGTGACCCTGTTGATACCAACGTCGATCACGGTGGCTCCGGGCTTCACGAATTCGCGGGTAACCATGCCGGCGCGGCCAATCGCCGCTACCAGGATGTCGGCGCGGCGGCAGACTTCGGGCAGATCGCGCGTCTTCGAGTGGCAGATGGTAACGGTGGCATTTTGATTAAGCAGCAGCATGGCCACGGGCTTGCCGACAATGTCGCTGCGTCCGACGACCACGGCTTCCTGCCCGGCGACCGGAATCGCGCTGCGCTTCAGAATCTCCATGACGCCGGCCGGGGTGCAGGGCACGAGGCCCGGACGCTGCGTGGAAAGATAGCCCACGTTCATGGGATGAAAGCCGTCCACATCTTTGGCGGGATCGACCGCCAGCAGAACTCTTTTGGCATCGACGTGCGCGGGCAGCGGCAACTGCACCAGGATGCCGTCGATTTCATCGCGGCGGTTCAGGCCGACGATCAGCGCGAGGAGTTCTTCGGTGGTTGCGCTTTCGGGGGGCGTGTGTTGTTCGCTGTAGAGGCCGACTTCCTGCGAGCTCTTCACCTTGCCGCGAACGTAGACCTCCGATGCGGGGTTGTGCCCGACCAACACCACGGCGAGGCCGGGGCGCAGGCCCGATAATGCCAGGGCTTTCGCCTGGGCGGCGACTTCCGCGCGGATTTCACCGGCCAGTTTGGTGCCGTCGAGAATCCTGGCTGCCATTCCACCTCGCTGCGGTGCGCAGTGAATTGAAAGGCGATTCTATCGCATCGCTAGGCCGGCAGATGCTCGATCTCGAGAGTTTGCCGCGATAGAGCCGGACGACGGAGTCAAAAAGAGTGCAGTCAGTTCTTAACCACAGAGGGCACAGGGGACTACAGAGAGGCTTGGAGCCCTCGCTGGTCACTGAACCGAGGAGTTATTCGATAACTGCGCCGCCGGTCCGCGCTACGCTCACTCCGCGTTAGCTCACTCCGCGCTACATACTTCGCGGTACAATGGAGCCGCTATGATTTCTCAGGATCTGCTTGACATGCTGGTCTGCCCGGTTTGCAAGAAGCCGGTGGTCCTGAATGCGAACGGGGAAAGTCTGAAATGCGGCGAATGCCGCCGTGTTTACCCCATTCAGGACGACATCCCGATCATGCTGGTGGATGCCGCCAGGATTGACGCGGCCTGAAGGCGGAGCCGACAGAGCATCCGCCAAAGTTTGGTTTCCTCCCGTCACGAAACGACATTTAGTGTCATTCCGGCAACGGATGCCGCTGTTATGTCTTCCGCTCGCCTGCCGATGATATCCTCACAACCTTTTGCAAAATCTTGGGTTCTAAGAACTTGAGGCACCGAAAAACCGTATCTGACGGTGTACCAAAGTTACGGCATCAGGATTGCATGTAACGAAATAGGTTGCCGATGAATCTAACAACGCAACGGTAGGGGGTCAAAGGTGAGAATGGCCATGAAAGAGAGATTTACGGTGACGGAACTATGCGCCTTGAGAAACGACCTGATCCAGGGCGGCATGGTGGATTCCCGCGAAGCAGCGGAACTGCTGCAGGTTTTTTTGATGGGGCGCGGCTATGGCGTTTCGCAGACAGCTGCGATCGACGCCGCCGGACGGGTGGAAATGGCGGGCTGTTCGCTGCCGGTGCTGGAGCGTGAACTGGAAGGCCTCGCGCTGGCGATGTGAGGTTTCGCGCAACGAATAAAACGAGGTTAACGGGAAACTGATCTAGCTCAACTCAGCGATTGACAGTTTCTCAGTAAGAAGCGCCGGGCTCAATCGCCCGGCCTTTTGTATTTCTGGGGCGCCCTAAAGAGTGTGTGTGAGGACTGGGCCGTCCCTCCGGGACCTGAAATCATTTCTTCCACTTTTTCCAGCGCTGAAGCGCTGGGCTAAGCTGGTTCGCCCCTGCCGGGGCTGGGTTCGGGATTCGGAAAGTTATTCCGCGAACTTGAGGGACACAGTACTAGAGATCCCCGACAGCTTTTTGCAGGGCCCGCGCGATTTCTTCCGGGTCGGTTTCCGGCGCGAACTGCACCGGCTTGCCGATGCGCACCTGAATTTTTCCGGGCGCCGCAAACTTCTTTCCGGTCTTCTTGATTTCAAACAAACCGTCAATTCGCATCGGCAGGATGGGGATGCGCAGATTGTTGGCGAGCAGGCCGACTCCGGTGCGGAACGGGCAGAGCTTGCCGTCTTCGGTGTGCTTTCCTTCCGGGAAGACGAGCACGCTATAGCCGCGATCCACGGCCTCTCCGGCGTAGGCAAAGCTCTTGCGGAAGCCGGACTGGCGCGGCAGCGGGAACAGGTTCAGCAGGGCGACACCGAGCGTCCATTGCAGGCGGCCGTAGATTCGACCGATTCGTCCGAACCGCGCGCGCTCCGGACCGGGCGAGCGCAACATTTCGAGCGCTTCGCCGCCGGTGGCGGTCGCCAGTTTGTGGCGGATGCGCGCGGGAAGCACCGCCTGGATGAAGGCGACATCGACATCGGCAACATGGTTCGAGATGACCAGCAGCGGTCCGCGAACGCCGCGTAAGTTCTCACGTCCGGTTACGCGGGGCCATCCCAGAAAAAACACGGCCGGGCGCGCCAGCAGATAATATGACGTCAGTCGCAGCCAGGTAGTCGGCCAGCGAAGTGCCCAGCGTGGATAGTGAAAACCTGAATACTGCGACTCAGCGCGCTCGCCGTGAGTTCCCTGCAGCAGCTTTTCCAGATCGCCTACGGTCGCTGCATTCGCGAAGTTCGTTTCATTCAGGTCGACTTGGTAGCGGTCTTCGAGCGCACTGAGCAGTTCGACTCGCTCCAGAGAACTTAACCCCAGGCCGCTTTCCAGGTTTGCCTCCGGCCTCAGGTTCTGCGCGGCGCGGCCGGTGATTCGCGCCAGCAGTTCGGACAGCGGACTGGCGGCGTTCGCTGGCTCTTGTCCGTGGAGACTCGCTTCAACCGCATCGCGAATCGCGTTGCGGCGCGGTTTCTGCGTGGAGCTGCGGGGGAAATCTTCCTCCATCCAGACGAACCAGGCGCGCATGCGCTGATATTCGGCCAGGGTTTCGTTGGCGCGCTGCACGATTGTCTTCACGTCGATGGTCTTCTTATCGACTGCCTTCTCATCGCCTGTCTGAGCGCTGGAATTGCGGTCGCGCAGAATCAGCACGGCGCACGGTTCGGCATTTCCGCCGCGCTCCAGCCCGACGACCACGCAATCCCGCACTTCTTTTTGCTGCCGCAGAGCCGCTTCCAGGTCCTCGGGATAAATGTTCATGCCCGCGGGCGTGACGATCACTTCTTTTTTTCGGCCCTTGAAAAAGAGATTGCCTTGCTCATCGAGCGCGCCCAGATCGCCGGTGCGATACCAGCCTTCATCTTCAGTCCGCGTCACCGGTTGCACTTCGCGTCCGTTCCAGTAGCCGCTGGCGACGCCACTACCGCGAACGAGAATTTCCCCATCTTCCGCCAGCCTGATTTCGCGCCCCGGCAGGACCTTGCCGATGGAGCCGCGGCTGGTATGGAAAGGATGGTTCAAGCTGATCAGCGAAGTCGTTTCGGTCAATCCGTAGCCCTGGACCACGGCGTATCCCAGGCGATGCCAGAATTCTTCGGTCTCGCGATCGAGGGCGGCGCCGCCGCTGATCATGGCCCAGAACTTCCATCCGAACTGGCGGCGCAGGTCGCGGAAGGTCCACCAGCGCCGCAGGAAGTGCTGGCTCGCGGCTGCGGCGTAGCGCGCGGCAAAATTCTCGCGGCCGCCGGCGTCGTCGAGATCGCGTTCGATCTTCTGCTTCAGCGACTCGATCATCCGTGGGACTGCCACCAGCACCGAGACGCGCTCCCGGCGGATCGTCGCCATGACCTCGGTTGGGTTGAATGTGTTTTCGAATACGACGGTTCCCCCAAGAAGCGGCGGGAGAAAAATTCCGAGGAATTGGCCGAAGACGTGGCTCAGCGGCAGCAGGTTGAGGAAGCGAATGGGATGCACCAGCCGCTCGTACTTCAAGTATTTTCTGATTTCGGTTTCGAGCGGGGCGAGGTTGCCGACCACGTTGGCGTGGGTGAGCACGACTCCCTTGGGCTCGGCCGTGGTGCCGGAGGTGAAGACGATTTCGAGCGTGTCGGAAGGCTGAATCTGAGCGGGACGAAAGCGTTCAGCCCTACGTTCAGCAACCGCGGCCTCGAGATCGCCGGGATCGATGGTTGCGATCTTCTCCATCCCGAGCCCGTCGAAAATTGGGGCGCGCTCGCGCGGACACAACACCAGCCTGGTGCGCACCTGCGCGCCGATCCGGCGCGCAAAATCGGGGCTGGCGGCGTCGTCGATGGGAACGGCAATTACCCCGCAAAGCGCGCATCCCAGGAACGCCGCACCCCACTCGGCACAGTTCGGGCTCCACAGCAGCACCGCATCGCCCTTGCCGATTTTGCGCGCCTCGAGCTCGCGGGCAAATTGATACGCGACTCCGGCGACGCGCTGGTAGCTCCAACGCTCGCGCCGGTATCCTCGCGGAAACACGTAGGCGCAGTCGCCACCCCAGCGCTCGAAATCGTCCAGCGAATCCAGCACACTTGCCCGCACACCCTGTTTAGTAGCACAATTCCCAGAACTTTACAGTCTCGAAGAATATTACTGCACGATCTATGGGGCATCGACAGCATGACGCAGAGTTCTAAGTGGGTGCTAGGCATAACCTGCATGATTGTTATCGTGTTGGGCGCCTTCTTGTATCGATGGAAAATTGCCGCGTCGGAGCAGCCGGCTGGCACAAAATTGGGCGACTATGCTTCGCGGATAACACGCTACTCGTTGGAAGGTCGCTTTGACAAAGCGATTGAAGAAGGGCAGCTTGCACTAAAGATCTACCCAGGGAACCCGGCGATTCTTAGCCAGGTGGCAATGGTGTGTTTGTTGAATGCGAAAAAAGAGCCCGCCCAGCACGAGGAGTGGATTCGCAAAGGGTCTGAATACGCGCTGGATGCAGTCCGCAACAGTTCCGAAAAGGAACCCATGACTATCGGCTACGTTGTTGTTGAGACTGGCAAAATCCTAGAACTGGCTGGTGATTTGTCGGCTGAGAAATGCACATACTACCGGGAGGCTGTTGACGTTCTCGAAAATCGCGGGCCAACACTTAAGAGCGATACCACAGTTGTGGACGGCAAAGTGGTTTCGCTTGCTCCTCTAATCGACCAGAAGGCGAAAACGCTGGCTGAACTCCAAAAGAAGACCACAGATGCCCGCTGTGATAAATAGGCGCCTCGCAGGAAGAAACCTCGCGCCGGGCAGAGCGACACGAATGACTGGATTCTTTAGATCTCGCATCGTCATAGTTCGCATCGTTTTCGCACTGGGGCTGTGTGGCCTGATCTCGTGCCAGCCACCCGCTTCCACGAATGGCGCGAATTCGACGTCTTCTGCCATGGGCGGGCGGATTGAGATGCACGCGAGCACTGGTCCCGTGCGCGACCTCAGCCAGGACGAGGCCGCCGGCGGACACATTCTGCGCAAGCATGTTGGACAGACCGATGAGCAACTGCGCGAGCGTCTGCAGCGAGAGCCCCGCATTACCGGCGCATCGACCTACACCGACCGCCCGGCTGCTGAGCACGCTGTGGGCGCGGCGATCGCGGAATCGCAGGACCGAATCCAGCGCTGGCTCCGCCGCTCGGGTGGACATCCCAACCTGGTGCTGGACTACGATAGTGAGGCTCCGATTGGCCGTACCATCAATCGTGGCGAGAACCAGTCGCGTCCGTGCGCGCACGCGCTGGTGGTACTGAAATATGTCAGGCCCAACGACTACTACGTTTTGACTTCTTATCCGGAGTGCCGCTGATGAAGCCCAACCCGAAGCCGGAAATCACCGCCGCCAACTTTCCCGCGCTGCATTCGTTCCTGCGGGGCTACTTCCATGAGGATGTCGCCGACGAATACGGAACTCCTCCAGAGGCGGCCGATCAGTTTTGCGAAGACGCCGAAACCGACGAGCGCATTCCAGTTGCCCGGGAGTGGCAGCAGGTCGTGGAACTGACGCAGGGACAGCCCGCCGCTTTGAATGCGGCATTGAAGAAACTGGGCAGTGCTATTCGGTTGAATGAAGAAGAGATTCCGCAGGTTGCGGCGATCTTCGCGCGGTGCCTGGCAGTGAAATCGCACCGCCGGGTGGCCGACTCAAGTTAGTAATCCGAGCATTTTCTCGAACCAAGATTCAACAACTTACAGGAGTATTTTTGACTCAAAAAGCCCTGAAATTACTACCTTGGTTCATTTTTCCGCAGCCTGTGAAGCCGCGCCCCTTCAAAACAAAGTCAGGCCCGAATTTTTCCACAGCCTGAGACGCGGCAAGCCGCGTCTCTACACTTCCGGAATTACGGTTCCCGGCCTACGCCGAGCGCGTCGGCCACGCGGTTGATGTAGTTGAACCAGGACGCAATCAGCGTGATCTGCAGGATGGCCTGATCCTCGAAGCCCGCCGCCCGTAATTTTTCGTGATCGTCTTTCCAGACCTTGGTCGCGTCTTGAGTGAGTTTCACGACGTAGTCGATCATCACGCGCTCCTGCGGCGTGATGGGCGCGGTGGTGTAATCGCGTTGCAGCGCTTCGACCAGTTCCTTATCCAGCGTGACGCGACGCAGAAACTCTGCGTGGGACTCGATTCAATACACGCACCGGTTGGTCAGCGAGACCATGGTGGCGATCATCTCGTGATGACGCCGCTGGAGCGGCAGGTCGGGAGACATCAGCGCGCCGAAGGTCGAGAACGCGTGTTTGAGCGCCTGCGGAATCAAAGAATGCGAGGCGACGATCAGGGAGCCGCCGCCTTCGGCGGGATGGATGGGAACGGCGTACTCCTGCGGATAAAGCGACTTCTGCCCTTCCATTGCCTGCCGAAGTTCTTCGTCAGCTTCGGAGAACGGAATGGTACGAATCCAGGTCATGGTTCGATCTGCCTTCCATCCGGGGGTGCCGGCAATTCCGGCGTTTCCACACCCTACACGCAGGTCCCCGCAGTTGCCAATAGTTGGAAAATGCTAGCGGGTCTGGGGGCCGGGCCGATTGGTTTCGCGGACACGCCCTCGGGAATGCTCCAATCGATGATGCACATGCTCAACCAGATTTTATCGCGGGTGGCTTTGTGCGATCGGCGCCCGGTGCTGGTAGCATTAACATGAATTGCTACCGATTGCAGGAGGGCTTGGATGCCGCAAGATAGCTTGACGATCACTGACAACCGTACCGGACAGAGCTACACCGTTCCCGTCGAGAACGGAACCATCCGCGCGATGGATCTGCGCAAGATCAAGACCGGCCCCGAAGATTTCGGCTTGATGACCTATGACCCCGCCTTCATGAATACCGCTTCGTGCCGGAGCGCGATCACCTACATCGACGGCGATCGGGGAATCCTGCGCTACCGCGGCTATCCCATCGACGTTCTCGCCGAACACAGTACGTATCTCGAAGTTGCCTACCTGCTTCTGTTCGGCGAACTACCCAACGCCAGTGCATTGAAGAATTGGGTGGATGACATCACGCACCACACCATGCTCCATGAAACCACCAAGAAGTTCATGGAAGGCTTCCGCGACCAGGCGCACCCCATGGCGATGCTGGTGAGCACGGTGGCGGCGCTGTCGACGGTGTATCCGGATGCGAAGAACATTCACGACCCCGAGAACCGGCTGCTGCAAATCAAGCGCCTGATCGGCAAGATGCCCTCCATCGCGGCCATGTCGTATCGCCACATTGTCGGGTTCCCCTACATCTATCCGGACAACGACCTCACCTATACCGAAAACTTCATGAACATGCTGTGGAAGATGGTCGAGCCGAAGTATGCCGCCAATCCGGTGATTGCGCGGGCGCTCGACATCCTTTTTATTCTGCACGCCGACCACGAGCAGAACTGCAGCACGAACGCCATGCGCGCCGTGGGCAGTTCCCACAGCGACCCCTACCTGGCCACGGCTGCGGCCGCCGCCGCGCTTTCCGGCCCGCTGCACGGCGGGGCTAACGAAGAAGTGCTGCACATGCTGGACGCGATCGGCTCGAAGGACAACGTCCCCGCCTACATCAAGAAGATCAAGGAAGGCAAAGGCAGGCTGATGGGCTTCGGGCACCGCGTTTACAAGAACTACGATCCGCGCGCCAAGATCATCAAGTGGGCCGCCGACCGCGTGTTCGAAGTGACCGGACCGAATGCCAAACTTGAGATTGCCCTGGAACTGGAGCGCATCGCGCTCGAAGACGATTATTTCGTGCAGCGCAAACTGTATCCGAATGTGGACTTCTACTCCGGGATCATGTACCAGGCGATGGGCTTCAAACCCGAGATGTTCACCGTGTTGTTCGCGATTCCGCGCACCATCGGCTGGCTGGCGCAATGGCAGGAAATGCTGGCCGACCCCGAACAGAAGATCGCGCGTCCGCGGCAAGTCTGGATCGGGCATGAGACTCGGGAATTCGTGGCGATCGAGAAGCGGTGAAGTAGGGGTTAGATCGTGTAGGGACGGGCGCCCTCGGCTGTCCAAGCCGAGCGCAGCTCGGCAGCTGCCTGTGGCCACAACATTTGTGGATTCGGTTTAGCCGCCGGCTATGGCTCCCATAACGATGAAGGGCTCCGCTCCGGACGCGACTGCGTCGGGCAGTGGGGCGTCGGGCGGCTCATGGGACAGATCCTCCTCGCAGGCGAAGAAGCGCAGGAACGGGCGGCGCTGCTCGGTAACTTGGTCGCGGATGGTGCCGCACAGCATGGGATAGCGGGCCTCTAGCGCGTCGAGGACCGAGCGCTGCGTGACTGGGCCGTCGATTTCGATCTGCAGCTCGCTACCGACCTGCGCCAGGGTGCGAAGGTGAAACGGGAGTATGACGCGAATCATATTAAAGCAACCAACATGGTCCTAAGCCAGGACCGCACGGCACTACAGTTAATTGAAACTCGACTAGTCGTCCTTTGATGACATATGCTCGCACCATCCACACATCGGAGAACTCTCAAGTTCTTCTGGAGGAATATCGTTTCCACATCTGATGCAAGTAGTCTCTACACTCTCGCCGCACGAGGCACATCGATTCTCCTCAACGACGTAGGTTTTCTCCCCGCATTCCGGGCAGTGAACGTAGGGCGTGTCACCCCCTTCCTTGACGGCCAGGTACGCATCCCAACGTAATGCCGCTTGTATCGCGCGCGGTATGAACGAACTGAATGTCTCGACAGCGCCACATGAGCTACAGCTAAGCAGAACGTCCTGGTAAGATTTGACCGCTTCTTTCGGTTTAAGCAGCGTTGACCCACATTCCGGACATGAAAGCTCCTTTAGTCCTTCTGTCAAAGTACCGGATTCCCAATCAACTTGATCAAGCAGTTCCTCGCAATGCCTCTTTTCCGCTTTATAGACTTCGCTAACCTGGAGCATTGCTTGCCATGTTTTTTCCCCGAGAAGATCATGAGGGTCTTCCCTAAGTTCCGCTCGAACGAATTCCCTTACGATTAAGAAGGAGTCTGCGATCAGTCCCTGTAGCGCCTGTTGAGTCAGCTTGGGATAAAAGCGTTCGATATCTTTGCGGACGCGACTTATTTTGTCGAATCGTTCCCAGTCCGCGTGTATCGAGAGGGACTTGAAGCGTTCTCTAACTTCCGCTGCTGTTACCGTATTCCTGGCAGTACCGACAAAGACAATGTTTCCGCCCGAGTCCCTCTCAGGCATGATTTTGCTCATTATGAGGGCGTCCTTGCTATTTGGTGGCGAAAGCCTATGCAGCGCCTCCTTAAAGAGCAAGAGAATCCCCGCATGGATATTCCTGGCGGCTGAGAGCAGCCGTGGCGCAGTTCCGACGCCGTAATCTTCAACCCCCACCTGAATTGACTGGATCGCGTTCTCCAAGAGATCCATTACCGCACTCCTACTCTTAATCGCGCAAGATTAGCTCCTGTTTGTTCTATCACGGCAGCGTCTGCACCTCGACCGACAGCACCGCCGGAAGATCGCGGACGATGGGGGACCAGTTGTCTCCGGCATCGGCAGAGGCGTAGACTTGGCCGCCGCTGGTGCCGAAATACACGCCGCACTTGTCGAGCGTATCGACGGCCATCGCGTCGCGTAAGACGTTGACGTAGCAGTTCGCTTGCGGCAGGCCTTTGGTCAGCGGCTCCCACTCGTTGCCTCCGGTGCGGCTGCGGAAGACGCGCAGCCTGCCATCGGGAACAAAGTGTTCCGAGTCGCTCTTGATGGGGACGACGTAGATAGTCTCCGGTTCGTGCGCGTGCACGTCGATCACGAACCCGAAGTCGGTCGGCAGGTTTCCGCTGACCTCCTGCCAGGAATCGCCGGCGTCGTTGCTGCGCATCACGTCCCAGTGCTTCTGCATGAAGAGCACTCCCGGACGCGAGGGGTGCATGGCGATGTGGTGAACGCAGTGACCGACCTCGGCGGTCGGGTCGGGAATGTGTTGCGAATGCAGTCCGCGATTGATGGGCCGCCACGTCTTGCCGGCGTCGTCGGTGCGGAAGGCGCCCGCCGCCGAGATGGCGATGAAAATCCGGTTGGGGTCGCTCGGATCGAGAATGATGGTGTGCAGGCACATGCCACCCGCGCCCGGCTGCCATTTGGGGCCGGAGCCGTGGCCGCGCAGGCCGGAGAGTTCCTGCCACGTCTGCGCGCCGTCGATCGAGCGGAACAAGGCGGCGTCTTCGGCCCCAGCGAAGACGGTATCCGGATCGGTGAGCGACGGTTCGAGATGCCACACTCGTTTGAACTCCCACGGATGCGGCGTGCCGTCGTACCACTGGTGAGTGCCGGGGACGCCGTCGTACGCGAACTTGTTGCCGACCGGCTCCCACGTCTTGCCGCCGTCGTTCGAGCGCTGGATCAACTGCCCGAACCATCCGCTCGACTGCGACGCATACAGCCGGTTCGGGTCGGCGGGCGATCCCTTGAGGTGATAGATCTCCCAGCCCGCAAAATGGGGACCGCTGACATCCCACTGTTCGCGCTTGCCCTCCGATGTCAGGACGAACGCGCCTTTGCGTGTACCAACCAGAACCCGCACTTTGCTCATGTCTTCCTCCTTCCTGTGCGGGTGAAACTTTACACATCTCACATGTGAAAATGCAATCGGTCTTGCGCCGGTCGTCACGGAAACGTCTTGCGGTGTTAGCTTTGCGTCCGAACCCCGCTGGCGGCGCCTCGCAGGGGCGGTGTGGCATCTGGGTGCGGTATCTTGGCTCCCATTCTGGAAGCAAGAAGCGGAGTTTTTCCATAACCGGACGTACACGCCCTTTCGGTAACCCCCGGTAATCGTCGGTAACCATCGGACTGCGGGTACCCGGCCTTACAATTACCTTACTCCGCGATCCCGGTTGCGCGGTTTGCGGGGTTTCGTCTGGGAATCTCCCGGCGAGGTTCAGACCCGTTCGGCAACGCTGGCGGAAATCGCGGGCGTTGGGCGGGGAAAAGGCTGGAGTCCGCACCCTATGGCGTTTGGTTTTGGCTTTAACAAACAGAAGGTTCTCAGCGCCGCGGAAAAGTTTGTCCAGCAGGGCAAGCTGCAGAACGCCATTGCTGAGTACGACAAGGTCCTCAAGAGCGATGCCAACGATCTGACGGTCAATAACACGATTGGCGATCTCTACGCGCGTCTCGGCGACAACGGCAAAGCCATCGAGTGCTTCAAGAAGGTTGGCGACGCCTATGCCGCGCAGGGCTTCACGGTCAAGGGCATCGCCATGTACAAGAAGATCACCAAGCTCCAGCCGAGCGTGGATGCATCTCTGAAACTGGCGGAACTCTACACCCAGCAAGGGCTGTTCAACGATGCCCGCGCCCAGTACCTGCAAGTCGCCGAAGGCTTCATGAAGAATGGCGACCTCGAACAAGCCGTGCGCCTTTTCCAGAAGGTCCTCGAAATGGACCCGGAAAATGTGCCCATGCGGGTCAAGCTTGCCGAGGTCTATGTCCGGCTGGGAAAAAAGAAAGAGGCGTGGGAGATTTTCAGCGCAGCCGCTGAATCGTTGCGCTCGCGTGGTTCACTCGCCGCCGCCGAAGACGTTCTGAAGCGGATGCTGGTGCTCGATCCCGGCAACGGCTACGTTCTGCTGCTGCGCGGGAAGGCCGCCCTGGAGAGCGACGATCCGAAGAACGCCATCGCGTACCTGGAGAAGGCTCCCGATCTCGATTCTCATCCCGAAGGTTTGCGCGACCTGCTGAAGGCGTACCTGCAAATCGGACCCTTGACCAAGGCTGCCCCGATCGCGGAGAAGCTGCTCGCGGTGCACAACGATCCCGAGGGTCTGTTTCTGCTGGCGGAGGGTTGCGCCCGGCACGGTCAGTATCACGAGGCACTCGACGTTTACACCCGGCATGCCGATCGCCTGCTGGCGGCTGATTCGACCAAACTGCTGGCCAGCCTGCATGCCATGATCACCCATGTGCGCGACGATTCGGGCGCGCTGGACGCGCTGATGCTTCTGCTGAACAAAGCCGGCGAGAGCACGCACGTCAACGAAGTCACCGAACTTCTGGCGCACTCCTCCGTCAAAGACGGAAACCTGGCCCGCGCCCGCGACCTGTACCAGATGCTGGCCACCACCGAGCCCCAGAACCAGTTGCACATGCAGAACTATCAGCAGGTGGTGAGGCGCATGGAAGGAGCAGCGCCCGCTACCGGGATCACCGCCGAAGAAGGGGCGGTCATAGTGGAGGAGTTGGAAGCGACCGCACCGGTCATCGATCAGCCTTATCCCGACCACGTCGCGATCGCAGTGCGCTCCGCGGTGACCGATGCGGACCTGTTCCTTTCTTACAATCTGCCGGACAAGGCGGTGGTGCCTCTGCTGGGCGCTCTGCCGCAGGCACCGCGCGACGTGCGCCTGAACCAGCGCCTGGCGGCGCTTCATACACGCTTCCAGCGTTTTACCGAAGCCGCCGTCTGCTGCCGCACACTGGAAAGTGTGTACCACGATGCGGGTCATCCTGATGAAGCCGTGCGCTTTGGAGAATTGGCCGCGCGCTACGAGCAGAACGCGGAAGTTGCTCCATTGTCTGCTGCATCATCGATTGCTGCATCATCGCCTGCGGCTTCCTCGGCGATCGCTTCGCCCGCGCCCTGGCCGATGGCCGCGCCCGCGGCTCCTGATCGCGAAATTGGCGCTGCCGCGCATCCGGAATTCGCCATCGAGGAACTGGAGGAGCATGCGCCTTCCGACGCGCACGATCTTTCCTCCGAGTGGGAGCATTCCCTTTCCGTCGACGAGCACGCTCCGGCCGCGGAACTGTCGGCCAGCGGAGCCAATGCCGATGCCGATGCCGATGCTTCCAGCAATCCCGAGATCGCCGAGACGGTCGAAGAAATCCGTTTCTATCTCGAGCACTTCATGATGGATCAGGCCCGTGCCGGGATCGAGAAGCTCGAATCCCTGACCAGCGATGCCCGCATTCTCGATCCGTTGCGCGCCACTGTCGAATCTGGCGGCCAGCCGCCGGCCGAGCCCGAGCCGGAAGTCACCGAGATCAACGCCGGCGAGCCCGCGGATTTCGAAGTTGAAATGGAGGTCCAGCACGGGTCCGAAATCACCGCCTCGCGCGATCTGCTGGCCGGCTACGACCACAAGACCCACAACGAAATCCACGACGACGCTCCGGCGGAACTCGCGCCTGAACCGGCGTACGCCGAGCCCGCTCATGCAGAAGCTGCGCATGCGGAGGCAAGCGAACTGACCTCGTTTGTCGCAGATCTGGAAGCTTCACTCGGCGATTCTTTCCCGCAAGCGGCGCCCGCGCCGGTTGCAGCCAGAACGCCCGAGCCGAAACCCGAACCCGCGGCAAACATCGGAATTGAAATTCCGGCGGCCCCGGCGGCCATGCCCGCGATCGCAGCATCGGCGGGAGGCGCCGCGACTGCCGCCGCCCCTGCCATGAGCTACAGCCCCACTCCCGTGCGCCCCCTGGGAGCCGGAGCTCAGGCCATGCATTCCTCCGGCAGCGTCGATCTTTCGGAGATGTTCGGCGAGTTGAAACAGGAACTCGAAGAAGAGGTTATTGCCGGCGACGACGATCCGGAAACGCATTACAACCTGGGCGTTGCCTTCCGCGAAATGGGCCTGCTCGACGAAGCCATCGCCGAATTGCAGAAAGTCTGTACCTCGATCGAACACGGCAAGGCATTTTCGCAGCCCGTCCAGACCTACACCTGGCTGGCCCAATGCTTCCTCGATAAAGGAGTTCCTGAAGCCGCCATCCGCTGGTATGAAAAAGCGCTTCACATCCCCGGACTCGATGACGAAGCCCGCCTGGCCATCAACTATGAGCTGGGGTCGGCCTGCGAAACTGCCATGGACAAGCCCGCGGCGCTGCGTCATTTCACCAGCGTGTACGGTTCGAATATCGATTATCGCGACGTGGCCGAGCGCATTCAGGCTCTGAAGTCGTAGAATGCACCAAGTGGGTTCGAAATTTGCGCCGCGGATGCGACCCGATCCCGCGCCCACCCCACAACGACGCGTGCAATGATTTCCGATCCCAAGCTACCTTTTGCCAGCGACTCCACTAGTGTCGGGGAACTCAAATCCCCGGCGGAAACATCCGTCCCGGCCGCGGCAGTGCCAGTTTCCGTTTCCAGGTCCTCGCCTTCGGTCGCGCGTCTGTGGCTTCGCCGCATCGGAGTGCTTCTGTTCGTATTCTTGTGCGCGACGCTCGGGGTGATGCTCATGATCTTGCCCTGGCGTCCCGAGTGGTCCGACAACCCTCTGCTCCTCTCGTATCCCACGCTTCGCGCCGTGGTAGCCAGCGGCTTCGCGCGCGGTGTCTCGACCGGCTTGGGCGTGCTCAATGTGTGGATCGGATTTTGGGAGGCCATTCAGTATCGGGAAGAGGAGTGAAAAACAGTCGTTGGTCGATGGTCGTCAGTCGTTGGCGAGCAACGGCCTTTGGCTGCAGCCCCATTTATTCAACGAAGAATGACTGACGACCAACGACTGATTTACATATGACTGATCAAAAACTCAAAACCGCTCCCCTCGCGTATCAGAACGAACCATTTCTCAACAGTCCTGACGGCAGAATTCTGCGCCTGCTGTCCGAGTACAGCGAACCGCTCTCGCGCTTCCGCCGCGAGCAGATCCAGGATACGGTCGTCTTCTTCGGCTCCGCCCGCATCCCCAGCCACGACCACGCCAACAACCGTCTGACCGAAGTCCGCGGCAACGGTGCTCAAGTTTCCGCCGCACAGCAAGCCCAGGATATGAAGAGCGCCGCGGCCGCGGTTGACATGGCTCGCTACTACGAAGACGCGCGCCGGCTGGCCCGCCTGCTGACCGAATGGTCCACCCAGATTCCCGCCAAGCGCCACCGCTTTGTCGTCACCACCGGTGGCGGCCCGGGCATCATGGAAGCCGCCAATCTCGGCGCCCACGAAGCGGGAGGAAAGACCATCGGCCTCAACATCAATCTTCCCCTCGAGCAGAATCCGAACCCTTACATCACGCCTTCGCTCAACTTCGAGTTCCATTATTTTTTCATGCGGAAGTTTTGGTTCGCCTACCTGGCCAAAGGGCTGGTGATCTTCCCCGGCGGTTTTGGCACGCTCGACGAACTCTTTGAAATCCTCACCCTCGCCCAGACGGAAAAGCTGGCCAAGAAAATTGTCGTCGTCATCTATGGCAGCGATTATTGGAAGAAGATCGTCAATTTCGAAGCCATGGTCGACGCCGGCGTGATCTCAGCACCGGACCTCGATCTGTTCAAGATGTCCGATTCGCCAGAAGAAAGCTTCGAGTTCCTGAAAGAAGGACTAACCAAGTACCATCTCGGCCCGCAGCAACCCAAGCGGACCGGCGAGGCGGCCGTCCCCGAGATCGCCAAGACGCGACCCTGAGCCCGTGTGGCGCGGGCGCCCTCGCCCGCGTGCCCTCCAGGTGGGGGAGCGGGCGCCGTTGCGCCTGCTCAAAATTGAACTTCCGGCGGTCTGGCTCCGTATACACTCCTGCGGAGAGGCGTTTGCCGGAGACAGACTGAATGAGGCCCTCACGAACATTCTTGGCGACAGCATTCTGTTGCCTGATCTTTTTCTGCGCAGCGTCCGCGCTCGCTCAGCCACCAGCCGCGAACCAGATGCCATCCGTGATCCAGGTTCCCGCGGCAGCACAGGCCTCGCCGCACTTCGATGCCACTGCGGCCACCAACGCTTATCTTGCGCAGATTCCTGCCGACAAGACGGCCCGTTCCGACGCCTATTTCGAGGGCGGCTACTGGATGATTCTTTGGGACTTTCTCTATGGAGCCGTAGTCGCGCTGCTGTTGCTGAATCTGCGGTGGTCCGCCCGCATGCGGGATCTGGCGGAGCGTGTTACTCGCTTCAAGCCGGTGCACATGATCGTCTACTGGTTGCAGTACCTCGTTCTCACCACCATCCTCGTTTTCCCGCTCACGGTTTACGAAGAGTATTTCCGCGAACACAAATACGGACTCACCACGCAAACCTTTGGCCCCTGGATGGGAGATCAGATGAAGGCTCTGGGGGTGGGACTGGTGCTGGGTGGCCTGCTGGCGATGCTGCTGTTCGGCGTTGTCCGCCGCCTCCCGCGAACCTGGTGGGTCTGGGGAGCGGTCGTGACCACCGTGTTCTTGATCTTCGTCGCGCTGATCGGGCCTGTCTACATCGTTCCCATCTTCAACAAGGTCACGCGCCTCGACGATCCGAAGATTGTCGACCCCATCCTGAGCATGGCGCGAGCCAACGGAATCCCCGCCAAAGATGTGTACGAGATTGATGCTTCGCGGCAGACGACGCGGATGAGCGCCAACGTTAGCGGCTTCGCAAATACGATGCGCATCACCCTCAATGACAACCTCTTGCGCCGCGGCTCGCCGGAAGAAATTCAGGCGGTCATGGGACACGAGATGGGGCACTACGTTATGCACCACATCTACAATGGCATCCTGTTTTTCTTCATCGTTACGGTGGTGGCCTTCGCCTACTTGCGCTGGGGGCTCGACTGGACGCTCCAGCGCTGGGGCGAGAAGTGGCAGATTCGAGGCGTGGGCGACACGGCTGTTCTTCCACTCGTGGTGCTGCTGGTCGCCATCTTTGGTTTCGTCATCACTCCGGTCATGAACACCTTCAGCCGCACTCAGGAATACGAAGCCGACATGTACGGCCTGAACACGAGCCGGCAGCCCGACGGCGAGGTCCAGGCGGATATCCATCTCGGCGAATACCGCAAGATGAATCCCGGCCCCATCGAGGAGTGGATCTTCTTCGACCACCCCAGCGGACGCAATCGCATTTACGCCGCGACGCGCTGGAAGGCTGAGAACCTGAAACTGTTCGCCGCGCAGCAGTAAGGCCCGTGTGGGGACGGGGCTCCGCCCCGTCCAAGCCGAGCGCAGCTCGGCAGCTGCCGGTGGTCACAGCGACTCTGGATTTGCTATAGTGCTGCCGTTTTCGCGGACAGGAGTGTCCGCGCCACACTCGTAGTAGGCTGAGAGTTGATGGCTGACCGCTGTCTGCTCTATTACATTACCGACCGAAGCCAGTTTCGCGGCGACGAAAGCGCCCGCCGTCGCGCCCTGCTCGCCAAAGTCACCGAAGCCGCGCGCGCCGGCGTTGACTACATCCAGCTCCGCGAAAAAGACTTGAGCGCGCGGGAGCTGGAAACTTTGGCGCGGGAAATGGTCGCGGCGGTGCGCAAGAATCAACTGGCCACTGACCACTGGCCACTGACCACTCGTCTCCTCATTAATTCGCGCACGGACGTCGCGCTGGCCGCGGGAGCCGACGGCGTTCATCTGCGCGCCGACGATGTCGCACCTCATGAAGTGCGCCGTGTGCTGGAAGTTTCTGCCCACCGGCCACTGACCACTGACCACTTCCTCGTAGCCGCCTCCTGCCACACGAACGAGGACGTGATTCGCGCCGAATCTGAGAAAGCCGACTTCGCCGTCTTCGCTCCGGTATTCGGAAAAAGAGGCACTCCCGGAACGCAGCCCGCCGGCCTCGCCGCCTTGCGGGAAGCCTGCCGGGCGAAGATCCGCGTTTTTGCTCTCGGCGGCGTCACGATGGAAAACGCCGCATCGTGCCTGAAAGCCGGAGCGGCCGGCGTCGCAGGCATCCGCCTGTTCCAGGAGAATGAAATCGAAGACGTCGTCCGCGCGCTGCGGGCACTCTGACACCATGGACCCGACGGCACCGACGAGACCGCTCTCTCCATCCCGAGCGGAAGCATACGTTCCCGTGCTCGTCCGCATCCCCGCGGGATGGTTCCTCATGGGCTGCGACACCGGACAGGACAACGAAAAGCCCGTGCATCGCGTCTGGGTTGACGAATTTCTACTCGCCGTCCGCCAGGTCACCAATGCCGACTACGAGCGCTTCCTGCGCGACACAGCATCCTTGCCGCCGCCCTTTTGGAGCGACCCCGCGTTCAACCATCCTGAGCAGCCCGTTGTCGGAGTGTCGTGGCACGAGGCAGTCCGCTACTGCGAGTGGCTCAGCGCAAGCAGCGGCGGAAAGTTTCGCTTGCCTACTGAGGCCGAGTGGGAGCGCGCGGCTCGCGCAGGCCATGAGGACGCAGGCGCGCTATTCCCGTGGGGCGATGCGCCTCCGCAGTCGCTGCCCGGCTATGCCGATCGTTGCGCCGGTCGTTGGAAGACCGGCCCCGAGCCCGCCGGCCGCGCCGAAGCCAATGAATACGGCCTCTTCAACATGTGCGACAACGTGCACGAGTGGTGCAGCGACTGGTACGCGCCCGCCTACTATGCGGTGTCACCCGAGCGCAATCCGCGCGGCCCTGAAACGGGCGACCGTCGCGCTTCCCGCGGCGGCTCCTGGCGTCACCACGTCAAGATGTCGCGCTGCGCGGCTCGCTCCAGTATCCCTCCGGAGTTCAAGTACGCGGACTATGGCTTCCGCGTCGCCTGCGCCGCCGCAATCACAATTGCAGAAGTAAAATCAAGCCAACACGAAGAAGCTTCTGCAGTTCGACCTCTGCAACTGCGAAGCTCGTAATCCTGAACGAGTGAAGGATATTATGACTGACCTCGCTGCCCACTACCTCGACGAAATGAAGCGCCAGTTCCGCGGCCACAAGCGCATGGGCGAAGCCGCCATGGCTCAGCTTGAAGACATGGACTTCTTCGTCACGCTCGATCCCGAATCGAATTCCGTCGCTGCCCTGGTCAAGCACATCGCCGGCAATGCGCGCTCACGCTTTACCGACTTTCTCGCCAGCGATGGCGAGAAGCCGGATCGTTTTCGCGATCAGGAATTTGAAGTCTCGGCGAAAACAACGCGCGAAGAAGTCCTGCGCTGGTGGGAGCAGGCGTGGTCGCATGTGTTTTCCGCGCTCGACTCGCTCACGCCGGAAGATGTGCAGCGAACGGTGACCATCCGCCAGGAGACGCACACGGTCATGCAGGCGCTCAACCGCGCGCTCGCCCACTACGCGCAACACATTGGACAAATCGTCTTCCTTGCCAAACACCTGCGCTCTGCGCAATGGCAGACGCTCAGCATTCCGCGGGGGAAATCCGAAGACTACAAAGTGGCCGCGCCGAAGACGTACAATCCGGCGGTTGACCGCAAATAATCGGGAGACCAGGCCATGCGAAAGGTATTCACAATCTCGATTCTTCTGGCTTTGAGCATCGCCCTCACCGCGCAGCAGCCGGGCATGCGCGCCGACGCGAATCCCGCCGCGGAAGGCGAAATCAAAGCTCTGGAGTTGAAGCTGGCAGAACTGATCGTTCGGGGCGACTGGGACGAATACGCGAAACATCTTGCATCCGATTACCTGCACACCCGCGATAACGGCCATGTCGAAAGTAAGGACGAAGCGCTGGCGAGTCTGCGCGACGTTCAGCGCAAGATCATCGTCATGGAAATGGAGCCGGCGGATCTCGCGATCCGCATCTACGGCGACACGGCTGTTTCCAACGCGGAGTTCACGATCTCCGTTCGGGAGTCCGGGCAGGTCAAGAGCCGCCGTACCCGCCTAACCGATGTCTTCGTGAAACGCGACGGTCAGTGGTGTCTGGTCGCCGAACAGGGCACGACGATCGGCAAGTAGTTCTCCCACTGGGAGTGCTCTGCCCGTCCAGCCGGGCGGGGACGCCCGGCTCTCCACCAGCAAATGAACCTTCCGCCCGGTCGGCAGTGTATTGAAGCGCGGTGTAAAATAATTCGTTTGCTCTTCTAATTGCGCACTCATAAGGGGGCTTCCATGCCCAGCACCATGCTCGCAGTGGTCAAGCCGGAAGCCGCGCCGGGCGCGGAAATCCGCGAAGTTAAAATTCCCGGCTACGGACGCACCGACGTTCTCGTCAAAGTCAAAGTCGCCTCCATCTGCGGCACCGATCTCCACATCTATGAATGGGACCGCTGGGCCCAGGGACGCATTCATCCGCCGCTGATCCCCGGACACGAATTCTGCGGCGAGGTGGCCGCCTTCGGCGATGAAGTCACCAGTGTCAAGGAAGGCGATTTCGTATCCGCCGAAATGCACGTGGCTTGCGGCAAGTGCCTGCAGTGCCGCACCGGCGAAGCCCACATCTGCCAGAACGTGAAAATTATCGGCGTCGATTCCGACGGAGCTTTCGCCGAGTACGTCGTCATCCCCGAGTCGAATATCTGGAAGCTCGATCCGGCGATCCCGCAGGAATACGCTTCCATCCTCGATCCGCTGGGCAACGCCGTGCACACCGTGCTGGCCGGAGAAATCGCCGCGAACACTGTAGCCATCACCGGCTGCGGCCCCATCGGCCTGTTCTCGATCGCAGTGGCGCGAGCTGTAGGCGCAACCACCATCTTCGCTATCGAAGTCAACGAACACCGGCGCAAGATCGCGACAATAATGAACGCCGACTACGCGCTCGATCCATCCAAAGAAGACGTCCGAGCTGTCGTCGCCGAAAAAACTGGAGGCCTCGGCGTGGATGTGGTCCTCGAAATGGCCGGCCATCCCGACGCCATCCGAACCGCCTTCGATATCGTCCGCCGCGGCGGACGCATCTCGCTCCTCGGCCTAACGTCGAAACCCATCCCGCTCAACTTCTCCGAGGACATCATTTTCAAGGGCCTCACCATTCAAGGCATCAACGGCCGCCGCATGTACCAGACTTGGTACCAGATGACCGCCCTGCTCAAGAGCGGACGCCTCGATCTTCACCCCGTAATCACCGACCGCATCCCGATGAAAGATTTTTCCAAAGCCATGGCCCGCTTAAAAACGGGCGAAGCCAGCAAGATACTGGTGTATCCAAACGGAATGAAATAGCGCGTGGCACATAAAATTGGGACTGTAGTAAAACTGTAGTAGCCGGAGAGGTGGCCGAGTGGTTGATGGCTCCGGTCTTGAAAACCGGCATACCCGAAAGGGTATCGGGGGTTCGAATCCCTCCCTCTCCGCCAGCTTCACAATCTACAGGCTTTACGAAATATTTCGCTACGGTTTGTCCTACGAGACATAATCGACTCGTTTTCCCAGTATTAACTGTCGTAGGGGAACAGGGGAACCGAGAATGGCAAACCGAGTCGCGTGGCTCAGCAAGCGAGTGAAGATCGGCGGACAATGGTTCGTCCGCAAACCCATCGTCAAGGCAACTGGCTTCGTCACCGAGAAAGTCGAACACAACGGGCATTCCGTCCATGCTCCAGGCACCTTTGTATTGGAGTGGTACGAGGCTAGCAAACGGCAGCGTAAGCCGCTCTCCGAATCCACCAGCGAGGCACAGGACGCACTCCGGCTGAAACGCCAGACGCTGGAGGCTCGCGCACACGGCTTGACCGTCGTTGAGGACAAAGGTGCGAAGGGCAAGACTTCGCTGGAAGCGGCAGTCCGCGAGTACCTAGAAGAAGTGAAACTCAACCGAGCGCACAAGACGCACCTGGCCTACAAGCGTGCGCTCGGCATGCTGGCGTCCTCGAATCCCGGCTGCGACTTCGTGCAAGACTTGGAGCGCAGGAACCTGATGGTCAATTTCATCCGCGCGATGAAGGAAGCCGGACTGGGCGACCGGACGCAGAACAACCTGTTCGGAGCCATCGTGACCTTCCTCCACGCGCAGGGCCATCCGGTCGTGACGCGCAAGGATGCACCGGACTACACCGAGACGGAAATCGAAAGCTACTCCACCGAGGAGTTGGGCGAACTGTTCGGAGCCTGCACCCCTGCCGAGCGATTGGTGTTCCAATTCTTCCTGGGCACTGGTTGCCGCGAGCGGGAAGTGATGTTCGCCACTTGGAAGGACGTGGACCTGACTGCTGGCACTTTCACGGTGAAGGCCAAGCCAGCGATGGGGTTCAAGCCAAAGGATTCGGAGGAGCGCACCATCCCGATTCCTTCGAGCCTCGTCCGTGACCTGAAAGCGCGGAAGGCGATCAGCAAGTCACTTCTGATCTTCCCTAACGGGCAGGAGCGGCCAAACGGTCACCTGCTCCGCGATCTCAAGAATATTGCCCTGCGTGGCGAGCTGAATTGCGGACACTGCGAGTCCACCCTGAACGGCAAGAAGATTACCTGCAAGGACCACGCGGTTTGCGAGCAGTTCTACCTCCACAAGTTCCGCCACACGTTCGCGTGCATGCACCTGCTGGCGGGAGTTGACGTCCGGACGGTGCAACTGTGGCTCGGGCACTCGGACTTGGAGACGACCAGTTGCTACCTGAAGGCCATCAGCGGGAAACAGAAGGGTGTTCGTGAGAAGGTGGACGCGACGTTCGCTGAGATCACACTGAAGACGATGCGCCAGACCGAAGCGGCGATCCAGATCCAGTAAGCCGACGTAGTGAAGGGGTGAGGTTACGGGTGCACTGCAAAAAACCATTTGCATATGCTAGCCTTCGCAGCATGCGGAAAGTACCCGGAATTGTCTATTGTCCCTTCTGTCAGTTGCCCATGTCGCCAATGGGAGGATTCCACCACTGCCCGAAATGCGGGCATAAAGACGTCCCGCCCTGCACCTGCGTCAACTGCATGAAGCGGAAGTGACGAGTTAAGCGGGACAACGCAGTGCCATACGCTGGGGTTGACCGTTGCTTTCCGAAACTTTCATCGCTCCGAGAATGACCGTAACTGCGCGACGCAAGTCCTCCACTCGAGTCACGTGATCGGGAATCCCGCCCTGATTGTAAGGACGATTCACAAGCAACACCTGGCATAGGGGAGCAAGCAAACGTGCGTTCGAAAGCTGATCTTCAATAAACCACTCGATTCCCAGGTGGTCAGCGACATCATGCTTTGCCGATTTCCGGGCGAAAACTAACGAATCAAAGGGGATCCGACGTTGCGTCAGCCACTCCTTCGTGTCCTCTTGTATCCCGGCATACCAGAACCTGTCGGTTACTACGTGAATTTCGCAGCCTGCCGTTTTCAGTTGCAAGAGTGCTTCACGCGCATGTGGAACCATCGGCAGACTCCGAAAGAACTCGCGATTCTTGAATAGCTCGTGCAACTGTTCTCTCCGGATCGGTGCACACGTCTCGATGTCTTCTGAGACGATGTGCTTTTTGGTCATCGAGATGCGATGTTCTCGACGAGAAAAGCGCACTATCTGCTGAACGATGTCTCCAATAACGCCGTCCAGATCACAGCCGAGCACGGGCCGCCTATCGTTTCGCATTCTGACCTCGTGAGTTGAATTTGCGCCTGCGCGTCTCAGCCCAGAAAACGTAAAAGCCGACGTGGAGCAAAAAGAAAATCAAAGTCGCTTCCCATGGTCGCCAGCACCACCAACCATGATTTTGAAGATTTAGGAAGCACATCAGCATGTAAAACGAGTCTACCAAAGCCATCAAGACAAAGAGCCAACTATAAGCGCGAGAGAACTCGAAGAACGCTGGCTCATTTATGTTCGTCGGAAGTACTAAAAACTGTTCGAAATCGGCGACGCCAATCTGCTGTGCTCGCATAGCGAAGTATGCTCGAACGCCGTTCACCGTTCTCGTGTAATAGATGATGTCGAACCGGGTATTGATCATGGACAGGAACATCAGGAATCCCACTACTGCGATGGCGAAGAATAAGCCGAGCATGAAAATGGGAAGATGGAGGAGGTCAATATTTGGATCCTTGAAGATGGCCAAAACCGTTAATGGAATCGCGATCAGACCTAGGTAGAACCGGAAACTCTGTCGCAAACCGTTGTGTAGGTCAAAATGGGCCGACGCGATGGTCTGGTGCTCTGAGAGCATAAATTCATCCACAGGAGTCTTTGTGGATGGCGCGGGAGCTGTGTCCTGCTGTTGAGCGTCAACCATAGTCCCAAGCATAACCCAACTTCTGATTACTCCCTAAATCTCAGACGCGCTAGACCGGAGATGAACAAAAAGCGAACATGGTAGTATATCGCCATGAACGAGGGCCGCAAACGTGTGCTCGCTATTGTGGCGGGAATCCTTGTGGCGCGGCACCTGAAGACTACGGACGACCTCTTCGAGTGCAGGTCAACTCCACGGACAGAGTCTCTGGTTGCCAAGCGCGGTGCAGTGGGCTGAGAAAATTATGAAAAGGATCGACTTTAGCTTCCCGAGCAGGTAAACTTTTTACAAACCGAGTCGGTGGGCGGACCTCCCGAAAGTTGATGTCAGCCCACTGGGGGTTGGGGCATAATCTTTTGCTTGCAAAAGAGGGTCTGAGGGGTAGAATGGGTCCCCAAGCAGTGTACGCACGTGTATATACACGTCATGACACGATGAAATCCAAGAAACAGAAATCCCGTCGGCCAGCAAGGCGAGGAAAACCCTTTAGCCTCTGGCTCCAGCCCCTCGAAAAACAAAGGTTGAAGCAGCTTTCGGACAAGACTGGCGTTGATCAGACGAAGCTCATTCGTCGAGGACTTGCGTTGTTATTTGACGCAGTCAACCGTGGGCAACTTGAGTTGGGTTTTCCTGACACGGTCCAGCCTGAGTCCGGACTGAGTTCGCGTAATGCGAGTTTGTGAAGCACGTTGAAGGGGTGAGTGTACGGAATGGCGGGCAAAAATATCCTTCTAATTGAGCCGGGGTACAAGAACAAATACCCACCACTGGGATTGATGAAAATCGCCCAGTACCATGGGCCACGCGGCAAGAAGGACAACGTTCGTTTCATCAAAGGCGAAGATCGAACCGTGCTGATGACCGCATGGGACAGAATCTACGTCACTACTCTGTTCTCCTTCGAGTACCAACGAATCTCCCAGAGCATCGACTTCGCGCTGAGCGTCGCCAACGGGCATGCCGAAAAAGTTTTCGTCGGAGGCATAGCGGCATCTCTGATGCACAGCCGGTTCCTCGATGAGCCACGATGGCGTGGCATCCGATTCATCAAAGGTCTCCTTGGTCAGCCGCCTGCTATCGCACTTCAGCTAGACGATTTCGCCGAGGAGTTATATTCGGACGACGTGCTCGGCACGCCAATCGAAGACTTGATCCCGGACTACAGCATCCTGGATCAGATCACCTATCGCTATCCGGTTAACGACGCCTACTTTGCTTATGCATCCAGAGGTTGCATCAGGAAGTGCAGTTTCTGTGGTGTGCCGAAGCTGGAAGGTGATCAGCGCGACACTGCTCCGCTTTCGCTGCTCGTTCGGGGTGTTGAAGAACTCTATGGCCCGAAGAAGGATCTGACGCTGATGGACAACAACATCGTCGCGTCCGCTCGGTTCAAGGAAATCATTGCGGAAATCCGTGACCTTGGGTTTGTTCCCGGTGCGAAGCTCAATCGTGGGCGTACTCCCGTTCTAAGGCGCGTGGACTTTAATCAGGGCGTGGACGCTCGCATTCTCTGCAAGGATCCGATGTACCTGCGGGAACTCTCGACGATATGTCTGAAGCCGCTACGCATTGCGTTTGACCACTGGGGACTGCGGAAGCCATACGAGCAGGCGATCCGCTACGCTCACGAGTTTGGCTTGTACGAACTCTCCAACTACATGTTGTACAACTTCCACGACACTCCTTCCGACTTGTACGTTCGGATGAATCTCAATGTGGAGTTGAATGAGCAGTTGGGTATCCGCATCTGGTCGTTCCCTATGCGCTATCAACCTACCGATCTCCCGAACAGATCGCATATCGGAGAGAAGTGGACACGATTCCAACTGCGCTCAATGCAGATCATCTTGCAGGCGACACATGGAGTAGTCAGCGGTGCACCACAGTTCTTCAAGCGTGCGTTCGGCGAAACCGACGCCGAGTTCCATGATTTGCTTTTGTGGCCGCATAAGTTCACGTTTAACCGTGACTGGTACGAGAAGGCAGGAGGCAAGGCCGAGTTCGACGAGTTCAAGGCGAAGTTCTCACGGATGTCGGAGTCAGAGAGAGCAGAATTACTCTGGCTGGTTTCATCTTCTGATCCGCGCAACTTCAAGGATCTGCCGCAGAAGACAAAGAGCAAGCAGTTACGGGAACTCTTAAGTTTCTACATCCCACTTCCGAAGGGAGAGGAAGCGGAGATTTGGAAGCGGCAGCATTCTTCGGCTGACTCAGAAGTACCCGACGACGAGCGCGTTGAGGATGCAGGACTCTTGGACAACGTACTTGAGTTTCCCGTTACAAAGAAATCCCTTGCAGCAAGGCTGGTACACGCATGAGTGCTTCATTGGTTAGTTTACATACTCCCGAAATACCGTGGTCATATCGGGAAGAGTCCATCGTCGTTGGCAAGGACATTCTGGAAGTTCTCAGCAGTGCGATGTACGTCGATCCACTGGCAATCTATCGCGAGTATATCCAGAATGCAGCCGACGCAATCGATGAAGCTCGTCGTGCCGGGGTTCTGGCTTCGAACGTAGCTGGCGCAGTCGAGATTGAAATCGATATCGAAAAGCGCACGGCCATCATCCGTGACAATGGCGTCGGCATCCCGATGGATGAGTTCGAAACACGCATGACCTCGTTTGGCGCGAGCACAAAGCGCGGCACAAATGCACGTGGCTTTCGAGGCGTTGGCAGGCTGTCTGGGCTAGCCTACTGCCAGGAACTAGTGTTCCGTTCTCGATCAGCGGGAGAGTCCCTCGTGTCAGAGTTGCGGTGGGACTGTCGAAAGGCTAAGTCCCTCCTCCGCTCGGCGGATTTCTCTGGTGACCTTGCTGACGTTGTTGCCCAGTCTGTGCAGGTTCGACGCATTGATGGGAAGAAATGGCCAGGGCACTTTTTTGAAGTGGAGCTTCGCAGTGTTCCGCGTCTTCGTAATGATTGGCTGCTCAACCCGACTGTCATCGAAGAGTACCTATCGCAAGTTGCACCGTTGCCGTTCGCGCCCCAGTTTCGGTTTGCAGACGACATTGCAGTCATGCTCGGGGAGCACGTTGGACTAACCAATATCACGCTGAAGGTTGGTGGCAATAGCGATCCCACGTTCCGGCCACATCGCGATTCTTTTGACATTTCAGGTGGCTCGGATACGTTTCAAGAACTGCAGAAGATTCACATTCCCGGCACGGACGGCGGCACTGCAGCGGTTGGATGGATACTGCACCACAGCTACAAAGGAGCAGTTCCAAACGCGAACCTCAAGGGATTGAGGTTACGATCGGGCAACATTCAAGTTGGGCCGAACGGGATACTGGAAGACCTGTTCATTGAGACTCGCTTCAATTCATGGTGCGTCGGAGAGATCCACGTGATCGACTCCCGCATCATCCCGAACGGCCGTAGAGACCACTACGAGCAAAATGTCCACTACACCAACCTAATTAATCAGCTGTCACCCATCGCTAGAGAAATCAGCACGCGATGCCGGCAGAGTTCCATCCGGCGGAACTGGCTACGACAATTCGAGCGGCAGCAGGATCAGATCAAGCGCGATCTTGAGATCATGAAGCAAGGATCGGTCAGTGCACCTGAGCGTCAGGTGTTTGGGTTTCAGATCCAGCAGGTATTGGATTCAATGGAGAAGGCACTTGGTAAGGACGCTCTGAAGTTTGACGCTCCGGCTCTGCTTCCTGTTCTGACCAAATTGCGGCGGGACTTTGCCAAGGTTAGTTCCACGAACTACCGTGCCAAGGTGCTGACCAACCTTGCACCCGTTCAACGACGCGCATACGAGCAGGCCTTTGCGCTCCTCTACGAGTGCTCTACTGATAAGAGCAACGCAAAGCTGCTTGTAGATCGGATGCTGGCGCGGTTAGCGCGAAACCTGAAGAAGAAGAAGAAGTCGTAGGTCCTACTCTTTCAAGTCTTCCACCAGTTTCGTAGTGCCCGTGAGTTGAGGTTGCTGGTGCCGCGTCTTCGGTGCAGTCTCAGAGTCGCCATATCGCTCGCGATAGGCCGAGATGAACGCTCTAGTAATTGAGTTCAGTTGTCGCAGGGTAGCCAGCCATCCTTCTGTTTATTGAACATCTGGTTGGAATGATCTTTGGCGTGTTTGAACTCTTCCCACTCTAAATCGCGGGTGCTGAGGTCGGTAAGCGGATTGCCAGCATAGTACTCATACAGGAAAACATTCTGATCAACGCCCCAAGGATTGGCTGTGAGAATCTCCACCACCCTCAGTGCGTAGTCTATGAATGCAGTCCCCTGTCGGGGAACATTTGCCATAGCATTTCTCCTTTGAGGATACTTCAGGTTCGACGGGGGCTTCGCCCTGCAAATCAAGGACATGTTCCAACGTAATTAACTCGTTGCGCTCAACATTCATGTAGATGACTCATCGGAAGCACACGCGGACTGGTCATCTGTCGCACGAGGTCGCCCTGCATATCGTCCAACTGCGTCGTTAAGTCGCCAATCTCGTTCTTCGCCTGGACTAGTTCGGCCTGCGCAGTTACCAATTGCTTGGTGAGCGCGTTGTTAGCGCGGGTGAGTTCGTCAACGCGGCGGAACATCTTCGCCATGTCCCGCATCGTGTAGGTCGGTTGTAGATCTTTCACGTTCATGCTTTTGTGCTCCTAAAATTTAGGGGAGGACTGGCATCCAGTCCTCCCGGTGATTTGTTTACGCTTCCAGCAGTTCGCCCATGTCGGACAGTTCTTTCTTGCCAAACACAATGGCCATGAACGCTTTCGCTGCTCCCTTGGCACCTTTCTGGCCGCCGACGAGTTTCAATGGACTGGTCTGGTTGCCCCAGTCGAAACCTTCCAGCTTTTTCAGGTGATCTGCC
The DNA here is from genome assembly GCA_050014475.1 of Terriglobales bacterium. GTDB lineage: Bacteria > Acidobacteriota > Terriglobia > Terriglobales > Acidobacteriaceae > Acidiflorens. Next base: position 17,605 of record JBEKDG010000028.1, on the reverse strand, counting down.
ATCGCTGCTACAGAAGTGTCATCGTTTCCGAGGCAGTCTTCGATGACATACTTGCCAAGCTCCGCCAAGGCAGCAATCCCGACACCCTTCGTGAGGAGATGCTTGCGGCTATTCGTCCAAGCGTCAGCAAAAATAGTTGCTACCGCCTGCCAGTAATTCTTCGTCGCCTCATACTTCACTTCGTAGTCGGCATTCTGACCCCGTGGCCCGGAGATCAGCACCCTGTTCGCCTCTTGGAATGTGCGGAGGGTAATCTTGCGCTTGCCACCGGGACTGCTCTGCGAGATCCCACCCGTGTTCACAGCTTGACTCCACGGAGAGTCGGAGTCTTTATTCAGCTGAACAGAAATCGCGAGATGAGGAGCTTCCTCTTTGGGATCCTTGGACAAACTAAAGCGATGCGAATCCACGAGCGATTTCGTCAGCCCCTTGTGCTTGTCGTTGATGTCCGTGAAAATCCGAATCTCCTCTTCCCTCGTCAGGCCCGTGTAGATGACGAATGGCAGAGAAACATTCAGATCGCCTGTGTATTCCAGCCTATGCTGGCAGTCGAGTCGTGCCATTGCCTGTTTCTTCGTAGGAACAAGTAAGTGGCCATTGTTGGTCTTCGTAGGCTCGCGAAGACTAAAGATGAGCGGTGGCGCGGTTACCTTTTCGCCCTGCTCGGCTGTCGCCATGTAGTCCCTGAACTTCTTGGCGTGAGGTTTGTCGAGCGGACGCTGAATCCCTTCTTCGGTGTCCATGGTGAAAGCATCTACGAACGAGATGCTGTGCAAGGTGGATAGTGGGGCAGACCCGACGAAAACCGGGTAGCTGCCGGATGTGACTTTCATCGCGGGAAGTTTGGTCTCGGACATGTTCGCGGTGGCATCCCTTCAGAATTTGTATTTCTTCGAACACTGCAAATTGCAGTGCAGCGAACTTGTAAATTAACAAAGTGGCTGGCCATAGTCAAGAAGTTTATACACTGCAAATTGCAGTTGTGTGGAACTGCGTTTTTATCGGGATAGAGTGTTTTGCATAAGTCTATGTGAATGAGCTACTTACACGAAGTTAGGCTCCAGATAGTTGATGTCAAAGCTTCCCCTGCCGGGACAAGATCGCCTGCTCCCCCACGGAGTTCAATCGATTCACAGGAGAACAGCGATGAAGAAACAAGGAACGACAGATGCGAAGCGAGCAGCAGCAAACGACCGACCGGAAACGAACGGTGCCATTCAGGGCAGCGCGGAATTGGTATCCGAGGCTGAGGTTCCGATGACGAGCCGTGCACAGAAAGGTGTCTTCCTCGAAACACCAGAGTGGAAGTTTGGCGTTGCGAAGATCGCGGCTGGTATCCCGACTGGCAAGGCAGTGCGCATCGTGATGTCAAGCGAGACGCAACAGTCGATCAAGAACGCACGGATCGGCTTCAAGCGTGCACTGATGGGTTTCCTCAAACGGCAGAAGCTGAATTACGAAGTCCAGCTTCGAGGAGCGGAACTCTTCGTCAAGAACGTGGCGAAGAAGTGAGGTTCCAGCCTGGACAAATCGTGGCGACTCCCGGTGCTCTGGACGCATTCAGGGCATCGGGAGAATCACCGCTCGCGTTTCTGGAGCGACACTTGGCTGGCGACTGGGGAGAACTCGACGAGCACGACACTCGCGAGAATGAACTCAGTCTCCAGCACGGCTGGCGTCTGCTTTCAGCGTACACGCTCAGCACGGGCGTAAAGGTCTGGTGCATTACCGAGGCGGACAGGAGCGTCACGACATTCCTGTTGCCAGACGAATACTGAACTGCAAATAGTTTGCACTCGACCTTGCGGACAGCGCCGACGAGTCGCCAGTTGTCGGACGCCAAGCAGCAGTCCGGTCGGAGTTCCTAACTTCCAGTTTGCCGACAATCCGGGAGCTAGCCAGATCGCTGAATGCAAGCGCGTTTCCCAGTACCGATCTGGTGAAACTTCCTACAAGCCGACTTCTGGCCCGGATAACTTCCGGTTTGCCACGTGATCCAGGCGAAACCTTCACCGACAAGTACTACAATCGGTCAGAAACCCGGCACTTCGCTTCCCAAGGGGCAGCAAGTCGCAATGCGCCCGGTCGCGTTTCAATTCGCTCGAAGAGGGGCTCATTAATGGTTCGGTTTATGAATCCAGGTTTTCTCCGCCTTGTGATTATTATCCTCATTGCAACGGCAGCAGCGTCCTCCAAAGAAGTCACCGATTCCGCCACCGTAGTACTTCGCGAGAATTGGTTCATCCAGCCTTCAGCCGATGTGCGTGCAGACGGGGCAGGGATTTCGACGGCTGGGTTTCCCACGAACGGCTGGTATCCCGCGACGCTGCCTTCGACGGTGATGAGCGCACTGGTCGAGGACAAGGTGTACCCGGATCCCTATACCGGCATGAACCTTCGCGCCATCCCGGGTACGACGTACCCGGTATTTGAGGACTTCTCGAATATTCCGATGCCGCCAAACAGCCCCTTCCGACAGCCCTGGTGGTATCGCACCGAATTCAAACTCCCTCCGGAATACAACGGGAAGACAATATGGCTTGGTTTCGACGGCATCAACTACCGGGCGGACGTGTGGATGAACGGCGTGCAGGTCGCCTCCTCGGAAAAGCTCGCCGGCACCTGGCGGCTGTTTCAGTTCGATGTTACGGCTGCCGCGAAGCCTGGCGAAACCAACTCTCTCGCCGTCGAGATCTTTCCTCCTCAGCCGCACGACTTGGCCATTACGCTCGTCGATTGGGCCCCGATGCCTCCAGATAAAGAGATGGGCATCTGGCGTGACGTGCACATCACCGCCACTGGTCCCATCGCTCTCCGTTATCCGGCTGTGCTGACCAAGCTCAACCTGCCTTCCACCGACCGGGCCATGTTGACGATTCGAGCGGAGCTGACCAATGCCGCCGACCATCCGGTCGAAGGTGTGGTCAAGGGACACATCGAGAACCTCGCCTTCGAGCAACCAGTACACCTTGGCCCCAAAGAGACCCAGGTGGTCCACTTCGCGCCAGAGAAGTTTCCGCAGCTCACTATCGCCAATCCCCGCCTGTGGTGGCCGGTACAAGTTGGAAGGCAGGACCTCTACCCACTGGATCTGGCGGTCGAGGTGCAAGGGCAGGTCTCGGATTCGTCTCATATTCGCTTCGGAGTCCGCCAAGTCACTTCGAACATTGACGAGAAGGGTCACAGGATCTTTCAAATCAATGGCAAGAATATTCTGATCCGAGGAGCCGGTTACAGCTTCGACCTGCTGCTGCGATCCTCGCCGGAGAGGCAGCAGGCCGAGCTCAACTACGTGCGCGATCTTAACCTCAACACGGTGCGACTGGAGGGCAAGCTGGAGAACGAGCACTTCTTCGATCTCGCCGACCAGATGGGTATTCTCGTGATGCCGGGCTGGTGCTGTTGTGATCAATGGGAAAACTGGTCTGCCTGGGACAACGAAAACGAACTCATCGCTGGGGATTCGCTGCGCGACCAAATCCGCCGGCTGGAGCGCCATCCTTCCGTAATCAGCTGGATGTATGGCAGCGACTTCGCACCCCCGGCCCGGATCGAGAAAATGTATTTGGGAATTCTGCAGGAGTTGGAATGGCCTAACCCCTCGATCTCATCAGCGGCAGCCAGGACCACCACCGTGGGACCAAGCGGCGTGAAGATGACGGGACCTTACGAGTACGTCGCGCCATCATTCTGGTATCTCGACACGCGCCACGGTGGCGCGTTCGGCTTCAACACTGAGACCAGTCCCGGCCCGGCGATTCCGCCCGTTGCAAGTCTGCGGCGCATGCTGCCGCCCGACCATCTCTGGCCCATGGATTCGGTGTGGGAATACCATGCCGGCGGTATGTCTCACACGCTGAACGTGTTCACCGAGGCCCTCAACGAACGCTATGGTCCCGCACATTCAGTGGAGGAGTACTCACTCAAAGCCCAACTGCAGGCCTATGAGGCCCACCGCGCCATGATGGAAGCCTATGGTCGCAACAAGTACACCTCGACCGGGATCATTCAATGGATGCTAAACAACGCCTGGCCCAGCATGATCTGGCACATGTATGACTGGTATCTCCGCCCCGCTGGATCGTATTTCGGAGTGAAGAAAGCATGTGAGCCACTGCACGTGCAATACTCATACGACGACCGTTCGATCGTGGTGGTGAATTCTTATTACCAACCATTCGCCAACCTCAAAGTCACGGCCAAGCTATACAACCTCGATATGAGGGAGAAGTTCTCGAAAGCGGCCGAGCTCAGCGTCGGTCCGGACAGCAGTACGCGAGTGTTCGCCTTGCCTACAATCGAAGGGCTCAGCACGACCTACTTCGTCAGCCTCACCCTTGAAACGGCTGGTCAAATCAAGAGTAGAAACTTTTATTGGCTTTCCACCCGCGAGGAAACCATCGACTGGGGCCGACAGGAGGAAGATCCTACCGGCGAATATGACATCTCGACCTGGGCGCCGACCAAGACTTTCGCCGATTACACCGCGCTGAACACGCTGCCGCGAGTCGACCTGGACGTCACTGCCCACAATCGAAAAGATGGCCAGGAGGGTTCGACCACAGTGACGGTCCACAACCCCACATCGACTCTTGCTCTCGCTGTGCACCTGATAGTCAGCAAATCATCCAGCGGCCGCGTCAGCCGGGAAGGCGAGGAGGACAATGAAATATTGCCCGTGCTGTGGCAGGACAATTACTTCGCTTTGCTGCCCGGCGAGACACGCCAGGTAACTGCCACATATCGCCTCGGCGATAAGCGCAAGGCGACCCCTAGCGTCGAGATTGAAGGATGGAACGTCAATCGCAAGACGGCTGACGTTCAGCAATAAAAGTTTGAGAAACAAAATCTAACCACGGGAAACAATGCCCGCCACCTGCTCGATCGAAATGTTTGTATTTCCGCCGAGGTAAGGGACGTCGCCGGCATACTGCTCGTCGGAAAAGACAAGGCCAACGGTGTGGCCATGCAGTTGCAATGCCTGGTTGGTGCGGCGAACGCGTGTTTGGAATTCCTCACGTCCAAGAGTTGGTGGTTCCCTAGCCATCGAGCCACGGTTCGCCGTCCGGGACCGCAACGACAAAACCTGGTGCCAATCGATCCGCGTGGAATTTATTGCGTCACTCCCGGTTGGTCGGCCCACCGGAAACTATCCACAAACGGGCTTCGCGGAAGTTAGCCAGATTGGTACCGAGAAGTCTTAGGGCTGTATCTGAAGCGCCCAGGAGCGAAGAGTCGGGGGGTTGAGACGCCGTGTAGGGGCGCTTCAGATACAGCGACTTGAAGGAAGCCGCCCCTCGCGCGAGCCTATGGGTTTTGTATATGGCTGAAGAGGTCCTGATGATTTGGAAAGTTGCTGTTGGCGGCTGTGCGCGGCAGTTGCAGCGCGAGATCGTATGCTTTGAGGCGGCTGGCAGGGGCTGGAGAGAAGGCTGGCAGGGTATTCTGGGCCAGATGAGACGGAGAGATTCTGTACGTGCCGGAGCACGAGGATGATTCGAGGCTGGGGTTGCGGGTTCATGCGGCGTACTCGTGGAGAGGCGGGGAGCGAAGCAGGAGTTGAGCCGCGGAGAGCCGTTCGACGACATGCATGGTTCCGCCGCAAACAGGGCAGTTCCAGAGTGCGTGAGGATGGTCTGCTGCAGGCAATGCTGTCGAAGTTGAGGTCTCTGCTGCGTCTTGGAGTAAGCGGAAGCAGAGCGGCAAGAGCATAGCGCGTTGCCGGTTGGCGAGGAAGCCGAGGTTGCGGATGCGCACGAAGCCGCGCGGGAGCAGGTGCAGGAGGAAGCGGCGTAGGAACTCTTCGACCGACAGGGTCATGAGCCGCTTCTTGTTGCCGTGAGCGGAGTCTCTCCAGCGGAAGCTGACGTTGCCGTCGGTGAGGGCGACAAGTCTGTGGTTGGAGATGGCGACGCGGTGGGTGTAGGCGCCGAGATAGCGCAGGGCGTGTTCCGGTCCGCCGAAGGGCGGCTTGGAGTAGACGACCCAGTCGTGGCGGAACAGGAGCCTGAGCCAGGATGCAAAGGTCCGCGGTTCTCGAAGTGGGGTGAGGTTACCGAGGAACTGGAGTGTGCCTTCGCGGAAGGCGGTTTTAAGTCCGGCGACGAACTTCCCGCGAAAGACACGGCTGAGTACCTTGATGGGAAGGAAGAAGGAGCGGCGGGAGGAGATCCAGCGGGAGTGGTCCGGGGCGAGGCCGCCGGCGGCAAGCACGCAGTGGACATGGGGATGATGTTGCAGGCGTTGATCCCAGGTGTGGAGCACGCTGAAGAAGCCGATCTCCGCGCCGAGGTGACGAGGATCGCGAGCGATCTCGAGCAGGGTCTCGGCAGTGGAATGAAACAGCAAGTTATAGATCAGCCGTTTATTCTGCAATGCGAGCGGAGCCAGTTCCCGCGGCAGGGTGAAGACGACGTGCACGTAGCTGGCGGGCAGCAACTCTCGTTCACGCGCCTGGAGCCAGCGCAGGCGCGCGTTGCCCTGACACTTGGGGCAGTGCCGGTTACGGCACGAGTTGTAGGAGACGGCGGTCGTATGTCCGCAGTCGGTACAGCGATCACGGTGCCCGCCCAGCGCGGCGGTGCGGCAGCGTGTAATGGCCAGCAACACCTTTTGATGCTGCCAGGTGATCCACTTGCGGCTGCGTTCGAGAAAAGACTGCCCCGCACAACGAACGATGTCGGCCACCTCCAGAGGAGGCCGGCTCATACGCTCTGCGTCTGCTCTCCTTCTCCTCTGATCGTGAGGGCATCCAGCGGACTGCCGGTGGCGCTGAGATGCCGCCGGGAGAGATGCAGATAGATCGTCGTCTCCTCGAGGTCACGATGACCCAGCAACATCTGGATGGTGCGCAGGTCGGCGCCGGCTTCGAGCAAATGAGTGGCAAAGCAGTGGCGCAGGGTATGGGGATGGATGTGCTTGTGCCCAAGGCCGGCGCGTTCGGCGGCCTGCTGACAGGCAGTCCAGAGGACCTTGGTGGTGACAGGATAACTTGCCGTATGCCATCGGTTGCCGGGAAACAGCCAGTCGGTGGGCTTGCGCCTCAGCCCGCGCCAATAGATGCGCAATGCATCGAGCAGCTTCGGGCTGAGCATGACATCCCGGTCCTTGCGTCCCTTGCCTCCCCGGATATGAATGACCATCCGTTGGCTATCGATATCGCTGATCTTCAGGCGTGCCACTTCTGCGCGACGTGCGCCCGTGGCATAGAGCGTCATCAGCAGGATGCGATGAAAGGGAAACTCTGCCGCGTCGATCAGACGTGCGACTTCTTCCTGACTGAGCAGTTGTGGCAGACGCAGGACCTTCTTCGGATACGGTGTCTCGGCCACGCTCCAGCCTCGCTTCAACACCTGAACATAGAAGAACCGTAAGGCTGCCAACCGCTGGGTTACGGTGTTCGGGGCCAGCTTCCAACGGGTGAACAGCGCGGCCTGATACTGGCGAATCTGCTCCGGGCCAAGCTGATCGGGCCGACGATGAAAGTATCTACTGAAGTGTTCAACTGTGTGGATGTAAGTGCGAATGGTGGACTCGGCGTAGTTGCGGCGACTCAGTTCCTCAAGCATGATCTGGCGTAGATGGGTCACAGAGAGTTCCTCCTCTGCGACACAAACTAGCTCAGATCACCTCCACCGTCGGCTCAGCAACACGCGAATGCGTCCGCCGCAAAGCGGCTTCGTTCAAGTCGGCTTGTAGGAAGTGCTCTTCGCGCCTGCCGCGGATTGCGGTTGGATCACGGGCAACCCGGAAGTTATAAAAATGGCGTAGCGCATCTGACACGTCGGACCTCATCCGACAGCAGGGCGTGTGAGGTCAAGTCTGGCCTATCACAACTGAACCAACACGCGACTTTCAGCCCACGGCTCAACGGCTCAACGGTCGTGGGCCTTTTAATTTTCTGGGTATCAGTAGGTATGGCAACATGCAAACAGTGCAAGACCGATTTTAAGTGCAACAGGCCGCATCAGGTGTTCTGCAACCGACGTTGTCGCAAGCAGTTTGAGAAGGCTCGATACCGAGCCAAATTTCCAGAGCCGGTTCTGTCAACAGGAACGACTGGAGCCATCAGTGAACTCCGTGTTGCTGTTGATCTTCTGCTGAAAGGCTTCGAAGTTTTCCGAGCGGTCAGTCCTGCCTGCTCCTGCGATCTCATCGCAATGCGCGAAGGGAAAACACCTATTCGGATTGAGGTCCGCACGGCTAACTTCCAAATCAACGGACGCCTCACATTCCCGCGCAGTCGGAAAGACGGTGGAAGACAAGACCACTTCGCCTACGTGCTGCCCGAGTCCATCGGCTACGAGCCTCCGCTCTGACCGCTCGCGGCTGTTCTAGCGCGGCCCACTGCTCGGGTAGAGGCTTGCCCTCGCTGGGTTACAGGCTTCTAGAGCCACCGGACTGATCCCGACATGTACTACCTGTCATCTCGATCTCGTCACACCAGCGTGCTCCGCGTGGGTACCGAAGACTTCGTGTCAAGAAGCCCGTCTACGAGACAAGATTTCGTCATCGGCAACTGCCGACCAATAAGGAGAAGCACCGATGGCTTACAAAACGATCCAAACGCAAACGCTGACGGTCGCCAAGACCGACTCAATCAAGCGTGGCTTCGTCAAACACTTCGTCGATTTCATCGCGAAGAAGGGCAAGGCTACAGTGGCGGAACTCCAGGCGGAGTTCACCGGCAGGCAGTTCAACAGCAAGAAGGTCACCAACGAACGCGTCGTGCGCTACGCCTACTGGTGTGTGGCGCAAGGCGTCCTCAAAGTTGCTGCGAAGGCGAAGGCAGCAAAGGCAGGTGCGCGATGAAGCCGAAGGTTGCTCAACTGCTCGAACGATACGGCTACACACAAGATGCCGAGCCAGCCGACGACAGCATTCGTTACTGGCGCAGTAGCCGCTATGGCCTCCCGGTCAGCGTCGTCAACTCTATTTGGGAGGCAGCGAGCGATGGCTCCAAGGTGCAACGCGGCACTGGCAGCAAAGTGGGGCTACGACGTTTGGAACTGAGCATCCTGCGCTCGGAGAAGAAGCCGTAAGCGGCACTCCAGGTTCGCCCTCAAGCCAGCCAACTCCCGGCTGGCTTTTCTTTTGCAGCAAAGCAGCCAGCGCAGAGCCACACTTTCACATCGAGCTCACCCCGGCTGAAGCGAGTGGCAGGTTCCCCACACGAGCAAGTCTTGCCAGTGCCGCGTGGCGTACGGGGTTTCGGCATGCAAGCAGCCGCGTGTCGATGTTTGTGAGGTTGTCGCGCGCGAGTGTGCTTTGCCGGAATGCCACCAGTGAGCCTAGCCATCGAGCGAGTCCCACTCATCTGGCGTCGTCGGCTTCTTCTCTGGGACGGCCTCACGCGTGGGAGGAATGTAGCCGAGAGACTTCATGAACAAGTGAAGTTGCGAACGCTCTTGACTTTCCAATGTTCGTGCTCGAAGCTTGGTCAACAGGTGGACCGTCATCTCGATCAGAAATTTGTCGGCGGTTCCTAACTTAGCGGGGGAATCGCGGACCAATTCCTTCCATAGTTTCTTTTCATTCTTGTCGAGGTAAGCCGGTGGACGACCAACCTTCCCTGTGGCCTTGGGTTCAAGATCACGCCTTGCGAACACGCCTTTGTTGTGGGCAATATTCTCCTGGGAAAGTTGAGAGGGTGGTTTACGTGTTCCTGGCATTCAGTCTCCTATCCCAGTCACAGGAACGTCGCTCAAATCGAGCAGCATTGGTGTAGACTTGCTTGGGCTTTTCGAGTGGGGCATCGCTTATCCTATCGCCGCGTTGCTGTCGCCACAACTCACGTTGAGTAATGGCGAACTCATAACTTTTTCTTCCCTTAGCCCGGTTGCATCCGTGGCAGCACGAGACAACGTTGCTCTCTTCGTAGCCTTGAGCGTTGTCCTTACGGTCGAGTTGATAGCCATGGGGGTACTGGCCATATGGTGGACGAGCGTGCAGCTCTCCGTAGCAGTAATGGCATTGTGTCTGTGCCATCAAACCGCAGAATATTTCGTAGGTAAGGCCGTGGGACAAGCCACGAATCTTTGCCTTCCTGGCGACGGCGTTGTAAAGTGCTTCGTATGGTCGCAACTTTCTGTGACGAAGACTACGACTTAGGCGAGACACGGCAATACCGTTCTGACGGTCGGTCTCTTTCTTCAAACAACCGCAACTCTTGGATGGGTGCGTCTTGTGCGTCAGGGTATTTCCGGTCAATGGCCTACGAGTGCCACACTTGCAGATGCATTCCCAGAGTGACCCACCGGCAGGGTTCATTCCTACAAAGTGGTCAACCTTCCACCGATTGAAAGTTTGTCCAGTGAGGTCGAGCACCTTGTTGCCCATTCACTCTAATACTTAGTGGACGTGCAACGGGGGACAGAAACTGTCTAATACTTAGTGGACGTGCAACGGGGCACAGAAACTGGCGCGTCGTACTCGTTGCTGAGTTCGCACGGGAGTGGGTGCAGCAGGCCGGATGGTGGTGGCAGCGGTGCCGGTATGAATTCCTGGTACCCACCCGACTCGTGGCTCGTGATATCTAGCCAGCGACCAGAGGACAGGGTGTCGTTCATCCACCGCTTGATCCTGGCTGTCTCGGCTCGGTTCTCTTGGATCATCAGTTTATTCGCTCTATATAGTGTGCTGAAAATCGCTATTGATGTGCAGGGCGTGCAAGATTTCCTAGCGGGGCGTGCAGGTCCTGCATGTTCTAGAGAATGCAGGGAGCGCGGGGTCTACGATCTAATACGCGATCACTGCCCCTCGCGGGAGCTAGCCACGCTGCGCGAATCCTTCACGCATTGCTGTACTAGCGTCGTGATCCTTCTTCCATAGTCCACGGCAACGCTCAGGGTCCGTCGGCCCAAGATGACATTCCGTGAGGAAAAATGAGCCCCCCTCGTCTCCATTTGTGAAAGGACGCTGTTCACTCTAGTGAGCAACAGAGCGAGCTGCAGGCCTCAGCCGGTTGATCCGGGATCGACACCCTTCACAGGGCATCCAGAAGAAGACATCCGGATTACGACTGCGTCGCTTGCATCGTTTGCAGAGCGCATCGAATACGACGCTCAGATCTGGGAAATCACTCATTGACGTCCAGAACTTTTCAACGGCGGCTGCGTGCTCTTCCGGCCCTTTCATAGTTCCATCTCCTTGATACGTTAATACCCACTTTGCGTTCTGCGCGCTTAACGTTGCGGGGACGGCGGAACTCCTCTAATGGCTTTCGCCTGCCCTTTGCGGGGATGCTGCGGTCTGGGAGTTTCCCATCTCGATCTCTGTCGTTATGGTTTCCATGTTTCACCATGTTTTCGTTTCTCCTGCGGAGCAAGGTTCACAGCGTTCGTGCTCGCGCAGCGATAGACGCGTGAGCGTCTTCTGCCGAAGGCAGTGTCAAAAACTACTCGAGCGTAGCGAGAGTTCTTAATTACTCTTACGCGTCACCCAGTGGCGGAGTCACGAAACCTAGTGGCGGAGTCAACTCCTCAGCAGCACTAGGTGGCGCGTCACTAGGTGGCGGAGTGAGCTTGCTCTCTTCATCACCGTCACTCAGTGGCGGAGTCTCGTCACCGGTCTCTTCGCCACCAATCCCCAGCAAGTCTTCGGCGACATACATCAACGCTTCTTCGAGCGCATCACCCTTGGGATCAGGCTTGAATCCCTTGAGCGATTCGGGAACTGGCAGCACCGCTCTCTCAACAAAGTCCTGGATGAGATCGACGCTCATGAGGTACATGTCTGTACGAGTCTTCAACTGCTGCTTCTCAAGATCAACGATGATCCCAGCTTGAACGGCAGCATGCTTGAGAACACGAATGTAGCTGTCAGCCATACCAGTCGATTTTGCGAGCGATGTGTTTCCTGGCCAGACATTCCCTTCTGCTGCCCAGCAGTGCTTCGCCATAGCGAGTAACAGTAGGAACATCGCCCTGCCATCCGGTCGCTTGCCAGTTTCGGGATCGATGTAGTTCTTGTAGCCGACGATCGCGTCCATGGCTTCGACCACGGCATTGCGCACGACGAACATCGGGGATGGCGATTTGACCGGCTCAACCTGCGGACACTGCTTGCAATTCTTCCGTAGGATGTGGTGCTCGCAGATATCTTCAGCGATGGGCCTATCGAACGCCATTCTGCACCTGCCTTGCTCTGCGAGCGTCGTTGTCCAGGATCTCAAGGTGCTTGTTGCGCATGCACGCGCTGGCATATCGGAGTAGATAGTCGGAGTCCATCGGCGTGCCAGCATTGCGCTTCTTATCGGCGAGGATGACAGTTCGCTCGATGCCAGCTTCACAGGCGATGTAGGAGTAGCGATTCAGCCAGATGTCGAACTGGTAATCGCCAGGGAGGAATTCAGGGATGGTGGCGTCCCACTGTTTGCGTAGGACGTTGCGCTCTATGCGACGCTTCTCGTCGGGATGCATGTTGACCTCAAATCGAATCCACCGAGCCGCGAGGCTATCAGTCGGGCGAAGACGGAGGGTGCGCTCGCGGCTCAGTGAAACTTAGAATGTCGGTGAATCGTCTTCGCCCTGTTCAATGCTCAATACTGTGTGGTTGCCGCTTGCGCCATTCTTCGGTCTTGGGAAATGACGCGGACCTGAGGAACTTCAGGTCTCGAATCACCGCGTGTCGGTAAAACTTCAGCATCTCCCGCCGCCCGTCGTATGCTACAAATCCACTGATGACCCAATAGCAAGAGTACCGGCATTGCCTGTCCACCACGGTGACCTTGGTTCCGAGTTTCGGTAGAGAGTGCAAGCTTCCGCAGATCGGGCAGGCGAGTTGGAGCGCGACTGGAGCCACGCACACTTACTACTGAAGAAAACGGCTCGGGTTGGGATACTTTTGCGCGTTGCTAAACTATCAGGAACACTGATTCATGCCCGTGCGAACGAAAAACACACAGGCGACTCGTTCACCGGATAGCAAGGGTAGGTTGCCGTGCATTTCATGCACGTCCGCGAGGATCACGTCTCCCGGCTGGTAGTTGCAGCCGATGCGGTACTTGGGGAACACCAGCGCATTGCCTTCCCACTCACCGAGGCTTGCCATACATCCGAAGGTTCCCTCAGCATCAAAGTCGTCGGTGTGAACGGCTGTCGGGGCATTACGCAATACGTACAGCGTAGTGAACGCGGTGTCCAAGATGCGGAAGTTCGGTGGCACAGCCTGCACGACTGCCTTCTGTCGTTTGTATTCCGGCTCCAACATCAACCTGTACACTTCGTCCACCTTGCGGATGAAGTCGATGCAACCCGAATACACTGGCGACAGTCCACCGTTCTTGCCCTCAGTCCATGCGGTAGGAGCACAATCCACCACTCCCGGTGCAGGATTCTTGTACTTGTAGAAGCCGAGCAGGTCAGCGTTTCCACCGAACTTTGCCACCACGGCCTTGGGAGCCATGTTGAAGTTGGACACGCTGCCGTTTTTGCGCATGGTGGGTAGGCGAAGGTTTGATCCAATCACGTTGGGGCGGTTGCTAAGATCGCCCGAGACTGTCCGCAGCAACTGGTAAGCGGGACGCCACACATTCTCTAGGATTGCACCCTTGATGAGCATGAACAGGAGCGAGCCGTCAGGCTTGTCCACCCGACACTCTTTTGTGGCAATCTTGATGTCGAGTTTTGCCACGTCCGTCGTCATCAGACGCGCACCAACGGTGAGGTAGGCTGGATCGGTGAGAATGCGGCTTTCTTCCAGCTTAACGTGCAGCATCCAATACCGCCTTGTATACGACTGCCGTGCGCACGCTGTCGCTCAGTGTGCTCCACGCTTTCTTGAACTTCTCCTTCTGTCCATCGGACAGTGAGATCACGACGCGGTAGCCAGCAGGCTGACCGTTGCTTTTCGCCTGTGCCTGTCTGACCTTCTCACGCTCCACATCAGCTAGTACGTTGAGCGCAGCGAGTTGAGCGTCTGCCTCTTTCGATTGCAGTGCCAACTCGAAGTCCTTCACGTCTTCGATGCCACCCCACTTCTCGGCCATCTTTGCGTCTTCCAAAGACTTCAGCGCGATGAAGGACTGTGCGCGCCGATAGAACTTAATTAGCCGATTGGCCTTGTGGTAGTTGATGCGCATTTCTCGCAGATCGCGCATGAACGTACCAGTCCGTCCGCGTGACCGTTCCTTCTGCAATATGTCGAGTTTCTGCCCAAGCAGATAGCGAGACTTCTTGTCCTGCTTGATCAGAGTCGTGATCTCGATCTTCAGTTCTTTCAGAAACGACTCGGGAAGCGGCTTGGTGATGTGGTGGATTTGCGACGGCTTGACGAGTGCAACACGTGGAGTGGCCATCCAAGCATTGTGGCAGTGGACGCAACCTAGCGACAAGGTACAGAAGGAGTGCGACTTCGGTCTTCCTAAGTAGATGGCGGGCATGGTGCTACGCGAGATGCCGTGGCAGGGGTTTCTGCAGAACGGGCTAGGCATGGCCCTCTGCTCCTCACCCCAGAGAAACACTCGCCATTTCTGAGTTCGGACTGGCCTGTTCACGTGCAGGCTGGCCTGACCAAACTCATCTGGACGAGACCCGCTCAATTAGTGTAATCGGGATTTTGCGACAACAATCATTTGGCGATAGTGCCAACTCCGCGGCTTTCATTGACTTGCCGGTTTCATCCACGTAAGATTTTTCACGCATGATCGGCCAAACCTTCTCGCACTACCGCATCGTCGAGAAGCTCGGTGGCGGAGGCATGGGCGTGGTGTACAAGGCCGAGGATACACGACTGCACCGCTTTGTAGCTCTCAAGTTCTTGCCTGATGAAGTTGCCCGTGATGCCCAGGCGCTGAGTCGTTTCCAGCGCGAAGCCCAAGCCGCGTCCGCACTGAACCACCCCAATATCTGCACGATTTACGACATTGGCGAGCAGGACGGTCAGGCGTTCATCGTCATGGAGTACTTGGACGGGACCACGCTGAAACACCTGATCACGGGAAAACCCCTGGAGAATGACATCCTCCTCTCGCTCGCGATTGAGATTGCCGATGCGCTCGAAGCTGCCCACGGGGAGGGAATCATTCATCGTGACATCAAGCCAGCTAATATTTTTGTGACCAAACGCGGCCACGCCAAGATTCTGGATTTTGGGCTCGCCAAGGTGGCCCGCACGAGCCGTATGCTCGCAGGTGGGGGGCTGTCGGAGGCTACTTCTCCAGTGAGTGCCGAAGACCTGACCAGCCCTGGAACGGCTCTGGGGACAGTGGCTTACATGTCACCGGAGCAAGCGAGGGGCAAAGAACTGGACGTTCGCACTGACCTGTTTTCCTTTGGCGCCGTTTTGTATGAGATGGCGACGGGAACGGTGCCATTTCACGGCGATACTTCGGCCACCATCTTTGAGGCCATTCTAAACCGTGCTCCAGTTCCTCCGATCAGGCTGAACCCTGCGCTGCCTCCGAAGTTGGAGGACGTCATCAGCAAGTTGCTGGAGAAAGACCGTGATCTGCGGTTCCAGTCGACGGCTGAATTAAGAAGTGATCTCAAACGCCTGAAGCGCGACACCGAATCCGGGAGGCAACTGGTTGCCGACTCCGCCACTCTTGCCGCGACTAGCAGCGGGCGGCCATTGGCTACAGGGCAGTCGTCGAGCACCTCAGTCTTGTTTGCCACAGCGCGTCTGCACAAGGCCGTCACGTTCATGGTGTTGGCTGCAACAATCCTCCTTGTGGCAGCTGCGGCGTTTGGAATTTACTCACTGTTCTCCCGCTCCAGCGTTGCGCCGTTCCAGAGCATTAAGGTGACTAAGGTAAGCGGGACTCACAACGCGCGAATCGCTGCCATGTCCCCTGATGGCAAGTACATGGCCTACGTCCTGAACGAGGAAGGACTGGAGTCGTTGTGGCTTCGTCACCTGGCCAGCGACAGCAACGTTCAGATTGTGCCCGCGGCCCATGTACAGTACCATGCTTTGCGGTTCGCTCCGGACGGTAGTTCCATCTACTACTCTCATACGGAGCTAACAAGTGGACCCGCCTCCCAGGAATTTGATCTGTACCGCACCCCGGTGCTGGGAGGCAGTTCGCAGTTGCTGGTCAAGGACATTGACAGCGTTCCCAGTTTCTCGCCTGACGGACAGCGCTTTGTATTTGAACGCTCCAACGACCCTGACCCCGGCAAGTTCAACGTGCTCATCGCCAATGCAGACGGCACCAATGAAAAATTGCTAGCCAATGGCTCGGTCGGGGAAACGCTGGCAGATCCCATCTGGTCCCCGGACGGCAAGGCCATTGCGGCGTATCAGATTCCGGGTGGACACGATCTGGGCACTATTGTCTCTATCGATCCCATTACCGGCGGCCGCAAGCCTGTATATGTGTCCAAGGATGCGTTCCTGAACGCCGCAGCGTGGTTGCCTGGCGGGAACTTCCTAGCCGTGCTGTTTTCCAACCTCGATTTGCAGTTCCGGCGCAGCCAGCTTGGGCTAATCAGTTACCCAGATGGCCAGTTCCATGCCATCACCGCTGACACCAATGATTACGACACCCTGAGCGTTTCATCTGACGGCCGGACCATCGCTACCATCATGCGACAGTCGGAACGCGATCTGTATGTGAGCGCGGGAGACAAACCGGATTACTCGGACGCCAGGCGAGTCCTGTCCGACGGACTCCACTATGGCGTGGCCTGGACCAAGGACGGGAAGTTACTCGCTGCAAAGGATTCCAGCATCGAAGTAATGAGTACGGATGGCAAGACCACGACTACACTGGGAAAGCTGGCTGGCGAACCCGCTGGTTGTGCAGATGGGCACATCGTATTTTCGCAAGGCGACGCGAAAGCCTTCTCCCGCTCTATTTGGATCAGTGCGGCGGACGGCACTGGACTCCGCCAGGTAAGCGTTGGCAAGAATGATTTCAACCCGCTTTGCTCACCCGACGCAAAGTGGGTCTACTACCTTGAGGGAGGAAATCGCACGCTGATGAAAGTTCCCAACAGCGGCGGAACTCCGCAGGTCGCTGCTCCTGGTTTGTTTGTGGAGACCGTCGGAGGTTACGACTTTTCTCCCGATGGCCGGACCCTGATCCTCGGAACGTACGATTTCAAGGTACAGAAACCAACGTTTTCTCTTGTCTCCACCGATTCGGGCCAGATCCTGCAAACTTTCGAATACGATCCCCGCCACACCGGGCCGTTGCGCTTTAGCCCTGACGGTAAGGCCATCATTTACCCCATCCGCGAAAAGGGTGTCGACAATCTCTGGCTGCAGTCTCTGGATGGCAGCCCGGGCCACCAACTCACCAATTTCGATTCTCTCAAGATTTATTCCTACCAGTGGTCGCCGGACCGCAAACGCCTTGCACTGGTGCGCGGGGACTCTCCTTCCGACATTGTCTTGATACACGACTCCCAGAAGAGAAACTGATGTAAAGCAAGTTTCGGACCACCTGGCCTTGCATTTGACGCCGAGCGAAAGCCCCTGCTGTCCCTAGTTGACGTTAGCAGGCGATTACACTCATTGAGAATCGGGCCGTGACCTTGGGTCAATGCATTATGAAAGAGCGCCCCACTTCCGAAGGTGGAAGCTGGATGTGGCGCCGCCTCCGCTGCGCTGCGCTGTGCAGGGGCTTCGCTCCGCTACGGCGGCGCTAGAGAGTAACTGC
>JBEKDG010000027.1:0-45644 GCA_050014475.1 Terriglobales bacterium | reverse complement strand
ACGAACACCGGGTATCCAGAGATCGTTCGCATCGAGAGCAGCCCGCGGGTGCCCCTGGTCGGCGCAAGCTAGACCGCTAAGTTGATTGGGCGCTCTCGCATCCCGATCGGCCCGTGCAAAAGACGGCGCAAAAGACGCGCCTTGGAAAACAAAAAACGTTTTCCACTTTCGCACCGGCCCGGCGGCGGGATGTTCGCATAGAAGAATCATGGTCGAATTCCGCGTGAGATTTCCAGAGCCTTGGTCCTCAACCTCTCTGGCGAAAAAAACGGTGCTTCGGCACTGCACAGGATCAGTTTGTCCTTGACAGAGCCTTCACTCTTATCGAGGGGCACCCGCTGTGTTGGTCGTCCTCAAGGTCTTGTCATAGATCCAGAGCAGCGCCGCGGTGGCCACGCCCACGCCGGTTACCGCCCACCAGATGCGCTCCGGCTGATGGGTGACCTCACCATAGTGGTGGATGAGCATGCCGCCGAACTTGCCGGCGATCAGCGAGCCAATTCCGATGGGCAGAAACGCGAAGCCCATGTAGGTGCCCTGCTGCCCCGGTGGCGCGAGCCGGGAAACATATTCGTAGTAACGCGGAGACTGCGTAATCTCGCCAAGAGAAACCGCAAACAATGTAAGAATCGCCATCGGAACCGTAGGATGCACGATGAGAATGATCCACGCCAGACCCGAGATCAGCGTGCCCAACGTGATGGCGCGAAACGCCGGCATCTTCTGCGAGAGCAGGCTGACTACCATTTGCAGCGAGATGACGGTCAGCGGTCCAGTCACGAGAATCAGTTCGGTGTCTGTCTTCGGATTGATGTAATCGTGAATGTACAACGGCAGGATGATGAATTCCTGCCAGTAAACAATCCAGTATCCGGAAAAAATCAGAAGAAACAGCATGAAACGCGGGTTGGAGAGGACAGTCCCAAAGTTCTTCGCGGCCTGGAGCAGGCTTACCGACGGTTCATCCGCGCGGCGCGGTTCTTTGAAAAACAAAAGCACCCCGAAGAACATGGCAAACACGCTGAGGGCGGCGACCCGGAATACGTTCTCCACGCTCATGTGCCGGTGTACCCAGGAAGCGACGTAAGGTCCAGCCGCGCCGCCAATATTCACCAGCGTGTAGTAAATCGAGTAGCCGATGGAGCGGACGCTGTCCTTCGAAGCTCGGGCCGTAGTGCCAACCACGCAGGGCTTTACCAGCGCGACACCGAGCGCCGGCAATATAAGCAGGAAAGTGACCAGCGCCACCAGCGGCACCGCGCCGCGTACGGGAGAGAACCAGGGAGCCCCGATCGATCCAATCAAAAAATACGAGCAACTCAGGATCAGGTAAGCGAGCGACAGAGAACGCCGAAACCCCAGACGGTCGGCGAGGGTTCCGCCGAACGCGGCCAGAAACCACACCAGGCCTCCGAAGAGCCCGGTCAGGCTGCTGGCCCGCTCGACTCCGAAGTTGAGCGTCTCATGCAGATAGCGCGCCAGCGAAGCGAACGCGGCGTAGTAGGAAAGCCGCTCAAAAAGTTCGCTGATGTTCGCGACCCAGAAGGGCCGTTCGAAGCCGGTGCGGATCTCGGCAAAACGTTCGGAAAGGGTCAATCGTTGCTCCTGATGCTGCGGTTCCTGATGGCGGCTTCAGATTTTCAATCGCCGCCGGACTTCTTCTGCGGACAAGCCTGCCACACGGATCACTTTATTCCGGCTGGTCTGGCCGGCTGCAATAGTAACGGAGGAACGCGGTACCTTCAAAAGTTTTGAGAAGAATTCGATGCAGCCCTCGTTGGCTTTGCCGTCAACAGGCGGGGCAGTGAGGGCGAGTTTCATCGCATCACCTACCTCGCCGGTGATGGCGTTCTTCTTCGCGCGCGGGTGAACTTTGACCGCGAACGTCGCGCCGCTGGCCGAATTTTGAATGACTACCATCGAAAGGCGCAACCACAGAGGGCACAGAGGTGCACAGGGGAAACCTGCAACATTCCTTAGATTTTCCTCTGTGTACCTCTGTGCCCCCTGTGGTTAAGCTTTTGCTCTTTCCCCGAAGATCGCCGTCCCCACGCGCACACAGGTTGCCCCCTCTTCAATCGCGACTTCGAAATCGTGCGACATGCCCATGGAAAGAACTGCGGTGCCGATTGTCGGCAGCTCGCGCGCGGCGATGCTGTCGCGAATCTGACGGAGCTGGCGGAAATAGGGGCGCGCGCCCTCGGGATCTTCCGTGTACGGCGGGACGGTCATCAGGCCGCAAATTTTCAGGTGGCCCCATCGCGGCGCGCCTTGCAGAATTTGTTCCAGTTCGTCAGAGTCTGGTGCGACTCCGCTTTTTGCCTTCTCGCCACCGACGTTGATCTCGATCAGGACGGATAATGTTTTGCTCGCGCTGTCGGCGAACGCGTTCAGCTTCTCCGCCATCCGCGCTGAGTCAACTGAATCCACCGCGTCAAACAACTCTGCTGCCTTCGCGGCTTTGTTTGTTTGCAGATGTCCGATCAGGTGCCATTCGGCGTCACGCAGGTCGCGCAAAGCATCCGCCTTTCCCGCAAACTCCTGCACTCTGTTTTCGCCGAAAACTCGCAGCCCGGCCGCGTAGGCCTCGCGGATGCGTTCGGCGGGAAAAGTCTTGCTGACTGCCATCAGCGTTATGTCGTCCAAATTGCGGCCCGCCCGCCGCGCCGCCGCTGCGATCCGTTCCCGCACCTGGGCGATATTTTCGGCAATCGACATAAGACGAAAAACCACGAAGGACACAAAGTATCACGAAGGAGAATCTGTGGGCCGAGCTACGCTCGGCTGGACGGCCGAGGGCGGCCGTCCCTCCACGAGCCTTACATGATCGCCGTTGGCGGGGCCGGATCTTCCGGCCTGCCGGCGTTGGCCAGCGGAACGCGGATCATGACGATGGCCAGCACGGCGAGCGCGCCCAGCGCCAGCAGAAATGGCGGCGTCCACTTGACGAGCGTTACGTCGTGGCCAGAACCCACCAGGGCCGCGATGAGCAGGCCGCACAGCGCCTCGCCCGCGATCAGACCCGAAGCCGTCAGGACGCCGGAGTTTTCCACGCGCGCCTTCTGCGCATCGTTCAAGCCGCGGCCGTCGCGCAATTTGTCGGTGATCCAGCGAATCACGCCTCCGATAAAAATGGCAAAAGTTGTGCCTAACGGCAGATACATGCCGACCGCGAAGAGCATCACGCTCTTTACCTCGATCATGATCATCGCCAGCCCCAGCAGTATGCCAACGATCACGAGCGGCCACGCCATGTCGCCGCCCACGATTCCTTTGGAGAGCATGGCCATTAATCCCGCCTGCGGGGCCGGAAGCGCGGGGCTGCCGAAGTGGTACGCCTTATCGAGGATCGCCACCGGGAAGAAAAGGACGAGCGATGCCACGACTATGCCGAAAAGATCTCCAATCTGCATCTTCGAGGGCGTTCCACCGAGGATGTGTCCGACCTTCAGGTCTTGCAGCATCTCGCCAGCCACCGCCGAGGAGACGCAGACGACGGCTGCAACTCCAAGTACGGCCGCGACTCCTCCGGTGCCCGATACTCCCAGTGCAACCATCAGCAGGGCTGCGATCACCAGCGTGCAAAGCGTGAGTCCCGACACGGGATTATTCGACGAGCCGATCATTCCGACGAGGTTGCCGGAAACAGCCGCGAAGAAGAACCCCACAATGATCATGACAACGGCCGCAACCAGCGAACCCAACAGAACTCTGGAAGGGTTGTCCGTTGTCGAAATACCGGAGAGCAGTCCCCCGCTGCTGATAAAGAAGTGATAGAGCAGAATCATGGCCACGAATACAACGGCAATGCCAGCAAAGACGGCTTTGGCGGGCAGGTCGCTCTCGGTGCGATTGGTCGCGGCGCGGGCAGCCGCCGACTTCTTCAGATCGGAAACGGCGCGGCCCATGCCGAGTGCCAACTGCTTGCGCATCTTGAACAACGTGTAGGTCGCGCCCACGAGCATCCCGCCCACCGCGATCGGCCGCACAATCGAAAAGTAGATGGCTTGCGCCAGCAGGGGCCAGGCGATGGTTTGTCCCTCCGGCATCGATGCCTGGATGTACGGACCGATGGTGAAGGTTAGGAGTGGAACCAGCAGGCCCCATGCCAGCACGCCTCCCGCGAAGTTCAAGGCGGCGAGTCTTGGGCCAATGATGTATCCGACGCCAAGATAGGCAGGGCTAATGTCGGGCGCCGTTAACAGGGTGGCGCCACCGGTGATCGTCGTAGCCACATTTGGATTCGTGCTGGTGCGGAGCAGCAGCTTCTTTCCGAGGGCGCTGATCTTCATGGGGAAAGTGTTGCTGGGATTGAAAACATTGATCGCTCCCAGCAGATACATGAAGGCGCCGAAGCCCATGTTGGCAAACAGAATCTTGGCGGCTTTCGCTCCCTGTTGCCCGGCCTTGTGAATCTCGGAGGCGGCCACGGATTCGGGAAAGGGCAGGTCGGGATCCTCGACCATCACGCGGCGCAGGAGGGTCACGAACAGAATGCCGAGTGTGCCCCCGATCAACATCAGAGCTACCGATTTCCAATACTCGTCCTTGGTGAGCCCCGGCCACAGGCCAGCCATCACAAAGGCCGGGATGGTGAATATGGCGCCTGCCGCCACCGACTCGCCGATCGAACCCACGGTTCGCGCGATGTTCTCTTCCAGCAGCGAGCCCTTCATCAAGCGCAGCAGTGCCATGGAGATGACGGCTGCGGGATAGGTCGCGGCAATCGTCATCCCCGCCTTGAGACCGAGATACGCATTGGCCGAGCCTAGCAGGGCGGTCAGGAACAGCCCGATCAATACGGCCCGGAAGGTAAACTCCTTCATCTCCATCGATTCCGGAACGTAAGGACGATGCTTGCGGGGGGCTTCGGTATTCGCCGCCGGAGTGCTCATAGGGTCCTCGTGGTCACTGGGGATTTCATTGCCGATTCACAGTAGCAGCGACGGCGCACCTTAACATGCCGAAAGGCAGCTTTACAAGTGCAGCTGTGGCATAGCAGGCTGCGGAAAAATTCGGAGGTCGATGTCCAGCCCCTAAAGGGGCTTCGGATTTCGGCGAACTCACGGCATCGCTAAAGCGATGCCCCGATACGAAACCCGCATCGAGCCGGATAGCCGCGTTGCATCGGGCTTGCGCCGCGGCTATACTGACTAAAGTGTAGCCCGGCGAAGCGCCATTGGCTTGCCGGGTGCGGAGGCCGTCTTCAGCAGTACTGGGTTTCGAATGCGGGCTGCCCAGGGCCAAGCGGCGGACCATGGGTTGTCGGATCATGGGTTCGCTGGCTTTGCCAAGCGCGCTGCTGCGACTTTATTCTTCACTTTATTCCCCGCCGATTGCCGTATTTGTGGTTCCCCACTCCTTAGAGTTTCCCGGCTTCCCGTTTGTGAAAACTGTTTGGTCGCGCTTCGACCGCTGAAGGGGTCGTACTGCACCGTTTGCGGAGAAGCCTTGCACTTCCCAGCCTGCATGGAGTGCGGAAAGGCGGATTGCGAAGAGGCGAATCGCGGGGAGACGCGGTGCCTGCTCTGTCAGCGCGTGGATCCTCCGTTCGAGCGGGCGGTCGCCTACGGTCGCTATGACGCTGAATTGCGCGACCTGATCCATGTGCTCAAGTTCCAGCAGGTTCGTCCCGCGGCGGCAGTTCTGGGGCGCATGCTGGCAGAGACGATTGCCAATCTGGAACAGGCGATGCCCGTGGGGACGAGCGTCTCTAGGACAATCGTGGTGGTCCCCGTTCCGCTGCATAGGCGCAAGCAAGCCCAGCGCGGATTCAATCAGGCGGAGATGATCGCGCGGGGCGCGCTGAAGCAACTGTCGCGTCCGAAAAGGTTCGATCTGCGCACCGGAGTCCTGGTGCGCCGCCGCGAGACCGGAAGCCAGATTGGGCTGACTCGTCATCAACGGCGCGAGAACATGCGGGGCGCTTTTGCAGTGAGCGATCCAATGCGGATATTGAACCGCGACATCTTATTGGTCGATGATGTCTATACCACGGGGGCTACGGTCTCGGAGTGCGCGCGGGTACTTCTCCGCGCCGGAGCAGCGCGGGTGTGGGTGGCGACAGTCGTGCGCGCGTTGACAATTTCCGATGTTATCGTCTTGCCGGAGAATCTGCCGGAGGAGGGGAGTGAAGATCGCCAGGGCATGGCGGCTCACGGTTAGAAATCATGTCGTTGCGATTACACAACTTCGGTGGCAACATGCGGCCGCACCTTCCGGCGGCGATGCTCGGCTCCGGCATGCATTCTGAAGGTGATGGCCACGCGCTCCATCAGCCGGTGTTGGTGCTGAACGCCTCCTACGAGCCGATCAATGTTTGTGCCGCGCGCCGCGCGATCGTGCTCGTACTGAAGGGCGTCGCCATGACCGAAGAAGAAAACGGACACTTCCTGCATGCCGCCCGCGTGGCCATGCGCGTGCCGTCGGTGATCCGGCTGCTGGAGTATCGCCGCATTCCGCACCAGTCGCGGGCGTTGTCGCGGAAAAACATTCTGCTGCGCGACCGCAACACCTGCCAGTATTGCAGCACCACGCTTGCGTCCGGCGAACTTACGCTGGACCACGTGATTCCACGCTCGCGCGGCGGGCTCTCCACCTGGGAGAACCTGGTAGCCTGCTGCCATCCCTGCAACCGCCGCAAAGGCAACCAGCTTCCTCACGAAGCCAACATGAAACCCGCGCGCGAACCGCGTTCCTTCAATCTCCACACCAGCCGCCACATCATGCGCCTGATGGGGCACTCGGATGATAAGTGGAGGAAGTATCTGTTCTATTAGCTCTCAGCCGGGGTTCTAGCACTGCCGGCCAGCTTTGGGCCCCCTCCCCCCGGTCTTTTGAAATCAAAGACTTAGAGGCGAATCCCGCCAGGTCTTTGAGATTAAATGGGTTACGGGTAAAGTCTTTATTTCTTAATGAGTTATGGGCGCTCTCGGTTTGCCTGCTTCTGTCAGCCTTCGGGTACCCACCCTCCCCCGGTCTTTTGGAATCAAAGACTTGGACGGGAATCCTGCCAGGTCTTTGAGTTTAAAGGAATTACGGGTAAAGTCTTTATTTTTTAACGAGTTAGGGATGCTCCCGCCAAGTTGGTTCGATTCTCCCCACGGTGCGGGTGCGCAAACCTCGACTTAGTGGCCGGAGGGCCGCGTGTTCGAAGCTAATTGTCTGCGATACTTTTAGTATAAGAGAAGGTGTCAAGGACTTGGATCACAATGGGAGACAAGTGCGGTGATCGCGGCGAGGCCCACACATCGCAAAGTGCGCGATGTGTGGGGCACCCACGTTGTCTCGGGCACCCGGCCACCCGCCATGGGTAAAGTGGGGGGTAAAGAGCGCAAACGCCACGTATAGCCCCAAAGGGGTTAGATTTGTATGGAAATGTCAACTAAGGTGCCACTTCCCTGGGAAGGATTATTGAGGTCCATTGTAAGTGACATGCAGGGACAATTGCAGCGCGTTGAGAATCTCAGCTTCCATCTCGGAATGCGGCTTTTGCGTAATCGGGATTTGAGTGGAAGAGCCGGCGGAGATGGCATCTAAATCCGCTATAACTTCCTTCATGAAGGGTGAGTTCGATTCAAGCCGATGGATGCGAATCAGTTCTTGAATACCGACTATGTAATCGGACGCAATCCGTGTTGCCGGGTCATCCGGGCCATACCGCGGCCCCAGAGTAATGAAATGGTGAGCGATCCACTTCGGATCGAGCACAGGGCCAAGTTGATCCAAAATCTCCTCCGGCCATTCGTCCGTTAGATCAAGGTGCGGAAAGTGCTCTGTCGAGGCCGACGTAAATCCCGGCCTCGCTTCGGTGTTCAACGTGAAATTTGTGTCTCCACCCGGTGACAGACCTTGCCCATCAAGGCAGCACATCCAATCAACAAGCCTTCCGGGCGGCGCTCCAGGGATTCCAACCCTTTCTTTCACAGTTGGGAGTGATAGTCCACCCTTCCACAGTGTTGAGTTCGTCTGCATCTGTGGGTCTGGATAGATCACAACAAAAAAATCCCTCAGTGAATCTTTGGACTCCTTTCCATTTTCAAGGTCGTACCTGTACCGAAAACTGCCGGAACTGCCCTCCATGTGAACACGCAAGTCCGGAAAAATCGTATTGTGCAGGTCAAACCGTCGCATCTTTTCCGTCCCGTCGAAATTGGGCCAGAGGATGATCACGCTGTGCTCGTCCGGAGAGAGGAACACTTTTCGATTGCCAGAGCCGGCGGGAACGCTCCCCTCCCCCGACCAGATCGGAATGGGCGGCGCGGGCATTTCCTGCGCGAAAACCGGGCCAAGTACACTTAGCAGGATAGCTGCCGCGCTTGCGAATTTCTGCTTACTGAGCAAAGGTAATCTCCAGCGCATTCGCAATTTCCTTCTCCAAGTCTGTCTTTGCATCCTTCGTGAAATCGAGGCTGGCGGAGTTCAATTGAATCTCATCGTTCGACTGCAATTGGGTGCCGAGTACCCTCCGCGCATTCTGAACAAAGGTCGAATTTGGATCGAGTAGCTTGTGTCGAACAAGCACCTGAATTCCGAAATCGAAGTTCTGTGATAGGGTGGATTGCGATGTGCCCTTCGCGAATCTTGGCCCAATCACCATTGCGCTCTTCGCATCCAACGCCGCGGTCATGACGCTCGCAAGCTGGTCACGTACAGCCTTGGGCAGCGAGGCCGCAGCATCGGGTGTGTACTCGTTGCTCTTCGAATCGCCTCGAAAGGCCATGCTTACAAAACCGGGCAGCGAAGTCGAATCAACCATCAAGCCCTGCATCGCATTTCCGGGAGTAATCGATGAAGAAGCGGAATTCGGTGTCAATTCGATCGCCGATGCGCTCACTGCCGGTGTTGCGAGGTCGCGCTCATTATGCGGCTCGACATGAGCGGTCCATTTTGCACCCGCTCCTTGTGGGCTACTATCTGAATAATCGAGGATGCTTATCTTCCGAATAGATTGCCTGGCATGGGCCCCATTTTCTACTTTATATGTGTAATGGAAGCGCCCATCGCCGGTGGGAGCCACTTCGAATGTCACTTCCGGATCTACAAGCGAATGCGTTCCAAAGCGTAGTATGGTCGGCTGTACGGACTGCTCACCAGCGGAATCAGGGGCGTAATACACCACGTATTCGGCGGAAGGCGGATCGTAAAACACGTATTGTCCTTTCGGTAGCTTGGATGTATCTCCATCCTGAGGCCAGATTGGAACCGGGCTAAGGGTTACTCCGACTGCTCTGGCAGGAGTTTGCGCCCATACTCCGGATGTGAATATGAGCATCAGGAACACAACCGTCATAAACATTCGCATCTTTCTCCCCCTTCAGTACGCCCAGCGGCAGTGAACGTGGCGGAATTCGATGAGGGTGTTCTCAGTCCCTGCATTGATGCATGCTTGCTCAAATCTGTTTGCGTTCACGACATAGCTGGCAGGACACTGCCCGGAAGCGTCGGAAACATCGGCAGCGGTCCCTGGATCGTGTGACTTGTGAGGCGATTGCCAGTCGTCGTTTATGTCAAATTTTCCGCCCATCGGCAGTGCCATATCGTTGATACAGACTTTCTGGCCAGGATTGTATTGGTTGATGTAGAACGTGGCCGCATTTTGCAGTCCCGTTGCGGCGGTCACCGTCATGTAGTGGTTGAAGGTATTGTCGCCGTGGTTCGTTGTGTTGCCGCCAGTTTGCATAAAAATGTTGGAATTTCCGATATAGACCAAGCCGGTGTAACCAACCGCGTAGTCATAGTTGGTTTCAATGCAGGTATCACCTTCGCCGCAACCAGTAGGAACCACGGATACGGTCTCAAATTGCCCGACCTGCGTAGTCGCGAGTGTAACCGGCATATTCCAATTCGGGTAGCTGCCGGTGTATCCGGAAGACGGGCTGATGCCCGAGGTTGGAGCCAGCGGAAAATTATGGTAGTGACCGTTTGTGCTCTCGTAGGCAGCGACCGAAAGGCTAAGGTTGCATGCCACTACATCCCCATATTCATCAAGGCAGACCGCATAAAGGATATTCGTGCTGCTAGGCGCATAAGTGGCTTGTGGGCTTATGCCACTGGCTGATTCATCATAATTCAGTCCACAATCCGTGCATGCAGTAGGCGGCGCTGGGACCGGGATTGGTTTCCAATTTACTACGTTTGGATTGATAACCGCCTGAAATGTCGCTGCCCCATTGGTGGCTACCGCATCAACTCCCGGTTCGAGCTTAATATAGCTGCCTGCGGTGAGGGTGACGCTCGCTGGATCCTGCACCAAAAAACTAGCGATGTTTGTGATGGAATTTGACGCTTGAAACACGAGGGAGCCATCGTTCAGCGTCTCGGACGGCAGGTCCAAATCGGTGGGCAGTTGTCCAAAGCAACAGAAGCAGGAGCAGCTTACGAGAGCTAAGATTAAGAGCCCCGGCCGAGTGCGCCTGAGCCATGCGAGTGAAGCGGACGAGAGTTTTTCCATGACGCGAATCCTTTCCACCATTCCTCCTTAATCTGGAGGCCCTAGCGTCCTTCGAGCTGCGCCACTCTTTTCTCCAGCGCCGTGTTTGTCTCGTTGAGTTGAATCATCTGCAACGTCAACTCTTCGATCTTTGCCAGAAGCTTTGATTGCATGTCACCCAGGCTGACGCCCTTCTCCTTGACTTCTGCCTCCGATGGGATGTCCGGCAGGTGGTGATTCGCCTTGATAAAGGCCGCGACTTCGGCTAATGGCCGAACCTTATAATCAGGGCCGAAGACGTAATCCGACCATCCGGTGTTCACGAGGACTTACTTGGCTTGAATCGTGCCGTTGACGGATAGCTTATACAGTGGATTCGTCGTGCCGATGCCGACGTTGCCGCTCGGCTGGACCGCCAAACCGTTAACGCTACCATTAATGTCTGGGCCCAAATACAAGTTACCGTTTGCTGGCGTCATCAGTTCATAGGTGCAATACGTTCCCCCGCACCATTGCACTGGAGACGCATTCGTTCCGTTGCGTGATGTTAGGGCAACAAAATCATTGACGCCCTGGATGTGGACAAGAGCCGCTGGGCTGGTCGTGCCGATGCCAACGTTGCCATTCGGCTTGACAACCACATCCTGCGTACAGCCAGAGCTGCAATTGCTGATATTGAAATCGCCAGCCGCGGACCTGCCTTGTTCAACGCGCCAGTCGGTGCCGCCTGTGGCGGTATTGTCGATCTGAACCCCGAATATGTCATTTACGGTCGAGCTGCGGACGCTTAAAAGGGACCAAGGCAAGCCGCTGTTGATGAGAACATTGCCGCCGTCTACTTCCAGTTTGGCCCCTGGCGTCGTCGTGCCGATGCCGACGCCGCCATTCGACTGCGTAATGAGCGAGTTGCCAATCGTCGAACCTCCCGTAAAGAGCGGTACGGTGTTCGCCGTGCCGCCGGTGGTAGTCACGTTCGTCTGCGCAGCCGCACTCGCGGCAAGCAATACAAGGGAAAAAGCAAGTTTCTTCATCTGCCTGTGCATGGTTTTCATCCCTTCGTTTCGTTCCTGGCCTCTCCGAATTTGCCGCTTACTGTAGCGCGACCGCCGCTTCAATTACTCTCGTGCCGATCCTTTTTGCATAGTTCCCAATCTTCGTTGTTAGCAATTTGTAAGCAATTCGTATTCGTGAAAACTCGCTGTTCGACTGCGGCACACTCGTAGCGCAGCACGTCGAGTGTAGGAGCATTGCTCATTCGTTCTGTTCCGATCGAGGAGGGTGGCAGCGCCCGTCTCGGGAGTTGCCCCGCCCGACCACGTGACACTGCCGGTGAGCGTTACATCATTGATAGCCTTTCCACCGGTCAACGCGGCGATTGATTGGGACGCGAAAGACACTGCCTGAGGATTGCTTGGTGGAGGATTCTGCGCGACTGCTACAAATGCGAGGAGCAGGATTAGGGGCACACCGACTACGAAGCGAGCCATTGGCCCACCTCCAAATGGTTTTCGGTTGGCCCCCTCGAATCAACCGTGGGCGCGACCTTAAAGAACTTCCCCATCGGTGTCAAGTTAAAAAACAAGAAAAGTTAGTAGATTCGGCATTACAAAAAGTTCACGAGATATTCACGAGGCTTTTAAACTCGGGGACAGACGGGACGTTTACCGGTTTTTGCGAATTAGAACTTGGGGTACGTCCCGTGCGGCCGACCGCCCGTTCAGTCGGTGCGTCGCGCGCTGCCCCAACAATTCTTTAGTTGTCCCCAGAAGAAGCTTTGGTCGAAGGTCTTGTACTCTGCACCTCTGAAACCTGGCTTCACTGCGGCTTCGGCGGCTCGGGTGGTTTTTGCTCTCCCGCTTTCGGCTCCGCCTTCTGCACTTCCTTGCCTTCGTAGGTGATCCGTGATTTTGATCCGAAGCGTCTGTAGTTCGTGTACTTGATGATCTCGCGGATCCTGATGTCTCCCATGGAGAACTTGAGCGTGTCCTCGGCGCGCGTGTAGGTGGGGAACCAGTACTGGCCGTCAATCTGTTCGCGCCAGGTGGTGAACTTGGGGAACAGGTTCTCGTTGCCCTTCTTCTTCCGGATGTCGGGTACGGTCTTGCCGTAGGTTTCCACGATCTGAAAATCGTGGTCGTCCACCCAGATTCTCCCCTGGAAATAGCGCTTCTTGCCAATGATTTGCTTGGGCGCAACATCGAAAACATAGGTGCTCAGTTCGTCTTGCTTTTGCTGGCCGACGTAGAGGATGTCGTATTCGCCGATTTCATCCGAGGTCAGCACAAAGGGGAGGCGGTTCTCGATGTCGTCGAAGTCTTCCTCGGTCATCATGAGGCGTTGCAGGGTGGGCTGCGGCGCAAAGACCACGTTTTTAATCTTGCGTCCCTTGTCGTCGAAGGTCACGTCGAACACTTGCTGGTAGCTGCCGTCCGGGGTATCGCCGTCGAGCGTCATGACCTTGACATCCTGCCGGTAGGTGTACTGATCGCGCGCCTCCTTGAATTCTTTCTCTTTACTGGCGAAGCGCTTGATGATTCCCTCGACCGTGGTCCCCTTGGGCTCGGCTTTGTCGAGGGGGCCTTCCTGCGCGCGCGCCATCTGGGGCAACATGATGATCGGCAACAGGACGCTAAACAGTGCAGCCAGAGAAAGAAGCAAGGGGAACGTCAACCGCGCAGGTCGGGACAGGAATCTCATAACCCTTATTCTAACGAAAAGGGAGCACAGAAAAATTAACGGCAGCCTCCACCCCCAGGGCCGCCGTGCAAACGGCCCTTCGGAGGGGGTGGAAGACTGCAGTTCTGCCTGCTTCATTCGATGCGGCGGGCGTCGGAAGGTTTGCGGGATTTACTTTTCTTTACTCTTTACCTTCGCGCGAATTCCGCATGGCCTTGGCCATTCCCCACTCGACCAATCCCGGAAATAACTGGTAAAGCTTTATGACTGGGATCATGGTCCAGGGGACGACGACCTCACGCTTTCCTTTGCGATAACCGCGATAGGCCGCTTGCGCCACGCGCTCAGCCGTGATGCCGCGCACGGATTGCGGGCGGACGTTGCCCTGGCGGTTGGCCACCACGTGCTCGCCGAAATCGGTGCGCACGTAGCCGGGACAGACGGTTAGCACGTTGATGTTGTCGCGTTTCAACTCAATCCGGGCGCCTTTCCCGAGAGCGTTCATGGCGAACTTGCTGGCACAATAGACAGCCATAAACGGCACCGGAATGTGTCCGGCAACGGTCGAGATGTTGATGATGGCCCCACCGCCTTCTTCGCGCATGGCGGGCACTACGGCCTGCATGCAGGCGATCGTGCCGAAGAAATTGGTTTCGAACAATTCGCGGCATGCGGACATCTCCATATCAGCAACCGAGTCGCGGATACCCACGCCCGCATTATTGACCCACACATCCACGCGATCAAAGTGGTGCAGTGTGAGTGCCAGCGCGCGCCCGATATCTTCGCGATTGCGAACATCGCAGGCCAGGGCGAGCGTGCGGTCGGTGTGGCCGACCCGGTGGCGAGCGGCCTCGGCGCGACTGGCATCGCGCGACAGCAAGACCACGCTGGCACCCTCGCCGGCAAAAAGTTGGGCAATCGCTTCCCCAATCCCCATGGAAGCCCCAGTCACGACCACGACTTTCCCGTCCATCTCCATTGCGTCTCTTGTATCGCCTGCGGGGCGGGCAAGTCAATTCATATCAAGTTCTCAGTTCCCGGTTCTCAGTTCTCAGAAAAACCCAATGACCATTCGGTTCCCACGGAGAACTGGGAACTGAGAACTTCTTATAGCGTAAAATCGTTTGCACTGGAGGCGCCGTGAGTTCGCTGTTGCCCATCTTCCCGCTCGAACTGGTGCTGCTGCCGGGCGTTCCGCTGCCGCTGCACATCTTCGAGCCGCGCTATAAGGAGATGATCGCGGAATGCCTGGAACAGAAAAAGCCGTTCGGGGTGGTGCGGGCGTCTTCCGATGGAGTCGCCGAAATCGGCTGCACGGCCGAGATCATGTCCGTCACCAAGAAATATGACGATGGGCGCATGGACATCCTGACACGCGGGGTCGAGCGCTTTGAGGTGATCGAGGTCAACGAAGATCGATCGTTTTTGCAGGCCGAGATTTCGGTGGTGGAAGACGAACCCGGCAAGCCGGCAGCCCAGATGGTGACGCAGGCAGTGCGGTTGCACGCGGAGATCGCGAAACTAGCCGGGGCCGAGCCCAGCGGACCCGATGAACATGCCGGCAATCTTTCCTTCTTGCTCGCAGGATCGCTGCCGCTCGACCTCGACTTCAAGCAGAACCTGCTCTCGACTCTGTCGGAAGCAAAACGTCTGGAGGCGGTGGTCGGCTATCTCGAGGCCATTCTGCCGGGACTGCGCCGAGCAGCAAAGGCGCGCTGGAACTAACCCTTTCCCGTAGAGACGCGGCTTGCCGCGTCTCCCACCGCGTCCAGGAAGACGGGGCAAGCCCCGTCTCTACCCGGTAGTGGAGAGCCGGGCGTCCCCGCCCGGCTGGACGGGCGAGACGCCCGTCTCTCCATCGTACGACTCGTCACGCGGTCACCGTACTAGCTATCAGCCGTCAGCTGTCAGTCTCAGCCAAATCAGTTCTTACTGAGAGCTGACGGCTGAAAGCTGAGAGCCGTTCCCCGGCAGTATAATCCGCGTAAGGCTGTTTCCTTTTGGGGGTTCCGACCATGAATGTCGCCCGGACTCTCGGCGAGTTGCGCCAAAGTCCTTTCACTGAACAGCGTCTCGGTTCGCGGCGGGTAAAAGATGAGCTGCGCGAAAACCTGATGTCGCGGTTGCGCGCGGGCGACCCGATATTTCCGGGCATCGTTGGCTACGACGACACGGTGGTTCCGCAGATCGTCAACGCGATTCTCTCGCGGCATAATTTCATTCTCCTCGGGTTGCGCGGACAGGCGAAGAGCCGAATTCTGAGGGCGCTGACTGCGCTGCTTGATCCGGAGATGCCTTACGTCGCGGGCTGCGAGATCCACGATAACCCCTACGCTCCGATCTGCCGGCGGTGCCGCGAACTGGTTGCGAAAGAAGGAGACGCCACGCCGATTGCCTGGCTGACGCCCGACCACCGCTACGTGGAGAAGCTGGCCACGCCGGACGTCACGATCGCGGACCTGATCGGCGATATCGATCCCATCAAGGCGGCGCGCGGCGGGCACGAACTATCGAGCGAGTTCACCGTGCATTATGGGTTGCTGCCTCGCGCCAATCGCGGAATTTTTGCGATTAACGAGTTGCCCGACCTCGCGGGCAAGATTCAGGTCGGACTCTTCAACATCATGCAGGAAGGCGACGTGCAGATTAAGGGATATCCGATCCGGCTGCCACTGGATGTCGCGATTGTGTTCAGCGCGAACCCCGAGGACTACACCGCGCGCGGCAAGATCATTACGCCGCTGAAGGATCGCATCGGGTCGGAGATCCGCACCCACTACCCGGCGACGGTGGAAGAAGGCATCGCGATTACCGCGCAGGAAGCCTGGATTGACCGCGACGGCTCGCGGCTGCACATTCCGAAGTATGTGCGGGAAGTGATCGAGCGGATCGCTTTCGCGGCTCGCGAGGACAAGAAGATCGACAAGCGGTCGGGTGTGAGCCAGCGGTTGCCGATCTCGGCGATCGAGAACGTGGTATCGAATGCCGAGCGGCGCGCGCTGACGCATCGGGAGAAATTTATCGTGCCGCGGATCAGCGACATCTACGCGGCGCTGCCGGCGATCACGGGCAAGCTGGAACTGGAGTACGAAGGCGAGATGAAGGGCGCGGACTACGTGAGCCGCGAGCTGATCCGCACAGCGATCGCGAAGACGTTTGACACTTATCTTCACGGTGTCAACATGAATCAGGTTGTGCAGTGGTTCGATCTGGGCGGCGAGATTCAACTCAGCGACAATGCCGCAGCACAGGACGTGCTCGAAGGCCTGAGCCAGATTCAAGGGCTGATGGAAAAGCTCGGCAAGCTGAACGTGAACACGAAAGACAGTGCCGAGATGCAGGTGTCAGCAGCGGAGTTCGTCCTGGAAGGCCTGCACGCGCACAAGAAAATCGGACGCAACGAGGAGCGCGTGTTCACGGCGGGAGAAAAGCCAGTGAAGGTCGCTGAGAAGCCTTCGTTTGAGCGGGAAGAGCCGGGGGTCGGACGAAAGCGAGGATTTAATTAGTCGCTGGTCGTTAGTCGTTGCTGGTTCGGAGACCTGACTTGGGTTAGGCTCCGACGCCCCATGACAATAGAAGCTAAGAGCTAAGAGCTAAGAGCGAACGACGAACAGCGAACGACGAACAGCGAACGACTAACGACCAACGACGGTTTTCATGAAACGCATCCGCTACTCCAAATATGTTCCCGACCCGGCCGGCGAGATGAGCATGGAAGACCTGCTCGGCGCGCTCTCGGATTATTTTCTGCAGAGTGGGTTCAACGACAATTTCTGGTACGAATTGCCGGAGGGCGAGCAGACTTTAGACGAACTGCGGCGCGCGCTTGAACAGGCGTTGCTCAATGGCGAGATGTTTGACGAAGAAATGCGCGACCGGCTGCAGCAGATGCAAATGGAGGGCGAACTCGACGAACTGATCGAGAAGCTGATCGAGCGCATGCAGCAGGAAGACTATATTTCGATCGATCGTCCATTCGAAGACCAGCCGCATGATCCTTCCAGGCAGTCCAGCGTCGGCGGACAGGTCGGCGACGCGCAGCAGGCGAAATTTGAGATCACCGACAAGAGCCTCGACTTTTTGGGATTCAAGGCGCTGCGCGATCTGCTGGGGTCGCTCGGCAAGTCGAGTTTTGGTCGTCATGATACGCGCGACATGGCGACGGGCATCGAGGCGAGCGGCGCTTCGAAGCAGTATGAGTTTGGCGACACGTTGAACCTCGACATAACCGCGACGCTTTCTTCCGCCATACATCGCGAAGGGCTCGGGCTTCCTCTGAACCTCGAATACAACGATTTGCAGGTGCATCAGTGCGAGTACCAGTCGTCGTGCGCGACGGTGCTGATGCTCGACTGCTCGCATTCGATGATTCTGTATGGCGAAGACCGCTTCACTCCGGCGAAGAAAGTTGCGATGGCCCTGTCGCAGTTGATTCGGACGCAGTATCCCGGAGACTCGCTATCGCTGGTGCTGTTTCACGATTCGGCGGAAGAAGTTCCGCTCTCGCAACTGGCGCGAGTGAAGGTTGGGCCGTACTACACGAACACGCGCGAGGGCCTGCGCATGGCGCACTGCATCCTGCAGCGCCAGCGCAAGGACATGAAGCAGATCGTCATGATCACCGACGGCAAGCCGTCCGCACTCACGCTCGAAGACGGGCGCATTTACAAGAACGCGTTTGGGCTCGATCCGCTGGTGGTAAGCCAGACGCTCGAAGAAGTTTCAAAGTGCAAACGGGCGGGCGTGCTGATCAATACGTTCATGCTGGCGTCGGACTATGGCTTGGTGCAGTTCGTCCAGAAAGTGACTCAGATGTGCCGGGGTAAGGCGTACTTCACGACGCCATACACGCTCGGGCAGTATCTGTTGATGGATTACATGTCAAGGAAGACGAAGACGATTCACTAGCCCAAATTTATTTAAGCAGAAGGAAAACCGAGGAAGGAGAACCGAGAGTGCCCCACGCATTCGCGTTCTAGGTTCTTTGCGAATGAGTGGGAGGGCTTCCCACCCGCCAGAGGTCGGATTACAGAAGTAACACCCTGTGTGCCAGCGCGGGCGCAGTTTCGTTGTAAGATCGCTGCAGGATCTTCCGTTCGGAGACGTTATGAAACGAATTGTTGCTTTCATGCTGCTGGTCGCCTTGAGTGTTGCAGGCTCGATACCGGCTCAAGCTCAACGCATCAGTCCCGAAGAAAATGCGCGCCAGTCCCGCAAGGCGGCCAAGCAGCAGCAAAAATTCTTAAAGAAGGCAAACAAGAAACAGCGGAAAGCAATGAAGAAATACGCGAAGGCGCAACGGAAGGCGACCAGGAAGGCGAACCGTCGCACTAGATAGCCCGTCGCGTTCTGCCAACACCAAGAACAAAGTAGGCTATAGTCTCGCGTCGGAGATGTGGGCCACCCACCCGGGGGTATCGCTGGTCAAGGGAACGCGAACTTGATTGCTCTCGGTTGAAGCGGGTCTATGGGGGCCAAGTTGGAAATTCCGGCTGGCAGAAGCGCGGCACCTTCCTCAGGTGGTTGCGACGAATCGCTGCGTCCGTTGCAATCCTGTTAGTGCTTGCGCTCGGAGCGGCGCTGCTCAACAACAATGTCTCGATCCGGCGGCCTTCCCGGGCGGAGTTTGTTGGGAATCTCGATCGGACGCTCGCGCGCAGCACGGACTGGACGCTCAGGCAGTATCACCAAACTGCGACGGGAAGCGTCTCCACGCCCGAAGGCCGCTCTCTTCTATCCAACTCCGCGACCGCCCACATGGTGATGGACTGTGCCTCGCTTTCTAGTGAGCCACGGATGAAGGCACTCGGTTCCAGTTTCGTTGACGCCTGGAAGGTCGAAGCGAATGTCTTCGGCAAGATGGTCGATCCCGCGATGCCGACGAATGCCCCGAGCGACCGGGAACTCCAGAGTCTCGAGGAGTACCAGCGCTGGATCCTGCACGGAGCCGCTCCGAACGACGTCCCGCTGTCGCCCAAGGAACTGGAAGACATGTTCTCTCCGGACAAGTATCGAACTGGAAAAGCGACGCACCAACTGTTCGCCCTGTACTTCTACCGAAAATCCAAAGGCTCCACGCCTGAACTGGATCGCCTGATGCAAAAAATCGAGGAGCGAATTGCATGGGAAGCTGCTCTCGACTTTCGCGTGACGGACCTCTACCTGCAACGACTCGCATTTCTGCTGGCAGCCGGCAGGCCCGATCTGATTCGGCCCCGATGGGTCGAAAGAGCCTTTGCTGCGCAGCAGATCGACGGGGGTTGGCTGGAAAGCTGGCACGGTTGGACTCGAACGCCTTACCGCTTCTCTTTTGGCGATGAGTTGCCGACCGCCCACTCGACCGCGCAAGGAATGTGGATCTGTTACATGCTGAAGTATCGCTATCCGGAATGGATCGAGCGGAACTACAAATGAGCCGAGCGAGGCGGGGCCCCGACTTTAGCGGTTTGCCAAAACCGGCACCTGCCGAGCCTTGAGCAGGTGCTCATCGGCGGTTACCAGGGTCAGATCGAACACACGCGCGGTGGCTACCAGAAAACGGTCGGCGGGGTCGCGATGGGGGAGTTGCACGCGGGCGGTTTCTTGCGCGACCTGGTAAGTGATCTGAGCTTCCCGCATCGGAACTGCGTCCAGCGCATTTGCGATCCACGCCTGGGGATTCGGATGCAGAGTCAGCCTCTGCTTCTGGCAAAGAGTCAGAACCTCCCACAGCGAGATGGGTGAAAGCCACAACTCGTTGCTGGGATTCTCCAGTGTGGCAGTCAGGCGGCTGGAAAGACGCGCTCGATCAAGCGCGCTCCACACCCAAATATGAGTATCGAGCAGGAGTTTCATGAGCGCAGGGCCTCCCAATCGTCTTCTGCGCTGGCAGGAGAAACGATGTCGCCGTTGATTTGACCGGTTCCCGCCAGAGAACCTACCCAGCGCTTCGGCTTCCTGGACTTATGAGGAGGGATGACCTCAGCCACCGGCTCGCCGAAACGCGTCACCAGAACTGTTTTCCCGGTTTTGCGGACGCTCTCGAGCACGGACAGGCAAGTGGCTTTGAATTTGGAAATGGCAATTTCTTCCATGTCGGATCTCCCTTAGAGATAGTACTATGGTCAGAGACCATGGTCAATACGCGAAATGTGTCTCTTCCACCGGCGACTGCCCGCACTATCTCAAGATTCATCACAAAACCATAGTGACCGCCCGCACATTCGCCTGACCCATAACGCGCTACGCTGATTCCACTCCCAGGACCACTCCCGGTCCCGTTCCCTCCAGAAAGAGACTCGCTATGGGTGCGTCAAGACGCGTGTTGGTTGTTGCACTCGCTTGTCTGTCGAACTTCTGCCTGTCGAGTTTTGCAGCCGCGCAGCAATCGGATCAAGTCATCGCTGAGCGTGTTCTCGGTCCGCAATGGAAACAGCTTTCGCGCCGGGCCGGGATGATATTCGCCGGCACGGTGCTCGCCGCCGCGACCCAGACTGCGGCAACCGATCGGGCGGTTCCGGGGACGACTCCGGCGGTGCAGTTGAGTTTTCGCGTGGACCAGCCGATTGCCGGGGTCGAGCGGGGACAAGTTCTCACCATTCATGAGTGGGCGGGGGCGTGGGCCATGCATCGCCCGATGCGGAGCGGCCAGCGCGTTTTGATCTTCTTATATCCGCCGAGTCGCTTGGGCCTTACCAGCCCGGTGGGTGGATCACTCGGCCAGGTTGCTCTCGACCCGAGCGGGAAGAACGTGTCTGAGCATGCGCGGAAGCCTGCCGCAGCCATTGGCTTGCGAAACCCATCGTCTCCGCGGCCACGTGTGACCGTCGATACCCGCGGGGTCAGCGTTGTTCAACTGGAGCGGGCCATCCGCAGCGCCCGAGAGGAGTGAACATGCGCTGGCGAATCTTGACGGTTGCCGCTTTCCTGATTTGCAGTGTGGTTGCCAGCCGCGCCGGAGGCCCGGCTTTTATCGCCGGCTCCGGCTACCTTGCCGGAGTCGAAGGCCAAGCGCTGATCTGGGCGAATGGCTCGGTGCAGTACTTCACCGACCAGGGGAACTTGAGCCCGATCCTGCCCGGCGCGCAGGCCGATGCTTTTGTTGCCACCGCGTTCAGCACTTGGACAAGCATTTCCAGTGTTGCCCTCACCGCATCGCAGGCCGGACATCTTGCCGAGGACGTGAACGGCGGCAATATCGCGGTCGCCGCCAACGGAACGATCACCGCCCCAGCGGACATTACATCTTCAGCCACGAGCACTCCCGTGGGAATTGTTTATGACTACGACGGAACGGTCACCGATGCGCTGCTGGGCCAGGGCGCTGGAGGCTCGGCCGATTGCTTCACCAACGCCGTCTATGGCGGACCCGATAACTTCACCACGGGCGGCAACATCGTGCACGCGTTCGTGGTCATCAACGGAGTCTGCGCGGCCACCAATGCGCAACTGCCCGACGTGCAATACCGGTTGGTGCGCATCCTGGGGCGCATCGTTGGCTTGGGATGGTCGCAGGCCAATGTGAACGTGTTGACGCACAACCCAGCTCCAACCAGCGCCGATTATGCGGGATTCCCGGTGATGCACTTTACCGACCCGATTAATTGCGTGCCCATCAGCCTCTGCTATACCAACGCGGCCGTGCCCAAGATGGATGACATCACCGCGCTCGCGCGGCTTTATCCAGGCAGCGGGAACCAGCAACCGGCGGGCAGAGTTTACGGCAGCGTGTATTTCACCGATGCATCCGGGAATGCGGTGCAGCCCATGCAGGGCGTCAACGTGGTGGCCCGGCTGATGGTCTCGAACCAGCCCTCGCGGCAGTACGTTGTGACTTCCGTTTCTGGATTCGCGTTTTGCGGCAACGCGGGCAACATCATCGATGGATACGTGGACGGAAATGGTCTTCGCTATGACCGGTGGGGGTCCAATGATCCCTCGCTCGAAGGTTTTTTCGATCTCGGCCAACTGACGATTCCGACCGGGCAAACCATCGCCCAGTACCAGCTAAGCGTGGAAGGGCTGGCCGCGAACTGGTCCCTGGGCGTCGAACCGTACGCCCCTGCACAGGTGACGCCCTCGGGCTTGTTCGCTCCGGTGGTCGTCACGGTGTCGAATGGGTCGAATGCGGAGCGGGACATCCTGATGTTGCAGGATGAAATCGCGCAGGCGCATCCCGGCAGCGGTTCGACTTACGCGAATCCGGCGGCGCTTCCACTGGGCGGCGGGTGGGGGTCCTGGATCTCCGGTTACGGCAGCACCGATTGGTTCGAGTTCACAGCGCAGGCGCACCGGACGGCCTCGGTCTCGGTGACTGCCCTCGATGAAACGGGGCAGCCGGCCGAAACCAAACTCTTGCCCGTAATTGGGATTTGGCAATTGAGCGACCAGAGCGGAAATCCCGCGCCTGCGTCCACACCCTCGGCATTCAACACGACGACTTTTGGAATGACCCGCCTGGATGCGCAGTTCAGCGTGACAGATACGTTTCGAGTGGGGGTGGCCGACTTCCGTGGCGACGGTCGTCCGGACTACTTCTACCACGCGAGCCTGCTTTATTCGGATACGGTTGCGCCGCCGCGCCTCAGTCTTGCTGGCGGCGTGACCACTCTGCATGGCACCGGGTTCAGTCCGGGACTGCAGGTGAGCGTTGCTGGCAACAACGGCAACACTCTTTCTGCGTCTGCGAGCCAGATCCAGGTGGCAATGCCTTCCGGCACGCAAAACGGGACTGCCACGATCCAGGTCACCAATCCGGTGAGCGGCGCTTTTTCCCAAATGATCGGTGCGCTGACCTATGGCGCTCTGGCCACGGATCTTCTGGTTCTTCTGCAAGGCGCGGAACCGGCGACGCCGGTTGGGTCTACAGCCGCCAATGCAATCCGTGTGCGCGCGGTTGCCGCCGATGGAGTTACGCCGGTGAGCGGGGCGACGATTGCCTGGAGCGCGACCAACGGCTTGCAGTTCTCGGCGTGCAGCGGAGCTTCTTCCTGTTCGGTGCTGAGCGATGAAGCGGGAGAATCTTCCAGCTGGGTGACTCCCACCGCGACCGGACAGAGCACAATCACGATCGCTCTGGCGCCAGCGTCGTACTCGCCGCCGCAGTCGCAACAAGCGACGGTGGTGGCCAGTTCGTCCACGCTCAATCTGGCCGCGGTGACCCCGACACGCTGGCTTGGGCAAGGCGCGACGATCGCAGTTCCGCTCACGGTCGAAGCGCTCAACCAAAGCGGCGCGCCTCAGGCGAATATCGCGGTCAATTTTGCAATCGTCAACGGCACGGCTACGCTTTCGGCGGCGACCGCGGCCACCAACAGCTCGGGGTTCGCCACCGTCACCGCAAATCTAACGAATCTAAATGCCAGTGTGCAGGTGAGCGCTTGCACTGTTTTTCAGAACAATACGATCTGTAGCAGCCAGCCTTTCACTTTGTACTCGACTCCGTCTTCGTTGTGGACGCTGGAGACGGTGAGCGGATCGTCGCAGGTTGTGCCGGCCGGGCAGCCCTTTCAATCGCTGGTCATGCGAGTGACCGACGGCTCGCTGGCCGCGAATCCGGTGATGGGAGTGAACGTTACCTTTGCGACCACGTTGGCCCGGATCGGTACCGGGCAGGGAGGTCCGCCGGGCGGCGACTCATTAGTCGCGGACGACGGGCAACCCGTTCTTCTCGGATCGTCGCAGACGCAGGTCGTGACCGCTCAGGACGGCCTCGCCTCCATCGTACCCTCCGCCGGAAGCGTGGGCCCGTGCGCTGTGTTCATCACGGTGAGTGCGGGCCACTCGGCCACGCAGCTTCAGATGGAGAGCGTGGCCGCAATAGTTACAGGGCAGCACAACAACAGCCCCGCCAAGGCTCCGACTGCGCCGCCCGATCCGCACTTCGTTCCGCACTTTGGTTCGCAAAAGTCCGCGCCACAAAGCGCGCCGGACGTGCTGGTCGCGGTGCCGCAAGGCGCTCCGCTGGATGGCCCGGTTGCGAGCCAGAGCCCGTGTTCCGACACGCGTCAGGATTCTGCTTCGAGCACGGGCTCAAGCTCGGGCGCGAGTGGAAATCCGGGGGCTGGCGATGTGAGTTCTTGTGAGCCGGCCTCCAGGTTGCCGCATGTCGAAGCCGAAGCCCCTCGGCCTCCGGCTGAGCCGTCAACTAAGCCGCAGGCTGACTCGACGGAACGCGACAATGGTGGCGGGGCCGCACGGCAGCCTGCTGAGACTCCTCCGGCAAACACTCCTTCATCGAACAATTCCTCAGCGAACAATGCTTCAGCGAACCATCCGTCAGCGAACAATACTTCAGTTGGCAGTCCTGCCGTGAGCAGGCTGCTTGAAGACAAGCGAAGCTGCCGTTTTGCGCAGAGTGAAGACGGAACTTTCTTCGGAACGACGCTTGGAAGTCCGCCTTGAGAAACTGCCGCCAGGGCGGGAAAGTGTCCCGGCGCATGGCGCGTGCGTGTAGAGACGCGTCTCGCCGCGTCTCTACCGAATCTCCAGGTACTCGCGAACAGCGAACGACGAATAGCGAACGACTATCGGCCAACGACCAACGACCAACGACGGACTACTTCTTCGTCCACTGATCCACCCAGTCGTTGACCGTCTTGTACCAAAGCTGCGAATTCTGCGGCTTCAGCACCCAGTGGCCTTCGTCGGGGAAGTACAGCATCTTGGACGGCACGCCCATCGTTTGCAGCGTGGTGAAAAGCTGAAAGCCTTCGCTGACGTCGAGCCGGTAGTCAAGTTGCCCATGGATGACGAGCGTAGGCGTCTTGAAATTCTTCGCCGCGTTGCGCGGAGACCACTTCTCGTACATCTCAGGGCTGGTGTAGGGCGTGCCCTTGAACTCCCAGTTATTGAACCAGAGTTCTTCGGTGGTGCCCCAGGCGGAGTCGGTATTGAACATGCCGTCGTGCGACACGATGCACTTGAAGCGGTCGGTGTGGCCGAGCACCCAGTTGGCCATGTATCCGCCGTAGCTCGCGCCCAGCGCGCACTCGCGGTCTTTGTCAATGAACGGATAAGTCTTCTCGGCGTAGTCGAGTCCCTTCATCAGGTCTTCAAACGGAGCGCCGCCCCAGTCGCCGTTGATCGCGTCAATAAACTTCTGCCCGTAGCCGGTCGAGCCGTGGAAGTTGATCATGATGACCACGTATCCATTGGCGGCAAAGAGTTCGGGATTCCAGCGAAAGCTCCAGTCGTCTCCCCAGGCCCCCTGCGGCCCACCGTGGATGAGGAACTTCACGGGATACTTCTTGCTGGCGTCGAAGTTCGGCGGCTTAATCAGAAAACCTTCAACCGGATCGCGGTTTGCACCTCGAAACCAGAAATCGTCCAAAGGGGAGGGATAGGATAAACGGCCGCTCATGTAGGGCTCACGTATCTGATCATTCAAATGGCTGATTTGCCGCCAATCCACCTCCACATGGCCGACGTTTTTCTTGGACCATAGCCCGCGCGTTCCCTCGAATTCCGTCTCGACATCCGAAGGCGTCTTTACCTCCTGCAATCCGCTTTCATTGCATACGGCAGTGGGGTGCTCAAACGCTAACGTGTCGAACGCATATATTTCGGCAGGGTTTGCGACTGATGAGCCGCTTGCCAGCAGGGTCTTGCCATCCGAAGAAAATTGCAAATCGTCGAAGGCGCTTGCAGTGTACGGCCCCGCGCAAGAGGAGAGCATGGAAAGTGCGGTTCCACCGGACTCTATCTTGAATATGGGACTGTTGCCCTTGTTCTCCGCCGTGAAGTAGATCTGTCTTGAATTTGGGGTCCACGTAAACGTCCCGACCCATCGATCGAGATCCTCCGTCAGATTCGTCTTCGCCCCTGTCTTCCGGTCGTACAGCATCAGGCGGAAGCGGTCGCTCTCGTATCCCGGACGCTGCTGGGCGCGGTAGGCGATGTACTTGCCATCGGGCGAATAGAGCGGCGTCGAGTCGCTGGCGGGATTGTCAGCGGTGATGTTCTTTGGAGCGACGGGCGCCCCGCCCGTCCCCGCGTTCACCGGGACGATCCAGAGGTCGTTGTTGGTGGACGTGGCTTCGACCTTGTCGTGATTTGAGGTGTAGCAAATCTCCTGCCCGTCGGGCGAGAAGGCGTAGTTGTCCTGTCCGCCGAGCGAGAACACAGGGGCGTCGTAGTCGCCGGGCGTGAGATCGCGGGCGGCCTGAACTGGGGTGCCCCACCCTTCCCCGGTTTTGGGAAGGGTGGGCGCTGCGACCACGAAGAGATGCGTGCGCTTGCCTTGCTTGTAGGCGTTCCAATGGCGATAAAGCAGACGGTCGAACATGATCGCTTTGACCTTCGAGTTTTCTGCCTCTTTCAACTTGTTCGCATTGCAGGCAACTTCGGCGTCAGGCGCGCCGTCGCATTCGGGATACACATCCGAGGTGAACAGAATGTTCTTGCCATCGGGCGACCAAAGTTCGCCGCCAGCTTCGGTTGCGATCGAGGTCAATTTGTGTACGCCGGTCACAGTTCCCGCCGCGCCATCGAAATCGGCAATCCAGACCTGCGAGCCTTCTTTATTCGAGATGAATGCAAAGCGCTTGCCATCCGGCGCCCAGCGCGGACGGTCGCCATCCTGATCGGGAATGAGGATGCGCTCGGCCGTTCCCACCCTTCCCAAAACCGGGGAAGGGTGGGGCACCCCAGGTTTATCCTCGACGGGCGGGGCGCCCGTCGCTCCATTCGCTCCAAGCGGCACGATCCAGAGGTGCGGCGTCTTTTTATTCGCGGCCAGATCCACATCGACCGCGCTGAACAGCACCCACTTTCCGTCGGGCGAAGGCACGGGTTCGCCGACGCGTTTCAGCTTCATCATGTCTTCGAAAGTAAAGGGGTGCTTGGCTTGAGAGAAGGCGGGAAGAGAAAAAAGAAGAACGAGAAGAAAAGCAAGACGGCGCATGG
The DNA here is from genome assembly GCA_050014475.1 of Terriglobales bacterium. GTDB lineage: Bacteria > Acidobacteriota > Terriglobia > Terriglobales > Acidobacteriaceae > Acidiflorens. The sequence continues at coordinate 18,649 of JBEKDG010000027.1, read as the reverse complement.
TTTGCCTCCGCGGAACAAAAGAGTGTAGCACCGAGGTCAGAGGTTAGAGGTCAGATTGCAGAGGTAAAAGCTTGGGGTTGCAGTGCTTGTTTCACCTCTGCAATCCGACCTCTAACCTCTGCAATCGCCTTATCCCAGTTCTTCCAGCATGGCCGTCATCTCGGATTGGGCGTGCGCGTTGCCGGTGCGGCGCGCGCAGGAGATGCCATCCACCAGCCATCGCTTGGCCTCATCGACGCGGCTCGCGCTGGTCAGCGTCTGCGCTGCCATGAAGTATGCGGGTGTGTAATCCGGATTTTTCCCGATCAGCGTTTTAAATTCCTGAAGCGCCTGCTCGATTTGTCCGGCCTTCGAGTACTCCAGCGCCAGCCCATAGCGCGCAAACGAATCCTCGGGATTCGCGGTAAGAATTTCGCTCAACATGGCAATGCGGTCCATAAGGAAGGTCTCAGGTGTCAGGTCTCAGCTAAAAGCCAATGGCCAAAAGCCAAAAGCCGATTCATGATCCTCCATTCATATCACGGCGCGCGTTACAATAGCTTTTTCCGAGGGACCGACTTGGCTTGCCCATTTTTTGTGCCGCGGGAAATCGTGAACGACGGCTCCTGGCCGCATCCTTCGCGTCTGCCACTGGGAGCGGGATGGACGGGAAACTGCCGCGCCTCAGGGCAGGAACTAACGGCGTCCGATGCGCACATACTGGAATTCTGCAACCTTGGTTACGCAACCGCCTGTCCGCATCTTCCGCGACGCCGTGACTGGGATGCAGTTCGCTTCTCGGTTGCCCATGTTAGCCGGGAGCGGGTCACGATCTGCTTTGTCTGCGAGTTAGACCACGCTCCGATCGAACATGGGAAATTGACCTTCGACCTGGCGAGCGAGGTTTGGCTCAACGCACACCCGGACCCGCGCGTGCTCAGACTCGCAACCTGCTATCTCCAGACATATCGCGTCCGGCAGAGCGCTGTTCTTGTCTAACAGTCTATGAACGACAACGACAAAGCGAAGTTAACCCGCCCCCGGCCGGTGCGCGAATCGATCTCTGAAATGGCCGAGCTCGTTCTGCCCAACGATGCCAATCCGCTGAACGCGCTTCTTGGCGGACGCCTCATGCACTGGATCGACCTCGCCGGCGCCATGGCCGCCCACCGCCACTCGCGCCAGTACGTGGTGACGGCTTCCATTGATCATCTGGACTTTCTCGTGCCCGTTCGGGTCGGAGATTTCGTAATCCTGCGCTCGTCGGTCAATCGCGTCTTCCACACTTCGATGGAGGTGGGCGTGAAGGTCTGGGTGGAGTATTATCGCTCCGGAGAGAACCGACACGTCAGCTCCGCCTATCTGACCTTTGTTGCCGTAGATGCTGCCGGAAATCACATGGCGGTTCCGCCCGTCGTCCCCGAGACCGAAGATGAAAAGCGTCGCTACGATGGTGCCGCACGCCGCCGGGAGATACGTCGTGCGGAATCGACGCGCAGAAGAGAGGTTCGGAGTTAGGCATTATTGCTTTTGAACTAATCGAGAACTTATGCAGCATTGCTGCTAAGCTGGATGGCTCAAAGCTGAGACCTTAGCAACTGAGACCCGAGACCCTGCTTATGGACAGTGCACTTTTCGTTCACCGCCTTCACTTCGCCTTCACCGCTACGTTTCACTATCTCTTCCCGCAGCTCACCATGGGTCTCGCGCTGCTGATCGTCGTGCTCAAGACGATCGGCTTGCGGCGCAACGATCCCGTATATCACGAGGCGGCCCGCTTCTGGGGAAAGATTTTTGGCATCAATTTCGTTCTAGGTGTTGTTACCGGCATCCCGATGGAATTCCAGTTCGGCACTAACTGGTCGATCTTTTCGCGATTCGCGGGCGGTGTCATCGGCCAGACACTGGCCATGGAAGGCATGTTTGCCTTCTTCCTCGAATCGGCGTTTCTCGGATTATTCCTCTACGGAGAGAAGCGGTTGAGCCCGAAAGCGCACTGGCTGTCGGCCGTCGCAGTTTTTGTGGGTTCGTGGTTGTCGGGTTATTTCATCATCGCCACGAATGCTTTCATGCAGCATCCCGTCGGCTATTTCACGGCTTCAGACGGGAGCTTGCAGCTCGCGAATTTTTGGGATTTCGTGCTGAATCCCTGGGCCGGGTGGCAATACGCGCACAACATGAGCGGGGCGGCGATCACCGGCGCGTTCATCATGACGTCGGTGGGCGCGTTCTATCTGCTCTCCGGCAAGTGGACCGCGCACGCCCGCATCTTCGTCAAGGCCGGCGTGATCGCAGGTTGCCTGTTCAGCGTTCTGCAGATTTTTCCGACCGGCGACAGACAAGGCAAAATGGTCGCCGACCTGCAACCCGTGACTCTGGCGGCAATGGAGGGATTGTTTCAGGGCCAGCCCGGCGCGCCGCTGGTTATCGTAGGTCAGCCCAACGAGCAGCAAGGCAAGATCGATAACCCGATTGAAGTTCCGAAAATGTTGAGCATGCTGACTTACAAACGCTGGAATGCCAACGTCCGCGGACTCGACGCTTTCCCCAAACAAGACTGGCCGGGCAACATCCCATTGCTTTATTACAGCTACCACATCATGGTTGGCCTGGGGACGTTCTTCGTCGCCGTCATGGCCGTGGCATTGTTCCTGCTGTGGCGCGGCAGACTCTTTGACGCCCGGTGGATGCTCTGGATCCTGATGCTCGCAGCGCCTTTTCCCTATATCGCCAATACCGCCGGCTGGATGACCGCTGAGCTTGGCCGCCAGCCCTGGCTGGTCTATGGGCTGATGCGCACCGAAAACGGCTACTCCAAGGTCGTCTCGGCCGGTAACGCCATGTTCACTCTTTTGGGATTCATGGGCATTTACATGGTGCTGGGCATTCTGGGCCTGTTCCTGATTCGGCGCGAGATTGAGCACGGCCCTGTGAACCAATCCGCGTCCAATCTCCATCCGGCGACGGAGGCAAGGTGATTATGGCGAGCCTTTGGTTCTGGATTGTCGCAGCGATGATCGCAACCTATGTCGTGCTCGACGGATTTGATCTTGGCGCGGGTGTGATTTATCTGATTGCGGCCAAAACCAACGAAGAACGACGACGGGTGCTGCGCGCCATCGGCCCGGTCTGGGATGGCAACGAAGTCTGGTTGCTCGCTGCTGGCGGCACACTCTACTTTGCATTTCCGCGACTCTACGCGTCGAGCTTCAGCGGGTTCTACCTGCCGCTGACCATTGTCCTGTGGCTGCTCATTCTGCGCGGCATCGGCATTGAGTTCCGCGCTCACATCGAAACCACGGTCTGGCAGGACTTCTTCGACGTGGTCTTCAGCATCTCCAGCATTCTGCTGGCTGTGTTTTTCGGGGCAGCGCTGGGCAACGTGGTGCGCGGAGTGCCTCTCGATTCAACCGGCTATTTCTTTGAGCCGCTCTGGACCAACTTCAAACTCGGGCCGCAGACGGGCATCCTGGATTGGTACACGGTACTCACCGGCGTGGTGGCGTTAGTGACCCTGGCCGCGCACGGTTCTTACTACGTCGCACTCAAAACCGACGAGGACCTCGGCCGCCGCGCCCGCGGCCTCGCCTTGCTCTGCTGGCCTGTGCAGTTTTTTCTGACCTGCATTTCTCTGGTTGCCACTTATTTCATCCGGCCCGAAATCATGGCGAACTACGGGAAGCACAAGATCGGGATACTGGTTCCGATCGTCGTTGCCGCCAGCCTGGCAATCATGCTCTGGGCCAATCCCAAGGGCAAAGAGAAACTCGCGTTCGTTGCCTCCAGCCTGTATATCACCGCCATGCTGGTGGGCGCGGCGTTTGCGCTCTATCCCGTTGTGCTGCCTGCCCGCAACCACCAATACGACCTCACCATCTACAACACCGCCGCCGGCAGTCACGGACTGAGCGTCGGCCTGGTTTGGTGGACGTTTGGCGCGGTGCTTGCGGTGGCCTATTTTGTGTTCGTCTACCGCATGTTTCGCGGCAAGGTGCAACTGGGAGAAGGGCACTACTAGAGAGCAGCTGTCAGCTGTCAGCTATCAGCTTTCAGGCCGGCCTCTCCAATGGTCGGCGGGCTAGTGCTGAAAACTGAAAGCTGACGGCTGATTGCTGCTTTTCCCTCCCGTATAATTAAAAGATGAGCGCTCATTCCCATCATCCCGGCCAGCAACAGCCCACCCCGCAACCTTTACCTGGCGTCAACGCCATCATCGCCGTCGGTTCCGGCAAGGGCGGAGTCGGCAAGACCACGCTCTCGGTTAATCTGGCCATCGCCCTCACTAAGATGGGCCACAAAGTAGGATTGCTCGACGGCGACGTTTACGGGCCCAACGTTCCGCTCATGCTCGGCACCAACGAGCAGCCCAAAGTGATGGCCGAAAATCAGATCGCGCCCATCAACTCGCATGGGCTCAAGGTCATCTCGGTCGGCTTCCTCAATCCTGGAGACAAGCCGCTCATTTGGCGCGGTCCCATGCTGCATTCGATCATCAAGCAGTTCCTGGGATCGGTGCAGTGGGGACAGCTTGACTATCTGGTGATTGACCTTCCTCCGGGAACCGGCGACGTTGCGCTCTCGCTGATTCAGACTGTGCCACTGACCGGCGCGATTGTGGTCTCTACGCCCTCCGACGTTGCGCTACAGGATGCGCGCAAGGCCATCGAGATGTTCCGCCAGATGAAGGTGGACATCGTCGGCATGGTCGAAAACATGAGCTACTTCGTCTGCCCACACTGCCAGCACGAAATCGACATCTTCTCGCGGGGCGGCGCGGAAAAGACGGCGAAACAGTTCGACATCGCCTTCCTCGGAAGCGTCGAGCTCGATCCTGAGATTCGCAAATCAGGCGACAGCGGTGCTCCGTCCGTGCTTCAGGGCGAGGACTCGCCTCATGCGAAGTCGCTGTTCGCGTTTGCCCGCAATGTGGCGGCGCGCGTGGAAGAGATCAAAGCCGGCAGTTCGGAAAGCGTGATTCAGATTCAGTAAGGCCCAAAATCGCTGAACCGCAGAGAACGCAGAGTTCGCGGAGGTTTTTATGACGGGCTTTCCCCTGCTTTCCGTCTCGATTCCTTCTAGTTACTAGATAGGTATTAACCCGTGACTTACGGGTACCCCCCCTCCCCCCGGTCTTTTGGAATCATAGGGTTAGGAGGAAAATCCCGCCAGGTCTTTGAGTTTAAAGGACTTATAGGTAAAGTATTCCAGAATCAACGACTTAGGTTGTCAAAGAGCGCTGAAAATGGTTTTGGGGCAGTTTCGAGGGCCGTCTTGGTGGACGGGCACACCTCGGAACTGCCCCAATCAGATCACTATTGTCGCGCACTGCGGAATTAGAAGTCTGTGATGACGGTCACTGGTTGTTTGTGATGAAAAAGGTCAGAGGCTCGGTATCCAGTCAAACAAGATCCCAAGATTGACACGACTGTGGAATCCCAGGTCTCGAAAAGCGCGAGACCTGGGGCACCCCCCGGATTTTTCCCTGTCAACATTTAAGGACAACTCGCGTTATACTCGCGCCGGAGATGTGGGCCACCCGCCAACTTATCGCATCGAAGGTAAACGTCAGTTCCGGGTGTTCCCGAGGAAACGACCGTAGCTACACCTAGCTGTTCACCTGCCCCTTGCAAGAAGCGCAAGGAGCGCGGCACGCTCCGGTGCTGGCCGCCGAGAGGCCCACTTTTCGAAAAGCGCGAAACGTGGGGCACCCCCGGTTTTTTCTCTGTCAACATTCAAGGACAACCAGCGTTATACTTACGCGCCGGTGAGGTGGGCCACCCGCCCTCTCAGGAAACTACATCTGCCTGCTGATTTGAAAGTAGCCCACAGAGTAACTAACTGGAAAACTTTTCCGGTGTGAGGTATGCTTTCCGTCGTTCCTATCCGGGCCCCTCTGGAGGTTGCCGTGACGGTCCGTAGATTCGTGCCAGTCGTTTCTGTGTGCCTCATTGTTGTGGCGTCTGTTGGCGCGTGGGCGCAGGGCGTTCAGCCTTATCCGGATGCATTCACTGACCAAAAGGTACATCCAAAGACTCCCATGGCCCCGCCACCCATCAACGCAGTGTTTCAGGACCCTGATTTCGGAGCCCTTATGGTCCGGGTAACCGATGAGAACACGAACCCGAAAGATCTCCACAGCTACTTCCGAAATCCCGTCAGCGAGACCACTGCCTGGAGCGCCGACGGCCGAAAATTCTTCTTAGTCGGCGAAGAAAGAAATGTCCTCGCATTTAGCTTCGAGACCTCTACTATGGTCATTAGCGCCCTGCCGGGAGCAGGAACTGGTGGAGGTTTCACCATTCCTCTGTATGCGCCACCAACATTCAGTTTTGTTGATCCCGATCTGGTGTATGGAACAATGGCAGGCGCGCCGCTCACGATCGCCACCTTTCGGTTCTCCACGGGTGCGGTAACGCCCCTGATCGACACCACTACATGCGGAATGCAACCGCCGCTGATGGCGGGTCTTCACGTCCACAGTAGTGATATCTCGATTTCAGCCGACGACAATCGTATCGAGATCAACGCGGGTGGAAACCAACCTGGCAACCGCATCTTCTCGATCGTGTACGACAAGGAACTTGGCTGCCGTTGGTACAACACTCAAACGGGGCAGATCGGAGGCAGTTGGGGACCAACGGGCCAGGCAGTAGTTCCTGAGAATTTCGAGATCAACCATGCCTACATTTCCGGCAGTGGGCAGTACATAAAGCTCGACGCGGGCCGCAAAGGCTACTACGTCTGGGATACAACGTCGCTCAATGTCCAGCCCTGTTACTCCCACGGCGGCCCCCATTGCAACGGCTATAATTCTCTCGGGTACGACACTCTAATCAATTCTGCCGGCTTCATCGACGAGATGAACACCCTCCGTCGGCCGCTCAGTGACCTTACAAACTTCATTCAACTCGTCAGCCCATTGCTGCCTCATCTCTGGGGGATGGACATCCACTTCACATGGAGCGGCGGGCACCTCAACAACAACGTTCCGGTGTGCGGTTCGGCCTACAGTTTCGACGGCCAAAACGAAGTTAAGCAGCCCTACGACGGCGAGATCTTCTGCATCGAGACGGATCTCGTCGTATCCTCCACCGTCTGGCGATTTGCTCACCACCGCGCCACATGGGACGACGAGTATTACTGGTCCGAACCGTTCGGCAATGTTTCTCTTGACGGGCGGTTCCTCTTGTTCTCGTCGAGCTGGGACGGGCAAGTCGGCACGAACAAGGATGGTGATCCGCGTTCCGATGTCTGGATCGTAAAACTCGACTAACGCGACCGATCTTGGGCGGGTGGCCCACATTCCCGGCGGGTAAGTATAACGCTCGTTGGTAAAGCGTTGACAGAAAATAGATGGGGTGCCCCACTTCTCGCGCTTTTCGAGAAGTGGGGCTCTCCACCGCGATTGCCTGGCTCGTTGCCCAATACTTTTTCATCACCGCTGGACGGTGTGCGCCGTCACCGCGCCCGCCTCCCCGCGCCGCTACTCTGTTGCCATGCCGCGGAATCTGAAGCGCTACTACGGCGCTGGACACCTGCATTTCATCACCTGCAGTTGTTATCGGCGGCAGCCGCTGCTCGGCACCGCGCGCCGTCGGGATCTGTTTCTCACCGTTCTCGAACAGGTACGCCGCCGCTATCAGTTCGTGGTGGCCGGCTACGTGGTCATGCCCGAGCACGTTCACCTGCTGATTGGCGAACCGCAGGAAAAAACTCCTTCGAAGGTCATGCAGGCCCTCAAACTCGGCTTTGCGCGCCGCGTCCTGGCGCGGGCGAGGCGACGACGCCACCCCGCCCAAGCCAGCCTCTTCGACCACGCCCCACAACACATCTGGCAGAAACGCTTCTACGATTTCAACGTGTGGACCGAACACAAACGCATCGAGAAACTGCGCTACATGCATCGCAATCCAGTGAAGCGCGGCTTGGTGGCGTCCCCGGAGTTATGGCGCTGGAGCAGCTTCCGCGCCTACGCCTTGGGCGAAGCGGGTCCGGTAAGAGTCAACGAGTGGGAAGTGCCCAAGATGAAGATTCGACCGCCGGCCGCGTAACACCCGAACCCACTCCGGAGTCGGCGGTGCGGCGGCCCACTTCTCGAAAAGCGCGAGAAGTGGGGCACCCCTTTTTTCTTCTCTGCCAACGCTTTAGCAACGCGCGTTATACTTACCCGCCGGAGATGGGGGCCACCCGCCTGTTCCCCCCAAGTAAGACGGGGCCAACGCAACCATGAGTCTTCGGGGCCCGTACCTGTCCGCGACGGATCGAGAGGGACACTTAGAGTGAGCCTAAACAAGCGCCACAAGGCAATTCTGTTTATTACGCTCGTGATGACAGGCAGCGCACTCCTCGCGGGCGCAAAGCTGAGCGAAGGCGTCGGGATATTGATCTTGGGAGTCGCGTTTGCATGGCTATTTGGCAGCGAAACGGCATCTCGTACTTATGATTCCCTTCGAAGCGTGCCTGGCAGAGCGTGGCCTTGGCTCAGAATATCGTTGCTCATGGTGACTGGTGGTGCGTTGTTGGTTGGTGTAGCCCTTGTATCCAATTTCAATTCATTCATTGTTGTTGCTTCCCTCTGTATTTTCGGAGTGTTGATATCGCCAATCCGACAGCTACCAACGCAACGGCGGTGGTTGGTACTTCTGGTGTGGTTTGCGGCGGTCGTGGTCTTCTTTCTTTCTGCTGTTGGAGTGTCGGTTTTATGTCATGTGAGCTCGGAGGAATCGGAAAGAGTAGGCGAACTGACAGCCTACGGACTGATTGCTTTTCCGATCGGCATGTTGTGGTTAGTAAAAGGTTGGAGGCTCATTGTTGCTGGTATCACTGCACAGCAGGTAGTCGAACCAGCATCCCCTGAATCCACTCCCGTGGAGCAAAAGGGCACGAGATGGCGGCATGTTTTCTTGTTTTCGGGGGTGCTGGTTCTCACGCTATGGCTCGGATTGCTTACATTTTCAGCGTTCAGCGATTCCGTCTATCCATACAAGACGACCTCATCGTCGAAGCCTACAACCATCGGTCCTGTCCTATTTTTGCTTCTGCTGGCATGGTGGCCATATGTGTGCTGGGCGAGCATTCTTCGCCTTGAGCCAAATACCTCAGGCGTCAACCTAAGAAGACATAAGCGCGTGACAATGGCGTTAGGTGCGCTATTCACGGTCATAATGTGTGTGGCAATCACATTCGGCATCCAGAACGGCAATGACCGCGTGAGCACAGCCAAAATTGAAGAAGGTAGAAAAGATTTTCAGGACGTAGCAGTCAAAATAGGAGGCATCAAGAGCAGAGAACTGCGGACAACGAAAGACTACATCGATGCTTATGCGGAAATGGAGCCCTTGCTTGCAGAGTTTGATGGCCAGCTGCGGCAATTCACCATAATTCTTAACGAGGCTCAGCAGGAAGATACAAATAGGGGACCGCTCAATGTGCGACATCTCTTTAGAAACAATGAAAAGGAAATGGTGGAATGGGATTTCCAAACTTTCGAACTACTCCGGCAGGATAACGAATTAACAAGAAAGCAGATCCTTGTGACCAAGCAGATGGCCGCTCTTCCTCAGGAATACCAAGTTGAGTTTTGGAAGAAGAACTTCCAACCGTTGGCGGAAGAGGAAGATATACTCCGTCAGAAAATCGCGGAGGTGATGAAGGGCAAGCCTAAATAAAGAATTAACTCGGACTCGCGCCCACGCGCACTCCACGCACACGCGCTAGCCTATCGCCCCCCGGCCCGGCCCCCAGGCGTGTATCACTTTTCCCCTTCGTATAGCCTACCCCAGCCCTTCCTTGACACCCTCGCCAGCGCTCCCTAGAATTTCATTAGGGAGTGGTGGAATCTTAATCTAAGCCACTGCATCTAAAGAATTTAGAGGGGCAATTCAGCCTCGAGCTCAGGTCGATATGCCAGCAGGACCAGCCGGCGTACGGGAACGCGAAATCCTGACCGCCATCGTCGAGACGTTCATCGCCAGCGGAGAGCCGGTGGGGTCGCGCACGCTTGCGCGCTCCAGCCGCGAAGGGCTGAGTGCGGCTACGATCCGGAACGTGATGGCCGACCTTGCCGATGCCGGATTTCTTGAGCAGCCGCACGCTTCGGCAGGGCGCGTTCCCACGGCCGAGGCTTATCGTTATTACGTCGAGCAACTTAGTGGTGAAACCCATCTCTCGCGCGAGAACCAGAGCATCATCCAGGACACGCTGACCGGCGTTGCGGACGTGGAGGAGTTCATGGAGCGCACCTCGCATGTGCTCTCCCTGATCTCGCACAGCGTCGGTGTCACCGTGGCGACCAGCGGACCGCGCAACGCGCTCGAGCACGTTTTCTTTTCGCGCCTGGGCGATCAGAAGGTGCTGGCGGTTGTGGTCACGCGTTCGGGGGTGGTGCGCGACCGCGTGCTGCGACTCGATATTCCGCAATCCGATCTCGACCTGGCCGCGCGCTACATCAATGATAATTTTCGCGGCTGGACGATGGGCGACATGCGTGCCGAGCTTGCCCGCCGCCTGGAACAGGAACGCAGCGAGTACGACCGGCTGATGAAGTCGATCGAGCAGCTCTACCAGCAGGGCGCGCTGGCTTCGAACGAAGACACGCAGGCGGTGTTCGTGGAAGGAGCTGCGAACCTAGTTACGAACCAGGTGACCGGCCAGGAAGATCGCCAGCACCTGCAGGAAATGCTGCGCACGCTCGAGGAAAAGGAAAAAGTTGTGAAGCTGCTCAGCGCTTATCTCGACACGCGGCAGGAAGCGGTGCGCGTGGTCATCGGGCTCGACGAGGCGCTGCCGTCGATGCAGAATTTCGTGCTTATTGGCGCGCCTGCGCGCGTGGGCGGCGAAGTGATGGGGTCGCTGGCCGTGATTGGACCGACGCGGCTGGATTATCAACACACCATGTCGGCGGTGTCGTACATCGCGCGGCTGTTCGACAAACTTCTGAACGAATCGGAGTAATGAAGCAGCATGGGTAAAGGAAACGGAAAAACTGCAGGGAACCTTGGTCTGTCGCACGAGGATTTGGAGCACGAGCTTCCGGCCGCGGAAGGCGGAGAAGAAGCTGCGCCTGCCGCAGTCACGGCCAAACCAGCGGAGGTCAGCGCAATATCGGAAACGGAAAAGCTCAAGGCTGAGCGGGACGCGCTCCTTGATCGTCTGGCCCGCTTGCAGGCAGAATTCGACAATGCCCGCAAGCGCGCGGTGCGCGATCAGCAGGAGTTCCGCGAATTCGCCGCGGCCGACGTCATCAAGAACATTCTGCCGACCCTCGACAGTTTCGAGCGCGCATTAAAAGCCGGCGCCGACTCTACCGACTTCGGCAACGGCATTGATCTCATCTACCGTCAGTTCCAGGATGCGCTGCAGAAAATCGGAGTGCAGCCGATTCTTGCGATGGGGCAGCCTTTCGATCCCCGGGTTCACGACGCCGTCGAAATGGTGGATACCGCCGAGGTCCCGGATCACCATGTCCTCGACGAACTACAGCGCGGCTACAAGTACAAGGACCGCCTGCTGCGTCCCGCGATGGTGCGGGTCGCGCGGAATACCGGCGGGTAACGGGACCCTCAGGGGCTAAAGCCCTCGTCGTTATTGACTCTGGGCGGCAGGGCTGAAGCCGTGCCCTACCCAAAGCGGTTTATTGACAGCGCTTGGATTTGCTTAGCTGATTTGCTTAACTTAATTGCTCAACGAAAGAGTGGGGGGAGTTTCTGGCCGCCAACACAAAACGCGATTTTTACGAGGTCCTCGGTGTCACCCGTGCGGCCAACGACGTCGAAATCAAGAGCGCTTACCGCAAGCTCGCGATGACGTACCATCCCGACCGCAACCCCAACAATCCTGACGCGGAAGAAAAGTTCAAGGAGCTCACCGAGGCGTACGCAATTCTCGCCGATAGCGAGAAGCGATCTCTGTATGACCGCTTCGGGCACGCCGGCGTGGGCGGCACCACCGGAGCGCCGGCGGGATTCGACCCCGCCATCTTCCAGGATTTCGGCGACATCTTCGGCGACATCTTTGGCTTCAGCGACCTGTTCGGCCAGGGCAGCCGTCGTCGCAGCCGCGCCCAGCGGGGAGCGGACCTTCGCGAAGACTTGCATCTCGAATTTGATGAAGCGGTCTTCGGCATCGAAAAGCAAGTGAATGTGCGCCGCCATGAGACCTGCGACGCGTGCCGCGGAACGGGCGCGGCGCCCGGTAAGGCTCCGGTCAACTGCCGGTCGTGCAATGGACGAGGCCAGGTGCGGTATCAGCAAGGCTTCTTCAGCATCGCTCGAACCTGCCCAACCTGCCAGGGCGCGGGCAGCGTAATCACCGATTTCTGCCCGAAGTGCAAAGGCGAAGGCCGCTTGCTGCGCGACCGCGTGGTCGAAGCCAAGGTGCCCGCGGGAGTGGAGGACGGCACGCGAATTCGTTTCACCGGTCTGGGCGAAGCGGGCGCGTTCGGCGGGCCGGCCGGCGATTTGTATGTTGTACTGCACGTCAAAGAGCACGCCTTCTTTGAGCGCGAGGGCAACGACCTGCACTGCGTGGTTCCGATCTCGTTCCCGCAAGCTGCCCTGGGCATCGAGATTATGGTTCCGACGCTTGAGGGAGAACACAAGCTGAAAGTCCCCGAAGGCACGCAGTCGGGAACCTCATTTCGCATCCGGAACAAAGGCGTGCCGGTACTCAACGGGCACGGCAAAGGCGATCTTTACGTCGAGGTGCGAATCCAAACACCCGGGAAACTGAGTAAACGCCAGCGCGAACTGCTGGCCGAACTGGGAGAACTGTCCCCGGTGGAAAATAAACCGCAGCACCGGTCGCTCTTGGGACGGGTGAAGGACATGTTCGCGTAGAGCAGTTCTCAGTTCCCAGTTCTCAGTTCTCAGACTCAAGCTGCGTGCCCTTATCATTCAAATGAATGAGCCTTTGCTGAGACCTGACACCTGAGACCTGAAAATGACGCGCCGTCGCTGGATCGCCGACGAAGTTATCGGAAACACCGCCGCCTTGGTGGGCGAACATGCTGCGCATCTCGCTCGCGTCCTGCGCGCGGAAATCGGCCAGGAGTTTGACATCGCGACCGGAGAAGAAGTTCGCCGCGGAACCATCACCACGATCTCCTATGATCGCGTTGAGTTCGCGCTCGGCACGAAGCCATACCATACGCTAAGGTCCAAGCCGTCGGCTGCTCCGAAGATCACGCTGGCCCTCGCCATCTTCAAGTTTGACCGCATGGAGTGGGCGATCGAGAAGTGCACGGAGATCGGAGTCGCTCGCATCATTCCCGTGATCGCCCGCCGGAGCGATGCGCATCTGGCCGCCGCCGCAGTGAAGCGCCACGAACGCTGGCAGCGCATCGTTCGTCAGGCGGCCGAACAGTCGCGAAGGTCGGCACCGCCTGAGATTGCAGCCCCGGTCAAACTGAGAGAGCTTGCTGGCGTCCTGCCGCCGGGCGCACTGACCCGCGTCGTTCTTGCTGAATCTCTCGCCGAGTCGGCAGAGGAGAATCGGTTGGGAGAAGTTTTGCAGTCCCGCTTGACCGAAGACGAAGTGGCGCTCGCCGTGGGGCCCGAAGGCGGATGGGCCGACGAGGAGCTCGCGTGGTTTCGGGAAACGGGATGGGTCGCGGCCTCGCTCGGCAACACAATTCTGCGAGCCGAAACCGCGGCGATCGTTGCCACGGCCCTCGCGCTTGAAGCGCTGCGGTAATTCCCCAGTATCGTGTCCCGTTCATTCGCGACATAAGGTTGGTTTGTCATCCTGAGCGAAGCGAAGGATGACAGTGCAGATTTATGTCTTGAACTTCCGGGACATGACACCAGAGCCTTCCACAACCACCTCTGATATTCTCCGGCTAGTGACTGCGACTGCCTCACCTGCGACGAAGATCGTTCCCGATGAACGCCAGCGGCAGGCCATCGGACACGTGCATGGTCCGATGCTGGTAATCGCGGGCGCCGGCACGGGGAAGACCACCGTCCTCACGCAGCGCGTGGCCAACCTCATCCGCGAAGGGCACGCCCGCCCCGACGAAATTCTTGCGCTCACCTATACCGACAATTCCGCCGCGGAAATGATGGCACGCGTCCGAGGGGAACTGACGGGCACCGCCATCGACGGCCTGCAGGCCTGCACTTTCCATGCCTGGTGCTACGGACTGCTCCAGCGGCGCGGAGCTGATTTTGGCGTGCTCGACGACAAAGATCTCTGGGTGTACTTGCGCCGCCGTATTCGCGAGCTTCGCCTGAAGCATTTCGTGCGCGCTGCCAACGTCGGTCAGTTCCTCGACAGCCTGCTGGATTTCATGCGTCGTTGCCAGGACGAACTGGTCGGTCCCGAACAATACGCGCGCTACGTGGAGCGCCTCGAACGCGGCGAGATCCCGCTTCCCCGTGTTACCCGCTCGAAGAAGCAAACAGAATTGGAAGATGTGGAGATCCTGGAGCGCTGCCAGGAAATCGCTCGCGTCTTCGCCACCGTGGAAAACATGCTTCTGGAGAAAAACCTGGGCACCTTCGGCCACATGATCACCAAGGCCTATCGGTTGCTGAAGGACGATCCCACGCTGCTCGAAGAGGAGCGGGGTCGCACTCGCTTCCTGCTGGTGGATGAATTCCAGGACGCGAACTTTGCCCAGGTCGAAATTCTCTCGCTGTTCGCTGGTCCTGCGGCAAACGTCTTTGCCGTGGGCGATCCGGATCAGGCGATCTACCAGTTTCGCGGCGCTTCGAGCGAAGCGTTCACGCTGTTCGTGAAGAAGTTTCCCGCGGCGCGAGTTGTTGCCCTTGAAAAAAACCGGCGCTCGCTCTCGCCGATCCTGGGTTGCGCTTTTGGCATTGTGAATGACAACCCGCCGGTGTTCTCGCAAAAAGGATTTCCAATTTCGTACCAGCGTGCGCCCCTGGAATCGCTGCGCGACGCGGAGGCGAAGCGAAAAGGAGAGACCACCGCCGCGCTGCCGGTCGAAATTGTTACCTGGAGGGATAAAGAAGTCGAGGCCGCCGACCTCGCCCGCCGGATCCAGAAGAAGCGCAATAGCGGTGACGAGCGCTGCCAGTGGAGCGATTTTGCCGTGCTCTACCGCCTGCACAGCCATCGCGATGAACTGGTTCATGAGCTAGCCGAGCGAGGCATTCCATTCTCCATCGAAGGTCTGGACGTTCTCGATACACCCGAGGTCCGCGACATCGTTGCCTGCCTGACCGCCGCAGTGTCGCCGAACGATGCCGCCAGCCTGTTTCGCGTGGCGGCACTGCCGCAGTTCGGCATCAACCCAATCGAATTGCGGGCCGCGATGAGGGCCGTGCGGCGGCAGGAACTCGATCTCCGCACGGTGTTGGGCAGGCTCGCAAACGGTCCAGCGGTGCTGGAAAGCGTGGAGAAGGCGCGCCGGGAAGTGGGGAAGGACGGAGTTCGCGCGGACGATGCGGTGAAGGTTGTGATCCGGCACTTCGGCCTGCAGCGGTCGGCTTTGATAGACGCGTTCGTGAAGTTTGTGGAAGAGTGGCAGAAGAAACCCATTGCCGAAACTGGCAGCCCTTCCGAGTTTCTAGACTACCTCGACTATTTTGTGCAGGCGAAAGGGAAGATTGCACTTTCGGCCATCGAGGAAGATGGTGTGCGCCTGCTGACCGCGCACGCCGCCAAGGGACTTGAGTTTCCCTACGTCGCCATCATTCGCGGTTCGTCCTATAACTGGTTCCCAACTCCCTACGCGGAGCCGCTCATTGCTTTTCCGGCGGAACTGCGCAGGCCCGACGCCTTTGCGAATGACGACAGAACACTGCACGAAGAAGAAGAGCGCCGCCTTTTTTACGTTGCCATGACGCGCGCCAAGGACACGCTCGCCATCTATGCGCACCAGGGCGATGGCAAAAAAGACCCGAAGCCGAGAAAGTTCCTGCGGGAGTTCATGGCGAACCCGGCCTGCAAAAAGTTCTGGGTCACTCACCCAGCGGAGTTCGTGCAGGACATTGCTGCCAGGGAAGAACCGAGAATCGCCGTGCCGCAATCGAATGTGGCCGCGTGGCTGCTCATGCCGCCGTCGGCGAGCTTCGTCACCGGCCTGAGCGCGTCGGCCATTGAAATTTATGAAGAGTGCCCGCTCCGCTTCAAGCTCGAAAGGGAGTGGAACCTGCCGCGCGAAGTCCCCGCCTCACTGCACTACGGAGCGGCCATGCACGGCGTACTGCGCACTTTCTACGACGCGCAGCGCTATCAACGCGAAATCAGCGGCGATGATTTACTGGAACAATTCCGGTCGGCCCTGGCTTCCGCCGGCATCGCCGACCGTTATCAGTATGAGTTGTATTTGAGGCAGGGAATGGAGCAGTTGCGGCAGTTCTTCGAGGCGGCTCGCAGCGCCCCACCGCCCGAGGTCATCGAAACCGAACGCGGATTTGAACTGCAAGTGGGCTCGGCGAAGTTGGCCGGACGCGTCGATCGCATCGATCGCACCGGCCCGGACACCGTGGCCATCGTGGATTACAAGACGGGCAAGCCGAAGTCGCAGGAGGATGCGGACGAGAGCCTGCAACTCTCCTTGTATGCGCTCGCGGCCAGGGAAACGTGGGGAAAGCGCGCCGACCGCCTGGTCTTCCACAACCTCGAAAACAACACGCCGGTTTGCACCACGCGGACTGACGCCGAGTTGGAAGCGGCGAAATTGCGCGTGCAAGAAGTGGCGGAGGGAATCGCGCGGGGAGAGTTTCCGCCGAATCCCAAGTATCACTGCGCGTTTTGTCCCTATCGCAATCTTTGTCCCGCGACCGAGAAGATGGTCGCAGCTCCGCAGAAGAAACGCGCCAATTAGCTGGAAAATGCCGCAAAAAACTTTGGGGACGCTCATCGCGTCCCCTTTGTCGTTGCCTGTTGCGGGTTCTTAGTGCTTCTTGGCGCTTTTCTTCTTTGCTTTCTTTTTGGTTGCCATGGATCTATTCTCCCTTTCCATTCTGCATGGAATTTCGCAACGGTCTTTTGTTGCAACTGATTGAATGTATAGAGTCAACGCAGAACGAAGTCAAGAGAAAAATGATCGAAACGGAGGCATGCAACGCTGTACCAAAGTCACCTGCGCGACTCGCGCGCGAAAAAAGTTCGCGTGACGTTGCAACTCACTCCCATTGGTTCTCCAATCACGCTGTCTCCGCCGCGCGCGCGTTTCAAAAAACCACTCCCCTGCGAAGCGGCGTGATTACGCACCGCGAACTTACGCGGAGCTTCCCGCGATCTATAATGAGAGGCGATTTTACAGCGCGCAATGCTTCAAGCAGCGCGTCCAAGGAGCGCAATTATGGCCGGTTCGAATGAGGTTGTGATCATCGCGGGATGTCGCACGCCGATCGGAAAATTTCAGGGAAGTTTGAGCGACATGAGCGCTTCGCAAATCGGCGCGGTCGCCGTGCGCGAAGCCGTCAAGCGGGCGAATCTACAGCCGCAGCAAGTGGACGAGTGCATCATGGGCAACGTTGTCTCTGCCGGACTTGGTCAAAACCCGGCGCGGCAGGCAGCGTTATTCGGCGGACTTCCGCCCGAAGTGGGTGCCATGACCATTAACAAGGTGTGCGGCTCGGGATTGAAAGCGGTCGCACTCGCGGCGCAGGCCATCGAAACCGGCAACAGCTCCATCGTCGTCGCCGGGGGCATGGAATCCATGAGCAACGCGCCGTATCTCCTGCCGAACGCCCGCAAGGGATATCGACTGGGCAACGGACAACTGGTGGACTCCATGGTGCACGACGGGCTGTGGGACATTTACAACGACTATCACATGGGACTGACGGGTGAGAACGTTGCCGAAAAATACGGCATCACCCGCGAAGAGCAGGACGAGTTCGCCGTCAACTCGCACCGCAAAGCCATAGCCGCCCAGAAGGAAGGCCGCTTCACATCGCAGATTGTTCCCGTCGAAATCCCGGCCAAGAAAAAAGGACAGCCGCCCGTAATCTTTGACAAGGACGAAGGCCCGCGCGAGGACACGACCATCGAAGCCCTGCGCTCGCTCAAGCCGGCCTTCAAGAAAGATGGCACCGTTACTGCCGGCAACGCTCCCGGAGTCAATGACGGAGCGGCAGCGCTGGTCGTGACCAGCGCCGCGCGCGCCAAAGAGCTGGGCGTAACTGCCATGGTCCGCGTCGTCGCACAGGCGACCAGCGGAGTCGAGCCGAAATGGGTGATGATGGCGCCCGTCGGCGCCGTGCGGAAAATCTGGGAGAAGACGGGCTGGAAGAAGGACGATGTCGATCTCTACGAGCTGAACGAAGCGTTCTCCGTGCAGGCGCTCGGAGTCTGCCGCGAACTGGGCCTCGATATGAAGCGCGTGAACGTGAACGGAGGCGCGGTGGCTCTGGGCCATCCCATCGGCGCCAGTGGAGCGCGTGTGCTCGTCACCCTGATCTACGAAATGATGCGCCGCGACGTACACCGCGGGATTGCGGCGCTTTGCCTGGGCGGGGGGAACGCGGTGGCCATGGCGGTGGAGCGATAGGACGGTCTAGAACCCGGTTGCGAGTGTAATGGCGGTTTTTCGCCAACAATCGCATAGCTTCCGGTTAGCCGACGATCCACGTGCGCCGTGAAAAGGCGTTGGTCTCTAGCGGGTGCAAGTCCCGCCCGGGAACTGGTTCGCTCCGCCCGGTAGCAGTCGAAGCAGCGGCGGAGGCGACGAAGCCGCTGAAGCCTTCGATGG
>JBEKDG010000026.1:0-48270 GCA_050014475.1 Terriglobales bacterium | reverse complement strand
TCCAGGCGCCCGACCTCGCGCCCATGGCTATTCACAATCGCCCGCCGGAATCCGTTTTTGCCCATCAGGATGCTGTTGTATTGCTTCTCGACTCCGCTCACGCCGACCACGTCGCCGGGGTTATAGAGTTCGAACTGCGGCTGGTTGAGCATGTCCTCGCTAACTTCGCCCACGTAGCCGATCAGGTGCGCCATGAAGCCGTTGCGCGGATACAACCGCCGGTGCGCCATGATGGTTTCAAGCTCGGGAAACTCGTTTTTGTGCGACTCGATGAACGCCAACTCGTCCGGTGTGATGTCTTCCTTCAAAAAAATCGGCTGGTACTGCGGCATCCAGGAGGAGCGCCGGATGCGCTGCCGCACTTCCTCGGAGTTCAAGTGCAGCCCCTTGGCGATGGCGTCCGCGTCCGCGTTCAGATCTCGCGCAGAATCGCGCAGCAGCAGCGCGGAAAACGAGGGGTAGTTATCGACAATGATGCGGCCTTCGCGATCCAGGATCTTGCCGCGGGGCGCCAGAATCGGCACATTGCGAACGCGGTTCTGCTCCGCCAGTTGCGCGTACTTGCCGCTTTGCATCACCTGCAGCCGCCACAGCCCGTATGCCAGAAACAGAAAAATGAACAGTACGACGTACTGCACGGCGGTGAGCCGGAGGGCGGAAACTTTTTCTTCGCGGCCGAACATCAATCCTCCGTTCCTGCCAGCAGGCACAGGCGCCCCAGCCGGAATCGAAATCGGCGATTGCGATGGGCCTGGAAAGCTACTGGAGAAGTTAACTGTATTCTAATCCCTGGCGCGTCTTGCCCGAAATATTGAACCGGAAACGAAAGTTTTCTACTCGAATGCTGGTAGTTGCAGTGGATTCGGGGCAATCATCTCAAGCAAAGCATCTCAAGCCGATCATTTCAAGCCAACCGGTGGGTCATGTACAACCGTGGATTGAACTTGGCGCCCCTACGGGCAACAATACCGGCAGGACTTACGTCTTACTTAGTTCCGGCCAAGGAATTGAATGCGGATTCGCAGTTTCATCATCGCTTACGCGCTCGTGCTCGCCATTCTGCTGTTCGCCGACCGGCGCCCCGGTTCCACGCAGCAGGATCGCTATTCGCACGTGGTGGACCTGACCGATGGGCAGAACGCGACGGCGACCCATGCCACGGCCCCGGAATCCCGAACCCGCATCATTGCTCCCGCCGCGCTCATTCCCGGGACTTGGGCCGCCGGCCAGATTCCGCCTGAACGCCTCGTGGCTCCGCTGGTAGTGATGGATTTGAACGTAGCGCTCGAGGGCAGCCCGCAGATTTCTCTCGACGATATCGCCGCGTGGGAATCGCAGCACGGCATGATTCCGCAAGGGGCCGTCGTCGCCGTCCGCCGCGCGGGCGCGCGCGATGCTCTGTCCACAACGACGTTAACGCCGTTTCCTATCGCCCGCGACGCGGCTGAGTTCCTCATCGACGCTCGCTACACCATCGGCTTTGCCGTTGAGACGCCCGTGAACTTGAGCTCCGACCGCACGCTGGCGCGCCAACTCGCCCTCCACGGAAGCTACGTGGTGGAAGGAACCGCGCGCTTCACCTCGCTGCCCGCGACCGGCTCGCTCGTCATCGTCGCCCCGGCAAAAAACAAAAAACCTGGCGAGGCCCCTGTCCGCATCCTCGCCATGGTGCGGTAGTCGCTGATCATTGATCGTTGATCGTTGTTGCTGGCCGGTCGTCTCTTTTTTCTGCACCGCATTTCACTCCGAAATCATCTATCCTTCCGGAGGAAAGTTCATGTCTGACCTGCGTTATCCACTTGGAAAGTTTTCTTACAGCGGCCCACTTACAGCAGAACAGAAGCGGCAATACTTGAACGACATCGAGCAGACTCCCGCCCGGTTGCGTGCCGCCCTCCGCGGACTTTCCGACCGGCAACTGAATACCCCTTACCGTGATGGCGGCTGGACGCCGCGCCAGGTGGCTCATCACGTTGCCGACAGTCACATGAACTCTTATATTCGTTTCAAGCTGGCGCTCACCGAAGACGAGCCCACCATCAAGCCGTACATGGAAAATCTCTGGGCCGAGTTGCCCGAGGCCAAGCACGCCCCCATCGAAGTGTCGCTGGCCTTGCTCGATTCCCTGCACCAGCGCTGGATGCTGATGCTCCGCGAGTTCACCGAAGCGGAATGGAAGCGTACCTTCCGCCATCCTGAGCTGGGCCCCATGTCGCTCGAAAAAACTCTCGCACTCTACTCCTGGCACGGACGCCATCACGTGGCGCATGTCACGAGCTTGCGCGAAAAGATGGGATGGTAGGGACGCAGCCACGAGCTTCGAGCCGCGAGCTTCGAACAGGCAACTAAACCGTACTGTAGAGACGCGGCTTGCCGCGTCTCTGCCGCGTCCGAGACGAGGCAAGCCTCGTCTCTACAGAAAAAGTAGGTTGCTCGCAGCCCGGAGCCCGCGGCTGCTTCTAACTCATCCCGGCCTTCCACGCCAGATAACTCGCTGCCTCGCGCATGACTGCCGCGAATCGCTCCCCGAGAGAGCGCGGGCGCGACTCTGGCCTGGGCGCCAACTCCACTTGCACACCTTCGTGCTCGAGCAAAGCGCGAATGCGAAATACATGATACGCATCGCTCACGGCAATGCAGCTGCGCATGCCGTTCGCGCGCATGATGTTGGCCACCCGCGCTGCCGACTGCGCCGTATCGGAGCCTTGCGTCTCCGCGATCAGAGCCTGCTCCGGGACACCACGCCGCAGAAGATAGTCTCTGCCAACGCCGCCCTCGCTGAAATCCGGATCCTGTGCCGATCCGCCGGTCGTGATCACCACCGGCGCCATTCCCTTCTGAAACAATTCGTAACCGTGATCCAGCCTCGCCCGGTACACCGGCGAAGGACGCCCCACATACTCGGCAGCTCCGAAAATGACGATCACATCCGCTTTTTTCGCGGGTGCTTCGGCGGCGGCCCTCACGATGCGCGACCCGGTAACGCCGAAAA
This sequence comes from Terriglobales bacterium, assembly GCA_050014475.1. Lineage (GTDB taxonomy): Bacteria > Acidobacteriota > Terriglobia > Terriglobales > Acidobacteriaceae > Acidiflorens. Next base: position 45,278 of record JBEKDG010000026.1, on the reverse strand, counting down.
ATAACAACAGCGCTCCCGCCACCGCCAGCAACAACAGCGGCCAGGGATGCATCCAGAAAACTTTTTGTTGGCTAGATGGATTGGTGTCTTCGGCCATCTTAAATATAGCCCCAGGTTTCAAGGTTTCAAGGTCGCAATCTTTGATTGACGCTCTGATTGGCCCTCCGACTGATCCTCCTTGAAACCTTGAAACTCTGAAACATTGAAACCTGACTTAAGATAAGGCTTCGACAATATCCTTGGTGGGAATCGCGCCTTCGCGCAGAATCTGCCAGGTACCGTCTTCTTTGAAGTGCACGATCGTCGATGAAATTGTCCGCGGAGACTGCCCACCATCCACGATCAGCGAGATGCGGCCCTGCAACTGCTCCTGCACCTGCTCCGCGGTGGTGCATTCCGCAGCGCCACTCAGGTTGGCGGATGTTGCCGTGATCGGAATTTTCGCCGCCCGCACCACCGCCAGCGGGATTTCTGCCGCCGGCACGCGCAGAGCTACGTTCCCCGTGTTCGCGGTTACCTTCAGCGGCAGATGCGAGGCTGCCGGCACAATCATGGTCAGCGGTCCCGGCCAGAAACGCCGCGCCAGAAGATGGAAATCATCCGGCAAGGGACGCGCAAATTCTTCCGCCTGGTCCACATTCTCGATCAGCAGCGAGAGCGGCTTGTGCCGTAAACGCGATTTGATCTCATAGACTCGCTCCACCGCGCGCAGGTTGAACGGGTCCGCCGCCAGGCCATAGAACGTGTCGGTCGGCATGCCCAGCACCTGCCCGGCCTGAATTTGTTCGGCGGCATACTTGATCAGCGAAGTTTCTGGCGTTACGGCATGAATTTTCAGGATTTCCGCGCGCACTCTGGTCCCTTCCCGATTGCCGGCGTGAACATTGCCGGCGTGAACATTGCCGGCGTGAACATTGCCAGCGTGAACATTGCCAGCTTAAACATTGTCCGACAAAACAATGAAATGTACCATACCACGAGCTTCGGCCGAAGCCCGGACCGGGTACTCGTATTATCCTAATCTTGGGACCAACCCATGAAGCAAGACGCGAAGGCCAAGAGAACTCGCAATCAAGCGGACCGTTTGCGCCCCGTCGCCGGCCGCCACAACCAGAGGCTGAAAGAGTTGCGGCTCGCATTCCGCCGCGCCGAGCTGACTGCCCAGGGTGAGTGTGCCATCGAAGGCGTCAAGTTGCTCGAAGAAGCATTGCGCAGCGGCCAGCATCTGGACAGCGTATTCTTCAGCGAATCAGCCCGCCCTCTCGCCGAGAAACTTCTGCCCCAGATCAACGCCCGCACCGAAACGCTCGTCTTGCCGAATGCACTCTTCAACTCGGTCGTGCCGAGCGACGCGCCCCAGGGCGTAGCGGCCCTGCTCAAGCTGCGGGCTTTCTCTTCCGTTCAACTGCTCGACCGCTCCAGCAACGGCCCGTTCGTCGTGGCCGCCGGCCTGCAGGACCCCGGCAACATGGGCACGATCCTGCGCTCCGCCGAAGCCTTTGGCGCCGCCGGAATTTTTCTAACCGAAGGAACCGTCAGTCCTTACAACTCGAAAGTTCTGCGCGGTTCGGCGGGTTCGATCTTCCGCTTGCCTTTTCTGCAGATCTCTTCCGCGGAACTGATTCCGCTTCTGCGCGCGCATGGCGTTCGCCTGCTCGCCACTTCCTCGCACCAGGGAACCCCGCTGCCCCAGATCTCATGGACTCTGCCGGTTGCGATCTTCATTGGCAACGAAGGCGCGGGCCTGTCGCGTGAACTCACGCGCCAAATGGACGAAACCCTGGCGATCCCGCAAGCTGCGCAAGTCGAATCGCTCAACGCCGGAATCGCCGCCAGCATCGTACTGTACGAAGCTGCGAGAAACCGAAAATGAATTTGTAATTTTGTGATCGGGTAATTTGGTAATTTGAAAACCCTAGTCAATCGGTTTTCAAATTACCAAATTACAAATTACCCAATTACCAATTTTCTCTTTGTGGTGAAATGATCCTGTGAACCTGTTCGCGCCCATCCCGAACGACGGTCCCGCCGCTCTGGGCGCGCGTCCGCTGGCCGACCGCATGCGCCCGCGAACGCTCGATGAATTCGTCGGGCAGGAGCACCTGGTCGGGCCGGGCAAACCGCTGCGTGTGCAGATCGAGCGCGATGACCCCACATCGATGATCTTCTGGGGCCCTCCGGGCACGGGCAAGACCACGCTCGCCAAGATCATTGCCCGCATCACCAAGGCCGATTTCATCGAGTTTTCCGCCGTCCTCGCCGGCATCAAGGAAATCAAGCAGGTGATGAGCGACGCCGACCGCGCCCGCCAGTACGGCACGCGCACCATCGTCTTCGTCGATGAAATTCATCGCTTCAACAAAGCGCAACAGGACGCCTTCCTCCCACACGTCGAGAAAGGCAGCATTCGCCTGATCGGGGCCACCACCGAAAATCCGTCCTTCGAAATCAACTCCGCGTTGCTCTCGCGCTGCCGCGTCTATGTGCTGAATCCGTTGACCGAAGATCAGATTGTCGTGCTTCTGCGCCGCGCCCTCACCGATAGCGAGCGCGGTCTCGGCCCGCTGCATCTCGAAGCGTCTGACGAAAGTCTTCGCAAGATCGCCGCGTACTCAAGCGGAGATGCCCGCAGCGCCTACAACATTTTCGAAGTTGCCGCCTCGCTGTCTGTAGAGACGCGGCTTGCCGCGTCTCCGGCCGCGACCACTACGATCACCGACCAAACCATCCAGGAAGCCGTGCAGAAGCGGGTTCTGCTCTACGACAAAGGCGGCGAAGAGCATTACAACATCATCTCCGCGCTGCACAAATCGGTTCGCAACAGCGATCCCGACGCCGCCCTCTACTGGCTCGCCCGTATGCTCGAAGCGGGAGAAGATCCGCTTTACATCGCCCGCCGCGTCGTCCGCATGGCAGTCGAAGACATCGGCCTCGCCGAACCGAACGCGCTTGCGTTGTGCATGGCCGCTCGTGACGCGGTCGATTTCATCGGCATGCCCGAAGGCAACCTGGCCCTCGCGCAAGCGGTCGTCTATCTTTCAATAGCACCCAAATCGAACGCGCTTTACACCGCGTACGGCGCGGTTCGGCAAGACGTGGAGCAAACCGGCGCCGAGCCCGTCCCGCTGCACCTGCGCAACGCCCCCACCAGCCTGATGAAAGGCCTTGGCTACGGCAAGGGCTATCAATACGCCCACGACACTAAGGACAAGGTTGCCGACATGCAGTGCCTGCCCGACAGCCTGCGCGACCGCGTGTACTATCGCCCAACCAACGAAGGAGTCGAAAAGCGGATTCGAGAACGCCTGGAAGAAATCAAACGGCTCAAGCAGCCGGTGCCAAAATCGGACAACAAGTCGCGTAAAAAGAGAATCTGAAACCTGATTTCCGCAATCTTATAGATGAGTTGCAATCGACCGGCAGGAGGGTTTAGACGTGGCCACCACCCCGCTCACGGATTTCAGCTTCCCCAGCCCACCTCTCCCTGAAACACTCGCGCTGAAGCTCGCGGAACTGGTACGCCTGCAAAAGTTCGCGCAACGGATTACCTCCACTCTCGACATTGAAGAGCTGGTTCCGCGGATCGTTGATGAGGTTGCGGCGTCGCTCGGCTGCGTCGAAATCAACATATTTCTCCGCGATCCTGAGCAGCCTGAATTCGTACTGGCGGGCGTTCGCGGCTGCACCGTTCACGGCAAGGGCCATCGCATCAAAATGGGCGCGGGAATGGTGGGGCACGTAGCGGCGACTCGCACGATGCACTATGCTCCCGACGTCACTCGCGACCCCTACTACATGGCCTGCGAGCCGGCTACGCGCTCCGAAGTCGCAATCCCGCTTAATCGCGAGGGCGACCTCGTCGGAGTTTTCACCGCTTCCCATTGCGAACTCGACGCTTTCAGCCCTGAGCAACTACGGTTACTGCAAGGATTGTGCGCTCATGTCGCCGTCGCGGTACACAACGCACGTCGCTTTGGCGATGAGCGCGAACAGCGCGAGCGCATGAGCCGCGAGGCCGAAGAAGCTCGCTCGATTCAGCAGGCTCTGTTGCCTCGTAGCTCGCCTCTGATCCCAGGGTTCAGTGTGTCCGGGCTTTCGATTCCGGCGGGCTCGGTCGGCGGCGACTGGTATGACTTCATTCCGCTGCGCGACGGACGCTGGGGCCTGGTTCTCGCCGATGTCTCCGGCAAGGGCACGGCGGCGGCGCTTCTCATGTCCGCCACCCGCGGCATGCTGCGCTCGCTTGCCCAAACCGGCTCTGGACCCGCCGAAGTCCTGACGCGTCTCAACAACATGATGATCGAGGATTTTCCCAGCGGCCGCTTCGTCACCATGGTGTATGCCGAGCTCGACCCGCCCAGCCGGGTTCTGCGGATCGCGAACGCCGGCCATCTGGCGCCGCTGCTCGTCGAGCCTTCCGGCCACCGCTGGATCAAGCACGAGCACGGCTTGCCGCTGGGAATTTCAGCCAGCAAGTTCTCGGAAACGGAAGTGACGCTGGGCGAGCATGCGCGCATCGCGTTTTATTCCGATGGAATCACCGAAGCTGCCATCGATTCCGGCGAAGAATACGGCGCGGAGCGGCTTCTCGTCCAGATGCAGTCACCAGACGTAACCCTGGATGGTTTGCTCGCAGATGTCAGGAAATTCGCGAATGGCACTGGGCTGCGTGACGATGCCACGGTGATCCTGGTGAGGGCGCGCGGAACAGAATCCGGCTCGACCAAGAACGCTTGATGCAAGTTGCTATTTATCACCCGAATCTCGCCCGGTGCTCTTTCAAAACGCAGCGGTCCATCACCACAAAGATTCCGGCCTTGCGCGCCTTTTCCGCCGCGCGTTCGTTGATCACGTCTTCCTGCAGCCAGATCGCCGGAATCTTTAACTGGATGGCCTGCTCCACGATCTCATCCACGTACTCCGGCCGCCGGAACACATCCACCAGATCGATCTTCTCCGGCACTTCGAGCAGCGACCGATACGACTTTTCCCCTAACGCCTCCGCAATCTGCGGATTCACGGGGATAATCTTGTATCCGGCCGCCTGCATGTACGCAGAAACGCCGTGACTGGGCCGCATTGGACTCCCTGACAACCCAACCACGGCGATCGTCTTCGCCCGCGACAACAGTTCGTAAATAGGATCCGATTGCTTCAATTCGGACACCCAGCCCCTGAAGGGTCGTCTGATTTTCCGTTAGATACGCGGCTTGCCGCGTCTCCGGAGACGGGGCAAGCCCCGTCTCTACTTATCGCTAAAGCGATGCCCTGATACGAAACCCAAGTTTCTTTGCAGCCTGCTAGAGACGAACGAACAGCAATCGGCGAACAGCGACTCGCGACCGTTCTCTTCAGCCCTTTTTTTCCACCTTCTGCTTAAACATCCGCAGCGCCAGCTTGCGAATCGTGTCCGAGACCTCTTTGTTGCCCGACAGATTCTTCAGGTCATGAATCAGCAGGGTCTTCATCAATCCCAGGGAGAGATCGAGCGGCGTGCGCGGGTTGTAGACCAGGTTCCGCGTGATGTTGTAATTCTTCGCAAACTTCCGCTTCATCGGAATCGCGCGCAGCACCGCCTCCAGCACATTCTTCTGCAGCGCAAAAGCCTCCACCTCGGCATCCGAAACTTTGGGCGACTCCAGCACCGCCACCGACACCAGCTTCGTGGAATCTCGTATCAGGATCGACCGGTCCTCCTTGCTGCCGCGCATCGCCAGCGCGATCCGGCCCTTGATGTCGAGCTTGGCAATCTTCTGCAGCGCGCTGTCGCGCCGTTCCTCATGGCCCGGATGTGGTTGCTTCTTGGCATGCACAGCGACAGCGACTGCGGCCGGGGCTGACTTTCCCGCTGCGGCCGTCGCCGATTTCCCCGCTGCCGCGTCAGCGCTTGCACTGGCCGTGGCAGCGGCGGCCGGCGGCACAACTTCACCCGCCGCCTCGCCGCCCGCCTCTTCGTGCGCCATTCCTATGGGCTGGAACGGTTTGTCTTTTTCGGCTGCCAGTTCCGCCGCGTTCTCTTCCAGATACTTTATGACCGTACTCTCGATAACTTCGTCGGGGGCTCCCGCTTCGGTTGCGGCCGCCGCCGCTGCCAGCGGACTCGTTTCCAGAGCAGCCAGCTTCTTTCCAATCTCGGCGAACTCATTCGGATGCAGGTTGGCATTGGACCGCAACGCGTGCAAAAGCTGCGGCGAGCTCATCACTCGCGCGCTCATCAGCAACGCTTCCACGACCGGGCGCGACCCCGACACCGCAAGCTCGTCAAGCGACTCTTCCCCTACCGACGGATTCTCCGCCAGTGCCGACAGCAGACAAGGCCTTAGATTCTTCGGAGAAACGAAATATCCCAGCACCTCGGCGCTGGTGTTCGGATCGGCAGCCACAGCCAGGCTGGCTTTTTCATCCCAACCGGCCAGGGTTAGACGCGCCTGCGGACCAAACAATTTGTGATGGAGCGCCATATAGACCAGGATCTCAATCGTCTCCCCAGGCGGCACCGAGAGGGCTCCGCGCGCCGCCGATTGCATGAGGTGCGACGGAACCTGCGAATTGCGGATTAGATCAAGCATTCGGGGCATCATTCATCTCCCGGAATTGGCTGCGGCTTTCTTCTTCGCGAACTTTTTCACACTCTCTTTCGACGATCGCGGTTTCCTGCCCACCGCCAACTCCAATTGCGCGACTGCAATCTCGAGTTCGCGCGTAATGCGGTTCGGGCTGCGCCGCTGATATTCGTCGCTCAAAGCGCGATAGTACCAGAGCGTGCCTTCTTTTTTCCCCGAGAACCGCGTCCAGATAGCTTCCCCATGCTGCCGGTAATCCGCGAGAATCGTTCGGACGTTGTGCAGTTTGTCGGACGCCGAAACCAGCCGCGTCTCGGCATCGGCGTGCTTCACTTCGCGCAGATAGTCTTTTTTTCGCTCCACCCACTCCGGCTTGGGCTCGCCGAATGAATCGGTGCAGCCCTCGACGATCTTCGCCACCCGCGAACCAAACTGCTTGCGGATTTCGCGCAGCCTGGGCAGGCCGCCGCAATCTTCCACCACATCATGCAGCAACGCCGCGATTGCCATGTCTTCATCACCGCCCGCTTCCAGCACCAGCGACGCCACCGCCATCAGATGTGACAGATAAGGCACTGCCGACTGCTTTCGCGTCTGTCCGGCGTGTTTCTCGGCGGCGTAGCGGAAGGCGCGCTGCAGGCGGGGTCCAAGATGCGGCGGTCGAAGGTGCGGCGATCGAGGCCGTGCAACTCCAGGGTGCGACGCTCGAAGGGAATCCGCGCTCATGATTTTTTTTCGCCTCTGCGCATCCGCAGATACGCCTGCATCAGTGGCCGCAGATCGCCATCCAGAACACGATCCACGTCGCCGATCTCCAGTTTCGTGCGGTGATCCTTGATCATGCGGTAAGGTTGCAGCACATACGACCGGATCTGAGAACCGAAGTCAATATCCAGTTTCGAATCCTCAATTGTTTTCGTGATCTCGCGTTTTTTCTCCAGTTCGAATTCGTAAATCTTCGAACGCAGCATACTCATCGCCTTCTCTTTGTTCTTATGCTGCGAGCGCTCGTTCTGGCAACAGGCTACGAGGCCCGTCGGAATGTGCGTGATCCGCACCGCCGAATCGGTCGTATTCACGTGCTGTCCGCCTTTGCCGCTCGAGCGGTAAGTGTCAATCCGAATGTCATCCGGCTTGATGACAACCTCGATGCTGTCGTCAATCTCAGGCGAAACATAGACGCTGGCAAACGACGTATGCCGCCGCTTCGCCTGATCGAACGGCGAAATCCGCACCAGCCGGTGCACGCCAATCTCGCTGGTCAGATAGCCAAACGCATACTGGCCAATCACCGAAAATGTCGCGGACTTGACTCCAGCTTCTTCTCCGGGCTGGTAGTCGTACATCTCGGTCTTGAATCCCTGGCGCTCGGCCCAGCGCAGATACATTCGCAGCAGCATCTCCGCCCAGTCCTGCGACTCGGTGCCGCCCGCCCCGGGATGAATAGTCACGATCGCATTCAGGCCGTCGTTCGCGCCCGAAAGCAGCGTCTCGGTTTCGACTCGATCCACCAGTTCGCCAAGATCATCCAACTCGCGCTGCAGGTCGGCGGTCACGTTCTCACCTTCGCCGGCCAGATCGAAATAGGCGGCGATGTCGCCGGTGCGGCGCGCCAGGTCGCCTTCCAGCGACAACGAGCTCTCCAGGCGCTTCCGCTCGCGCATTACTTGCTGAGATTTTTCAGGATTCGACCACAAATTGGGATCCGACGCCTGCTTTTCGATTTCGGCGAACTGCTGGCGCAGCTTACCGGCGTCAAAGATACTCCCGGAGGTCGTGAACCTTGGTCTTTAAAGAAGTGTATTGCTGTTCCAGTTCGTCCAACATGGCTTATCGCTCGCGAGTAGGGAATACAAAACGCGCCAGCAGCGCGCCTGCTGAAATTATCGCACACAGATATGCGAACCAGTCGCCATGCCGGGTATAAAACGTGGTGCCCGAACTCAGCGCGTAAGGCGCGGCCAGCGCGGTGCGGACCTTGCGCGGGGTCGCCGCCACGATCCGTCCGTAAGGATCGATCGATGCCGTCATCCCCGTGTTCGTCCCCGCCAGCAACCAACGCCCATTCTCGATCGCTCGCATTTGCGTCTGCTGCAGGTGCTGTTTCCAGGCGCCGGAGTCGCCGTACCAGCCGTCGTTCGAGACATTCACCAAAACTTGCGCGCCCTGCAGCGGTCCCTGCCGCACTTCGTCGGGAAAGATGGATTCATAGCAGATAAACATTCCCAGCCGCTCGCCTCCGGCATCCAGAGGCGCTCGCGACGCACCTCGCTGAAACTCTCCCACTTCTTTGGTCAGCCCTCCGGCAAACGCAAACACTTGCGGAAAGGGCAAATATTCACCGAAGGGCACGAGATGCACTTTGTCGTAGCGTCCAACCCACTCACCCTGCGGGCTGACCAGGGCAGCGGAGTTGAAAATCTGTGAGCTTTGTCCGACGCTGTGCATTGCGGGCATGATTCCAATTGAGCCCGCCACCACCCAACTTCCCGACTGCCTCGCCATTTCGCTCACCGCGCCTCGAAACAGAGGATCGTTCGTGTAAAACGGCGAAGGCGACTCCGGCCACACAATCAAATCGTAACGCCGCCCTGCTTTTTCTCCGGAGGGTTCTCCGGCGGGATGCAAACTCGTCGCGGTCAGGTCTCGCAGCGTGCCCTGGAAATATTCCTTCGTCCACATCGCCCCGTCCTGAATCGGAATATTCGGCTGCACCAAAAGCGCGGTGTGATCCGTCGCGACCGGGGGAGGCGCCAGCCACTGCCCCGTCTGCAGGATCACCACCGCGGCACACGCCGCCAGCAACAGCCGCTTTCGCTGCTCCTTCGCAACCAGAAACGCCGCTGCGAACACGCTGTTCACGAGCACGATTTCAAAGGAGAGCCCGTACACGCCGACGAGGGTCGCAATCCGCGTGAGCGCAAAATTCCCGGTCTGCGAGTATCCCAGGAGTTCCCATGGAAACGCGGTAATCCGCGTCCGGGCGAGCTCCACCGCGACCCAAAGAAACGGAGCGGCCACGAGCGCGCGCCGGATCGATGCCCCCGATGCGGCGGGCTTTTGTCCAACGACCAAGGCCAGCAGCAGCCCGAACATCCCGTGATACAGCCCGACATACATGCAGAACAAGATCAGCGCCAGCACGGCGACCGGAATCGGCAGCCCGCCATAGCGGTGCATGGTGTCGAAGATCCAGTAGCAGGTCCCGGCTAACCAGAGAATCCCGCACACGTAGCCCAATACGAACCCCTGCCACGGCGTGGCTGGCAGCAAACGCGCCTGACCATCCAGTTGCAGAGTTTCCGGAACACGCGCCCGCAAGATCGCGACAAGCAGGGGGGCCACCGCGACCCAAGCGAGCCCATACAGCCCCGGCAGCGGAAAGATCACAACCTGCAAAGCTGCCGACACCAGCGCCAGCCCCCAGGCCCTTCGGTGGATTTTGAGCACTCATCAGGATAGCAAACAGAATTTGAACCGCCGCAAGCGGGCCTCAATAAATCTAGCGCCGAAATCCGCGCCGATCAGCTAACATAGCGTGGTCATGAATTTCAGCGTACTGCTGGTAAAGATTCTGGAATACATGTTTGTCGCCGGGTGGGCCGGGACCGTAGTTGTGCTGGTGCTAACGTTCGTCGAAGACGCCGGAACCCTATTGGACAGGAAGGACGAAAACAGCCACTAGGGCTCCCGCTGCATGTCGTCAACATCAAACTCACCCACCGGCTCCAACCGGGTTCGCATTGTGGTGGCGACCTCGGTGATGCTCACCTTCATCTCCTACTGGCGAGCTGCCGCCATCATTCTCAACGACCTCGGTTCTTCCGCCTTCTACGCCTGCGGCATCGCCGAGCAAGCGATTGGCAAAAGCGCGCCCTGGTTTGTTCTGGGCGTCATGCTGTTCGCGTTCGCTGTCCGTGCCGTTTACGTGGAAAGCTGCTCGATGTTCGTGCGCGGCGGCGTCTATCGTGTCGTCAAAGAAGCTCTCGGAGGCACCCTCGCCAAGTTCAGTGTCTCGGCCCTGATGTTCGACTACATCCTGACCGGGCCGGTCTCGGGCGTTTCTGCGGGACAGTACATCGCCGGCCTGATCAACGACACCATCGCCATCGCCGACGCCCACGGCTGGATCCCCGTCGCCATTCACCACCTCTTCAACGGCACGCCGCAGGTCGGTGTCAACGGCGCCTCGGTCCTCTTCGCCGTGGCGGTCACCCTCTACTACTGGTGGGAAAACATCAAGGGCATCGAGGCGTCCAGCGAAAAGGCTCTCTGGGTCATGCAGATCACGACCGTCATGGTGGTGATGTTGCTCGGCTGGTCCTTTTTCACCTTGTTCAAGGTCGGCGGCCACCTGCCGCCCTTTCCCACCCTCGCCAACATCCACTACAGCCAGGAATCGCTCGGCTTCTGGAAACACAGCAAACTGCCGCACATGTTCGCCATTCTCGGGCTCATCATCGGTTTTGGACACTCCGTGCTCGCCATGAGCGGCGAAGAATCGCTGGCGCAGGTCTATCGGGAACTGGCGCACCCGAAATTGAAGAACCTGAAGCGCACGGCCATCGTCATCGGCGTTTACAGCTTCCTCTTCACGGGCCTCGTCTCGTTGCTGGCGGTCATGCTGATCCCCGACGATGTCCGCACCCGGGTGTACAGCGACAACCTGATCGCCGGACTCGCCATGCACATGGTCGGCCCGCAAGTTCTGCGCTTGGCCTTCCGCGCCTTCGTGGTGGTGGTCGGGTTCCTGATCCTCTCCGGCGCCGTCAACACCGCCATCGTCGGTTCCAATGGCGTTCTCAACCGTGTCTCCGAGGACGGCGTGCTCGCCGACTGGTTCCGTCGTCCGCACAAGAAGTTCGGCACCACTTACCGCATCATCAACCTCATCGTCGGGCTTCAGCTCTTTACCATCATCGTCAGTTGGGGCAACATCTACACCCTGGGCGAAGCCTACGCCTTCGGCGTGGTCTGGAGCTTCGTCTTCAAAACCATCTCCATGCTGGTTCTGCGCTACCGCTACAAGGGGGAGCGCATGTGGAAAGTGCCGCCCAATTTTCACATCTTTGGCGTCGAGATCCCGATCGGATTGGCCTCGGTTGGAATGGTTCTGCTCGCCACCGCGATCGTGAATCTCTTCACCAAATCGGTGGCCACGGTCAGCGGCCTGATTTTTTCAATCGTCTTCTTCGCCATCTTCACCTTCTCCGAAAAGGTGAACCGCCGCAAACACGCCCACACCGCGGCGCAGATGCAGGAGCAGTTCCAGTTACAGCAGGCGGAAAGCGTGGCGCGTGAAACCGTCGGCATCCGCGCCGGCAACGTGCTGGTGCCGGTCCGCGACTACAACACGCTGAACCATCTCCGCTGGGTGCTCGAACGTACCGACACGCACGAACAGGACGTGGTCGTCATGACCGCCCGCATCAGCCAGTTCGGGGCCGCCGCTTACGGTCTTTCCACCGAGCAGATGTTCAGCGATTACGAGCAGACCCTGTTCACGCGCGCCGTCTCCGTCGCCGAAAGTGTGGGCAAGAAGATCTCGCTCCTGGTGGTCCCGGCGCGTGACGCCTGGTCGGCCATCGCCCAGACCGCGCATAACCTCGAGTCCTCCGGCGTCGTCACCGGCCTCTCCAGCAAAATGACGACCGCCGAGCAGGCCTTCGGCCTGGGCAGCGCCTGGGAAGCCATCCCGGAACCCAAACGGCAGTTCGTATTGCAGATCGTTCAGCTCGATGGCATCGTGGACACCTTCCGCATCGGTCCACACACGCCCACCATGAAGAACGAGGACGTCGTCCTGCTTCATCGTTTGTGGCTGAATCTCACCCGGGAACCGGGTTTGGAAAACGTACACCACCACGACATTCTGACCGAGGCCCTTACCCGCTTCGCCCGCGACTATGGCGCGCGCGACCGCGAAGACATCGTCAAGGAATTGCGGCGCCACGGCGCCGAGGGCGGCCCACTCCCGGTCCGCCGCATCGCCGATCAGGTTCACACCGTCCAGCCCGGACCGGCTCGTGCCGACCGCGACGTTGGAGCATCCGGGGCAAAGGGCGACGGGGCCAAGTAGCGTTCGCCAACCATGGCAGCGGAATGGAAGTTGGGGGACATCGGTGCCCCATCACTTTATTTTTCACTGCACTTTCGGCGAATCCAGATCCGCGGGCTTCCGATCGTCCGCATGAATGGCCCCATCTTCTTCCGCGTAGAACGAGCGGTGTTCGCTGTCCATCTGCTTGGGCGTCATGGTGAGCGCGAAACCGTCGCGGTGGGTGCGGAAGCTGGCCGTGTAATCCCCGCGGTCGGTGGTGTGCGCCATGCGCTTGGTGAAGGATCCAGTCCCCGCCAGCCCCGCCAGCGACTCCGCGTACTTGTTGTGCCGTTTCTTGTAATAGTGCTCCGCCCGGAGCACCACCCGCATGTAGCCGAGCGCCTGCGCTTCCGATTCCGAGCGCGCCGGGTCGCCCGGAAACTTCGGCTGATAGGGCGCCGGGACCTGTGCCTGCCCCGCCGCCTGCGCCTGTCCCGGAGCCTGCGCCTGTGCCAACACCAGCCCGGCCGCCATCATGCCCACCGCCAGAATCCCTGCACAATATCGCTGTATCCGCCATCCTCTCACCGCACACCCTCCTCCCGATGCCTGATTTGGGGGGTTACCCCCGTAATTTGTCTCGCTCACCAATCGTTCCAATTCTGTGCTGGTTCAGGCAAGCTTTAACAGGAACCAATCCTAACAGGGAAACCTTAATGAAAGCTGCCGTCGCCAGAAAGCCGCTGATACGTGTCGCCGTAGTGGAGAGCGATCCGCTGCGATTTGTGGGATTCCGGGCCCTCTTTGATACCGAACCCGATCTGGAGCTGGTCTCCGCCTCGCTGGCCGAACTGGGCCAGCTCCAGGCCATCGATCTGGTCCTGCTGGGCAATCGCGGTGGCCAGAACCTGTACGACATCATGGCCAGCATGAAAGCCATCCGGCCCGACCTGCGCATTATCGTAACCGGCTCCGGTATGGACGATGAAAGTGTCCTCAAAGCCATCGCGGCCGGCGCCAAAGGCTACGTGGACGAGGCCGCCTCACCGGCCGAGTTTATCCAGGCTCTCCGCATCGTACATCAGGGTTCGGTGTGGGCTTCGCGCCGCGTGCTCTCGACTTTCATCGAACGTGTGAGCGCATCCCCGGGGCGCATCTTCCCCGCCGGCCGGGTTACCTTTACCGACCGCGAGAAGGAAGTTCTGGAGATGCTGGTTGCCGGCCGCTCTAACAAAGAGATCGGCTCCGCCCTCGGCATCGAAGAGCGCACGGTGAAGGCTCACGTCGCGAAACTGATGCGCAAAGTCGGCGTGCAGAACCGCATCGCCCTCTCCGTCCATGCCATCACCCATTCGCTGGTAACGGCGAAGTAGTCTTTTGTCAGCTTTCAGCCATCAGCCATCAGAAGCACGAGCTTTTACTGACGGCTGACGGCTGACGGCTGACGGTTACCGAGGTACAGTGACCCTCGTAATCTTGTCCGCTCCCTCCACCTGCCCCATACTCGCCTCACCTACCACAGAACCTGGGAGACGGGGTTGGAAACGGAGATTAGGGTCGCCGCTTTCAGCCCCGCATTTTTTTGCCTTAGCGAACCTCCCGATTACGTCTCCAATCCCTCGAACCCGGTCAGAAGCCAAAGGTTTCACTGATGGCTGACGGCTGATGGCTGATGGCGTTTCACCTGACTCACCCTGATCACTCCCCCGGTATCCTCCATTCCGTGCCCCGCATCGAATAGAATTAGAGACAATAGAATCCATACTCCTATCTCCCAAGTGAGGCATGATGCGAAAATCCCTCGTTCTGCTGCTGCTCGTTTGTTTCCTGACATGTTTCCAAACAACGATTCTTTCCGCCAATACTGATGAAGACACCAAAGCCGCCGAAGCCAACACCAAGGCTTCCGGGCGTATCGAAGCCGCCGGCACGGTGCTCGACGAAATCCAGGCCGCCCCGGACCAGCGAATCCCCGAAGAAGTATTGGGTTCGGCCGAATGCGTGGCCGTGGTTCCGTCCCTGCTCAACGGAGGCTTCGTCTTCGGCGGCCGTTATGGCAAAGGCGTCGCCAGTTGCCGCACGGAAAAAGGCTGGAGCGCGCCCGCTTTCTTCACCATTGGCGGCGGCAGCTTCGGCTTGCAGATCGGCGGCCAGGCAACCGATCTGGTCATGCTGATCATGAACAAGGGCGGCATGGATAACCTGCTCTCCAGCAAGTTCAAACTCGGCGCCGATGCCAGCGCGGCCGCCGGCCCCGTGGGACGCCACGCCTCCGCCGACACCGATTGGAAGATGAGGGCGGAGGTTCTGACCTACTCGCGCTCCCGCGGCCTCTTCGCCGGACTCGAACTCGCCGGCGCCGTCATCAAGCAGGACAAAGGCAGCACCCGCGAATTCTACGGCCGCATGGTGCCCTTCAAAACGTCCCTCAAGGGAGACACCGAAGCTCCCAAAGCCGCTTATCCCTTCTTGAGCTCGCTAGCCAAGTGGGCCCAGCAAGCAGCAAAGTAGTCAGTTCTCAGTTCCCGGTTCTCAGTTCTCAGTGACTCGAATCGAAGACTGAGAACTGGGAACTGGGAACTGAGAACTACCAAAGTGCGAGAACGCCTTGAATACGCTCTAGTCTGGCCCTGGATAAAGATCCTGGGCTTGCTCCCCCGTCCCGTGGCGCGCGCTATCGGCATCTCACTCGGGTTAACCGTCTACGCCGTTCACGGACGCCTGCGCCAGGTTGGCCTGCGCAACCTGGCTCTTGCCTTCCCCGAAATGCCGCCCCGCGAGCGCCGCCGTCTGGTTCGCGGAGAATTCGTCTCCCTCGGACGCCAGCTCGCCGAGGTCTGCCTCTTCCCTCGCTACACCCGCGAAAATGTCTCCCGCGTCGTCGTCTATGACGGCGTTGAAAATTTCGAGCGCGCGTACGCTCGCGGCAAAGGTGTCCTGTTTCTCACCGCCCACCTCGGAGCCTGGGAACTCTCCGCCTTCGCTCACTCGCTGCAGGGACATCCGCTGTCGATCGTCATGCGCTCCCTCGATAATCCCTACATCGACGCCCTCATCCAACGCTACCGCACCATGCACGGCAACCGCACCGTCGACAAAGACGATTTCGTGCGCGGCCTGCTCTCCGCCATGCGCGCCGGCGAAACCGTCGGCATTCTCATGGACACCAACATGACCCCGCCGCAGGGTGTGTTTGTCGATTTCTTCGGCATCCCCGCCTGCACCGCCAGCGGCCTCGCCCGCATTGCCCTGCGTACCGACGCCGCCGTCGTCCCCGGCTTTACGGTGTGGGATTCGAAACTCCGCAAATACATCCTGCGCTTTGATCCGGCAGTCGAGTTGATTCGCACCAACGATAACGAGGCCGACATCGTAGCCAATACCGCAAAGTTCACCAGCGTCATCGAAGATTTCATCCGCCGCTATCCCGACCAGTGGCTCTGGGTGCATCGCCGCTGGAAGACTCGCCCCCCAGGCCAGCCGGGGCTCTACTAGCTGGTGTGGTCGTGTGGGGACGGGCTCGTGTGGGGACGGGCGCCCTCGCCCGTCCAAGCCGAGCGCAGCTCGGCAGCTGCCGCGCGTGGCAAAGGAGCCGGCGTTGTACACACCCGCCTCCGAAAGCGACAATAGACAACCATGAAGCTAACCCTGCGCGATCTCGCCGAGAAGCTCAACTGCCGTCTCCTTGGAGAAGGCTCCATCACCGCAACCAGCGTCTCCAGCCTGCAATCCGCGACCAGCGACAGCCTCGTCTTCGTGGAGGACGCCCAGCATCTCGACACCGCGCTCCGCTCATCCGGCGCGGCCGTCATCGCCGGCGACTTTGTAGCCGGAAACATCGCGGCCAGCACGGCTTCCAAGCCCATCCTGATTTCCGCCCAGCCGCGCCTCACCTTTGCCCGAGCCGCGAAGCTGCTCCGCGATCCCGACCGCAATCGCGTCATTCATCCCTCCGCCATCGTTCCCGCTTCCGCTGAGATCGGCAAAAACGTAGCCATCGGCGCCCGCGCAATTCTCGGCGAACGCGTCAAGGTCGGCGATGAAACTACCATCGGCTCTGGTTCTGTAATCGGCGACGACGGGGGTGACGCGGTGACGATCGGAAGCCACTGCCGCCTCGACGCGAACGTCACCGTGTACCCGGGCACGACTCTCGGCGACCGCGTCATCGTGCAGGCAGGCGCTGTCCTCGGCAGTGCAGGCTTCGGCTACGTCCGCGATTCCCAAACCGGACGCTACGAGCAATCCCCCCAAATCGGACGCCTGGTGATCGAAGACGATGTCGAAATCGGCGCCAACTCGACCATCGACCGCGGCGCTCTCGACGAAACCCGCATCCGCCGGGGCACGAAGATTGACAACCTCGTGCACATCGGCCACAACGTTCAGATCGGAGAGAACGTCGTGATCGCCGCTCAAACCGGCCTCTCCGGCAGCGTCACCATCGAAGACAACGTCATCATGGGCGGACAGGTCGGCATCGGCGATCACGCCCGCATCGAAGCTGGCGCCATGCTCGGAGGCCAATGCGGCATCTTGCCGAAGAAGGTGCTTCGCGGAAAAGGCGTCGTATTCTGGGGAACCCCCGCCCGCCCGGTAAGGGAGTATCTTAAAGAGCTGGCGTTTGTATCGCGGTCGGCCAAGAAGGAGCGCTGATCCCAGAAGCGATTACCGTGTGGAAATGCGCATGGCCGCATCTAATGCCAGAACTGAGAACTGAGAACTGAGAACTGAGAACTGAGAACTGAGAACTGAGAACTGAGAACTGAGAACTGAGAACTGAGAACTGAGAACTGAGAACTGAGAACTGAGAACTGAGAACTGAGCCAAGAGCTAACAGCTAAGAGCTAAGAGCCGCATTCATGCCCATCCTCGTCATCGGCGGACACTCCCGCAGCGTCGGCAAGACCAGCGTCGTTGCCGGTCTCATCGCCGCCCTGCCCGGCTTCCACTGGACCGCCCTCAAAATTACTCAATACGGACACGGCGTCTGCTCCGCCAGTGGCGAAGCCTGCGACTGTGCCACCGCCAATCATTCGTTCGCTGTGACGGAAGACAAAGACCGCTCCGGCGAATCCGACACTTCGCGCTTCCTGGTCGCCGGAGCCGATCACTCCTGGTGGGTCCGCACCCAGCAAGGGCACCTCGCGGAAGCCATGCCGCGCATCCGCAAGATCCTCGCCACCACACAAAACGCCATCATCGAATCGAACAGCATCCTGCGTTTCGTGAAACCGGATCTCTATTTGACCGTACTCGACCCGCAGACCGCCGACTTCAAAACCTCCGCGCAAACTTTTCTCGACCGCGCCGACGCCGTACTGCTGCACTCCGCCGAAAACTCCGCAGGCCCAGCCTGGGAACGCGTCTCGCTGAAACCCGCGATCGACCGTCCAATGTTCGCGATCCGCCCGCCAAGCTACGTGACGCCAGAAATCGTAGAGTTTGTTCGCGCCCGCCTGGGTACTTCCTAAAGCCTTTCTCTGCGCCCTCTGCGTCTCGGCGGTGAGACTGCCTTACCCCGCATACATCCCAATCACCCGCTCAATCGCGCGCCGGCACACCGCGCAGAACGTCTTATGCCGCGTGAACATGATGCAGTCCACCTCAGAACGGTAGTACCCCTTCGTCTCGTAGTTCGCGCCCTCGAACGCTCCGACTTCCCCGGCGTACTTCTCGGAACCGAGCATCGCATCTTCCTTCTCGCGCTGCTTGCGGAAGAGTTCATCCATCTCCTCCTCGGGCTTCCCCGCCGCTCGCAGCTCTTTCCGCTGCCGCTGGATGTCCCGCTCAAAGCGATCGAACTCCTCTTTATCCCAGGGCGTCGGCACCGGCGTCCCCGCTGCGACCAGCTCCGTCCACTTCAAATTTGCCGGATCGAGCAACGCGGTCACATTCGGCTCCCACGGTTCGGTCTTGTTCTCCGATGGCAGATAAGCAACATCCGACGTGTAATATTCATCCGCCAGCGCGGCGAACTGGTGTCCAAACTCGTGCACACCGACATATCCCGCCCACAGATTGTCGATCGCCACCGTCGCGTACTGATTGAAAATTCCGCCGCCACCGTAAGTCTGCCCATTCACCAGAATTTCGATGAACTCATACGGCGCGAACGACGCTACATCCCGCAGCGCGCGGTTCTCCGTGGTCAGCACATAGCGCTCGGTGCCGAACGTGTCGTAGGAAGCGCCCACCGGCGACCGCCGATAAACTCCGCTGGAAGGCCGCGACACGCCCGACTCCTCCGCCGCCGGACACAGCCCCCACACGTTGAAATCTTTCTGATGCTCGCGAAACGGCGATGTCGAGAACAGCGCCTCTACAAATCGCCGCGCGTCTTTCTCAAACTTCGGACGTTCCGCCGCCGTGTAACCATCGCCCAGCACCAGCAAGTCCACCTTTGTCGCCGGATCGCCCATCTTCTGCAATTCCATCAACGCCCCCGGCGAAGGTGGACGCGACCGATCCACGAACTTGTCCTTCGGCTCCACCACCGTCTTCCACACTTCCTTCCCGCGAAAGCCGCTCCCATCACGCTCTTTCAGCGACACTTCCACCGGCGTGTCAGGACTTGGGAAGCGCAGCGACTCCGAAAACGTCCGGTTCCCGTGGAGGGCCTCTTCCGTCGTCTTCCACTCTCCGAACACGGAATTGAATCCGCGCGAGTACACCAACTTCCCGCTGCCTTTCTCGCGCACTTCAAATAAGTAGTTTCCCAACTGACTTTCATCGATGGCCTTATTCAAATTTCCCGGCCACTCCAGCGGCTCAAGCACCACCCGATCCAGGCTGAACCATTCCTCGTGCGAGTTCCCGGTGTGGTAATAATCGACTCGCAGGGTGCGCGGTGCGGAAGAACTTGCGGCAGAACTGAAGAAGCACAATAGAAGAGAGACAAGAACAACGCCGAGCGCTCGTTTCATGACCGGCATTGTAGCTTACGAGCCCGGCTTGATCTCAATCGTCTTGTCGTTTTGATAGGTAATCAGCAGCGGCTTTCCACCATTCGCGTAAAGCAGAGTTCTCCAACCGTAATCGCCCGAACCCTGCGGCACGCCGGCTCCAATCGCGAAGCTGGCCTGTAACTCGCTCATCCCCGCTTGCACTTCATGAGCATCAATCTTCTTCCAGACATCCACGGGCCAGTGCTGGTAGAGATCGCGCGGATCTTCGATGAAGAAAATGTCGTCCGAGTAAATCTTGAAGTCGCCACCCTTTTCCGCTCCAATCGGAACCGCGTAGCTCTTGCCCTCCAGCACAAAGCACGCCAGCACCTGCTTGATCCCCGGAGCCAACGGAGAAACATCCATCACCACGTCCTGAATCGCGAGTTTCTGCAAAGGCAGCAGCATTCCCGCCTCGTGCGCGAAATCTGTCTTGTGCCGCTCGCGATCACATGGATAGTACGTGTGTTGATAGCCGACCTTCACCCATACGGGCTGCTCGGTCAACTGGCGCGCCGACTTCAGATCGTAAGGATGCAACTTCTTCGGCGTGACGTAGTAGTCCGCCTTCAGCGCGGTTTCTTGCTTGGGCTTCGCCTCGTTCTTCATCGCCGCGCGCCGCTCGTACACGATGTACGCCGCGCGCGCGCCCGCTAGCACAATGCCGGCCACCAGAAAGATCTGCAGTTTTTTCTGAAACTCCGGATCGATGGCCATGATCTAAGAACGCTACCCCTTCGTGTGGGGACGGGCGCCTCGCCCGTCCAAGCCGAGCGAAGCTCGGCAGCTGCCTGTGGTCACAGCAAGCTGGATTCGCTATACAATATGAGCAAGCGCTCTCACTATCAATGCTTCAGCTTTTCAAGATCAGCAAGCCGCAAAGGAAATTCATGCCCATCGCCCAAGATGACGTTCTGAACGCACTCAAGCAGTGCTACGATCCCGAAATCCCCGTCAACATCGTCGATCTCGGCCTGATCTATGACATCCGCTTCGACGACGTACCGGAAGGCCAACAGGACGTCACCGTCGATATGACCCTCACCGCCCAAGGCTGCCCCGAGCACGTCAACATCAGCGCGCAGGTCAAATCCCGCGTCGAGCAACTCCCCGGCGTCCGCAATGCCAATGTCAACGTGGTCTGGGAACCGCCCTGGACTCCCGAACGCCTAAGCCCCGACGCTCGCAAACAACTGGGAATCGAGTGAACCCGCTGTTCGCTATTCGCTGTTCGCCAATCGCTATGCTCGCCACCGCGAACAGCGAACGACGAATAGCGAGAAGCGAGTCCTAGTATTCTCCCAACTCCTCAAACGCCTGCGCCGCGCGCTTTTCCGCCAGCTCCTCGATCCTGCTGCCGATCTTCATCGCCAGATCCAGAAACTTCGTTCCTTGCCGCACATACGAAGGCAGCTCTTCACGAATCTTTCCGAACTGATTCGGGTACTCGGACGCCAGCACCGCCAACCCCACCCCTCCCACCAGCACCGCCGCCGGACGTTTCCCCTTCAGCAGCAACATGGTCGCCGCTCCGACCGATCCCGCAATCACCGCCCGCTTCCAGTTCTCCATGTCATCTCCTGACCGAGACCGCTTTTCCTAGCAGGATTCTAAACTAACGCTTCCATGCTTTATACTGCCGCCGGTGCTCAATCGAGTAACACTTATGATCCGAACTCGCATACTCCCGTTCCTGACCGCTCTTCTCTGTGCCGGCACTCTCGCCTTCGCCCAAGCCAAGCCCCGTGCCCGCGATCTCGGCGTCCCCTTCGACGGCACACCCGGCGCGAACAACGCCATCACCGACGTCAAAGGCGTTGAAGTCGGACACACCACGCTCATCTCCGGCAGCGGCAAGCTCAAAGTCGGTGAAGGCCCGGTCCGCACCGGCGTCACCGCCGTTCTTCCCCGCGGCAAAGATTCCCTTGATCCTGTGTTTGGCGCCTGGTTCACGCTCAACGGGAACGGCGAAATGACGGGCACCACCTGGCTGGAGGATTCCGGCTTCCTCGACGGGCCGGTCATGATTACCAACACGCACAGCGTGGGCGTGGTCCGCGACGCGGTTATTGCGTGGCGCATAAAGAAAGCTCCTCCGGACGCCGATGGCTATTTCTGGTCCTTGCCGGTGGTCGCGGAGACCGCCGATGACGACTTGAACGACATGAATGGCTTCCACGTGAAGCCCGAGCACGCTTTCCACGCACTCGATACCGCCCATGGCGGTCCGGTCGAAGAGGGCAATGTCGGTGGCGGCACCGGCATGATTTGCAACGAGTTCAAAGGCGGGATCGGCACCTCGTCGCGCGTGCTCCCTGCCAGACTTGGCGGCTACACCGTTGGCGTACTCGTGCAGTGCAACTACGGACAGCGCGACCAGTTGCGCATTGCCGGTGTCCCCGTGGGGCAGGAAATCACCGATCATACGGTTCGCGACGAGGACATCGGATCGATCATCATCGTCGTTGCCACCGACGCGCCGCTCATTCCGACGCAACTCAAGCGCGTCGTCCGCCGCGCCACTCTCGGACTCGGCCGCGACGGCAGCTTTGCCAGCGACGGCTCCGGTGACATCTTCATCGCCTTCTCGACCGCGAACCCGGGAGCAGCCGGCTCAAAGGGAGTGCACGACCTGAAAATGCTGGCCAACGAGCAGCTGAACCCCATTTTTCTGGCCACCGTTCAGGCAACAGAAGAAGCCGTGATCAATGCCATGGTCGCCGCCGAAACCATGACCGGCATCAACGACCTCACCGTGATCGCCCTGCCGCACGACCGTCTGCGCGAGGTCCTGAAGAAATACAACCGCCTGGAAAAATGAGCTGAGTATGTAGCTGCCCGTGTGGAATTGCCCGTGTGTGGAATTGCTCGTGTGTGGAATTGCTCGTGTGGGGACGGGCGTCTCGCCCGTCCAAGGTTGCGTGGGGACGGGCGCCGTCGCCCGTCCAAGCCGAGCGAAGCTCGGCAGCTGCCTGTGGCCACAGCAACCCTAGATTCGCTATTGCGTTACCTTAGCTGCCCCACCAACGCTTGCCCGCTCCTGCTTGCGGAGGACTACAATTCAGGTAGTGAAAGCCTACAGAATTCAGCGCATCAAGGGCGGCATGAAGTTCACCTGCACGCAGTGTGCACACAGCGTCAGCACGCTGGACTTCGACGCAAAGGCCGGCAACCTCCGCACCCAGGCCGCAACCGCGATCAATGCTCACGCCACCCAAGCGCACCACGCACCCCTGATAATTTCCCCCTCCGATAGTCAACAGCGCACCTGGCGCGCCTGACCTCAGCCTCCGCACTCCAGTTCGGGCGCCCCATGCTTCGCGTTCTTTGCGAAGCGTTGCCTGACCGCGTCAAAGACCCGGTCCCACACGGACCCGCCCCGTCGCTCCGGATGAGGAGCTACAGGAATGGGACTTTTTCAGCAACCTGTTAGATTAGAGTCCGCCTAAACGATCTCCTCAGCAGGCCCATCGCGAAAGAATGAGGTCTCCGCTCCCGCCAGAGACCCCACACGCTTCCAATCCATCAAACCGTAATCCGTGTTGCCGCTATTGTGCCCGTGACCTCCCCGACAAGGTTCCCGTTGACGTCGTAGAGCTTGTAGTCAAAAACACCTGTGTAGGTATCGCCTTTGCGGCTCACCGTGTTGGTTGCGGTAATGGTGAAGTATCCAGCCGAACTTCCGTCCGCGTTGAAATTCCACCCAATGTGATTGAGTTGAACGGTCCGCGGTCTCGTCTGCTTCCACACCCCAAGACAATTGTTTCCCATGGCCGGTACGAAATTGGCGGTCTCCCACTCCGTCCCATCGCTGTGCCACATGTCGAACGATTCCAGGAACGGCGCGCCAGTTGAATCCGTGTAGTTGACGTGCCATAGGCCCACGATAGGGTTGTTGTGGTCCTTGGCCTGCTGGCTTTGGCTATTCGGTTGCGCAAAAAACGGCAGATTCCGAACAACTCCCAGCGGTTTCTGCCCTGTCGGACCACATGCTGCCGCCGCTGTGCTGGCGCCCGCCAGCAACATGCCAATGGCGGCCAGGGCGGTGGCGGCGCTGCGGAATATTCGGCTCCGGAGAGTATCTTTCATCTTGGTTCGATTCATCGTTTTGCTCCTTTTCTCAGATTCATCAAAGTCCTCCAGGCACGGGAACTCGGCCGAGCGCATGGACCGCGTCCAGCCGGCCCGCGCCTGCTCGCGAGGCGATTGCGACTTTGACCGGGTTACGCCTGCCGGTCAACGCACCTGTGTGGGAACTGTGTATTCCCCAGTAACCATCCCCTAATCAATGACTTCGAGCCAAATATTCCCTGTCGGCACGAGCTTTCGGTGATACACTTCCGCACTAAGTAAGTTGTCTCCGCGTATGGCGGTTTCCAGTCCACCTAGGGGAGTTACCCGCTTCGGCGTTTTCCAGCTGGATGCGCACTCGCGTGAACTGCGCAAGAATGGGATTCGCATCAAACTGCAGCAGCAGCCACTGCAAATCCTGTCGCTGCTGCTGGAGCGGCCGGGCGAGGTCGTAACCCGCGAGCAGTTGCGGGAACGGCTTTGGCCGGGAGACGTTTACGTAGACTTTGATCGCGGCCTGAACAAGGCAATTGGCAAGTTACGCGACGCATTGGGGGACTCGGCCGATTCTCCCCACTTCATCGAGACTCTTCCCAAGATCGGCTATCGCTTCGTAGCGCCGGTAGCGCCCGCGATTTCCGCAGACTCCTCCGGTGATACCGGTGCAAGCGCTTCCGAGAGCCCGGCCTCAAAGGCTGAAAACCGGCGCAAGTGGTTGGTCGCCACTGTGCTGGCTGGACTGCTGGGCAGTGCCGTCATGGTAGCGCTGCTTCTGGGATTTAGTCCTAGCCGTGTCCCCAACCGGCTGTGGCGAGCGGGCAATCATCCCGTTCACGCAATCGCGGTGCTGCCGCTCACTAACCTCTCGGGCGATCCAACGCAGGAGTACTTCGTGGACGGCATGACCGATGAGCTGATCACCAGCCTCGCCCGGCTCGGCGATGTACAAGTCATCTCCCGCACCTCGGTCATGCAGTACAAGAACGCAAAGAAGCCGCTGCCGCAGATCGGCCGCGAACTGAACGTGGATGCCATCATCGAAGGATCGGTCTCGCGCTCGGGACCGCACGTGCGCATTACCGCGCAACTGGTGGACGCCGTGACCGACCAGCACATTTGGGCCCAGACTTACGAGCGCGATCTGGGCGACGTACTCATGCTGCAGGATGAAGCGGCGCGCGATATCGCTCAGGAAGTCCACGTCCGCATTCGCAGCAACCCGGGGGACCATCCTTCGCGAGTTCGCCCGGTCAATCCCGAAGCGTACGAGGCCTATCTGAAAGGCCGCTACTTCTGGCAAAAACATACAGACGAAGATTTCAAGCGCGCCATCGGATATTTCGAACAGGCGATCCAGGCCGATCCCGGTTACGCGGCCGCCTACGCCGGCCTGGCCGACGTTTATCAGGATCAGGTTCTCTTTGCCGAAGCTGCGCGTGAGGTGGAAATTCCCAAGGCCAGGGCTGCCGTCCAGAAGGCTCTGGAACTCGACGATAATCTTTCCGAAGCGCACGATGCGCTCGCGGGCATTCTGGAGCAGGATTGGGATTGGAAGGGAGCTGAGCGGGAACACATTCGCGCTCTTGAACTCAATCCCAACAATGCCAACGCCCATTTGTTCTACGCCAACCATCTCGCTGCCAGGGGCCGGTTCGACCAGGCAGTCGCGGAATTTCAACTCACACAGCGGCTGGACCCCCTCTCGCCTTTTGCGCAAGCCGTCGGCGGCTGGATATTTTATGATGCACGCCAGGACGATCGGGCCATCGCACAATTTCGGAAAGCTCTCGAGATCGATCCCACTTTTGGGATGGCCCATCAGGGGCTGTACCGCGCGTACTCGCGGGAAGGGAAAAAAGACGAGGCGATCCGGGAGTTATTCTATGGTGAGGACGATTCGACCACTCGGGCAGAACTCGACGAAGCTTACCGGACCAGTGGAATTACCGGGCTCTTGCGGGAGAGCCTGAAACTAAATCGCCAGAGCCGGATGCCGATGGGGCCACTGGAACTGGCAAGTCTCCACGCCCGCTTGGGTGAAAACGCCGAGGCGATTGGATATCTCCAGCAATGCGTCAAGAGCCGCTCACCCGGGCTGATGTTTCTGAAGGTGGGTCCGGATTGGGACAATCTGCGATCCGATCCGCGCTTTCAGGAAATAGTTCGCAGCGTAGGACTCCCGGAGTAGAGAGCCCGCCCGGCGCTGACCAGGCTGTTGCGAAACTCAAGATGCGATGAAGAAAGTGGGACAGACACCTCGCACACTCCATCAATTCGTCGCATCGCGGCCAGGTTTGCTCCACTCAAGAGCGGCATGAAGTTCACCTGCACGCAGTGTGCGCACAGCGTCAGCACGGTCGATTTCGACGCGAAAGCGGGCAACCTCCGCACCCAGGCCGCAGCCGCGATCAATGCTCACGCCACCCAAGCGCACCACGCACCGTTGATACTTTCCCCCTCCGATAGTCAGCAGCGCACCTGGCGCTAAGCTGTGAAGTCAACGGGCAACGCAGCACGAGAAAGACGCGTTCCGTTCTTCTACTCGCAGCCTTCTATGTATTGGATCGCCTCAAAGCGACCAGCGTAGAACGCCTTAATCTTCCCCTCGTCCGTTTCGAATCTGATGCCGTACTGACCGTTGCTGGACCGTATCGTCAAATAGTGGCCCTCAGGGCCCGTATAGGCGTGTGGCGCGACTTTCATCCTGGGACCGTACACTTGACGAGCGCGCTTTTCCGAATCGCCAACCTGAATCCCTTCCGCAGTAGGGACACCAGTTCCATCCACGTCGATGCGCGCCAAACGACCGCGCACAATCATGAAGAGGATGTGAGCATGCTTGGCAGGATCCACGTAGAAACACCCTTGCTCATCCTTGTTGTCCGGCATCGAGAACTTTTCGTGAAGAACCGTGTTCAGTTGAGGAAGGGTCATGCCAATCTTGACGGGACCCACCCCATCCTCACGGACCACCCAGACGTCACTGGCCAGAGAACTACTGATGCTCACGATGGCGACAACCGCTAGCAACCCTAACCTGCGCGTAATCATCGGGAACATTCTACATCGGCCAGCCGAGAAGGCCGCTTCCCTACTATGGCTTCATCTGCTTCTGATTGTTGGCGAACAATCGCCATTTCACCCGCAACCGATACACAGGCCATCGATCAGATGAGTCGAGTTCTAGTCCTTCACCGCCCGATCCGTGATCTCAAGCCCTTTGTCGATGATCGCAAAGGCCTCCCGCAGTTGTTGCTCGTTGATGCACAGCGGAGGATTAGTGTAGAAGGTATTCCACCGAACCAGGGTATAGAGCCCGTTCTCCCGGAAGAACTTCCCGAGCGCGGCCATTTCCTCCGAGGTCCCGTTGAACGGAGCCATTGGCTGCCGTGTCTTGCGGTCCCGGATCAACTCGACGATGCCGAACAGCCCGATCGAACGTACTGCGCCCACCGAGCGGTGTTTCGCCTGTAACTCCGCGCCCAGCGTCTTCATGATCGCGCCCATCTTCCGCGAATTCTCGATCAGATTGTCTTCCTCGTAAACGCGAATGGTCGCCAGCGCCGTTGCGCATCCCATCGGATGACTGTTGTAAGTAAGTCCTCCATAGAACACTTTGTCGTCGAAGTACTTCGCAATATGTCGTCTCATGCCGACAGCGCCCAGCGGAATGTAACTCGAAGTAAGTCCCTTCGCCATGCAAAGCAGGTCGGGGACAACCTTCCAATGATCGACCGCAAACCACTTACCGGTGCGGCCAAAGCCCGACATCACTTCGTCGGCGATCATCAGAATCCCGTACTTGTCGCACAGTTTCCGCACCCCTTCAAGATATCCATCCGGCGGCACAAGAATGCCGTTCGTCCCGGTCACCGTCTCCAGAATGAACGCGGCAATCGTATGCGAACCTTCGAGCTGGATAATCTCTTCGATCATGGCCAGCGAAGTTTCCGCCGACTCCCATCCGCGTTCGATGCCGTGATAAGGATCGAGCACGCGCACGACGCCCGGAAGTCCAGGCTCAACGGACCATCGGCGAGGGTCGCCCGTAAGGCTGATCGCGCCGGCCGTGGCGCCGTGATACGAACGATAACGCGCGAGAATCTTGTGGCGTCCAGTGAAGAAGCGCGCGATCTTAACGGCGTTCTCGGTGGCTTCAGCTCCGCCGTTCGTAAAGAAGAAGGTGTCAATATCGCCCGGCGTGATCTCCGCCAGCTTTGCTCCCAGCCGCGCCCGCGGTTCGGTCGCCATGAACGGATTGGCATAGGCCAGCACCGATGCCTGCTCGGTAATGGCCCGGATGACGCGCTCATCGCCGTGTCCGATATTCACCGACATCAACTGGCTGTTGAAGTCGATGAAGCGCTTCCCTTCCGGCGTCCAGAAATAAATGCCCTTGGCCCGCGCCACCGGGATGGGATCGACCTTGGATTGCGCCGACCACTCAAACAGCGTGTGTTTCTTCGTGAGATCGACCATCTCTCGGCCGGTCATGGTCGGGTTGGCAGTCGCGGTAGTCATTTACAAGAACTCCTTGTGTTTTCCTTCGCCCATGGCTTGACGACAACTTTCTTCTCCTGCAGCTCAGCTAGAGGGCCCGAGGGCGGCTGTCCCTACATTAGCTGTGCCGTCAATGCATCTTTCTTTTCGGCGACGTGAGCCAGCGCGGCTTCGAGCACATCCATGGCTTCGTCCATCTGCGCGTCGGTGATGACCAATGGCATGAGCAGGCGAATCACGTTGCTGTACGATCCGGCGGTGATCGTCACCAGGCCATGCTCGTAACAGTATTGTGACACTTGTTTCGTTTCTTCGTCGGCGGGCTGGCGGGTTGTCTTTGAGCGCACGAGCTCGAGTGCCTGCATGGCGCCAAGTCCCCGAACGTCGCCGACCAGTTCCCACTGCGCTTGCCACTTCGCCGCACGCTTGCGGAAACGCTCGCCCAGCGCGTTGGCGCGCGCGCAGAGGTTTTCTTTTTCGATGATATCGAGCACGGCCAGCGCCGCTTCGCAGGCCGCAGGATTGCCCGCGAACGTGCCGCCAAGCTGGCCGAAGCCGGGCGCATCCATGATATCGGCGCGTCCCGTTACCGCAGCCATGGGCAAGCCGCCCGTCAGCGATTTGGCCGTCGTGACCAGATCGGGTTCGAGTCCCAGCCGCTCGCAGGCAAACATCGCGCCGGTGCGCGCGAATCCCGTCTGCACTTCGTCGGCGATCAACAGAATGCCATGTTTGCGACAGATCGCGCCGAGCGTTGGATAGAACTCCGCCGGCGGCGTAACGAATCCGCCTTCACCCAGGATCGGCTCGACGATCACCGCCGCCACCGATTCGGCCGCCACTACCCGCTTGAACGTGTCTTCGATGTGCCGCGCGCAGTGCACATCGCAGGACGGATACTTCATCGCGTACGAGCAGCGGAAGCAATACGCGTACGGAATGCGGTACACCTCGCTCGGAAACGGCTCGAATCCCGCCTTGTACGGATGCGTCTTGCTGGTCGCGGCCATCGCCATATAAGTGCGTCCGTGAAACGCGTCTTCAAAGCAGATGATCGCTTGCCGCTTCGTGTAGCAGCGCGCGATCTTGATCGCATTCTCGACGGCCTCTGCGCCCGTATTCACCAGGACCGTCTTCTTCGGCCCCTTGCCCGGCACCAGCGCGTTCAGTTTCTCGCAGACGGCGATGTAACTTTCGTAGGGCAGCACGTTGAAGCTGGTGTGCAGAAAGCGATCAAGTTGGCGGCGCACGGCCTCGACCACCGCCGGTGCGCGATGTCCGGTGTTAAGGCAGCCGATGCCGCCGGCAAAATCAATCAGGCGGTTGCCGTCAACATCTTCGACGACCGCTCCTTCCGCCTTGGCCACGAAGACCGGCGTGGCGTGAAACGCCGCCTGCACAACGGCAGCATTGCGCCGCTTCATCAGGGCTTGCGAGCGGGGTCCGGGAATGGGTGTGCGCAGTTGAATGGTGGACATAATTCAGTTCTCAGCTGTCAGTTCTCAGTTCTCAGTAAAGTCTGCCCGCGCCAGGGGTCGGTTCTACTGGCAACTGACCACTGGCCACTGACCACTGGCGTTCAGTACCAGCCGATCGGAGCTTCGTTCAGATTGATGTGCACCTGCTTGCTTTCCAGATACTCTTCGATGCCCCACGGCCCGAGTTCACGGCCATAGCCCGACTGCTTGTAGCCGCCCCAGGGTGCTTCCACATACGTCGGCTGCATGTGGTTCACCCAGATGATGCCGGCGCGCAGCGCCTTCACCACGCGCATGGCTTTGAAAATGTCGCGCGTCCAGACGGCAGCGGCCAGCCCGTAGGGCGTGTCGTTCGCGATCTTCAGCGCGTCTTTTTCGTCGTCGAACGGAATCACGGCCGCGACCGGGCCGAAGATCTCTTCTTGCGCAATGCGGGCGCGGTTGTCCACGTCATAGAAAATGGTGGGTTCGATGTAGTAGCCCTTGGCGAACTTCTCCGCCCGGCCACCACCGATGGACATCTTGGCTTCTTTCTTGCCGATTTCCTGATAGGAGCGCACCGTCTCGTACTGGTCCTTGCTCACCATGGGACCCATCTTGGTTTCGCGCTCGAGCGGCGGACCGAGCCGGATTCTCTTGGCCTTCTCGGTCATGGCCTCGACGAACTTCTTGTAGATGGAGCGCTGCACCAGGATGCGGCTGCCCGCCGAGCACACTTCTCCCTGGTTGATGAAGACGCCGAAGAGCGCGCCGTCAATGGCATTTTCGAAGTCCGCGTCGGCGAAAAAGATGTTGGGGGACTTGCCGCCCAACTCCATGGTGACGCGCTTCAAGGTGTCCGCCGCCTGCTTGATGATGACTTTGCCTACGGCATTGCTGCCGGTGAAAGCGATCTTGTTCACATCCGGGTGCTGCGTCAGCGCGGTGCCGCAGACCGACCCCGACCCCGTAACGATGTTCAGCACACCCGGCGGCAGGCCCACTTCCGCTAGCCAACTCGCCAGTTCCAGCGCGGTCAGCGGCGTGACCCCCGCCGGTTTCAGAATGCAAGTGCACCCCGCAGCCAGCGCCGGCGCCATCTTCCAGGTCGCCATCAGCAGCGGATAGTTCCACGGCGTGATCATGCCGGCCACGCCGATCGGTTCCTTCATGGTGAGGCTGACGGCGTTGTCCGGAACCGGGTTGACCGTTCCCAGGATTTTCGTCGCCATGCCGCCGTAATACTCGAAGCAGGTGGCAACGTCGTTGATGTCGTATTCCGCCTCTACGATCGGCTTGCCGCAGTTGCGCGCTTCGATTTCCGCCAGCTTGGCCGCGTTCTGGCGAATCTTTTCCGTCAGACGGAACAAGACCCGGCCGCGCTCCTGCGGCGTGGTCGAAGCCCACGGACCGGTTTCGAAGGCCGCCTTGGCCGCGGCCACCGCCCGGTTTACGTCCTCCGCGTTTCCCGACGGCACCTGCGCGATCACCTCTTCCGTGGAAGGATCGATGATGGCAGAGGTCTTGTTGGACACGCTGTCCACCCATTCGCCATTGATGTACATCTGATAGGTACGAACCTCCGACTTGACTCCGCTTGGCATAAACAAATCTCCTTTCAAAATCTCTGCATTCGCCGGGCTTCGCCCGGCGGGACAGACGAGGGCGTCTGTCCCTACGTGCACCTTGTTCCCCTTCTTCTATTTAACTACTGCGGCCTGCGGTTCTTTCATCCGCCCGTATACGAAAAAGAAAAACGCGGCCAGCACCAGAAAAAACAACGTGAAGCCGAACATCTTCGCTTCATATCTCCAGACCGAAGTAATCTGCCTGGCCGGAAAAAACGCCAATGCAATTCCTAGCGCTGTAGTGACGAAGCCGCAAAATCCGGAAACAATCAGCGTGCCGCGGCTGTAGCGCCCGCCGGCCAGGTCGCCACCGAAAGCAAATTTCAGCAGCGCCGCAAACACATACAGGAACGGCACCAGTTGCAGAACGACCGCCAGCGAAAGCATGGTCTGGAAAGCTTCCTGCACCCCGCCCGAGGCATAGAAATTGATGACGATCAATATAAGCGATACGACCGCCTGCACGATCAGCGCCGCGTAAGGAGTCGCGTACTTCGGATGTACTCTCCCCAGCCACGACGGCATGTAGGAATCCAGGCCGGCGACAAAGGGAATGCGCGCCGATCCGCCCATCCAGGCCGAGCCGATTCCAGCAATAGACAGGCTCAGCATCAATGCGAAGGGAGTGATAATCCAGGCCACGCCGACTTTGCCGGCCATATGGCTGACCGCCTGCACAATGCCCTGCAGCACGCTGATGTCGTTCTTGCCGACCGCAACCAGCAGGGTCAGCGTCGCTCCGATATAAAGCAGCCCGGAAACCATGCCGCCCCATGCCACCGCACCCGGCAATGTTTTCTGCGGATCGCGGATTTCGTCGCCCATCACCGAAGCAAGTTCGAGCCCGACCAAGCCGAAGCAAATCACGCCGAACGAATTCAGAACAAACCTGGGGTCCGGTGGAACCCGAAAATCAGCGGCGGTTACGGTCGTGCCAAAACGCGACCAGACCGTAAATCCCAGCCCGATCAGAACCGCCGCCGCTATAAAGGTTCCAATCGCGCCCAGATTGTTGAGCCACTTGCCAACTCCCAGTCCAACAATGTTCACGACCGTCAGCAACACCAACAGCGACACAGAAGCTGCCATCGCGAAATTCTTGTTATCGGCGAGCGCCGCGTGGCCCGGGCCCATCGCAAACACGGTTACGCCCACGAAGTACAGCATCACCGTCGGCACGTACAGCATGTTATTTGTCCAGTAGCACCAGCCGGAGAGAAAGCCGTGGAAGTCGCCGAACACTTCTTTTGCCCACAAGTACACGCCGCCTTCGCCGGGGTAGCGATGCGCGAGTTCAATCACCGCGATCCCCTGCGGCCAGAAAAACAGCAGCAGCGAGATGATCCAAAGCCAGACGGTCACGCCACCGTTGGCGGCGATGCTCGGGACAACGTTGAGATTGAATACGGCGACGACAAACAGCAACACCAGGTCAAAGCGTCCGAGGACGCGCTTCAGGTGCGGCTGGTTGGGATCGTTATTGGACATTGTTCGATGTTGCGATCAGTTCGGGCGATCGTCAGAATCGGGTCATCGGGCCATCGGGTGATCGGTTTCAGATGGCCCGATGACCCGATGGTTAGATGACCCGATCTGACCTAGTGCGTTGCTACCGCTCCCAACCGCTCGTGTTGCGCGGCGGCGAGAGACTCGGCGATATCGGCAAATGCCGCCAGGTGCTTGTCGATATCGGCCTCGGTGTGCTGCACGGAAATCGTCCACTGCTCGTCCCACCAGTAGGGCTGGCACAGCACGCCGCGATTCACCATGCCAAACCAGTAATGGCGCCACAGGTCCGCGTCAATCGGCAGCCAGTCGCGGTAGTTGCGGATTTCCTTCGGATACAACATCAGCACGCCGTTCGCCCCCGCGCTCGCGATGTAGCCCTGCAAGCCAACTTTCGCGATGGTCTTCTTATATCCGTTCACAAGCTTGTTACTAAGTTTCTCGATGAGCGCGTAGTTCGCCCGAGTAAGCACTTCGCGAAAAGTTGCAATGCCAGCCGCCATCGAAATCGGATTCGTGTTGTAAGTGCCGCCGTGGAAAACTTTGTGGTCCGAGATCAAATTCATGACCCGCTTGTGCGTACCGAAAGCCGCCAGCGGAAATCCACCGCCGATCGACTTCGCCAGGCAGATCATGTCGGGCGCCACGCCGAAGTATTCCGAAGCTCCGCCCCAGCACAGCTTCGCGCCCGTCTTGACTTCGTCGAAGATCAACAGCGCGCCATGCTTGTCGCAGAGCGCCCGTAGACCTTCCAGAAATCCCTTCTGCGGCATGCAGAGGCCAACGTTCATCATGATCGGCTCCAGGATGATGGCCGCCACCTCATTCGGATTCTCTTTGAACCGGCGCTCCACCGTTTCCAGATCGTTGAATGTCGCAACCAGCACGTTCGCGATGCTCGCCTTCGGCACGCCCGCTCCGCCCGAAACCGCCTTCGGATTCTTGATATCGCCAAAATCGTCGGCGGGCGGGTGCGGCTTCACGCTGACCAGCGCCGCATCGTGCAGGCCGTGGTAACCGCCTTCGAACTTGATGATCTTGTCGCGTCCCGTAGCGGCGCGGGCGAGACGAATGGTGTGCATGGTGGCTTCGGTGCCGCTGTTGCCGAAGCGGCACATCTCCACCGGAAAACGCGTGCAGATCTCTTCCGCCAGTTCCCACTCCATATTGTGCGGCATACCGTAAGCGGTGCCCTTGTGCAGGCGCGCTTCCACCGCCTTGATCACCGCCGGATGCGAGTGGCCCGCCATGAGCGTGCCGAAACATAGATTGTGGTCGATGTATTCGTTGCCGTCGAGATCGCGGAACTTGCTGCCCGACGCTTCTGACACAAAGATAGGATACGGATCGTAGGCGCGATAATTGCTGGCCACGCCCAGGGGCAGGCGCTTCAGGTTTTTCTTATACGCTTCGGCGGACTTCGGAGTGCGGCGCTCGAACGTGTCGAGCTCTTTTTGCAATGCGGGGTACATCGTGATCTCCAATAAGACTCAGGCCGGGTAGGCCATTAGATTGGGCCCGGGCGGCCGAAACCGCCCGGATCTTCGGACAAAAGCCGAGGACTAGAAGTAGAACTTCAAAGCAAATTGTACCAGCCGCGGGTCGCGAGCCTGCTGCACCTGCCCGAACGTCGTGTTCGAATAGTTGCCGTCCGGGTTGACGAACTGCGTCTTGTTGAACAGGTTAAAAATATCAGCGCGGAACTGGAAGTATCTTGATTCCGTCAGAGAAATCTTTTTTGAGGCGGTGATGTCAAACTGGTTTTCGCCGGGGCCGCAACAAATCGAGCGTGGGGTAGTAGCGAAGGTTCCCAGCGTCGGATCCGAGAACTGCGCCTGGTTGAGATAACGGTGAGCGCAGTCCGGGGTCAGGGTTCCAGTGCACGGCGTACCGTCGGCATGAGACAAGATCTTGGCGTTCAACACCTGCGGCGTGTTTCCTGTCATCTGCGGCGCGCCCGCTCCCAGGAAGAACAAGCTGCTGATCAGCTCATTGTCATCCTCCGTCTGGATGCGGATGGGGAAGCCACTCTGGAGTTGAATAATTCCCGAGATCTGCCAGTCGTCCAGAACCTTGCCGGCAAAACCGTTGTACTTGCGGACTGGAATCGCCCAAACATAGTTGATGACGAAACGCTGCTTGGAGTTGAACAGCGAAAGCGCACGGCTTTTCCTGAAGTTGAAGGGGTTGACGGTCTCTTCGAAGCTGGAGGCCCAGTCCAGCGACTTGCTGAAGGTGTAGGACGCCTGCAACTGTACGCCATGGGAGAATCGCTTCTCCAAACTGGCCTGCAAGGAGTTGTAGGCAGAGGTGGCAATCGTGTCCTCGGCAAAGATATTGGTGAAGACGGGGATGCCATCTACCGGGCAACCGGTATTGGGGGTAAATGCAGGCTGGGTAGGATCACAGTTGGGCGAGGAATATGGTCTCAGGCCAACCAGGTTCAAAGTCTGGCCTGTTGCCTGTACTACCGTGCCATTCGGCATATGGAAGCCATTCGGCAGGACCGACGGGGTAAGCGTGACACTGTACTGGTTGTCTTCGGCAAACGGCCCGCAATTGCTCTGCTGTCCGTACGAATAGACGCTGTTGGCATTGTTGTTAGCAAGCGTCATGATGTCCAGACAGGTTTGCGGGTTAGCCGCATTGATGTCGTGCGAAGCCAGCAGACGGTGGCCCTGCGAGCCGACGTAGCCGAGTTGCAGAACGATGTCCCGGGCCAATTCCCTCTGAATCGTAAAGTTGTATTGCGCGGTGTACTGGGTGCGCATCTTCGGCTGGAAATCGCCGTAGAGCAGCATGGGGCGGAAACTGGCCCAATCCTGGGGCGTACCCTGTGGGGGACTCAAAATGCCGTTGAAGGGGTTGGGGTTGATGTATCCCCCCTGGGCGACAAACGGAGTATTCAGGAACGTCGAGGGCAAGAATGTGCTGCCGCCGAATGGAGGCTCGGCGCCGAACTGCTCGAGTACCAGCTGCTCCATTGGGTTGTAGAACATCCCCCAACCGGAGCGAATGCTGGTTTTGCCGTTGGAGCCAAATATTTTGCCCAAGGCCCCACTGGTAAAACTCGGGCTGTAGGCAATGCCGATTCGAGGCGCGAAAGCCTTGTAGTAGGTCTGCGTCATGCCGGGGGGCACGCCCGGGTCTCCCGGAACAACCAGTCCGGTAGGCAGCACACCCGCCTCGGCGCAGGTGCTCACGCCAAAACTGGCTTGCTCGTCAGCGGTCAAGTAGCAGGGGTAAGCCTTCGAATTCTGCCCTGGGCGATAGGTCTGGACGTGGCGCAGAATATCGGTCAGCGGCGTATCCAGCTCCCAGCGCAGTCCATAGTTCAACGTCAGGCTGGGTTTGATCTTCCAGCTGTCCTGCGCAAACAGATAGACTCCCGTGCTGCGGACGTTCTCTCGCTGCGCCGATCCCTGCACATAACTGTCGGCAAGACCGAGGAGGTAGCCGGGATAGTTATTGTCATACAAGACAGAATCGGAAGTGGAGCTGTTAAAAGTAAACTGGCCGCTGACGTTGTAATACAGGGTCTGGTCGAAGCGCGAGCGGCGCACGTCGGCGCCGAACTTCACGGTGTGGTTCCCCTTGACCCAAGTCAGGTTGTCGGTCCACATGAACGAGTTCCCCACCTGCGGTAACTCGCCCTCCCAGCCGTTACCGATCGCGAAGCCGCCGGCGACGCTAATAAAGGGCACACCGGTGTGGCTAGCCGGCAAGCCGGTGGTAATGCCAGCCTTGGCCGGATCGCTGAGCCCGCCGCTGATCAGCGCGTTGATGGCGGACGAATCGGAAGTTCCGTTGAAGCATACCGCCTGTGCCGCCGTCGAGGAGCACGACGCCTGCACAGCTCCGGTGGATTGGGGGTGCTGGAAGGTCAACTGGCCTTCGCGCATGTAGGTGAAGTGGAATTCGTTGACCAAGTTGTTGCTGATGGACCAGGTGTAGCTCGGATTGACCTGCTGGTACCGCGCGCCCACTTTAGAACCAAAGCCCGGAATATTGGCACCCGAGGCTTGGAAGTTGTAAAAGGGCTGAAGGTTCTTGTCGTCGGTGTAGTAGTAGTAAAAGCTGAAATTCTGGTGATCGTTGATGCGATGGTCCAAGCGCAGGGTGAACTGGTCCTGATTGTCGGCGCTGGTGGGTACGCCTTGATAAGTGGTCCCGTCGGGCCGGTTGGCAGCGGGGACGAAACGGAGCATGTCGACCGCAACCGGATCCATACACTCCGTTGGGATGGTGTTCGACGGGAAGACTCCACCAACGCCGCCCCATGGCAGCGGGTTCAGACTGCTATACCCGCCGGTAGTGTAAAGATTGTAGATCCCGCCTGTTGCAAGTCCCAGCTTGGAATCACAGTTCGGACGCCCGTCGAGAGCCTGTGCGACGAATGGGTCGGAGATTCCGCCGCTAAATGTCGAACCCGAGGAAAAATCCCCTGTTCTCTCAGCGGGCGTAGGCACAATAACGGTCTGCCCTGAAATTCCCTGCCGCAAGCGGCGTCCTTCATACGATGTGAAGAAGAAGCTTCGGTCTTTCTTGAGCGGGCCCCCGAAGGTACCGCCGAATTGGTTCTGGTTGAACTGGGGGTTGACCGTGTTGAAGTAGCCCTGGGCGTTCAGAACTTTGTTCCGGAAGTATTCATAGACGTTGCCGTGCCATTTATTGGTCCCAGACTTGGTGATCACATTCACCACCGCACCTGAGTTGCGCCCGTACTCGGCATCGAACGTGTTGCTGATCACACGAAATTCCTCGATGGCGTCTGGCGTAGGCTGAATCGTGGGCAGGTTCACGAACTGATCGTTAGCATCGCCGCCGTTGACGCTGAAATTATTGGAGCGGTCGCGGCCCCCGTTGACAGAAACCGAGCCCGAACTGTCGCTGCCATAGAAAGTCCCGCCGCTCGATCCTAACTGCGACTGCACGCCCGGCTGCAACTGCAAGAATTGATACGAGTCGCGGGCATTGAGTGGAAGTTCGTTCACCGACCGGTTGTTCACGATCGCGCCCAGTTGCGTACTGGTCGTATCCACCAGCGGGGCCTCCCCGGTGACTTCCACCACTTCCTTGGTCTGGCCGATCTGGAGAACTGCGTTGAAGGTGATGACCTGGTTCAACTCCAGGACGATTCCCCTGCGGACGCTGGTCTTGAATCCCTTCAAGTCGAACGAAATCGTGTACGTGCCCACCGGAACTTGGGGGAAGCCATAGTCGCCGCTGTCGTTGGTTTGAGTTTCGCGAGTGATTCCGGTCGCTTCGTTGGTGGCGGTGACTTTCACTCCGCCCAGCACGGCGCCGCTGGTATCGGCAACGCGGCCGAGGATGCGGCCGCCCGTACCCTGGGCGGACACGAGCGTGGAGCAGATCAGGCACAGGCTCAGGACGACGAGCCAGCTAGACATCCGGAACGGTTTTGACGTCGGCATGGGACAGATCCTCCAGGTCTCGGGGGCAATTTTGTTAGATCCGATTCAGCTTGCGTGCAACACAAACCTTGCTATAATCGCGCAAGGTTAGAGGTTCCGCGGCCCGCTGTCAAGCGGAAAGTGCTTCCCCCCTAGCTACCAAAATTCATAGGGGAAATTCATGTCGAGCGACGCTCAGGTCTATCTGAAAATCGGCGACGTAGCGCGGCTGGTGGGCATATCGCCCTCGGCCATTCGCGGCTGGGAGAATCTCGGCCTCACGCGCCCCCAGCGCACCAAGAGCCGGTATCGCCTGTACACCAACGACGACGTGCGCCTGCTGAAAAAAGCGCGCTATTTGCGCAAGGTCCGCGGACTGAACGCGGCCGCCATCGTGCAGATGCTGAAGCGCGAGGGCGCCATCAAACCGGCCGCCAGCAGCGGCGCCGCTGCGATTGGCCCTCGACTGCGCCGGCTGCGCACCAAGCGCGGCCTCAGCCTCGCCGAAGTCGCCTCGGCCGCGGAAATTTCGATTGGCTTCCTGAGCGCGCTCGAACGCTCGCAGATGAGCGCATCCGTCGGCACACTGCGCCGGCTGGCACGCTACTACCGCACCAACATCCTTGATTTTCTCGATGCCACGGAATCGAATACCCGATTGGTGCGCCCGCCCAAGCGCAAGGTGCTCGAAGCCGGTCCCGGCGTGCGCATGGAGTTGCTCGCCTGGGGCAACAAAGTCATGGAGCCGCACCTGTTCCGCATCGCGCCCCAAGCCGGCAGCGGCGAGTCCTACGCCCACGAAGGCGAGGAGTTCCTGTTCGTGTTGCGCGGAGAGCTGAAGATCGCTCTGGACGGCGAGGAGTACGATCTGAAACGCGGCGACAGCTTTTATTTTGAGAGCGCCACGCCGCACCACTGGAAAAATCCCGGCCGCAGCGAGACCTGGCTGTTGTGGGTCAACACGCCGCCGACATTCTGAGTACGACAAAGAATCGAGACTATGCGCCTTCCCCAACCGCGTCTCTACATCGCATTCCTGCTCGCATCCCTGTTCTCGATCCCGGCTCTCGTGGCGTCGGATGCGCCCTCGCAGCCCGCCGACGTGGACGTGATCATTACCAACGCCCGCATCTACACCGTCGATCCGCAGCAGAAATGGGCGGAGGCGATCGCGGTTCGAGGCGACAAGATCGTCGCGGTCGGCGAGCGCAAACAGATTGAAGCGCTGCGCGGTCCCGCGACAAAAGTGATCGATGCCGGCCAGCGACTCTTATTGCCGGGCTTCACCGACTGCCACATTCATTTCATGGATGGCTCACTCGGTCTCACGCGCGTGGATCTGAACGACGCGACCACCGTCGCCGAAATCCAGAAGCGCGTCAAAGAGTACGCCGACACACACCCCAGCGCTCACCCTAGCGAAATCTGGATACAAGGTATGGGCTGGACCTATCCCACGTTCGGGCCCTCCGCGCTTCCGAATAAAAAGATACTCGACGATGTCGTGCCCGATCGTCCCGTGTATTTGGTTGCCTTCGACGGCCACAGTTCATGGGCCAACAGCAAGGCGCTCGCCATGGCCGGCATTGATCGCAACACGCCCGACCCGCCCAACGGAAAAATTGTTCGCGACGAAAACGGCGACGCCACGGGCGCGCTGAAAGAAGCGGCCGGCGATTTAGTGGGATCAAAAACTCCTGTGCCCACGCGCGCCGAACGCCTGGAGGCGCTGCGCAAAGGCATGCGTGAAGCGAACCGCGTGGGTCTGGCGCGCGTGCACAGCGCTGGCCAGGACTTCGAATATCTCGACCTCTACGACGAACTGCGCAACCGCAGCGAGTTGACGCTCCGCTTTTACGTCGCGTATTTTCTCAACCCGCCCGGCCTGACGCCGGAATCCACTTCGCTTATCGAAAACGCCCGGCGACAATACTACGACGACTGGATCGAGGGCGGCGCCGTGAAAACCATGCTCGACGGCGTGGTCGAGGCCCATACCGCCGCCATGCTGGCGCCCTACACCGACGATCCGACGCAGAGCGGCAAACTGTTCTGGGACCCGGACAAGTACAAAGCCACCATCGCCGATCTCGACGCACGCGGCCTTCAGATTTTCACGCATGCGATCGGCGACAAGGCAGTGCGCCTTGCGCTCGACGCCTACCAGAACGCCGCCGAAGTGAATCACACAAAAGACGCCCGCCCGCGGATCGAGCACATCGAGACCATTGCCGCCGAGGACGTTGACCGCTTCGGCAAGCTCGGCGTCATTGCCAGCATGCAGCCGCTGCATTCCTATCCCGACGACGACACGCTCAACATATGGGCGCGCAACATCGGACCCGAGCGTGCCTCGCGCGCCTGGGTCTGGCGCAGCATTCAGGAGAAGGGCGGAGCGCTCGCCTTCGGCAGCGACTGGCCGGTCGTCACGCTGAATCCCTGGCCCGGCGTGCAGACCGCCCTCACGCGTCAAACTTCGGAAGGCAACCCACCTAGCGGGTTCATTCCGCAGCAGCGGTTGAACCTTGAAGACACCATCCGCGGCTACACGCTGGGCGCGGCGTTCGCCGGGCGCCGCGAAAAAACCGAGGGATCGCTCGAACCGGGCAAGCTCGCCGACTTCATCTTGCTCGACCGCGACCTGTTCAAAATCGAGCCCTCGGAAATCGGCAAGACCGAAGTCCTGATCACCATGGTCGGTGGCAAAATCGTTTACCAGTCGCCGAATTGGAAGGATCGCGCGCCAGCAGACAAGAGCCCAGCGGAAAAGAAATGAGGGAGAGACAAGTCATGTTGTGCCTTAAACTCAACCCGCTCGAAGAGCTCGCGAAAAAGCTCTACCTCGCCACACCGGCAAAATAGAACCTGGCCCCGTGGCCGTCAGCCCATTGCTTTAATCGAGGCTGCTCTCGGCTGGCAGCGGCACGTCCAGGTGGGCGAGGTGAGCATCGCCCTCGGGCGCATCGAGGCGATCGTAGGGCCGAAACAGGACGGCGTAGAACAGGCCGGTGGCAAACACGACCATCGTGCCTACAATCATTCCGTAGTTGCGATACCAGGGATCCTGCGGCGTGCGCGGCCATACCATATTGACGATGGCCAGGACACCATAGGCGAGCGCCGCCAGGTTGACCGGCCACGCCCAGACGCCCAAACGAAACTCCCCGCTTGGTTTCCAGCCCTTCGCGCGCGCGATCAGGGCTCCCAAAACAATCATCTGGAAGGCGACGTAGATTCCGGCGGAGCCAAACACGATAATGGTCTTAATCATTTCCTCAAGAAACAAGCCTGCAATCGCAATGCAGGCCGGTACAGTGCCGGCCACCAGCAGGGCGATGACCGGAACTCGAGTGCGTTCGGAAAGCGTACTGAGCTGGGCGCCGCCAAAGATCATACGGTCGCGGCCATAGCTGTACAACAGGCGGCTGGTAGCAGCCTCCAGACTGATCAGACAAGAGAAGAATGAAACCATGACCACCGCAATGACCGCCCGCAGCCCGATCGGGCCCACGGCGGCGCGCAGGGTGGTAGTCACTGGATCCGCATCCTTGCCCGACAGCGCGGCGTTCAAATCGGGTATGGCCAACACCAGAGCCAGACAAACCAGCATGGCCGCGAACCCACCGATATAGATGGTCATGCGCATGGCCTTGGGAATGGCGCGGCCGGCGTCCGGGGTTTCCTCGGCGAGGTCCCCACAGGCTTCAAAACCGTAGTAGCAGAACATAGCGGCGACGCTCGACGCCAGGAACGCAGGCAAGTAATGTCCATTGCTGCCCAGGCCGAAACTTTGGAACAGGACCCCGAAGCTCTGGTGACGGGCCACGACCAGCAGGTAGCTCCCCACCACGACCGCGCCCAGCAATTCGCAAACGAATCCGAACATGGCGACCCGCGCCAGAAGCTTCGTGCCGCTGACATTCAGAGCCGTAGTCACGACGATCATGGCGACCGCGATCGCGACTTCTCCGCCCTGGCTTACCTTGATGCCGAGAAGCTGGGCTACATAAGGAGCTCCTCCCACGGCCACCGCCGCAATGGTGGTACACAAGGCCCACAGATAGACCCACCCCGCCATCCACGCCCAACGTTTTCCCACCAGCCGCCGGGCCCAGGGATAGAGACCGCCGGCAATGGGAAACTGAGAGACAATCTCTCCGAACACCAAGGCCACCAACAGCTGTCCCAGCCCGACAAACAAATAGCTCCAGAACATGGGTGGACCGCCCGTGACGATGGCAAAGGCGAAAACCGTGTAGACGCCGACTACCGGCGATAGGTAGGTGAACCCGAGCGCGAAGTTCGCCCACAGGCTCATGGAGCGATCGAACTTGGAGTCGTAACCGAGGGCTTCGAGCTGAGCGGAGTCTCGCTCTGCTGTGGTTGCCTTTGTTGTCATAAAGATCCTTTCCGGACTTGGGGCCCGAAAAATTCTGGGAGCCGCCAGACATTTGCGCCGGGGGCAGGCTGGCAACTCAATCTAGGGTTTCCCCCGTGCTCCTCTGTGACCCCCGTGGTTCAAGCTTTTCTTTCCTACCGCAACCCCCTCTGATGAACCCTCGAAAACGTCCAGCAAGGAGTCGCCTGCGATTCTGCGTCACTTGGCATCGCTGGGAGGGGTTGGCAACAGCCCGACCTGGCGCATGATTGTAGCCACATCGTAGAAATCGAGGCAGCGCGATATTTTGCCATCGCGCACGTCGATCACGCTGACGCCTCGCACGGAAAACTTCTTTCCCGTCTTGAACACGTCCTTATCGGTACCGCTAAACATCCATTCGATGGTTCCGTGGCCGCCGTGGACATTGGCGCGCACCAGCTTGAGTTCGAGATCGGGAACGCCGTCAAATTCTGAGACGGCGAACTTACGCAGTTCGGCGCTGCCGTGACTAACCTCGCCGAACGCTACGTCCTCGTAGAAAATGTCGCTGGTGAACAAGGGGAGCATTTTGTCTGGGCTGTGTGAATTCCACGCCGCAATCAACTTTTCCGCCACAGCGGCGTCGCGATCGCTGGCGGGCTTGCCCTCGGGCGGGGCCGCGATCGCCGGCAGAACCAGCATGGCAAGCAGGATGGCGCCAGTTAGAACTCGCTTCCTAGAGCTGGTTTCACAAATCGGTTTTGGGTAGGGCACGGCTTCAGCCGTGCCGTTCAGGGCCT
The DNA here is from genome assembly GCA_050014475.1 of Terriglobales bacterium. Lineage (GTDB taxonomy): Bacteria > Acidobacteriota > Terriglobia > Terriglobales > Acidobacteriaceae > Acidiflorens. Next base: position 1,992 of record JBEKDG010000026.1, on the reverse strand, counting down.
TGAAAAATGCGGGCTTTAGCCCCTGAGGGACGTGCCTTCCGAGCTGAAAGACATTTCTGAAACCAGCTCTATTCATTTTCATTCCCTCCAATCGGACATGAGCAGCCTAAAACCTTGCGCGATTATAGCAAGGTTATGAAAGAGAGCAAGCGTTCTCTGCCGGGTGACCCAAGCTTTTGATCTCGCTGGCACAAATAACACAGGGGGTGCCCCATCCTTCGCGCACTTTGCGAAGGGTGGGAGTCGAAATGTTCGCACAACCGGACGAACACATGTCGTATCGGCAGCACCGCTACCCGCCCTTTCCATGGACGAAATCGCCGTCACCTTCTTCCTCATCGGCCGCGACAACACGCTTCCGCTCGAAATCTGGGGACGGCTCCGGCGCGGCATCACGCCGGAGATCAATGCCATCTCGACCATCATCTTTGTGTTCTCGCTGGTCGCGATTGTGTTCTGGTATAGGCTGCGGACGCGGGCGGAAGTGACTCCGGAAGTCGGCGCTGAGTTGGTTGAAACTGCGGAAGGCTAGCTTCTCCTTTTGACAAGCGTGCCAGACGCGGCCGACTCCCCCCACGATCGCGCTCGAATGGAGAGCCTCATTTCGTTCTTCCATAGAGCGCACGGAGGGCTAGCCTCACTCCATCGCCTTGCTTCAGCTTCCAGATTTCAGGATGCAGATCAATGTATTTGCAGACTGCGGCCCTAAGCTCGCCTTGCGTCTTGGGAAGATCAAGATCATCGGGCGTGGCGTCCGTAAACCCGGCTATGTATCCCAATAGGTAGCTACTGTTCCCCAGCATCGTTACGGTCACCTGGTCGGGATGAGTCTCCATCCTAGCCCATGCTTCGCAGTAGTCATGCAAATCTCCTGTCGTTATAGTCCCACTATGTTGCGCCCATACCGGAGCGCAGAGCGTCAGCCCCAGCAGAGTCGCTGCAATCGCTTTCATGGTCCCTCCTTCGCCGTGCGGCGATCCGGTGATGGCGACGCCTTAGTCCAAGCTCGGAATATTTATCACGGTGTTTGTTTTCGGAAGAGGGCCTCGCGCGAAATATTCTTTGATGCGCTTCTCGGGTTCTGAGAGTGTTTCCCAAACACCATCGGGAATCCGAGCTTCTACGACAACGTGTTCGCCGTCCTCCCAAATATTCACCTCATAGGCATGGACAGCTAGGAACTGACCGCCTACGCTTGGCTGCCGTATCTCTTTAACCTGTATCTTTCTCAGCGATTCTAGCATCCTGACCTCCCTTCCCCTGCCGTTACAACCTCGACAATGTTTCCACAAAGCAGACACTGGCGATAGCTCGGGGTAACATTCACACCCGGCTCCGCCATAGGCCCTTCGCGGTCATTCTCGAAGCACTTTACACAAAGGGGCTGCTGAGGACGGTCTTTGCGATAATAGAACGGGTTGCAAAACACGTACTCTTCACGCTTGAGACGCGGCTTTTCTCGAAGCACGCGCTTACCAAGCTCGTACAGTTTCTTCAAGACCTCCAAGGCAGTCTTCGCGATTGCGCACGGTTCCATATCGCTCATGCTCCTTCGAGGGGGCGGGTGGCCCAGGCTTTTGATCCCGCTGGCGTAAATAATACAGTGGGTGCCCTCGATAAGAGCGAAGGCTCTGTCAAGGCATACTGATCCTGGGCAGTGCCGAAGCACCGCTTTCTTTGCCAGAGAGGTTGAGGACCAAGGCTCTGGAAATCTCACGCGGAATCACTTCCCGGTGGAAGATCGTTCCACCAACCATCGATTCGGCCCGGACATCGACCATGATTCTTCTATGCGAACATCCCGCCGTCGCCGGGCCGGTGCGAAAGTGGAAAACGTTTTTTGTTTTCCAAGGCGCGTCTTTTGCGCCGGCTTTTGCACGGGCCGATCGGGATGCGAGAGCGCCCAATCAACTTAGCGGTCTAGCTTGCGCCGACCAGGGGCACCCGCGGGCTGCTCTCGATGCGAACGATCTCTGGATACCCGGTGTTCGT
>JBEKDG010000025.1:0-48580 GCA_050014475.1 Terriglobales bacterium | reverse complement strand
TCAGTCACCATACACCCCGATCTCTGTCCTGAGCTTCAAGAAATCCGAGGAAACACCGAAGCTCGCAAACAGTGGTTTCTGGCAGATCTAAGTGTCGTCGATGGCTACCGCGCGACAGTGGCCGTCGAGAGCGCTCTTTCTCGCCTGAAAACCTATACTCAGACCTGCACTTGCTAATTTTCGTCTGCGCCCCCTCCCCACCGCGAAGCTGGCTTTCTCTCTGTGTGGCGAGGTTTGGCCCAAGTTTGCGAACTGCTTCTCGGAGGCGGGATTCACGAATACGAGAGAGAAGGATCCAGATACCTTCATCGTCTCGTAGCGCGGCCAAAGGAAAAGGAGAGGTAACGGGAGATGGGGACAGAGGTGAGTGAGGCGAAGGCACGCCGCGCCCCAATCCCAGCACGGAGATACGAATCGCTAACCCGCTTGCAGTGAGAGTTGTCGTCCCTTTGCCCATTCCTGCAGCATGCGCTCACCCACTTCCTTAAAGTCGGGATGTTCCTTGATGTATGACCGAACATCGGTTTCGGTTTGCGAAAGGGCGTCCGAGATACGCTCAAGGATCTCGCGAATTTTGGCGGGCGTGCCCGTCATCCGTGTTTCGCCAAGCCGACGGAGAACTTTGCTGTCGGGCCACTGGGTCGTTCCGTTGAGCGTAAGCGCCAGACTATCCTTCGGCAGGTAGATGGCAGTCGTTACGAGATCGTAGACAGGTGCGAGACGAGCTTCACCGAGCACGTCGTCATAGACGATACCGAAATTCTTGAGGTGAGCATCGCCGTTGCGCAGTGCACAATTCAGCACGATCAGCGTGAATAGTTTTTCAAGATCTGCGAGTACGTCGGGTGAGTTTGCGAACTGCTGCAATCGCTTCATCACTGACGTTTCGTAGCTGCCGCGATACTTCTCATCCGTTCTTCTCGCGTTCAGAACGCAGAAGTCTTCAAAGCCCCGGTACGTACCATCTGGGCGCAAGTCGAAACGGTCAACGACAAGGGCCATTCCGTCTTCTGCGAGCCGGAACCGAGGTACGTCGAGCCCGCAGCGTTCCGCGACCTTCAAGCAAAAGCATTCGTTCGCGGCCAGCTGGGGAAATTCGTTCGGTTCCCAAAACTTGACGATGTGAGTTGCGCCCCTGCAACTCGGCGAGATTCGGGGTTTCGCGTTCTTCAGGGTGAGGGACGCATTTTCGTCGCGCACAAGAATCTTCGGCTGGACACCACTGATGCCGGAGAAGGCCGCGAACTTCTCCATGAGGTAGCGAAACAAATCCCCATCGCGCCGACTTGCCAAAATCTCGTCGACCGACTGAAAAGGAACCTCCTCGTTAAGCTGTTCCTGGTCGCCGGTGTACCGGATGCGGCCCACTTGCGAGCGGCCAACAATGGCGAGCAGATCAAAATCATCGAATGTTCCAGTCGCTTTCGCAAAAGCGAGCCGCAGCCGTTCCCGCAAAGCACCTTCCGGGAGATTCATCTCGAAGATTGGAGCGAGGCCAAAGGGCACATCCCAGGATGGGAATCGCACCGGCATGCTGACGGAAACAGCGCGTTGCTGGGCTGTTCCAGGCAAGTACGCGAATGCGCTGCCGCGATCCGGTAGCCTGTCCAGCAGGCCTGCCTCAGCGGCGTCTGTCCAGACCTTTATCATCCCGATCCTCTTCTAAGAGTTCGTCTAGAGTGGGCCGTTGCCGGTTTGCCTCTTGCGGCTTCAGTTCCAGCCCAAGTGCCGCGAGAATGTTAGTGACTTTGGAAAACCCAAGCTCACCGGAGCGGCCATTCTCCAATGCGTCCAGCGTCGCCCGACTGACCCCGGCCTTCCGGGCCAACTCGGATTGCGTCAGCCGGAGCGTCTTTCGTCTGGAGGCGATGTGAGAGCCAATTGCAGCCAAGTTGAACATGATAATGTCTAATATATTATTCACTGCGTCGCCATGTCAATATACTGCCTACTATATTGTTCACACTCAAAAATGGGAAAAGCCGTCAGACATGGGATAGCCACGGGCTTCGACGGATCGGAAACATACTCGTCGAATGCCGCATCGCCGGGGGTGGGCGCTGCAAAGCTTAACTTCAAACCCGCATTCAGATAGAGCGGCGAACCAAAGAGGCCGTCGATTACCTCGTGCAGTCGCTGGAGTCCGGGCAGAGTGAGGTGCATCCTCTCTTGACAATATTTCGTCATAGTCGAATAATTATTCGAGTATGATCGAGTTGCTGAACGACTTCAATCACTGTCGCGAGCTGCTGCTCAAGCGGCTCCGGGAGCCCGCTCCTGGGCGAATCCAGCTTTTGACCGGACCGCGTCAAGTAGGCAAGACCACGCTGCTTCTTGAGATCGCCGGCCAGTTCGGGGATGCCGCCATCTATGCTGCCGGCGATGAGCCGGACGCTGTACTGCCGGGTTTTTGGGAGCGTCGCTGGGCGGACGCGGAAGCACGCGCTCAGCGCGGGACGGCGATCTTGCTGTTGGACGAGATTCATCATCTGTCCGACTGGGCCAAACGATTGAAAGGCTATTGGGACCGCCAACATCGCCGCCATGCACCCATTCACGTAGTGGCAACGGGTTCGTCGGCGCTGCGCGTAACCACGGGGTCGCGTGAGAGCCTGGCCGGGCGCTTCGAAAGAATGGTTCTGAGTCACTGGTCGGCGGCCTCATTGGCCAGTGCCTTCCAGCTTTCAGCGCGCGAGGCCGCCTTGAGCCTCGTCCGGTTCGGCTCCTATCCTGGATCAGTGGCGTTGAATGGTGATCCGGCACGTTGGCGCGCCTATGTTCGTGACGCCATAATCGAACCGGCGATTGGGCGCGACCTGCTGGCGCTGGGAGCGATCCGGCGTCCTGCGCTACTTCGACAGGTGTTTGCGGTCGCCGCGGGATTTCCGGCGCAGATCGTTTCGCTTCAGAAGCTACAGGGGCAACTTCAGGACAAGGGAGCACTCGAAACAGTGGCTCACTATCTAGCGCTGCTGCAAGAGGCATACTTGGTTGCGCCACTGGAAAAGTTCTCGACGCGAGCCCATCGGCGGCGAGCCGCGCCACCCAAGCTGGTAACGCTTAACAATGCTCTCTTGTCGGCCATGCATCCCGATGGTCCTCCCGATCCCGCCGGTGAACCGGAGCGGTTCGGCTTCTGGGTAGAGAACGCCTGCCTGGCATTCGGAGTGAACCAGAGCCAAAGGGTGAGGTATTGGCGGGAAGAACCGTTAGAGATCGACGCTGTTTTTGAGGGAAGCTGGGGTGAATGGGCGATTGAAGTCAAAACTGGCCGGTTCGATGCTCAGTCCCTCAGGGGGCTGCTCGAATTCTGTCGTCGAAACCCAAAGTTCACTCCGTTGGTGATCTCTGCACCTGGTGACGAAGAGATCTCCCGTCGTCATGGCATCCGTGGCGTCAGTTGGGAGGATTTCCTGGTGTCTGGCCCGCCGCCACGTTAAGGACAGGAGGCAAGTCGCCACAGGGGATAACCCATGGTGCGAAAGCATCCGATCAAACCCGGAGAAAGTCTCTTTATCCCTGGACTAAAAATGGGGGACAGGTCATAGCTTTATGTCCGGCTATCCGAGCCGCCTTCCCTGCCCCGACCCCGAGATCGAACCCGGCATTTCTGCGCGTTCGCGCAGTTATCCCCCTTGTACTTGCAGGCCCGCTACCCGTAGTCAATTGCGGAGGTTCTGTGCGGGTTTTCCCCTTCCACAATAAACCGCTTGACGTGTACGGTATAACCGTACATACTGGAATAGTAAAAGGATAACATGCAACTTGTCCGCTTTCGCCACAAAGGGCTAAGGCAGCTCCATGAGGAAGGAAACGCCAAGGCGGTGCCGTCCGCGATGGAAGACAAGCTGCGCAAGCTTCTGTTCGCCCTCGAAACCGCCGAGACGCTGGAGCAGCTCGGCCGGTTTCCCGGCTGGAAGCTGCATCCTCTTAAGGGCGACCGGAAAGGATCATGGAGCCTGACTGTCACGGGAAACTGGCGGTTGATTTTCCGCTACGACGAACAGACAAACACCGCCAGCGATATTGACCTGATCGACTACCATTAGGAGGCCGAAATGCCCATGAAGAACCCGCCCCATCCGGGCGACCTGATAAGAACCGAAGTCATCGAAGCTCTCGGCCTCAGCGTGTCGAAGGCGGCGGAGATTTTGAAAGTGCGCCGCGCTACGCTCTCCGATCTTCTGCACGGCAAGGCCGCGCTGACGCCGGAAATGGCCCTGCGCATCGAAAAGGCGTTCGGCCCGGACATGGATCACCTTCTCCGGATGCAGCTCGCCTATGACGTGGCGAAAACGCGAGAGCACGCACGGGGCATCTCGATCAAACGGTATGCCCCGGCCTGAAGCCGCGCCTTCGCTCTACGAGAAGGCCGGCTTTCAGGTGCGCGACACGAGCGGCTACGATGGACATCGGAGGCTTCGAACACATCGGAATCATCGCGCCACAGGAACGGTTCTCCGCTACCAAACTTGGATCCGTTCTTGGAACCGTTTATCGCCGAAAGCACTCCAAAGACGCCGAAGTGCTCCGTCTAAGTCATTGAGAGTACGTGTACTCCAGCATATGCTCCCCGGCTGTTAACCGGAGCTTCTTTCAGGCCCAAGCGGATGCCTCTTCTTGGGGCAGTGATCGTGCCTGGCACTTTTCAATAGATTTGCGCAGTGGGGTTTCTGCGCAGAATCGATGATCTGCCTGTTTCGGTCGAGGGCACCCGGCCCAAGATCCCGGCTCAAGATAAGCGTGTCTCCCACGACCTTTAAGGTACTTACGCAGCCACCTAAGACCTGTTAAGTCGTTGTAAATACTTATTAACGCCACTCTGAAAAGGCTGGCGTCGGCGGTTCAACTCCGTCCCTGGCCACCATCTTTTTCAACCAGTTACGGCGAATCACCGAAAACCCTCCAGCCCCGTGTCAGCCCATGATTCTGTGTACCGTGCTCAGTTCACTGCTTCGCTGCTCGATTGCAGGATGGCTTCGAGCATTTCTCCCTGCGCTGCCATCCTGTCCTCACTGACGCTGTGTGCGTACAGTTGCAGCGTCGTCTTCACGCCTGAATGCCGGAGTACTTGGGAGTTGTCTCGAAACCGCTCTCACGCCGCGAGTTTATGGCAAATACGACAGGACTCATTTCAGCTTGTTGACTTGTTCAGCCCGGCAGCCTAAGATGCACACTCCTTAAGGGATGCCCTGAGGACCTCAGCGTTTTCCTGCAAATCCGGCAGGGCTCGGTTACAGGAGGCAGGAACATGGTCCGCCTTCCGGTCAGTGTTTCGACCCACCACTGCGCTTGTATTTCCGCCCTCTTGTTCTTGGTGTTGATCGGCCTGGCATGGGCGGGACCTGCCAAGACCCCAGCGGATCAACGGGAGGCCGTAGTAGCCATCGGCGACGTTCACGGTGACTTTGATGACTTTGTCACCATTCTCCAGCGGGCCGGGCTCATCGACGCGCAGCATCACTGGACCGGCAATCAGACTACCCTGGTTCAAGTCGGGGACCTCTTGGATCGGGGCCCGAAGCCGCGCGAAGTAATGGATCTGCTGAAGTCGCTGGAAAAGGAAGCGCCAAAGGCAGGCGGACGAGTGGTGAGCTTGCTGGGCAACCACGAGATGATGAATCTCATGGGAGACCTTCGCTATGTCACGGTGGAGAACTACGCCACTTTCGCAGACAGCAATTCCGCGGAGCGCCAGAGATCCGCCTATCAGGAGTACGTGAAATGGCGCAGTAGTCACGCGCCGCTCTTAGCCGAGCTTCCCCAGCCCATGGAATTAACCGAAACGGAGTGGATAGCACGGCACCCGCCGGGCTTCATCGAGCAGCGTGAAGCTTTCAGTCCGAACGGGAGCTACGGTAAGTGGCTACGAGGGCACTCCGCAGTGGCCAAAATCGGCGGAGTCATCTTCTTGCACGGCGGCCTCCATCCTGACCTGGCCAACTTGAAGCTTGACGCGATCAATGACCGCATTCAGGACGAAATTAAAGCATTCGATGCCGCCAAACAATACTTGCAGGACGAAAAGTTAATTCTGCCATTTTTTAATCTTCAGGAAATTACCGCCACCGTGCAGGCGGAACTCGTGGCTGAACACAAGTCGCGGGTGCCGGCGAACGAGCAACGCCAAGCCAGGCTCACGCAATTCCTGGGGTATGGAGACTGGCTTAGCGTGCGCGTTGATGGTCCCCTGTGGTTTCGCGGTTACGACCAGTGGAGCGAAGAAGAAGGCGCGGCCCAGGTCGACAAGCTCCTGGACGCTTACAAGGCGATGCACATCGTGGTAGGGCACACAGTTCAGAAGGGCGGGCGCATCCGGTCCCGCTTTGGCGGCAAAGTGTTCCTCATTGACACTGGTATGCTCAGCAGCTACTACCTTGGGGGCAGGCCGTCAGCCCTGGAAATCCGCGGCGACACGAAATTCACGGCCGAGTATACGGACCAGCGGGTGGTGCTTCTCGAATCCCCTGGGCTCTCGCTTCGAAACGGAGTGCCTGGAGGACGTGCGGGGATTGGGGATGCTGCAAGGATTTCGGGAAGCCCGCCCTCCCCCGAGTCTCTGTCACCAGCTGCAATAACAGCGGCACCGCGATAAACGAGGGTCAGAAAAGAGGCTTCTGCGGATGAAAAGGTGGATTGAGCGCGCGCTGAACATCCATCCCGGGGATCTGGGGCGCGGCACTCTTCTGTGCACCTGTCTTTTCCTGGTCATCAGCAGCTACGTAATTGGTAAAGTGGCGGGCGCTGCCCTGTTCCTCGCGCGGTTCCCGGCGAGGCAGCTTGCCTATGCGGACATTTCCAGCTCGGTGCTGGTGGCCCTTATCGTAGCGGGCTATGTACTCATTGCGCGGCGGGCTCCTTTGCTCAATCTGCTGGTCTGCAGCATGTTATTCTTCGCCGGCAATTGCGCACTGTTCTGGGGGCTTGCCCACTACTATTCCGGTCTGACCTGGCTCGCTCCGGCGTTCTACATCTGGGTCAAGATCTTTGGAGTGCTGGCGCCGACGCAGATCTGGACCCTGGCGAATTATGTCTTGACGACGCGCGAGGCGAAGCGCGTGTTTGGGATGGTGGGCGGGGGCGCCATTGCGGGTTGGATCTTTGCCGGCCTCTTCTCTAAAACCATAACCAAGACGTTCGGCACGGAAAGCTTGCTGCTGGGCATGACGCTGTTTCTTTTGATTTGTGCGGGGCTGGTGATCCTGATCTGGCGCAGCGGGCAAGTCGAAGTCGGCGGAGCGCATGAACTCGCGCAGGGAACTGGCGAAACTGGCCCACGGAACTTGAACCAGAGCATGCGGTTGGTGCTCTCCTCGTCATATTTACGGGCCATCGCCGGCGTGATCTGTATTTCTTCCCTGGTGACCACCCTGACGGGCTGGCAGTTCCTGGCCATTGCGCAGCAGGTCTTGAAAAGCAAAGACGCATTGGCAATCTTTTTTGGAAACTTCAACTTCTATGCTGGGGTGATTTCGCTGTTGTTCCAGCTGCTTTTGACCACAAGGCTCCTGCGCCGTTTTGGCATCGGGACGTTGCTGTTCGTGCTGCCCGTTACCGTGCTCCTGGGTTCGACCGGCCTGCTGGTGCTGGGCACGCTGGGCGCAGCACTCGCGCTGAAAGGTTGCGACCAAGTGCTGCGGTATTCCATTGACAAGTCCACGACCGAGTTGCTCTATCTGCCGCTGCCTGCCCGGGTCAAGTTACAGGTCAAATGGTTTATCGATACTGTGATCTGGCGCCTGGGCGACGGCCTTGCCGGGTTGACCGTTCTCATTTTTGCCACCTCCCTGCATCTGCCGGCACGTCAAATCAGCTGGATTGCGCTGCTGCTGATCGGCGGCTGGCTGGTGGCAGTCTCTGTGGCGCGACGGCAATATGTTGCTACCCTGAAGGAAAGTATCGGCCAACATCGGGTCGACGTGGAGCAAACCTCCACAGCGGTGCTGGACCGTTCGACCGCCGACCTGTTAGCGACCAACCTTTCGGCCTCCGATCCCAGCGACATCCTTTACGCGCTGAGCCTGTTTGAGGTGGAGCGGCAGAGAGCTGTGCATCCCGTAATTCGGAGCCTCTTAAGCCACCCCTCAGCCGAGATCCGGCGGAAGGCAATCGCGATTCTTTCGGCATCCGGCGACAAGACCGTGCGGCCGGACATGGAGCGGCTCCTACGGGATCCCGACCTCAACGTGCGCACGGAAGCTCTGCTTTACCTGACCCACCATGCACATGTGGACCCGCTGGAGCTAATCGAGGAAGTGGGCGACTTCCCCGACTTCTCCGTGCGTTCGGCCGTCGTGGCATTTCTGGCACGACCTGGCCAAGCCCAGAACCTGGAAGCCGCGCAGCAGATTCTGGCTACCATGGTCAGCGAGCAAGGTGCACAAGGGCAGCGGACCAGGGTGGAAGCGGCTCGGCTACTGGGCCTGCTCCCGGACTCTTTCGACCCGCTGCTCTCGACGCTGCTCGCCGATGCCGACACCGCGGTCGCGCGGGAAGCGATCCGGTCGGTGGGAAAACTGCGCAAGCGGCGGCTGGTTCCGGATTTGCTGGATCGGCTGTCCCATCGCGAACTGGGCGGCGAAGCTGCTAAAGCCCTCGGGGAGGTTGGGGACATGATCGTCGGAGCGTTGCGCGACCATCTCGGCGACTCCGCGGTAGCAATCGAGGCACGAAGAGAAATCCCCGCCATACTGGTGAAGGTTGGGACACCAGCAGCGGCGCACGTGCTGATGGAGAACCTCCTGGAAAGCGACACCACCCTGCGCTTCCGTACTATTAGCGCTCTCAACAAGCTCTGCCGCCTCCACCCTGAGATCGAGACAGACATCCAGACGTTGGAGACGGTCTTAGCTGCCGAGATTCTGGGGCACTACCGGTCGTACCAGATTCTGGACAAGCTCGGTGCCACCGGGGACAGTCAAGATCCGGTAGCCCGCGCACTGGCGGAGTCCATCCAGCAAGAATTGGAGCGCATCTTTCGTCTGCTCGGCCTGTTATATCCCCAACTTGATCTGCACGCTGCCTATTTGGGCTTGCAATCCAAGAGTGTATCTGTGCACGATAACGCGCTGGAATTCCTCGATAACGTGCTAAAGTCCCAGCTGCGTGACATGCTGGTGCCGCTGCTGGATGGTAAGATCACCGTGGGCGAGCGTGCTCGCATAGCCAACCGGCTGGTGCGTGCCAAGATCGAGAACCGCGAACATGCAGTGGCGGCACTCGTGACGAGCGACGATCCCTGGTTAAGGTCTTGCGGCGCCTATGCCATCGGAACCTTCGGATTGAAATCCTTAGAAGGTGAATTGAATCGATGTCTCAATGATTCAGACCCGCTGCTGCGAGAGACGGCGCGGGCAGCAAAACAGCGCCTGGAGCAATTTGTGGCCAAAGCGTGAACTCAGCAAGCAGGCTGTAGTACATTTGTCAGCACAATTCAGGGAGGCTATTCCCATGCAAGCATTTCATCTGCAGTGGCGGAGGCTGATTCTTGCAGCGGTGGTTTGTCTGATTTTCCCATCCTGGGTCCGGGCCGCGGACGAGACCACCCTCAACAAAGACCAGATTAAGAACTTCCTTCTCACCGCCAAGGTGGTGGGCAGCAAGCAATCCTCCAAGGGCATTACCCACCCCTGGCGGCTTACGCTGAGTGACGGCACCTTGACCCACGATGCTTCTTTCCAAAAGATTGACGAACACAAAGCCTCGGCGACGATGGCCAGCGGCCGAACGGAAATGAACTTCGTCGATTCCTACAAGTACAACATCGCTGCTTATGCGGTGGCTGAGTTGGTTGGCGTGGACGACATGCTGCCGGTCTATGTGGCGCGTTCCTGGCGTGGCGATCCCGGATCACTGAGCTGGTGGCTACCGATCAAGATGGATGAGGAAGAGCGCGTCAAGCAGAAGATACAGCCCCCCGATCCAGAAGCTTGGGACAAGCAGATGTACAAGATACGGGTCTTCGACCAATTGATCTACGATGACGATCCCAACCTCACGAACGTGCTGATCAGTGCGGACTGGAAGATTTGGAGGATTGATTTCACCCGCGCATTCCGGCTCCGCAAGGACCTGCGGGACCCTGACGACTTAGTACGCTGCGACCGACAATTGTTCGAGAAACTGAAGGTCCTGGATGCTAACGAAGTGGCGGAAAAAACCAAGCACTATCTGACCAAAGACGAGGTGAAGGCCGTGATGGCGCGACGGGACAAGATTGTGGCGCAGCTTCAGAAGCTGATCTCGGCAAAGGGTGAGAACGAAGTGCTCTACTGAATCACGCAACCCTGCTGAAGCACTGGCGAATCACAGGGAGCGACAAGGCCTTTGGCGCTCCCGTCGTCCACTGCTTCGACAATTTGGCGATCCAAGCCGCGCTCATGCGATCGAGGCTCCGGATTGGACGTGCGGGATGCTGAACGGTTCGAAAGTTCGGATTGGCTTGCTCTTTTCAGTTGCAAGGTCTATTGTGTTTTGCCACACATCACAATCTTTCGGTGAACGGTTAAGGAGGAGGTCACATGTTAAGAAAGCTACTCACTTTGTTGTTCGCGTCTGTCCTTGTCTTCGGGCTGTTAACACCGGTGTTCGCGCAGGAAGGCTCTAAACCGGCGGAAGCGACGGCCGCGAAGCAGGCCCGCTGGGAGGGCGTTGTCACCAGAAGCAATAAGGATAAGTCCACCCTGACGGTTCGGTCGAGGGACACGAATGTCGAGAAGACTGTCATTTACGACAGCTCGACCCAGTGGACCAGTCAAGAGCACCGCAGTAAAAAGGTCAACAACATCGATGCCAGCCAGGTGAAGGACGATGATCGGGTGATCTGCCTGGGTAGTTGGGACAAAGACGGCGCACTCCACGCTGCTTCGATCTCGAAGCGGCTCACCAGATGAGGTGGTCCTGTGTCGCAGGTTGAAATGCTGGGTTTCGCGCAAAACTGCTTCCCCCGCGGGAGCCGTTCGCCGTGACCACGAAATTCTTCTTGGGTCGGCTGCGGCCGAGCTTCCTCGGCAGCTCCTTCGTGTGCTGGCCGGTAAAGTGGAAGGCGGTGCCTTTCCCGCTCCCGCTGTAGAGGGCAACCGCGAATTCTTCCTATTAACTCCGAAGGTAATAACCCACTAGTACGGTGGGTACCCCCCTCCCCCCCCCGGTCTTTTGGAATCATAGGGTTAGGAGGAAATTCCCGCCAGATCTTTGGATTTAAAGGACTTATAGGTAAAGTATTCCAGAATCAATGACTTAGCTTGTCAAAGAGCGCTGAAAATGGGTTTGGGGCAGCTTCGAGGGCCGTCTTGGGAGACGGGCACATCTCTTCACTGCCCCAATCAGATCACCATTGTCGCATCGGGCGGGTTGGAAGTCTGTGACGTGGGTCACGGCTCGGGGGTGATGATGGAATTCAAAACCCCCGCCCAAGCGGAGCTTGGACGGGGCGCGCTGAAGAGCCATCGCCGCGGAAGGCCCCACTTCTCGAAAGGCGCGAGAAGTGGGGCACCCCCATTTTCTTCTCTGCCAACGTTAAGGGCAACCCGCGTTATGCTTGCCCGCCGGAGATGTGCGCCACCCGCCTTCCACAGTTTAGGATTGACGCGATGGCCTATGCCACCCGTTCTTGAGAAACTGCGCCAGATAATATGCGAAGTTCGGCCAGCACAGAAAAGCTAAGCCCAGAACGTAACCTGCAACACGGAAGTACCCGAGATGCGGTCCCGGAACATGAGATACGCCAAGACCTAGCGCAACAATTATCCAGCGCAGCGCATGCGAAGTGCGATCAAGAGGATAGTCAACCTCTGATTTCTTACGAATGGCCCAGACAGACAGCCAAATGCAGGCGACTCCGGTTACGAAGCTTACAGGGTGATGCCACATACTCCCTTCCAGTGACGGCTATCTCCCGATGGCGGGTGGCCCCCATCTCCAGCGGGTAAGTATAGCGCGTGTGGCTCTTACGTGTTGGTAGAGAAGAAGACGAGGGGTGCCCCACTTCTCGCGCTTTTCGAGAAGTGGGCGGCCGGATAGCCGACACCGGAGTGGGCTCCGGTTTCACGCGGCCGGCGGTCGAATCTTCATCTTGAGCACTTCCCACGCGTTCACTTTTACCGGACCAGCTTCGCCGAGGGCGTAGGCGCGGAAGCTGCTCCAGCGCCATAGTTCCGGGGACGCCACCAAGCCGCGCTTCACTGGATTGCGATGCATGTAGCGCAGTTTCTCGATGCGTTTGTGTTCGGTCCACACGTTGAAATCGTAGAAGCGCTTCTGCCAGATGTGTTGCGGGGCGCGGTCGAAGAGGCTGGCCTGGGCCGGGTTGCGTCGCCGCCGCGTCCTCGCCAGGACACGGCGCGCAAAGCCGAGTTTGAGAGCTTGCAGCACCGTCGAAGGAGTCTTCTCTTGAGGTTCGCCGATCAGCAGGTGAACGTGCTCAGGCATGACCACGTAACCGGCCACCACGAACTGATAGCGGCGGCGCACCTGCTCGAGAACGGTCAGAAACAGATCCCGACGGCGTGCCGTGCCGAGCAGCGGCTGCCGCCGATAACAACTGCAGGTGATGAAATGCAAGTCTCCAGCGCCGTAGTAGCGCTTCAGATTCCACGGCATGGCAACAGAGTAGCGGCGTAGGGGAGGCTGCCACGGTGACGGCGCACACTGTCCAGCGGTGATGAAAAAAGTCTCGAACAACGAGCTCGGCAATCGCGGCGAAAGGCCCCACTTCTCGAAAAGCGCGAGAAGTGGGGCACCCCCTTTTCTTCTCTGCCAACACTTTGCAACGCGCGTTATACTTGCCCGCCGGAAATTTGGGCCACGCGCCGGGCGAGCGAGGCCAGCGTTTCTCCGCCTTGCACTTTGTGATAACGCCACCAGACGCGCTTGTCGGCGGGAATCATGGATGCTCCCGCACGGTTAAAACCAGCACGCTGAGCGAGCTCGGCGCCCCCACGTAACCGGCCATTGTGATCAGGATCACAGCAAGATGTTTCCAGCCGGGATACGCTTTCCGCCATCAGATTGGGGAACATAAGGCTGCCGCAGTGCGGTGAATCATGAGCGACGACTTTCCCGAGCGGCGGTGGTTCTGGGCCACGCTGGCGCTTTCCAGCATCAGCATTATCGGATTTGTGTTCGCCGTCTGGGAATTGCTGGAATCCCATTTCTTCCGCGATGTCGATTACCTCACTCTTCACTACCTGTACGTGAGCCGGGGGGTGGTCTCCTCGTTACTGCTGGCCTTCTGGGCGGCCTGGTTCGTGTTGCGGGCGCGCCGTGCCAGCGAGCGGCAGCTCCGGTGGTCGCGGGCGCGCTACCGCGGGATTCTCAATTGCTCTCCCGCGGCCATTGCACTTTTCGACTCCGACCTCATGGTCGTGGAATGGAATGCCGCCGCTGAGGACCTGTACGGGTACACCCGCGCGGAAGTGCTGGGGAGCAAGCTGCCCACCATCCCCGCCGAAAAGCAAAGCGAGATGCAGGCGTTTCTCGCGCAAGCCTCCCAAGGCAAGGCGGTGCTGGACGTCGACACGCGCCGCTGTGCAAAGCATGGCGTTGTAATCGACGTACAAACCAACGTGCTCCCCTACCACGAAGAAGAGCCTGGACGCTATTTCCTGGAGGTGAGCATCGACATTCGCGAACGCATCCGCCTCCGGCAAACCTTATTACAAGTCGAAAAACTGACCACCATGGGTCAGATGGCAGCGGGAACCGCGCACCACTTGAATACGCCACTGGCCTCCATGCTCCTGCGCGTCGAACTCGCCCGCAAGCACGTCCAGAACGCAGGCGTGGACCTCGATCTCTGCGATCTGGAAAGCAACATTCGTTATTGCCAGCAATTTGTTCGCCGGCTGCTGGACTTCAGCCGCCGGCCACAACTTACACGGCGTGCGGAAGCGATACAGGACACGCTTCACTCGGTCTTGAGTTTCTTAAGCCCACAACTGGTCGCTAAACAGGTCCATCTGACGCTGGACATGGATCCGGCGAACGGTACCGCTGTCATGGCGGATCGCAATCAAATTGAGGCCTTATTCCTGATACTTATCACCAACGCACTGGATGCTGTCGAGCCCAAGGGACATATCCGGGTTCGTTGCCACACCGCAGACCATCGCGTCCAGATCGCCATCGAAGACGACGGCTGCGGCATTGAGCCGATCAACCTACCGCATATTTTCGAGCCGTTTTTCACCACCAAGCCGGTGGGCAAAGGCACCGGGCTGGGGCTGTCGATCGCAGCGACGATCCTCCAGGAGCACGAAGGTTCCATGCACATTGACAGCGTTCCGAAGCAGGGAACGGTGGTGCGAATCGAGTTGCCGCTCTCGGCGAAAACAGCGGCGCCGGAGAAGGTTCTGGTATGAGCGAAGCGGCCACAAAGTGCACGGTGCTGGTGGTGGACGACGATCCCAGCCTTACCCGGACCCTGAAGGAGTTCCTGGTGGAAGAGGGATACGAGGTTGAAACCGCCCACGATGGCGAACAAGCCCTTGCTGTCCAGCAGAGGAACCCCGGCATCTGTCTGGCACTGTTGGATCTGATGATGCCCGCGACGGACGGAATTACCCTGATGGAGCAGTTGCGGCACCACAATCCCGATCTGCCGGTGATGATCATGACCGGTTTTGGCACGATTGAAACCGCGGTCGAGGCCATCAAGCGCGGTGCCGAAGACTATCTGACCAAGCCGCTGGAGCCCGATGCGGTGAAGAAGAAGGTGGGACGTATCCTGGAGGTATTCCGGCTGCGCAGCCGCGTCTCGCAACTGGAGAGCAATCTGCATCGCTACTGCCCCTCCTTCGACTCCCTGGTGTACGTGTCGCCGTCGATGCAGAGGGTGGTGGAGAAGGCGCGAGCCGCTGCGGAGTCCGATGCGCCGATCCTCGTATTAGGAGAGACCGGCACCGGGAAAGAACTGCTGGCGCGTGCCATTCACGCCGCCAGTGGCCGCGCGGCGAATCAGTTTGTTCCGGTGAACTGCGCCGCTCTGCCCAGAGAACTGGTCGAGAGCGAACTGTTTGGCTATCGCCGCGGCGCTTTCACCGGCGCATTCGCGGACGGGGTCGGCATCTTTGCTTCCGCGGCGCGCGGGACGGTGTTCCTCGACGAGGTCGGCGAAATGCCGAAAGAAGTTCAGGCGAAGTTGCTGCGCGTGCTGCAAGACAAAGAGGTGCGGCCGGTGGGTGGCACCCGGGCGATTCCCGTGGATGTGCGCATTGTCGCCGCTACCAATCATACCAACGCCGAGCTTCGCAGCGATCGGCTTCGCCAGGATTTCTATTTCCGAATCGCCACTGTCGTCATCGAGATCCCTCCCTTGCGCGCGCGACCCGAGGACGTTCTGGTGTTGACTCAACACACGTTGCAGAAGCTCGAACAACGCTACGAACGGCCGATCGCCATCCATCGTGGGGCCGTGGAATTGCTGTTGAAGTACTCGTTCCCGGGCAACGTCCGCGAACTGGAGAATCTGCTCGAAAGCCTGGCCGCGGTGTCGCGCGACGATCCGCAGACCATCACGGAAAAAGATCTGCGGCCTCTACTCGATCCGACTGGACTGGCAGACCTACCAGCCGCCAAGGGTGTCGAGCAGACCTTGGCGATTGAACCGCTGGAGCGGATGGCAATCGAGCGGGCACTCCGGCTCGCTGAAGGGAACCGGAGCAAGGCCGCGGCCCTGCTGGGCATCTCTCGCGACACGCTTTACCGGAAGTTAAAGGAGTATAGTACCGAGACGTAGCGCGGGCCGGATCTGTCCGATTTTCTGACATGTACCTGGGCATACGACAGTTCCGGGCCGGCTGCTCTTCACCACCGCTATCAGTAAATGCTGCGATGACCGGAGTTTCCAAATACGTTGGCCGCCAGCTGTGGCCAGGCGATTGCGGGAGTTTCCAGCGGGAGGCCGACCGTGTCACCTAGCCAGGGTTCCGATGGGCGCCTGCCACTTCCGTTGATGGTGTGGACGCTTCTGGCTGCGGTCGCTGTCCTTGCCTTCACCGGCGCCCTCGTTACTCAAGGCCGGCGGGAGCGCGAACGCTGGTCCACTTTTCTGGAGGGCAGCCCTCAACTAGGCAGCGTGGTGTTCCGCGACAAAGGCTGCATTCGATGCCACGCGGTCAATGGCGAGGGCGGCAAAGTGGGTCCCGACCTCGGCCGTAAAAAGCCCGCGCAATCGAGCCTGCCCCAGCTCGTTACGGCCATGTGGAATCACGCACCCCGCATGTGGGAACGCATGCGCGCCGACGGGGTTTCCTACCCCACTCTTAGTTACGACGACGTCGCCCAGTTGCTCGCCTACCTTTACATGTCCCGCCACGTGGATGATCCCGGCGATCCGGTCCGCGGGCACGAACTCTTTACCAGCAAAGGCTGTATCCGTTGCCATGCCGTGGACGGGGTGGGCGGGAGAATTGGGCCCGACCTGGCGGCGGCCAGCGATCTGACCGGGCCCATGGAGTGGACCGAAGCTCTTTGGAATCACGCCTCGGGCATGCGTCAGGCCGCCGAGCGGGAAGGCATTGTCTGGCCGCAATTTCAGGGTCATGAACTGCGGGACCTGTACGCGTTCGCGCGGCAAAACACTTCGCGCGGCCCGGTACCTCATGGCGATCCCGCGCGCGGATGGCAGGTGTTTCAGCGGAAGTCCTGCACCGGATGTCACTCCATTCGCACCGCCGACCAGATGGAGGGACCAAACCTTGGGCCGGAGCGCCCTTTGCCCGAGACCTTTACCGAACTGGGCGGCGACATGGTCAGCCATTCCCCGCTCATGGAGCAGGCGATGGCGCGGCAAGGCATCGCGCGCCCGCAGCTGTCAGCCCAGGAGATGACCGATGTTTTTGCGTTCCTTTACAGCCTGCGATACGCCGATCCCGCCGGTTCGCCCCATGTCGGGGCCAGCGTGTTCATGTGGCGAGGTTGCAGCCGCTGCCATGGTGAAAACGCCGAAGGGACCGCGCGCGCGCCCGCGCTCCGCGGACGCAGTTACAATTCCATCAGTCTGGCGGTTGCGCTCTGGCGCCACGGTCAGCAGATGTATGCGCAAACTGGCCCGGTGGGCATTGGCTGGCCCACCTTGGTTGAAAGCGATGTCGGCGATTTGCTTGCCTTCCTGAATTCGCCCCCGGAAGAACACCACTAACTCGCATTATTCATGAGGCGAGAGAACTGGGAAGGGCACGGCTTCAGCCGTGCCGCCAGATCCAATAAACACGCGGGCTTTAGCCCCTGAGGTCGTCAGCGCCGGCACGGCTGCAGATCAAACAGGATAACTCCAGCGCCGTCCCTCGGCGGCTGAAGCCGGAACTTAGGCCGCTCCATACGGCACGGCTGAAAGCCGTGCCCTTCCCGATTCACTCCAAACTCGTCATGAATAATGCAGGCTGAAGTGTCTGAGTATCGGACACAAACTGTCCGATCGCTCCTGCCGCAGCGTGGCGGTGATTTGCACAGGCTCATCTCGGCTCGCCCCGGACCCCGCCCTGCTAACGCCATCTCGGCCTGAGTTTGCAGGCACTTAGCGCGGACCGGGACAAAGTTGGCGTTCCCGGCATCGGACTGGGTTCCAGATTGCACTGTGGTAGGCGAAACGAAATGGAAGGAGAGGTGGGTCTTGTTAAAAACAAATCGAATTCTGCTGGCACTCCTGTTTGCGTTCGTGTTGGGCATCTTGTCCCCGCTCGCCATCGCGGGCGGCCCCCCGCGGCTGATCACAGTGATCGCCGACAAGGACAATCTGTACAAAATCCCGGGCCAGAAGCTCCCGGTGATCACTTTGAAAGCCAACGAGGTGGTGCACCTGCGGATCACCGCCAACAAAAGCACCGAGTGGGACAAAGATGGCACCATCCATACCTTCACCATCAATGCGCTCAAGGATCAGGGCTGGGACCTGCGCCTCAAGGAAGGCACGCAGGACTTCACCCTGGTGGCGCCCGCGGAGCCGGGCAGTTACGTGGTGGAATGCACGGTCAAATGCGGCCAAGGCCACGACGACATGAAGATGAGGCTGGTCGTCATACCGTGAGCAAACGCAAAATTTCGTGGAGTGAGCCATGGCAGTAACGCGGCGTGGTTTCGTGCAGTTCCTGGCGCAGGGGGCAGGGGCCTTCGTGGCGGTGGGAGTGGCCTGGAAGGCGAGCGTCTCGAAGGTGTTCCAGGAGGTGCTTCCTTCCCGGTCGCTTGCTCCCGGCAACCAGAAATGGGTCATGGTTATTGACCTCGCCAAGTGCGACGGCTGCCGCGACTGCACCAAAGCCTGCACCGCGATGCACTTCGTCCCACCCATGCAGGAGTGGATCAAGGTTTTTGAAATCACCGACAACGAGGCGGCCGGGCCTTACTTTCTGCCCCGTCCCTGCATGCAGTGCGACAACCCACCGTGCGTGCGCGGCTGCCCCGTGGGCGCCACCTACAAACGCACCGACGGCATTGTCATCCAGGATGACGACCGCTGCATCGGCTGCCGCAACTGCATCGCCCAATGCCCTTACTCCGCGCGCTCCTTCAACTGGGGAGAACCACCCCATACCTCCCAGGAACTCGCTCGCCCCTACAACGTCGAATACAACTACCCGCACCGCAAAGGCACAGTGGAAAAGTGCATCTTCTGCCCCGAGCACCTCCGGGCGGGCAAGCTTCCTGCCTGTGCCGCGACCTGCAAGATGGGTGCTATCTATTTCGGGGACCAATTGGAAGATGCGGTGACCAACGGCAAAGGCGAGACTATCCAGTTCACCAAGATCGCCAAGCGCGGAGCCAGTTTTCGGCTGATGGAAGAATTGGGAACGGAACCAAGCGTTTACTATCTGCCTCCCGCCAGCCGCAAGTACCCGGCTCCGGACGAGAAGGCGAAAACCGAAACCGCCCAAACCGATATGTCGGGAATGGCGCACTGAGAGGTGAGCATGGAAGCTCGTGAGCAGAACCTTTTGCGTTCTGTGCTGGAAAACACCTGGCGGTTCTATGTCTGGGTGGGATTCCTGATCGCTATACTCCTGTGGGGACTCTTCGCCTACATCCAGCAACTGCGGAACGGCCTCATCGTCACGGGCATGCGCGACCAGATTTCCTGGGGACTGTACATTACCAATTTCGTTTTCTTCATCGGCATCAGCCACGCCGGCACTCTGATCTCGGCCATCCTGCGCGTCACCGATACCGAATGGCGGACGCCGATCACGCGCATGGCCGAGGCCATCACCGTGTTTGCCCTGTGCATCGGCGGCCCCATGGTCATGATTGACATGGGACGACCCGACCGTATGCTGAACCTGTTCCGCTACGGCCGTATCCAGTCGCCCATCATCTGGGACGTGCTGGGCGTGAGCACCTACCTCACCGGCTGCATCCTCTATTTCTATATCCCCATGATCCCGGATCTGGCGTTCCTGGCCGAGCAACCCCGGCTCGCTTCCTGGCGCCGCCGCCTCTACAGTACGCTGGCCATCGGCTGGACCGGGACCCCGCAGCAGAAGGCTTTGCTGGAAAAGTCCATTTCTTTCATGGCCATCTTCATCATCCCGCTGGCGGTCTCCGTGCACACCGTGGTGTCGTGGATCTTCGCCATGACCCTCCGCCCGGGATGGAACAGCAGCATCTTTGGTCCCTATTTTGTGATCGGCGCCATCTACTCGGGAACCGCGGGTGTGATCTTCTCCATGTATGTGCTGCGGCGCGTCTTCCACCTGCAGGACTATGTCGAAGAGTTGCACTTCCGCAAACTGGGCCTGCTCCTGCTGGCCTTCTCGCTCATGTACCTGTACTTCAATATCAATGAGTACCTGACCGCGGGCTACAAGCTGGAGGGAAGCGAGCGCCTGCTGATGGAACGGCTCTTCGTCGGTGACTATGCCGTGTTGTTCTGGGTCGCGCAGAGCCTGTGCGTGTTCATTCCGGCCGCTCTCATGATCGCCGTGCTCGGCCTCAAGCGCTATCACCGCTTCACCATCCCCGGCGTGGTGCTCTCTTCGGCACTGGTGATTGTGGGCGCCTGGGCCAAACGCTACATCATCGTTGTTCCCACCCTTCGCAGCCCCTATCTGCCCTCGGGACAGAGGCTGCCCTGGGAGTGGACTCATTACCATCCCACCTGGGTGGAGTGGTCCATCACCGCGGCTGCGGTCGCTGGCTTTGCCCTGATTTACACCTTGATGGTCAAGCTGTTCCCCATCGTCTCGATCTGGGAGACGCGCGAGCAGAGAGAGAGAGAGGAGGTTGCAGTGCCCGAACTACCCGGCGAATCTGTACCTGTGCGCTGGTGGAAACCAGGGACCGTGGTTCCAATCCTGGCCGTGGCGGCGCTGTTGCTGTATGGCAGACCCGCGAACGCCGCCAGCTCAGCCAAGCCCAAACTGCCGAAGCCAACCGCGATTACCGTGGAATGGAAAACCGTTCCGGCGGCGCAAGCAAGCCGCGAATCTGCCGCCGACGAGAGCACGCCTCTTCTTCCGCGCGGGCGCGTCTTCATGTACACCGGCCGGCTCTTCACACTGGAAACGTCCCGCGACCACTCCGCTGAAGACGACTTGAAACCGTCGCCGGTTGCCGTCACTGCCACCTTGCGCGACTCCAGCGGCGCGCCCATCAGCTTCAAGCCGGTGGAGTTCTCGGCAAAGACCGGACTCGGCACTTTGGCCTTCGGCAGCCGTCCCACCCTGGCGGATGGCAAAGCACAACTAGTCATCAAGGACCGGCGCTACGGCACCTATCCCGTACAGGTCGTCTTCCGCGGCGACGAGGAGTATGCTCCTGCAACCTTCGATGTCACCGTCGATTTCGGCGTCCGGCCGGCGCCCTCGCTACCCAGGGCCGGCGTGTTGATCACGCCCTACGCCACTCCGTACATTGCTGTTCCTTTCCTGTTCTTTTACGGCGCGATGTGGGTGGCGTTTATCTATGCTTTTGGATATCTCATCTTG
This sequence comes from Terriglobales bacterium, assembly GCA_050014475.1. Classification (GTDB taxonomy): domain Bacteria; phylum Acidobacteriota; class Terriglobia; order Terriglobales; family Acidobacteriaceae; genus Acidiflorens. Next base: position 27,662 of record JBEKDG010000025.1, on the reverse strand, counting down.
TGGAAAATGCGCAAGTTCTCCCCAGCAGCGGCTGTGGCTCAGACCAAGACTGCGCCGGCCGCACCGGGTGCTTAATGTCGACCAAGGCTCGCAGTTCAATTTTCGAATCAAATAGTAATGAGGAGCACGCCATGAAAAGGATATGTGCTGCTTTCGAAGTCGCGGCCACCCTGGCGGTGGCTGGGTTACTGGTTTCGGCTTCGGCACAGAACGCGCCCGCCAATAAGGAACGAGGGGTTGCGCCGCAGTCCACGACCACACCCGTCTCGGTAGCAACCGTTCGTGAGTATCCCATTCCCTCCGGCCAGGGATCGAGCTGCATTAAACATCTCGGGCTCACGGTCTCACAAACTCGCATGGGACAGATAGGCGGAACCGGCGCCCTTTCCGCCAACCCGCACGGGAATCCGCAACCGCCCAGCGGAGATCCTGCCGGGCCAGTCAACTTGAACTCGGTCATTCAACGCTTCCTGTCAACGTTTCGCTCCGGCCCGGAAAAGGCTGGGGCAATCTTGAATGAAAAATTCGCAGTATCGGGAGCCGATCTTTACCGCTGGAATTGCCAGGCGTGTCATGGGCCCGATGGGCAAGGGGCGCCACCAGAAATCAACTCGGTGCTGGGCCCGGTGCAAGGAACTTCCGCGGTATTGACGCGAAAGCGCCTGGAGGCCAGAGGACTCGACGTGGATGACGACATGATTCAACAGGTGACGGAACTGGCGGAAGCCTCCCTGCGAGACCGCTTTCAACACGGGGGGAAGAACATGCCGTCGTTCGAGTACCTGCGCCCCGATGAGGTGGAAGCTTTGTTCGGCTACTTGGAGAAGCTGGCGTCGGTCCCGCCCACCAAGCGCGATGGCCTTCTGGTCCCCGAATCCGCGGCCCGCGTCGGCGAACACATCGTGCGGGGGACCTGCCATGTCTGTCACGACGCGACCGGTCCTGGCAGCGGGCACACGGCCATGACGCAAGGGACCATCCCGTCGCTGGCCAGCATCCCCAAAGATCACTCTCTCAGCGGCGTCGTTCACCAGGTGCAATACGGCTCCTCCAGCACGATGAAGATGACGGGTGGAGACGTGATGCCCGCCTACCCGTATTTCACCGAGGAAGAAATCGCGGCACTGTACCTTGTCCCATACTCGGCTCGGCCATAAACGCGAAGCTCGCACCGGCCAAATCCGCGCGCCGCGTTTTGGCTCGGGGGCCTTGCTTGCGAAGGCAACCTCACAAGATTGAATCGATACTCCATCACCGACGCAAAAGACGGGCTCCCGACCTGAGCGAACTTGATCTCTACACCTTGTGCGCTACGACTTAGCGCGGCCAATCCGATCAGTGGCTAATCCGGCGGCTTGTTCCGATTCGAAACAAAGGGCCTCATCCGAGTACTCCAACAACTCAGGCCACGCGCCGACACTTCTTAAATTATCGCTTCCGGATTACCATCCAGGCGATGACTTCCCGCTTCGCACGATGGCTGCGCGATCCGCTTTTTCTTTTGTGTCTGACGGCGGGGCTGCTCGCTTTCGTGGTGCAATCTGGCGAGTTGGGGACGGCCGACACGACGCATCGGCTTCAAACCACGCATTGGCTCTGGACCGCGGAGCCGCAGGTTTTCCCCAACGAGTATCCCGAGTTTGGCCTGCACGGCCGTGGCGGGCGTCTTTACAGCTGGTATGGCATCGGCCAGTCGCTCGTCATGCTGCCCGCCGACCTCCTGGGGACGTGGATTGCGCACTGGTTTATCTTCTCGGATTACGGCGACGACCCTGACGTGCGCAGCATTGTGGTCAGCTACAGCACCAACATTTTGGTGAACGTTCTCACCGCGCTGATCGCATTCCGGTTGCTCGGTCAGTTGCGCTTTGGCATGAAAGAGTCGGTAGCGGGCGTGCTGGCGTTGATGTTCTGCACCACCCATCTTCACTACACGCAGAACATGATGGAGAACAACTACATCATGTTGCTGACGCTTACTGGATTTTCATTTCAGTACGAGTGGCTGCGCGCGGACAGCCGACGCGCGCTTTTCATCGGCTCCTGCGCGCTCGGGCTAAACCTGCTTACGCGTCTCACCACTGGTTTGGATCTCATGGCGGGAGGAATCTTTGTCTTACTCGCGCTGTGGTTCGAAGGAGCAGGGTTCGAAGGAAAACGGCGCGAAGGAGCGCGCGGCCGCGCCTTGTGGCGGCGCCTCATCGCCTACTGCAAAGTGGCCGCACCGGTTTACCTATTCTTTCTCGTGCTCGATCGTACTTACCAGTTTTACCGCTTCGAATCCTTTACCAATACCTACGTAACGGTATTCGCCCGGGAATATCGCCAGCGGGATCCTACGCTGCCGGCGAACTTTCCCTGGAGCACGCCCTTTCACGCCGGTTTTCTCGGCCCGCTATTCCAACCTGAGAAATCTATTTTCCTCTTCGATCCTCTTCTCGTGCTGGCAATTTTCCTCCTGGCCTGGCTGTGGAAGCGCCTGACTCCAGAGGTGCGCGCCTATGGCGCGACCTCTCTTCTCCTGTTGCTGGCCTATATCTGCTTTTACGCGAGATACACCTACTGGAGCGGCGACTTCGCCTGGGGCGACCGCTATGTCTCAACCGCGGTCGAACTGGTGACACTCGTCGCCGTGCCGCTGCTGATGCGCTATCGAGAGTTTTTGGGAAGAACGATCTGGCGCGCGGGATGGGTGCTGATCGTAGTCAGCCTGATGATCCAGTTAGCATCGTTAGCCTTTTGGTTGCCGCTGGAAATTTACCAGATGGAGACGTTCGGACATCCGACGTTCGTGATTGCTCTGCGTTTCAAGAACATCTTCGCCTTCGCTCTGGGCAAGATGGATGCCTGGGGCTTGAACACCGAGGCCATGGCATGGGACCCGTGGGATCATGTTCACGTCACGACGTGGAATTTTCTGCCGTTTCTGCTGCGCCGCGTCGGGGCAGCGCCGGGCTGGGTGGTGAATTCGGCGCTTGCCATCTGGCTTGCCGGGACTGCGGCACTTGGATTGGTTTTGCTCCGCTTACGAAGCAGCTTGCGAACGGTCACGTGAGGGCAAGACTTAATACTTGCAAATTTCATGCCGCCCGATGTTTGGGCGGATTTTCGGTAGCGGGTCAGTTTCACCATGTAACAAAAAACCCAATCAACCACCAAGGACACGAAGTATCACGAAGGCTTTTACGCTCAAGAGGTTTCCTTCGTGTACCTTCGTGGCCTTCGTGGTTAATGCTCTGCAAATTGGCCCAATGCCGGATCTTCTTGAAAAGCGTTACTGACCATCCCCACGACTCCTCCTTGCCCGAAGACTGGCGGAATGGGAACTGAGCGTTCCACCGGCGCGGGCAGTTCCCCGTTGCATATCGCCCCAAACCGGGTGTAAAGTCGCCGATACGGTGGCGTCGCCGACGGCGTCCGGTCGTGCCGAGGGCGCCACCCGCGGAAGGGGGATTGGCGATGCCCACAGCGATTCCACTCCACGTCAATGGCCGGGCAACACGGGTGACGGTCGATGATCCCGACATGCCGCTGCTCTATGCTCTGCGCGACAACCTGGGACTGCACGGGCCGCGCTTCGGCTGCGGCCTCGGGCAGTGCGGGTCCTGCACGGTACACCTTGACGGCAGGGCGGTGCGCTCCTGCGTGACGCCGCTCTCGGCGGTCGGCAAGAAAAAGATCGTGACCCTGGAGGGCTTGGGCACAGTCGACAAGCTGCATCCCGTCCAGAAAGCCTTCATCGAGGAGCAGGCCGCGCAGTGCGGCTACTGCGTCAGCGGCATGATCATGGAGGCGGCCGCCTTGCTCGCCATAAACAAGAGCCCCAGCGATGCTCAGATCAAGCAGGCGCTGGCCCACAATCTGTGCCGTTGCGGTACCCATCTGCGCATCGTCCGCGCCGTTAAGCGCGCCGCTGCCGGCGTGTGAAGGGAGGCCGACCATGCCGTTCACCAAACCAAGCCGCCGCGACTTCTTGAAGGGCACCGGCATCCTGATCGTCAGCTTTTCCCTGCCCTCTCTGTCTAAGACGGCCTTCGCCCAGAGCGGAACTCCGGCAGGCACAAAGACCGTCGCACTTGACGATGTGGATGCCTTCCTGGCGATCGACCCCAGCGGCGGCGTGACGCTTTATTCCGGCAAGGTCGATCTGGGCACCGGCATAGGCACGGCGTTGACCCAAATCGTGGCCGAGGAGCTGGACGTGCCGCTGGCGCGCGTTCAGGTCGTCGAGGGGGACACTGCGCTGACGCCCGCGCAGGGCAAGACCTGGGGCAGCCTCTCGATCCAAAACGGCGGCGTACAGATCCGCCAGGCTGCCGCCACCGCCCGGAGCGCCTTGCTGCGGGAAGCGGCAAAACGGCTCGGCGTGCCGGCCGAAGATCTCATCGTTGAGCGGGGTACGGAGCAGGGTACGGTGCGATCGCGCAGCGCCGGCAAGCAGGTCACCTATGGCGAGCTGATCGGCGGCAAGACGTTTTCACTGAAGGTGGACAAGCAGGCGCCGCTCAAGGACCCGGCGACGTACAAGATCGTGGGGCAGCCGGTTCCCCGCTTCGACATTCCGGAAAAGATGACAGGCCAGTTCACCTACATGCACGATTTCAAGGTGCCCGGCATGCTGCACGGCCGTGTGGTCCGTCCGGCGGCCATCGGCGCCACGTTGCTGAGCGTCGATGAAAACTCGGTCAAGGACGTTGCTGGCCTGGTCAAGGTTGTGCGCCAGGGCAATTTCCTGGGCGTGGTGGCCGAGAGCGAGTGGGGCGCCATCCGCGCGGCGCGGAAACTGAAGGCGAACTGGTCCAACTGGGAAGGCCTGCCGGAGCAGAGCACACTGTGGGAGCATGTCCGCGCCACCAAGGTCAACAAGGACGATGTCACCAGCAACGTCGGCAGCGCCGAGCAGGCGCTCGAGCAGGCCGCCAAACGGCTTAGTGCGACCTACAACTTCGCCATCCACATGCACGGTTCCATGGGGCCTTCCTGCGCCGTTGCGGAAATCAAGGACGGCAAGCTCACCTGCTGGTCCTCCAGCCAGGGGACACACGATCTCCGCCAGCAGCTTGCAGCCATGCTCTCCATGCCGGACACGGACGTGCGCGCTATCTACCTCGAAGGCTCCGGCTGTTACGGCCGCAACGGCCATGAAGACGCGGCCGCCGACGCCGTCTTGCTGGCGCGCGCCGTTGGGCGGCCGGTGCGCGTGCAGTGGATGCGCGAGGACGAGCATGGCTGGGATCCGAAAGGCCCGCCGACGCTGATGGACCTCCAGGCTGGGCTCGACGCGAACGGCAACGTCATCGCGTGGTATTCCCAGCTCTACATTCCGGAAGGCGCGATCGGCAACGTCAAGCTCGTGGCAGCGGAACTGGCTGGCCTGCCGCATGAGACCGGGATGGTTCCCGGCAACATCATCCAAAACTCGGCCCTACCGTATGCTTTCCCCAACGTGCGGACGGTAGCGCACCGGCTGGCTGAAACGCCGCTGCGTCCCTCCTGGATTCGCGCCCCGGGGCGCATGCAGAACACCTTCTGTAATGAATCGTTCATGGATGAGCTGGCCGCCGCGGCCGGCACCGATCCACTGGAGTTCCGGCTGCGTTACCTGAACGATCCGCGCGGCGTCGAACTGTTGAAGCGGCTGGCACGCTTCGCCCAGTGGCAGGGCCGATCGTCGCCAGGCCGATCGTCGCCGGACCGATCATCGCCGGACCGATCATCGCCGAAGCGAGAGAGTGGCGACGTCGCAACCGGCCGCGGCCTTACCTACATCAAGTATGAGCTTGCTCGTACCTCTGTAGGGGCGGTCGCCGACGTCGAGGTGAACCGCAAGAGCGGCGAAATCCGCGTCAAGCATTTTGCCATCGCGCAGGATTGCGGGCAGATCGTCAACCCCGACGGCGTCAAGAACCAGGTCGAAGGGAACGTGATCCAGACCGTCAGCCGCGTCCTGAAGGAGGAGGTCGCGTTCGACCGCTCGCGGGTGACGAGCCTCAACTGGGCAAGCTACCCGATCTTGACGTTCCCGGAGATTCCGGACGTGGACATCGAGCTGATCGACCGGCCGGCGGAGAAGCCTTGGGGCGTGGGCGAGCCCTCCGCTGCCGTCGTACCATCCGCCATTTCGAACGCGGTGTTCGATGCGGTCGGGGTGCGGCTGCGCTCGGTGCCCTTCACGCCCGCCAAGGTGCGTGCCGCTATGCAGAGCGCCTGAGGTACGAAGGTCTTTTGGGGGCCGTGCCGCTGGCCCCGCGGACTGAGGCTCAGCGCTCAGTATCGGAAGCCGAGCGCTGCCTTCCGAACCGTCCTCGCAATGGCGGAATTGATCGCGCGGGTCACACTCATCATCGCGCCAACGGCATCACATCGCCGTGCGCACCGAGTGCGACCAGACTTATAAGGGCGGCCACGAAAAGATGAAGCAGGCGATCCGTTTACATGCAGGAGATTCCTGAGAGCGTGCAGAAGACGGTTAACGCGATCAGTGCCGAGCTGCGACTGCTTCCTGACTTGGAAGAGGTCACGCGCGGGACCAGCGTTTTGCTACCAAATGCCACCAAGCTGAAAAATGGGACCGCCGTAACCGGTTGAAAATATGGTGGACCTGGCCGGGATCGAACCGGCGACCTCTTCCATGCCATGGAAGCGCGCTCCCAGCTGCGCCACAGGCCCACTGTTTCAATTCTCGCTTAGCTTCGTCGCCGCGTCAAACTCGACTCGGGTGGTCAATGTCAAATAGGATATGGTTGGCAAAACACAAAGACACAATCGGAGCCCCATGTCGAACTCGCGGAATATTCTCGTTCGGTCACTTCCTCTTCTTATTCTTATCGCTTTGCTGGAGCCGACGTTGGCAGGGGCGCAAGACGCGGCGGGCGCGCCAATCGGGGCGCGGCCGCCGGTCGCTTATGCTTCGGTCAGCGAATTGAACGGCATCCTGACGCAATTGCAGCAGACGGCGCAGAGCATGCAATCCGATCTTGGGAAGACGCGCATCGAGAAATGGAAAACCGACGGCGCAACCAAGCGACAGACGCTGGCGACTGTGGAATCCATTCAGCGCAACTTGCAGTCGGCGCTGCCGGAAACGATCGCGCAACTGAACAACGCGCCGGAAGATCTGGGAGCGAGTTTCAAGCTCTACCGCAACCTGGTTGTGCTGTATGACTACTTTGGTTCGGTGGTGGAGTCGGCGGGAGCGTTCGGGTCGAAAGATGAGTTTCAGAGCCTGGGCAACGACATGAACGGACTGGAGAGCGCGCGTCGCGCGTTTGGCGAGCGCATGCAGAAACTGGCCGCCAGCAAGGAAGATGAGTTGACGCGTTTGCGGGCGCAGGTCAAGACGCTGTCCGCTGCGCCCCCTCCGCCCCCGAAGAAGATTATTGTGGATGACACCGAGCCTGCGAAGAAGCCGGCGAAAAAGAAAGCGACGAAACCAAAGCCGCCGGCGACAACCACGGACGCTGCGCCGAGTGCTGCGCCGACGAAGTGACGAGGTCGGCGCTTGCTCATGGCACGCTCGCCAGGGCGCCTTTCCCTACACACACCCGTCCCTGCGCGAGGACTTGCTGCCAATTTGTGTTGCAAATACTGGGCTTACGACTGGAACTCTGGGGACCGCTTCGGAGTCTAAGTAAATAAGCGGGAAAGATCGTCCGGAGTGGTTTTCGGCAAGAATTAAGATTCCCGCCTGGGGCTCGAGTGACTCTATAATTGGGGCAACGCCGTCATGGCGGGAGCTACTATATTGGGCGATCTTGCCAGCGCTATCGGGGCCCGAACGGAGGAATCCGCCGTCATTGCTGAACTGAAGGCGGGTTCGGAAGAGGCCTACTCATGGTTGATCGGCGAATTTCACCAGCCGATCTACGGGCTCATCTATCGCATCGTGAACGATCCGTCGGACGCGGCGGACACTACTCAAGACGTGTTTCTGAAAGTCTTTCGCGGGATGAAACATTTCCACGGCGAGTCCAGCCTGAAGACGTGGATTTACCAGATCGCGCTGCACGAGGCGGCCAATCGCCGGCGCTGGTGGTTCCGGCACAAGGCACAGGAAACGCCGATTGATCCCACCGCAGCGGGGGAATACGAATATTCCGGAGAAGAGCGACTGGTCGATCCGGGCAAGTCACCGTTTGAAAAGTTTGCGCACACCGAAGTGCGCGCAGCCGTGGAGCAGGCGCTGCAACAGGTGCCTGAACCGTATCGGACCGCGTTGATCCTGCGCGATCTGGAAGAAATGTCGTACGAGGAGATCGCGGAAGTTTTGGCGATTTCGCTGGGAACGGTGAAGTCACGCATCACGCGCGGACGCAACGCGCTGCGCAAGAAATTGACGGCATATATCCGAGAGGTGGGTCCGGAGTTAGGGCTGCTCGCTCCTGCCGACGAGCGGCAGAACGGCGCAACCCAGAGTTCGCGGGAGGGTTCGCGTGGTGGCAGAGAGGTTGAGGTGACGCCATGAACTGCGCTGAGATCAAGAAGTTGTTCTCGCCGTATCTCGACGGCCAGGTGAGCGGGTCGGAGATGCGCGCGGTCACGCGCCATGTAGAACAGTGCGCCGGTTGCGCGCGGGAATATGCCGCGATGCAGCGCACGCAACATTTGCTTGCCAGTCTGGGTCCGAAGAAGGCTCCGGCCGACCTGGCGTTGAAGTTGCGGGTTGCGATTTCGCACGAGGCCGCACAGGCCCGCCATCCCCGGTTTGAAGGTGTGCTGGTGAGGCTGGAAAATGCGCTCAACGCTTTCATGGTTCCGGCCACGGCGGGGCTGGTCAGCGCGGTGTTGTTTTTCGGACTGCTGCTGGGCTTCTTTGCCTTGCCGGCACAACTGCGGGCGAGCAGCGGAGACGTTCCGCTGATGCTGTACACCGGGCCTCAGCTCGAACAGTCGGCCTTCGGCACATCGCTCGGCAATATGGGCGATGATGCGTTGGTGATTGAAGCCTACGTGGATGCCAATGGCCGAGTGGAGGATTACCGCATCCTGTCGCAACCGGACGATGCCAAGGCGGTGCTGCCGCAGTTGAAGAACTTGCTGATTTTCACGACCTTCCACCCGGCGCTTTCGATGGGACGGCCGACGGCAGGAACAGCGGTGCTGTCGTTTTCCAAGATTAGCGTCAAGGGGTAGCAGAAGAAGTCGATTGTCGATGCCCAGCCCCTAAAGGGGTATCTGATTTCGAAAGGCTTCGGCATCGCTGAAGCGACGCCCTGATACGAAACCCCAGGCAACCGGCGAGCTTCGCTCGCCTGCCCGGACGAGGGCGTCCGGGCCTACGTGATTCTGAAGTCGCACAATCCCTCGCACATTTTCAGTACATCTTCGGTACTGTCGGTTTGACCGCGAATTGACCAGTTCGTACACTATTTTCTAGCTCCTCCATTTATGCCTGAGATTAAAGGCGGTTTCCTGGGACAACGCGTTCGGCTGGCGTTCGCTCTGAGCCTGGCGGTCGTGCTGGCAGTGACGTCCAGCTTGGCGCAGGACAACAGGCCGCAGGTGTCTCTGGAAACCAGCGAGACACTTTTCACGGTGCTGACCGCCATCAACACGTGCGGCTATGACCAGGAGCTGAATGCTTCCGACCCGCTGCGGACGCAGATCCGGTCGGAGGTTGCCAAGGCGGTGGAGAATACCGCCGGAGCTCAGGACGTGGTAGGTCCGATGTGCTTGTTCTACCGCCAGCACCAGGCGCCGGAGCCCGCGCGCGACCTGTCTCACTATGTATCGCTGGCGCTCTATCTGGAGGAACCACCGACCTTCACGCTGAAAGTGAAGCAGACGGAGCTGCCGCCCGATGCCGGAGTGGTAGCCGACATCGTGCCGCTGATGCAGGCCTTCTACCAGAAGATCGGCTTGCACGCCATCTGGGAGCGGCACCGCGCGCGTTATACGGAATTGACCGAGATCTATCACGATCCGCTGGCGAAGATGACGTTCGACACCGAGATCTATCTGAAGCTGCCATCGTCGGGCTACCTGGGACGCCAGTTCACCGTCTATCTGGATGCGATGGGCGCGCCCGGCCAGACCAACGCGCGCAACTACGCGTCGGATTACTACGTCGTCATTTCACCGACCTCGGGCACGGCGATCAAGATGCAGCAGATTCGGCATACGTATCTGCATTATCTTCTGGATCCGCTGGCGATGAAAAACGGCGGCTCGTTCAAGCGCCTCGAACCGTTGCTCGACGACGTGAAGATCGCTCCCATGGATGAAGCTTTCAAGAGCAACATTTCGCTGCTGGTGACCGAATGCCTGGTGCGGGCGATTGAAGAGCGATTGACCAAAGTTCCGGAGGCGGAGCGAGCCCGTGGCATCGACGAAGCCGACAAGGAAGGGTACGTGCTGACGCGGTATTTTTACGACGCGCTGGGCAAGTTCGAAAGAGATCCGGCGGGCATGCGCAATGCGTATGCGGACCTGGTCGGCTCGATTGACGCCGGCAAAGAAATGAAGCGGGCATCCCAGATCCAGTTCGCGGGCGAGGCGGCGCCGGAACTGCTGCACCTGGCTGGTCGCCGGAACGAGCACCTCCTGCTGAACGCGGAGCGGCGGCTCGCGGCGGGCGATCCGGAAACCGCGCAGAAACTGGCGCAGCAGGCGATCGACGAGCAGGAAGAAGATTCGGGACGTGCGCTATTTATTTTGGCGGAGGTCGCCACCGCGAATCGTGACATGGATGGGGCGCGCAAATACTTTGAACAAGCGTTGCAGACGGCGCATGAGCCCAAGGTGATCGCCTGGTCGCATATTTATCTGGGCCGCATTTTTGATTTGAGGGAGGATCGGTTCGCCGCGCTGGATCAGTATCGGGCGGCACTGGATGCGGCCGGCGGAACGCTTCCGGAAGCGAAACTGGCGGCGCAACGGGGCCTGGAGCAGCCGTATGAACCTCCAGTGGCGAAGCAGCCGGAGTAAAAAGGGTTTCAGGGTTGTAGGGGTTTTACTTTGCAGGCGCTGGTGTCGTGTTCCGAAGGACCTGTGCATTGCGAATTCAAATACATATAGGTCCTTCGCTTCGCTCAGGATGACAGTATGGATTTATGCCGCGAACTTGCGGGACACTGCGCGAACGCCTGAGATATCATGGGTATCTTTGAGACTTCGAAAGACGTTTGAAATTTTGCGGTACGGGAGACAGCATGAAGCGAGCAGCAGTCATTCTAGGGATAGTGAGTCTGGGGATGATAATGAGTGTCGCGGTTTGGGCCGAGGCCCAGAACAGCGGACAGGCGGCGCCAACGCAGGGTACAACTCCAGGCGCCACGGCGGCCCCAGCGGGAAAGCGTCCTCCGCAAGCCAAGACCCAGCCGGAGTTCGATGCCTGGAAGGCGGCCGCGGCAAGCCCCGACGCTGCCGCGCTGGAGAAGGCGTCTGACGATTTTGCCACCAAGTTCCCCGACAGTGAACTTCGCGTGCTGCTCTATAAGAACGCGATGCGCCTCTACCAGAATGCCAACAACGCCGAGAAAACCGAGGCCATGGGCCACAAAGTGCTCAGCTTTGACGGGGACGATCCCGAGGCTCTGGTAATCGTCGCCGAGGTGATCGCCGAGAGAACGCGCGACTCGGACATCGACAAAGATCAGCGCTACGGCGAAGCGATCGCGATGGCAAAGAAGGCCACGCAGACCGTGGACACCGACGTCCAAGTCCCGACGGGCACGCCGCAGGAGAAGATCGACGCCTACAAGTCGCTGCTGCGCTCCAACGCGTATTCGATTCTCGGTACCATCGAGTTCAAGAAAGACAATTTCCCGGCAGCGCAGGAGAATCTGCAGAAGTCCATCGACGCTTTCCCGAGCAACCCGGATCCAGTGGTCATTCTCCGTCTGGCGCTGACGCTCGATAAGGAGCAAAAATATCCGGAGGCGCTCAAGGTGGCGAACCGCGCCGTGGAACTGACGCAGGACAACACCGTGATCGGAACCCCGGCGCGTCGGGAACGCGACCGCTTGCAACAGCTCACCGGAGGCGCGGCCCCGGCCCAACCGCAGAGCCCCCCGAAGAACTAACCGCGGGCAGGGTGCGGAGAAAAAGGGGATGCTCAGCCCCTAAAGGGGCGTCTGATTTCGTAAGATTGCGGCATCGCTAAAGCGATGCCCTGATACGAAGCCGGCGTTTCCGGCAGCCTGCCATGGGCCGAAGGATCATTGGCCCTCTTACTGATGAAGTCACGCGAAATCATGGCGCTGGAAGAAAGCCTGGGTCACCACTTCCAGCGCCGGGAACGGCTCGAGCAGGCGCTTACCCACAGCTCGCAAGCGCGCGAGGTGGAGGCGCTGGGCGCGGGCAGAGGTTCGTCTGGCGGCGGTTCGTCCAGCGGTGATAACGAAATGCTCGAGTTTCTGGGAGACGCCGTGCTCGGGCTAGCCACCAGCGAGGCGCTGTTCCACCGCTTCCCCGAATTCCAGGAAGGGCATCTTTCGAAGCTGCGCGCACATCTGGTCGGGCAACGGCATCTGCTGCGGGTGGCCGAGCAACTTGAGATTGGTCATTACATGCGGCTCGGCCGTGGCGAAGAAAAAAGCGGCGGCCGCAACAAGGCAAGCCTGCAGGTGGACGCGCTGGAAGCGATCCTGGCCGCGCTCTATCTCGACGGCGGGTGGCCAGTGGCGCGAGACTTTATTGTGCGCGTGATCGTGGAGCCGGAACTGGCGCACATGAAACTGGAGACCAGCGCCATTCCGGTGATGGATTTCAAGTCCGCGTTGCAGGAAGCCCTGCAAGCCAGAGGAGGACCGCAGCCGGTTTACGCGCTCGTCAAGGAGGAAGGGCCTGAACACAAGAAGACCTTTACGATCGAGGTGAGATTGCCGGAGCCTGCGATGGGGCAATTCGTGGGGCGCGCACAGGGCGCAACCAAGAAACGAGCTGAACAGGAAGCGGCGCGGCAGGTGCTGGAGCATCTGGCCACTTTGCCTGGCGCACAGCATCCCAACGCTGGGAAGGACGGCGGCGCGGCATAGCGCGTCCGATTTCCCGTAGAGACGCGGCTTGCCGCGTCTCGGACCGAACGCAACATTGGAGCGCGGCACGTAGGAGACGGGGCAAGCCCCGTCTCTACGGAAGAATTATGTCCTGGAGCGAAAAGATTTCCGCCGGTGATTGGCCCGCGACCATTCAATCGGTCGCGGGAACGGTCGTGATCGCCGTTTTTGTGGTTACCTTCCTCCTGCAGGCGTTCACCATCCCCTCGGAATCCATGGAGCAAACGCTGCTGATTGGCGATTACCTGCTGGTGGATAAGTTTTGCTACGGCGGCAGCGCGGGGTGGAACCGTCTATTGCCATATCGCAACGTCCGGCGCGGTGACATCATCGTCTTCCATTATCCTGTGAATCCCGCGCAGGACTTCGTGAAGCGAGTGGTGGCCTTGCCCGGAGATCGCCTGCGCCTGATCGACAAGCGCGTCTACATCAACGGCGCTCCGGTGCGGGAGCCCTACGCGCAGCACATCGCCGCGCTGCGCAATCCCTATCGCGACGATTTTCCGCGCACCGATTCTCCCGACTACGGAGTGGATGCAAAATGGTGGAAAGAAATGCCGAAGCTGGTGGAAGACCACCAGTTGATTATCCCCGAGGGCTACTATTTTGTTATGGGTGACAATCGCGATGACAGCCAGGACAGCCGGTACTGGGGATTCGTGCCGCGCGAAAATATCGTCGGACGCCCGCTTTTGATTTACTGGTCTTCGGACAGTTTGAACAACGATCTTCCCGGATCGCCAACCGTGGGTGATAGACTTTATCACCTCGCCTACGCGGTCACTCATGTGTTCCAGATAACGCGCTGGGAACGAACTTTCAGGCTAGTGCGCTGATGAAGATTCGCCGATGAAGTTCGCTGAGAAGAAATCCTCTTGAACGGATGGCAAACGTGCCAAAAAAAGAAAAAGAAGAAGTCGTTGTTAGCGAAAAGCCGGTGGACGAGAAGCCGCGCGAGACGACGGTGGAATTCCTGGCGTCGCTGGCGGGAGTGCTGGTCACCGGCCTGTTCATCATTACGTTTGTGCTGCAGGCGTTTGAGATTCCCTCCAGTTCCATGGAGGACACGATGCTCATCGGCGACCACGTCTTCGTGAACCGGGAGCAGTTCGCGCCGCCAACGCGTTGGATGGGGCCACTGATGCCCTATCGCGATATCCGCCACAACGATATCGTGGTGTTCCTGTCGCCGGAGGAACAAGGTCTGTTCGTCGTGAAACGGATCATGGGCGTTCCCGGCGATCGCCTCCACTTGCGCGATGGCGCCGTCTATCGCAACGGCGAAAAGCTGGTTGAGCCGTACGTGCAGCACAAGCTGGCGGATTACAACCCCTATCGGGATAATTTTCCTGCCGTGCAGCCTTCGGAAGTGTACGGGGTAAGAAACGAAAAATGGCAGCAGGAACTGCCCTCGCATCTGCAGGGCGGTGACATCGTTGTGCCCCCGGACAGCTACTTTGCCATGGGCGACAACCGCGACGTGAGTTACGACAGCCGTTACTGGGGCTTCATTCCGAGGAAGAACGTGATTGGGCGTCCTATGTTCATCTACTGGTCGTTTGTAACTCCGGCCGACCAGTACCAGATGCGCAGCGCGGGCGATCGGCTGGGATTCCTGGCGCATATCATCATTCACTTCTTTGATGAAACGCGCTGGTCGCGGACCCTCAGGCTGGTGCGCTGAAAAGAAATTTTCTGAAACGGGTACCGAACGTGCCAAAGAAAGAAAAAGAAGTCATTGTGGACGAAAAGCCGCGCGAGACTACGGTGGAATTCCTGGCGTCGCTGGCGGGAGTGCTGGTCACCGGCCTGTTCATCATCACGTTTGTTCTGCAGGCGTTTGAGATTCCCTCCAGTTCGATGGAGGACACGATGCTCATCGGGGACCACGTATTCGTGAACCGGGAGCAGTTCGCCGCGCCGACGCATTGGATGGGGCCACTGATGCCCTATCGCGATGTCCGCCGCAACGACATTGTTGTGTTCCTGTCGCCGGAGGAGCAAGGTCTGTTCGTGGTGAAGCGGATCGTGGGCGTCCCGGGCGACCGCATTCATCTGCGCGATGGTGCGGTGTACCGCAACGGCGAGAAGTTGGTTGAGCCGTACGTCCGGCACAAGGTGGCGAATTACGATCCCTACCGGGACAATTTTCCTGCCGTGCCTCCGTCGGAGATGTACGGGGTGACAAGCCAGGGCTGGCAACTCACTCTGTCCTCCCATATACAAGGCGACGACGTCGTCGTGCCCCCGGACAGCTACTTTGCGATGGGCGACAATCGCGACGTGAGCAAAGACAGCCGTTACTGGGGCTTTATTCCGCGGAAGAACGTGATCGGCCGTCCCATGTTCATCTACTGGTCATTTGTCACCCCGGCCGACCAGTACCAGATGCGCAGCGCGGGCGACCGGCTGGGATTCCTGGCGCATATCATCCTTCACTTCTTTGATGAAACGCGCTGGTCGCGGACCCTCAGGATCGTGCGGTGAACTTTCTGCGTTCCAGGCGCGGGGTGGCTGCGGTCGCGGCTCTCCTGCTGATTCTGTTTCTGTTCCGGCCCGCCGTGTACCACTTGCGAAACCGGATTGCCAGTTCCATCGGAAGCGCTCTGGGCCGCAGGGTGGCGCTCGATAACGTGCGTTTGCGGCTTCTGCCGCGGCCGGGTTTCGATCTTGAGGGGCTCGTCATCTACGACGATCCCTCATTTAGCGCGGAGCCGATGATCCGCGCGCAGGAAGTTTCCGCTGCGATCCGGTTTCGCTCCCTGCTCCGCGGGCGGCTCGAGATTGCCACCCTGAGCGCAACCGAGCCCAGCATCAACCTGGTGCGCAGCAACCAAGGCCGCTGGAACCTGGCGAGCCTGCTCGAGCGCAACGCGCAAATTCCCGCGGCTCCGACCGAGAAACCCGCTTCCGAGCGCCGCCCGGCATTCCCCTACCTCGAAGCCGGCCATGCCCGCATCAATTTCAAGCTGGGACAGACGAAGAAGTCCTATGCGCTTATGGATGCCGACGTGGCGCTTTGGCAGGATTCGGAAAATTCCTGGAGCGCGCGTATAAAGGCCGAGCCCGTGCGCACGGATTTTAATCTCACCGATACCGGGTTGCTCCAGATCAACGCCACGTGGCAGCGCGCTGCGAGTTTGTCGTTGACCCCGGTCCAGCTCACCGTGCAATGGCAGAAAGGGCAACTCGGACAGATCACCAAGTTGCTGAGCGGAAAAGACCGGGGATGGCGCGGAGGAGTGAATTTCACGGCGAAGTTATCCGGTACTCCGGAAGCGCTGCGGATCGAGAGCGAGACTGCCATCGAAGGTTTCCATCGCTACGACATTGTTGGCAGCGAGAACGTGCGCATGGCAACCGGTTGCTCGGGACAATACAACGCGGTCACCAGCACACTTGCCGGCCTGCTGTGCGAATCGCCGGTAAGCGGCGGGACCCTCCGCCTGCGCGGAACGCTTGCACTGATCGCACAACTACCCACCTACGATCTGACGCTTGAGGCCGAGAAGGTGCCCCTGACCTCCGTGGTTCGATTGCTGCGGCAGGCGAAAAAGCAGATCCCCGGCGATCTCACTGCGAGTGGATTGCTGAATGCGGAGTTCCGCGCCACGCGCAACGTGACTAACATCTCTGAGCACGCGCACCACGCCTTATTGGAGCCATGGAGCGGGAGTGGCTCGGCGACCAACGTGCGCCTCTCGTCGAACGGGGGAAAGGATGAGGTTGCCTTCGGCACGATTCCACTGGCCCTGGTTTCACGGACCATGCCAGCCGCCGATTCGCAGCGGGGCAGACCCGGTCACTCGAGGACACAAGAACAAGAAAAGGATCAGGAGCCCGCTGAGACTCACCTGCGGATTGGGCCACTCGCACTGGCGATGAACGCTTCCGCGCCGGTGAACGCCGGGGGGTGGATGTCCATTGCCAGTTATCGTTTTTTTCTGCGCGGCGACGTGGAACTGAAAGACCTGCTTCGTCTGGAGAACGTTCTGGGCTTGCCGGTGGCGCGTCCGGCGGCGGAAGGCGAGGCCAAGTTGGATGTGAGCGTCTCTGGACCGTGGCAGGGATTTGCAGCTCCCGCCGCCGTTGGGACCGCTCAACTGCGCAACGTGCGCGCCGAGATGCACGGCCTGAACACGCCGATTGAGATTAGCTCGGCAACCATGTCTCTCGCTCCGGACGCGGTGTCGATGCAGAAAATTTCCGCTCGCACCGGAAGCACTCATTGGAGCGGCGGGATTACAGCGCCTCGTCATTGCGCGGCTCCAGGCGCTGCTCCGGGCGTCGCTCCAAACTGTGTGTTTCAGTTCGATCTCACAGCCGACCAACTTTCGACCGGAGATCTCGCCGAATGGTTCACGCCGCATCCGGCCAAGCGTCCCTGGTACCGCATCTTGAATTCCAGTTCCAATTCCAACGCGCCGCAGGGCCCTTCGCCACTGCTCGCGATTCAGGCGCGCGGCCACCTGCATGCCGGCCGGTTCGAATTGAAGAAGGCGCTCGTTACCCAAGTCGCGACGCGAGTGGAAGTGGATCGAGGCAAGATCACGCTGACTGCTCTGCGCGGACAACTGCTGCAGGGCACGCATCGGGGAAACTGGACCATTGATGTGTCGAATCACGATGCGTCCACTCAGCCCGTGCGCTACCACGGCACCGGCGCCTTGCAAGATATTTCGCTGGCGCAGGTGGGCACGTTGATGAACGATGACTGGATTGCCGGAACGGCTGACGGTAAGTTCGACCTGGAAGGATCCGGAGACAGCTTTCGTGAGCTGCTGGCGCGCTCCGACGGCAAGCTGCAGTTTGTGATGCGCAACGGCAGCCTGCGACATATTGAAATTCCGGGCTCGCCCGCGCCTCTGCCGGTGCACCGCTTCGCCGGAGAACTGCACCTGAAAAAAGGCGCTTGGGAACTTTCCGCAGGCAGACTGGAATCGCGCGACGGCATTTACCAGGTGAGCGGAACGGCTTCTCCGGCCAGCGGTTTCGACTTCGTGTTGACGCGTGGTGACGAGCAATCGTGGACGCTCACCGGCACGCTGGCCGAGCCGCACGTCGTGCCGGGCAATCGCACGGAAGCGAAGCGTGCGGAAGCAGGCGCGGAGACCGTCAAACCGTAAAGCGGCTGTCGGCTCTCCGCTGTTAGCTCTTGGCTCTTAGCTGTTGGCTTTACTCCTACTGCATCGTGGCGAAATATTCCTGCGACTGAAACCTACGGTACGTGGCCGGTAGCAAGCTGTCCGCCGCGCGGACGGCCAATCAAGGTGCCGAGGATAATCCAGAGTCCGAGCACGAGCCACTCCCAGATGGAAAAGTGGCCTGGCACAAATGGGAGAAACTTCATCAGCACCATCGCCAAACCAACCAATGCACCCAGCAGAGCGATCAAGCGGTCGGCGACCCGGGGCCGCATCCAGAGATAGGCAGCGCAAACCGCGAACCATCCGGTAGCGGAAGCGACCGATCCGACCTCAGAGATCGGAACCAGAATCGCGCTCCCTAGAAACATGCACGCAGCCGTAGCGATCCCGACCCAGACGACGGCCGCGGCCGGTGTCTGATTCTGTGGATGCACGCTGGCCAGTCGCGCATCCACCAGCCCGCGCCGCCCCATGGCAAACAACAAGCGGCTGGCGGCGATAAAATTTCCGTTGAATACCTTGAATAGCGAAAGCAACGCAGCACTCAGGATGATGCTCACGATCCAGCGCGAGCCGACGGCATGCTCGAAAGCGACCGCAGTCATGAAGGGCTCGCCGGTGAGCGGACGCCACGGCGCCACGAAGCCCACCGCCGCAATCACAATGATGTAGAACACGGCGCCGACGACGATCGCCGCAAAGATGGCGCGAGAGAATCCCCGGGCGCGAAATTGAGGATTGGCTTCCTCGGCAGCCTTGGTCACCGATTCATATCCCGTCATGTAGTAAGGGACGATCTGCAGCACCAGCAAAATAGAGACGAACGGAGTGTGCGTGAACAAAGGCGAGAAATTGGCCGGCGATCCGCGCGTGACGCCCACGGCGACGAAGACCACGAAAAGCGCAAGCGTGCCGAACGTGCTCCAGTTTTGAAAGGTGGCGCTCAGCCGGATGCCACGATAGTTGACCACCGTCACCAATGCGGTCAGCGCGAGCCCGATGGCCAGGTGCGGCAAGTAAACCGGCTTTCCCGCCACGCGGTATAACTCGATGGAATCGAGCCCGGGAAAAATGTAACCGGCGATGCGTCCCACGGCCACGGCTTCCCACGGACAGACAATGAAATATGCCAGCAGCATCATCCATCCGGTAAAGAAGCTGACCGGCCGCGGGAAAACTTTCGCGGTGTAGGCCACCTCGCCCGATGCGTCGGGCATGGCCATCACCAACTTGCCGTACACATAGCCGATGGGCAGCAGCAGAATGCCGCCAATCGCGAAACCAAGAATGCCGCCCAGCGGGCCGCCGCGCAGCAGCCAATCGTCCATGACGACCAGCCAGCCCACGCCCACCATCGTTCCCCAGCCGAGGGAAAAATAATCGGTGACGCGCAATTTGCGGGCGAGTTGGGTCATCAGGAGGGGCTACACGCTGTCGAGCTGCGCTCGGCTGGATAGCCGGGGCGGCTGTCCCTACGTGTAAGGTGGGAGGGCGGCTTCATGGGCGCGAATTATAAAGCATCGCGCCCATGTGGCGGGCTTGCTTAGGCGACCGCGAAGCGAGGAGGACGTTCCGGCGACCGCAAGATGCAGATTGCTTCTTTCAGGGAAGAAATCTCAAACACCGAAGTGAGATGCGTCGCCTCCAGCAGCCTGCGAAAGAAAACCGGCGGGTTCACCAGCTTCATCTTCGCCGAGTTGCGCGTCGCCCAACGGCGCACCTGCAGCAGGGTTCCCAACCCGCCCGCATCCAGTTGCTCGACTTCCGAAACATCAAGCACCAGCACACGGACACGTTCGAGTTGCTCGATCCGGCGCCGGAACTCGTCGAGCGCTGAGCCGCGCACCATGCGTCCCGAGCAGCTCACGACCGCCACATCCTGCAAGCATTCGACTTGAAATTTCAGTTCCATATGTCTATTCATACGAACCAGCCTTAACGTCTATTGATACGAATCAGCCCTGGAAAAAGTTCCGCAATCTGCTGTCCTTGAATTGGACGTGGAAAAGGGGGAAAAGTTATCAGCGGGAGAACAATTGGCGGACATCCAGGTTTTGACTGTTACGGATAGGTAAAGCCGTCATAAGGGTTGTCATCTTGAGCGAAGCGAAAGACCTGTGTATTGGGCGGATTAAAATACATAGGCCCTTCGCTTCGCTCAGGATGACAAGTGTGATTGAGGCCACGAGCTACAACCCGGCCTCAATCCGGGATCTTGGGTCCAGAAGGTCGCGCAGCGCATCGCCGATAAAATTGAAGGCCAGGACCGCGAACATCACCGTCACCGCTGGAAAGAGCACCAGATGAGGAGCGTCGAAGAGGTGCGAGCGGGCGTCGTTCAGCATCGATCCCCAACTCGCGGTTGGCGGCGGCACGCCTAATCCCAAGAAACTCATTGTCGCTTCGGCCAGAACCGCGCCCGCCATCCCGATGGCCCCCTGCACAATGACGGGCTGAATAATGTTGGGCAGGATGTGCCGGGTAATAATGTGGAGATCTCCGGCGCCCAGCGCTCGCGCCGCTTCGACAAATTCGCGTTCGCGCACGGCCAGCACCTGCGCGCGCACCAGGCGGGCGTAGCCGACCCATCCTCCGAGAGACAGGGCAAGAACGAGGTTGAAAATGCCGGGTCCGCGGAAGGCCACGAAGGCGATCGCGATGAGAATGCCCGGGAACGAAAGAAACGCATTCATCAACACGACGTTGACGAAGCGGTCGATGCCTCCGCCGTAGTATCCGGCAAGACTGCCGATGATGAGGCCGAGCAGCAGCGAACACGCCACCACGCTGCTGCCGACGAACAGCGAAATTCGCGCTCCCCAGATCAGGCGGGAGAGGATGTCGCGTCCGAGTTCATCGGTGCCGCACCAATGCTGCGCCGAGGGCGTTTGCAAGCGGCGAGGCAGATTGATGTGCGCGGGGTCTTGCGGGGCAATCCAGGGCGCGAAAATCGCGGAGAACACGAAGATGGTAACCAACACGGCTCCCACAGCCGCCAACGGATTGTGGCGGGCGATGCGGGGGAGCGAGATGGCGAGGGTGGACATTCTTTCAAAAACCGATAACCGCAAAGAGCGCAAAGAGAAGCCGCAGAGGACGCAAGGGAATCCAGAACATCTTCTTCATTGCCGTATCCTCGGATTCACCGCCGAGTACAGCAAGTCGGTCAGGAAGTTCACGGCGACGTAAGTCAAGCCAATCGCCAGAATGCATCCCTGCACCAGGTAGTAGTCGCGGTTGGCGATGGCTTGGATTGTGAGGCGTCCGATTCCGGGCCAGGAGAATATTGTTTCGGTCACAATCGTGCCGGCGAGCAGTGCGCCGAACTGTAATCCGAGGACGGTTAGGATTGGGATCATGGCGTTGCGCAGGGCGTGACGATAGACGACTGTGCGCTCGGGCAAGCCTTTGGCGCGCGCGGTGCGAATGTAGTCTTGGCCCAACTCTTCCAGCATGGAGGTGCGCACCATGCGGGTCAGGATTGCGGCCAGCGCT
The DNA here is from genome assembly GCA_050014475.1 of Terriglobales bacterium. Classification (GTDB taxonomy): domain Bacteria; phylum Acidobacteriota; class Terriglobia; order Terriglobales; family Acidobacteriaceae; genus Acidiflorens. The sequence goes on along the minus strand of JBEKDG010000025.1, from coordinate 6,022 downwards.
CCACCCATGGTAATTGCGGGGAGCACGAGATGGGCTAAGGTGCCGGAACCGGAGACGGGGAGCCATCCCAGCTTCACCGCGAAGAACAAGATCAGCACCGGCCCCAGCGCGAAGTTTGGAAACGACAGCCCGAACAGGCTGACCACGCTCAGCAGACGGTCGTCCCACAGGTTGCGCCGCTGCGCCGAGCGCACGCCTGCGGGAATGGCGAGCACAATCGCCACGAATAATGACGCCAGGGTGAGCTGCAAGGTAAACGGATAACGCTGCGCGATCAGACTTGTTACTCCCTGGTTGAAGCGCAGCGACTTGCCTAGATCTCCGTGGAGCACGCCTCGCCAGTAATTCAGGTATTGCTGTCCTAGCGGGACATCGAGGCCATAGGCGTGGCGCGCGGCCTGGATGTCGCCGGCTGCCGCGCCCTCTCCCAGCATTTGCTGAATGGGATCGCCGGGGACGAAGTGGATCAGCAGGAAGACAGTGGAGACGACGAGCCAGATGACTGGCAGGGTGTAGAGGACGCGGGAGAGTAGGTAGCGCGGCATAAGTGCCCAGCCCCTAAAGGGGCGTCAATCTGATAGAACTTTCGGCATCGCTAAAGCGATGCCCTGATACGAGGCTCACTTGTATCACGGGCTTCCGGTTTCGTGTCCCGCAAGTTCGTGGCATAAATCCACACTGTCATCCTGAGCGAAGCGAAGGACCTATGTAGTCGACTGCGCAATGCATAAGTCCTTCGCTTCGCTCAGGATGACAATTCATACTTGTATTGCGAATTTGCGGAACTTACATTAGTCTCCGGCCCGCTGCACAGAAGCCGCCGACGCCGGGGCCACCGATGCCGGGGGCGCGGGCACGGGCTCGATCCTAACGGTGGCGATGCGATGGCCGTCCATTTTTTCGACGACAAAACGCCGCCCTTCATAATCGAACGCCTCGCCGCCCGTGGGCATCTTCTGCAAGCGTGACAGTACAAAGCCGGCGAGCGTTTCGAAGCCTTCGTCCTGTGGAAGTTTCAGTTCGTGCTGGGCTTCGAGGTCGCGAATGTTGATCGCTCCATCGAGCACGAGAGGCGCATTCGCGTCGGTAACCACCGGCTGCGCGGAGGCGACGTCGAATTCGTCTTCCAGTTCGCCGACCAGTTGCTCCAGCACGTCTTCGACGCTAACCACTCCTGCCGTGGAGCCGAATTCGTCGACCACAACCGCCAAGTGCCGCTTGTGGTGCTGAAATTCACCGAGCAGGTCCAGCAATGACTTGGTTTCGGGCACCACCAGCACATCGTGCATGACCTGGCCGATCTTCATCTGGGCAATGCGCATGGCAGCGGGAGGAGCAGCGATGGGGCCGAGGCGCAGCCGCGTCCAACGCATCAAGTCCTTGGCGTAAAGCACGCCGATAATATGTTCGGGACCGCGCTGCGGATCATACACTGGGACACGCGAATGTTGCTCTTCGACCACGCGCGACAGCGCTTCGTCCATGTTGAGGTCGGAGGGCAACGAAAAAATTCTGGTCCGCGGCACCATCACTTGGCGCGCGGTAATATTGTCCAGTTCGAGCGCATTCAGCAGCATCTCTTCCTGGGCGGGAGAAAGCTGTCCCGAATGGTGGGCGTTGGTTACGATCAGCTTGAGTTCGTCGGGAGAGTGCACCGAACCGTGCCGGATCTCGCGTGTCCCGAAAGCGCGCAGAACAAAACCAGCCACGCGGCTCATGCCAATCGTCAGGGGCCCGGTGACGGTGAGGAAAACGTCCATGGGCGCGGCGACTGCGAGTGCCACCCGCTCGGCCCGTTGCAACGCGAGCGACTTGGGAACCAGTTCGCCGAGGATCACGTGCAGGCTGGTGATCATCACAAACGCCACCGCCACGGCGATGGCATGAGCGTAGATCGCCGCGTACGGCACGCTTCCGATCCAGCCTTCAAACAGTCGCGCCAGAACCGGCTCGCCCAGCCAGCCCAGAGTCAGACTGGTAACGGTAATTCCCAATTGCACGCCGTTCACTACGCGGCTGAGTTGCTGGTGAAGTTTGAGGACGGTGCGGGCGCCCACGCGGTGGGCTTCGATCAGCTGCTGGATGCGGGTTTCGCGCACGCTGACGAGCGCGAACTCGGCCGCGGCAAAGAAGGCATTGACCGCCACCAGGAGCAGGACAACGAACACCCGCAGCAGCACGGATGCAATCATGGAACTCTAATTCTAACATTCCAAAGGGATAATGGTTGAGGAGATGAGAATTGCTGGAGCACGATCGCGGGCTTTTGGAACTCGCTGGCGGTACAATTGGAATTGATTCCTTGATTGTTATCCTAAACTGATCGTTTTCTTTTTCGTTGCCCGGCGGTCTAAGTACATATAGGGCGGCGGAGCTGGCATCTGATTTCCTGTAGCGACGCGGCAAGCCGCGTCTCTACAGCGATACTGAAACGAAACCCGAGAATTTTTTGAGGAACTATTCCGATGTTTTTCCCGTAACAACAGGTGAATGCCGGTTCTAAGATTTGAAATCAAGCAGGAGGCGGTCGTGGAAGGCAACGGCAATGGCAAGAAGAAGCGGCGTAAACGAATCATCTACGGCTCGATAGCCGCCGTTCTGGTTCTGCTGGTTGCCGGCGTGCTGATCGCAGCCACCAGCGGCGGCACCAAGATCGATCCCTCGAAGCTCGCCAAGGTCGAAAAGGGAGACCTTGCGAAAAGCGTGGTGGCTACCGGCAAGATCGAGCCCATCACCAAGGTCGAGATCAAATCCAAGGCCAGCGGCATCGTGAAAAAGCTCTATGTCGATTACGGGGACAAAGTTAAGAAGGGCCAAGTGCTCGCCGAACTCGACAAGGAAGAGATTCAGGCCCGCGTGGACCAGGCCCGCGCGCAATTGGAGGGCTCGAATGCCAGCTTGAACGGCACGCGCGCCGACCTGGAGCGCGCCAAGGTGGACGCCGAGGGCCCTGACGTTCCGCTGCTGAAACGCGCGTATGAGCGCGCCCAGGGCATGGCGAAGGACGGCGTGGTTTCCGCTTCCGCGCTCGACGACGCGGAGAAGAATTACGAGATGGCGCTAAACAAGCAAAATGTGTCCAAAGCACAGTTGCAGGTTTTGCAGGCCAAGATTGGTCAGGCCCAGGGGCAGGTGGCACAGGACCGCGCGAATCTGAAACAACTGGAAGAACAGCTGGGTTACACCACGATTGAATCGCCGCTTGACGGGATCGTTCTTTCCCGCGACGTGGAAATTGGCGATGCGGTCAGCTCCATCCTGGTGCTGGGTTCATCGGCGACTCTGGTGATGACGCTCGGCGACACCAGCGAGGTTTACGTCAAAGGCAAAGTGGACGAGAGCGATATCGGCAAGGTTTATCTGGGACAACCCGCGCGGATCAAAGTCGAGTCGTTCAAGGACAAGACCTTCACCGGCAAAGTAACGAAAATCTCTCCCATGGGCGTCGAAAAAGACAACGTCACTACTTTCGAGGTGCGCGTCTCGATCAACAATCCCGAAGGCGTCCTCAAAGCCATGATGACGGCCAACGCCGAGATCATTCTCGAAGAGCACAAGAACGTGCTCCAGATCCCGGAAGGCTCGATCATTTACGACAAGGATAAGAAGGCATCGGTCGAAGTGCCGGATCCCAAAGCCAAGGAAGGCAAGCGGAAACTCGCCGTCAACATCGGCATCTCGAACGGCGCCAAGACCGAGTTGCTGCAAGGGCTGAAGGAAGGCGACCAGGTCGTGCTGCAGTAAGAAACCAGGTCTTAGGTCTCAGGTCTTAGGAAAAACCCAAGCACTAATCGCACGAACCTGAGACCGACACCTGAGACCTAAGACCTGAATTACAGAACCTGAGACCTAAGACCTGAGACCTGATTGCTATGACTAACTCTTTTCTAATTCGCAGTCACGCCCTCCGCATGCTGGTCTTTGTTGTGGCCAGCGTCGTCGCCACTTCAGGGGCCGGCTTCGCCTCGGTCATCGGAACCTTTGACCGCTCGTTCCAGGTCAGTGGCCCCGTCGACCTCGAAGTGCTCACTCGCTCCGGCGACATCACCGTGCGGAACGGCGCTGCGGGCACGGTCTCGATTCATGCCAAGATCCACTCGGGCAATTCCTGGTTCGGCGGCGACCACAAAACGGAAGTGCAGGAGTTGCAGAACCATCCTCCGATTCGCCAGAACGGCAACAGCATCCGCATCGACTACGTCAACCTCAACAACATTTCGTTCGACTACGAAATCACCGTCCCAGAGAACACCGCGATTCGAGCCCACACCGGCAGCGGCGATCAGAAGGTCGAAGGCCTCAAGGGCAACATCGATCTCGAAAGCGGGTCGGGCGACTTGCAACTGGCGCGCCTCACCGGTGAAATGCGTTTCCAGACGGGCTCGGGAAACGTCCGCGGGCGCGAGCTTTCCGGTCCCGCGCGGATCAAAGCGGGCAGCGGTGACATCGACATCGAGGAAATGGGCGCGGGCGATGTGGACATCCGCACCGGATCCGGCAACATCACCGTAAACGGCATCAATGGTGGGTTTCATGCCGAGGCGGGCAGCGGCGACATTCGCGGCAAAGGCTCGCCCAAGAACATGTGGAGCGTCCGGACCGGCTCGGGAAACGTCACCCTGAATGTGCCCTCCGACGCCGCCTTCGACGTTGACATCTCCTCGAATTCCGGAACCGTCACGCTGGGCCATCCGGTGACTACGACCGTCCAGGGCCGCATCCAGGAGTCGAGGAAGAGTGTGGTGGGCAAAGTGCGCGGCGGCGGTCCCGTGGTTTCCGTTCACACCGGTTCCGGCGACGTGCAAGTAGACTGACGACAGCACCATGAAGTAACCCAAAGGTATAAATCGGCTGCCGGCTTCCTTCCTGTACCTTCGTGTCCTTTGTGGCTGACGCACCTGCCTTGACGCGCCATCGTGCGACGTCCGATACTTCGTTGGGGTTCCTGAAAATTTGCAGGCTCAACGAGGTCACCGATTGGCACGCACCGCGATCATCACTCTCACCACCGATTTCGGACTCAACGATCATTTCGTCGGCGCCATGAAGGGGGTCATCCTCGAGATTGCCCCCGAGGCGCAGATCATCGACATCAACCATGGGGTGCAGCCGTTCGACATTCTGGATGGCGCACTGACCATTTCTCATGCTTACTCCTACTTCCCTGCCGGGACCGTGCACATGGTGATCGTCGATCCCGGGGTGGGGACGACGCGACGGCCGGTGATTCTGACCAGCGAACGCCACGTGTTTGTGGCTCCCGACAACGGCGTGCTTTCTCTGATCTACGACCGCGAAGAGCGGATCTCCGTCCGCCACGTCACCGCCGAGCATTATTTTCTGCAGCCCTGCAGCAACACCTTCCACGCGCGCGATATTTTCTCCCCAGTCGCGGCTTATCTCGCGAAAGGGATCGAGCCCGATCGCTTTGGCGAAGAGATCGCCGACTATGTCCGCTTTGGCGCGCCCCGCCCCAAGCCGGTGGATGAGCGCACGCTGCGAGGAGTCGTCCTGAAAGTCGATCGCTTTGGCAATCTCATCACCAACATCACGCCGCAGGACGCGCCCCAACTTTTCGAAGCCACGCCGCCCGCCTTCAAGATCGCGATTGGAACGAAAACACAGGCAACGCGCATGTGTACCACCTACGACCAAGGCGCTCCCGGCGAAGTCTTCGGAATCCTGGGCAGCATGGGTTTTCTGGAAGTCGCAGCCAACCGGGGTTCCGCCTACCAACTGCTGGGCGCGGGCAAGGGCAGCGAAGTCAATGTGGTGATGGAAGGCCGCTGACCGGGGCTTGGCTTCCAGGGATATTTCTGCAACTCGTCTCACAAAATGATCCTCAGTTGCATGATGTCTGGCCCTCAGGGGCTGAAGCCCGCAATTTTTGTGGCTCTGAGCGGCACGGCTGAACAGGCTGCGGAAAAATGACTCAAGTTAGTAATCCGAGCATTTTCTCGAACCAAGATTCAACAACTTACAGGAGTATTTTTGACTCAAAAAGCCCTGAAATTACTACCTT
>JBEKDG010000024.1:0-49388 GCA_050014475.1 Terriglobales bacterium | reverse complement strand
CTCCAGCGCGCCTATGCCCAGATCCATCCCACCGGCGCCCTGTTCTCGCTCGACGTCTTCGGAGTCATGGCGTGGCAGCGTCCCGTCGATCTTTCGCACACCGGGCAGGACATCGTAGCCATGGCCAAACACTGTGACGTGATCTCGCCCATGATCTATCCCTCGCACTTCTTCGGCATGGACGGCATCGCCCACCCCGGCGACGCGCCCGAGCATTTCATCGGCGAGTCCATGGACCGCTTCAAGCTCATCACCAATTCCGGAGCCAGCGGCGTGGTGATTCGCCCGTGGCTGCAAGCCTTTGCCTGGCGCACCAGGACTTACTCGCCCAGGTATGTTGAAGTTCAAGTCGAAGTAGCGAAACAAAGAGGCGGCATCGGCTTTCTTTTCTGGAATGCCAATAACGACTACTCCAAGCCCTACACCGCCATGCCCGAAATGCGAGCCGCCAAAGGCCGTTACTTCCGCGGCGACGAAGTAGGCTCCAGGCCCGAACCCGCCACAGCCACTCCGGTTGCCTCAAACGCCGCGCCCGTCAGCGCGCCCAAAACAAACGTAGAGACGGGGCTTGCCCCGTCTCCCAGCGACAGCGCCCACCCCGCTCAAAAAATCTGGCGGCACTAGGACCGTGACCGCGCGAGGAGTCATACGGTGGAGGGACGGGCGTCTCGCCCGTCCAGCCGGGCGGGGACGCCCGGCTCTCCACCAGCAAGCTTGGATCGACAGCAGTAACAATCGCGCGGTCGCGGCATTAGAACCTCGCCCTAGCCGGAATCCGTCCCCGCCGAAAATCTTGTCAAGAGGGAAAAATTTACAAAACGCCTCTAACTCGCTGAAAGCAAGCCGAAAATAAATCGGCCAAATTTGGCGGTACGCCCCCCCTCCATTTGTTATTCTGAATATATAGAGTCAAAAAACAAAGGCGTGGCCCAACGGCCGCGCCTTTTCTATTGGGGGACACATTGAAATGGACACGCATGAAATGGGGAAACATTGAAATCACCCGGTATGGAAATCCGCAAGCCCAAAGAGCGCGGCGAGTGGCCCGAGCTTCGCTTCATGACCAAAGCCACCGAACACGGATTCAAACTCACCAAGCCCTGGGGAGATTCCTCCCCCCTACGACTTCGTCGTCGATCTTGGCGGACGCTTTGTTAGCGTGCAGGTCAAATCCACCATGAGCCGCTTACGGCTTGCGATGTACACAGAAACCGGCCGTTTCGTGGTCAGGTTGTATAGAGGAGAGGAACGGCAATACCATCCGTCCGATTTCGACTATCTCGCCGCTTACATCATTCCAAAGGATGCCTGGTACATCATCCCGTTCGCCTTGCTCGGCCCGCAGAGTTCCATCCGCGTCTGGCCCGGACACAAGTCCAACCGGTACGAGCGCTACCGCGAAGCCTGGCATCTCCTTCGTGAACCGCCGCTAACTGTCACACCGGGAGTTCCGCTCGACGAAGATGTACGCCATCAGCGAAGGCCCAGTTCCGCAACCTAGCCCGCATTATTCATGAGGCGAGAGAACTGGGAAGGGCACGGCTTTAGCCGTGCCGCCCAGAGCCAGATTTTACGGGGCTTACGCGGCCCTGAAGGGCCGCTCTTCCACGGTAATGCATACATTCGTGAGTTTTTCCGCAGCCTGTAAAGCCGCTTGTGTGGCGGATTCTAACGGCATGGCTGAAGCCATGCCCTTTCAAAACTATCGCGAAACGAACTTAATCAGAGTTTCCCTAAGGTAATAGTTACTAGCCGCCCACCCAAAACTCATGGCATTGCTTTAGCGATGCCGAAATTGCCGGCTGTCAGCCACTTCAGGGCTGAGAGCCACCGTAAGTAACCTGCCAAGGTTGTAAGGTTACTCTTACCAAAAGGCCATTCCCCTACGAGATTGTGCCATATACTTCCGTGCTTCTATGCCGTACTCTCATCTTACCTAACTAACTAATTACCGGTGACCAGATGAAATACCTCCTCTCGATTTTCTTGCTGAGTATTGCCATGCAGGCACAGAGTTTCACGGCGAGCGGCAGCTTCGCCCTTCCCGACGCGCCCAGCCAACATCCTTTCTGGACGGTCGAGAACAAAGTGAACTTCAGCATCTTAGCCGCGCTGGTCGCCGCCGACGCCGTTACCACCCAGCGGGGCCTGCATGAGGGTCTCCGCGAAGTCAATCCGCTCATGCGTCCCTTCGTGACGCATGGCGCCGCCGGAGAGGCTGCCGGGTCAGCTCTAGGTTTTGGCGCGGGCGTTGGAGTCGTGTACCTGTTGCATCGGAGCCACCACTACAAAGCCGAACGCATTACGATGCGGCTGCTCGTCGCCGGTGAAGGTGGGTTCGTCGCCAACAACATCATTGCGATTCGCTGAGAAGAAAGAGGACGAATTGCACCGCCAACCGGGATGCCAGGTGTGGATTGTGCACTCCTGATTTCATTGGGCAAGCCCGCTTCCACGTTATAATTCCATTCGGGAAGAGTTTTCTTTGAGTATTTGAAGAACCCCCCAGCCGCTTCCGCGAATCTTTATACCGAAGGAGTTTGCATGGCCATTCAGAAGACGGACAAAATCTGGCACAACGGCAAGTTGATCGCCTGGGACGACGCTACCCTCCACGTGATGTCTCACGTTGTGCACTACGGCTCTTCGGTGTTTGAAGGCATTCGCTGCTACGCGCTGCCCAGCGGCCCCGCCATTTTCCGCGCCACCGAACACATGCAGCGCCTCATCGACTCCGCCCGCATTTACCGCACCGATCTCCCCTTTACCCGCGATGAGCTCGTGCGCGCCATGGTCGAACTGGTGAAACATAACGGCGTGTGGCCCTGTTACATCCGCCCCATCGTTCTCCGCGGCTACGGCGAAGCCGGCGTCAACCCCTTAAACTCCCCCACCGAAATCTACATAATTAATTATCCGTGGGGGAAGTACTTGGGGCACGATGCCAGCGATGGCGTGGACGTTTGCATTTCTTCCTGGACGCGGATCGCGCCCAACACTCTGCCCGCCATGGCCAAGGCGGGCGCGAACTACATGAACTCGCAGCTCATCAAGATGGAAGCGATCGTCAACGGCTACGCGGAAGGCATCGCGCTGGATGTGAACGGCTACGTCAGCGAAGGCTCGGGCGAGAATCTGTTCGTCGTCCGCAATGGCGTTTTGCACACGGCTCCGCTGGGCAACTCCGTGCTCCCGGGCATCACGCGCGACTCGGTGTTGCAGATCGCGCGCGACCTCGGCATCAAAATCGTGGAGCAGCAGATTCCGCGCGAGTCGTTGTACATCGCGGATGAAGTTTTCTTTACCGGCACCGCCGCCGAAATCACGTCTATCCGCTCGGTGGACAAAATCAATGTGGGCAAGGGTAAGCTCGGCCCCATGACCAAAGCTCTGCAAGCAGAGTTTTACGGCATAGTCCGCGGCGAGAAGGCGGACCGCTATGCCTGGCTGACTCCGATTCCGGTGGGAGCGAAGCAGCCGGTGGGCGTGTAGCTTTGTTCATCGTGTGTCGAGAGGCCGTTTGTGCTTCCCATCCCCTTGAACTATAGTGAAGGCCGCTGAATTGCCGGCGACTTTGTTTTTTCCATTAACCCCCAGCCCATAAGGAGAACTGCTATGTCCGGTCCTACGCCTGATTTTGTCCTGGGTTATCGCACCATGATGCTCGATGGCCTTGCCCAAGAAGTTGAAATTACCAAGAGAGTTTTGGCTGCCATCCCCGAGGGAAAAAGGGACTACCGGCCAGACCCCCACGCGCGCACGGCCTGGGAACTGGCCTGGCACATCGCGAACACCGACGTCCAGTTTATGGACGGGATCGCGGATCTGAAGTTCAGCATGGCCAATCCGGCGGAGGCAGACAAGCCTAAGACTGTCGCCCAACTGGTGGATTGGTACGACAGGAATATGAAGCGCTGCGCGGACCGGGTTCGCGCTCTTTCGGCGGAGCAGTTGCTGACACCGCTCGAGTTTTTCGGCGTCTTTAACTTACCGGCGGCGTTCTATCTAGGATTCCTGAACAATCACAGCATTCATCATCGGGGCGAGTTAGCCACGTATCTGCGTCCCATGGGGTCGAAGGTGCCTTCGATCTATGGAGGCAGTTACGACGAGCCGTTTCAGGCAGCGGCGTGAAGGTAACGAGAGACTGGCCCTCGCGAACCAGAGAGCATGGGGAGAACGCGGGCTGCGCCCGCCTGGGCGGGTGAGGGCAACTGGCCTACGTGTTTGACCCGGTTTTGGTCACTATGAACCCAGACCTGTTTACTCGCGCCGAATCCGCAGCGGCGTTTGTGCTTTCGCGGACCGGCCTGCGGCCGCAAATCGGGCTCGTCCTCGGCTCGGGCCTCGGATCTTTTGCGGACGACCTTAGCGAAGCCGTCCGCATTCCCTATGCCCACATTCCGACATTTCCGCGTTCGACGGCGGTTGGACATGCCGGACAACTCGTGATTGGCAAGTCCGGCGACGTTCCCGTTGCCGTGATGCAAGGACGGGTGCATCTGTATGAAGGCTATTCGGCCGCCGAGGTCGCCTTTCCGACGCGCGTGCTGGGGCGAATTGGCATACGCTCTCTGATTCTCACCAATGCCGCCGGTGGCATTAACGTTGAGTACGGACAGGGCGCGCTGGTTATCCTTAGAGATCACATCAATCTTCAAGGGCAGAATCCGCTGACGGGCGTGAATGACGAGCGCTTTGGCCCGCGCTTTCCCGACATGACCTATACCTACGCCAAGCGTTATCGCGAGATTGCGCTGGAGGAAGCGAAGAAGCTTTCGATTCCGCCGCGCGAGGGCGTGTACGCGGCACTGGCGGGCCCGAGTTACGAAACTCCGGCGGAAATTCGATACCTTCGCAAAATCGGCGCCGATCTGGTGGGCATGTCAACCGTCCCGGAAGCTATCGTTGCACGGCACATGGGGATGAACGTCCTGGCAATCTCATGCGTGACGAATATGGCCGCCGGAATTCTCGATCAGGCGCTCGACCACGAAGAAGTGCTCGAAGTGGGACGACGAGTAATGGGCCAGTTCATCGCGCTGCTGCGGGCCGTGCTGCCGAGGATCGCGGGGGAGCTGCAGACGCGGGGCTGAAGTTTGCCTCGCAACAAAAAAGAGACGCGGCAAGCCGCGTCTCTACTCGTCCGTCGCCGGTTGCTAACTTCAGTTAGTTCCTAAAAAGTCACCTTCAAACCCAGTTGAAGCACCCTTGGCCCGCCGCCGCCAAGACCGGGATTAGTCTGGGCCTGGTCCGGGGTTTGGGTGATGAGGCCTTGCTGGGAAGATCCCGGGTCCACGAAGAAGTTCGGCAATGCGAAGTTCGGGTGATTGAAAATATTGAAGAATTCTGCCCGGAACTGGATCGTCGCCCTCTCGAAGATGCGGGTGCTTTTGGCAAGCGAAAAATCTACGTTCCAGAACTTCGGTCCATAGATCGCATTCCGCCCAAGGTTGCCAAAGCTACCAACCAGATTGTCCGCAGCTGCATAGTCGGGCTGAGCGAAAGCGGCACCATTCAGATATCCAATTGAATCCGGTGCGGATCGCCAGTTGGAGTTGATCGGATTGATTCCGGGAACAAGATTGGGCCGCTGGTGATAGTTGGAGGGTGTCGGATACACGTTACCGTTCTGCGCACTCGTATCATTCGCGCTCACGATCGGAACGGGCCGTCCGCTCTGGGCGGTCACGATCGTGTTGAGCTGCCATCCCCGCGCGATCCAGTTTGGACCGGCCAGTTTGGGCACATCATAGGCAAACGCGGCGGTGAAGCGATGGCGGGTGTCGAAATTTGACGGGCCGTGCTCCCCGTGCAGGTTGAGCGAATTCTGCGGGAATGCGACCGTGGCAAAGTTGAAGTCAATACCATCCGATGCGTCATCCAGCGATTTGGACCAGGTATAACCAGCAAATCCTGACAGGCCACGCCAGCTACGGGCGCGGAGCGTGGTTTGCAGGGCGTGGTAGGTTGAAGCACTGACGGTGGAAAGGGAGTCAATCGCGCCGTAGTTTTGGTTGGGTCGGCTACCAGTTGTGTCAGCCTGATTCAAGTCAAGCAGGCGAACCAGCTTCGTACCTTTACTCCCGACATAGCCGACCTGCAGGGCGAACGCTTTCGAGAGTTCCTGCTCGATATTGAAGTTCCAATTCTGAGCGTAGGGAGTAACGAAGTTCCGGGGCGTAACGAAGATGTCACACGGGTAAGCGCAAGCCGGGTCGGAAAGCGTAAACACTGGCCCCGGTGCGCTTCCATTGAAGGCGCCGGAATTGAACTGGAACGGGTAGATAGGGGAAGGACCGATGGGATTCTGAGTCAGGCCTGCTGAGGTCGTGAAGTTGGCGATCAGCAGATCCTGCGGAACATAGTCATAGTACATGCCGTATCCGCCGCGAACGACGGTGTTAGGCCGCGCATTCCAGGCAAAACCGATCCTGGGACCGAAGTTGTTCAGGTCCTTCGCATAGGCTCCGCTCACGCCATCGGTGCCCACCATGGCCAGGTTGCCATCACTGCCCAGGTTCGACAGCAGATTGTGCGCCTCACTGATCGGCCCGAAGTATTCCCAGCGCAAACCAAGGCTGACCGTAAAGGTGGGGGCAAAGCGGAGGTCATCTTGCGCAAAGAAACTCAGGCCGTTGTTGTAAGTGGTCCGTTGCGTATTCCCGAAATTCGCTGGAGAGTAGTAGGGGAGTCCCAGGTAGAGATTCGCCAGCGTTGTGACTGCCTGATCGCTGCAATAGTTCGCATCGCTGCCCGTGAACGGGCAGACAGTTCCGCTGTCCGGGGCGCCAAAAGTAGAGGACCCGAACTCAAGCTGGCCACGGGCCAGATTGTTATTGAAACTGTCCACGCTGATCCGGCGGTATTCGCCGCCAAACTTCACGGTGTGACGGCCCCGCACCCACGTGAAGTTGTCGAGAATCTGAAAGCTCTGGCTCGTTCGTCCGCGCGGAATGCTGTAAGCAGTCGCACCCAGATTGTCGTACACCCCGCCAAAATCAATCTCCGGCAGACTCAGTTGGCCGGTTCCAAAGTCGAAACCGAGCGTTTGCGGATCGAAATTCGCGTCTTTCGTGCTAAACGATGTGCGATACCGGCTGTAGCCGAAACGGACTTCGTTAATCCTGTTTGCACTCAGAGTCGACAGCAGGCTGGCCGATACGACCTGCACCCGTGTTGGAGAAGTCTGCGCGAATTGCGGCAGTCGGGACGCCGCCCCGCCACCCAAGCCACCGAGTGGGAACACTTGGCTGCTCTGTGCAAATGCGTAACGCCCGGTGATCTGATAGTTAGAGCTGAGTTGGTGATCAATCTTGGCAATCAAGCTGTTTACGTCGTTCTTGTCAGCTACCGTGCCGGGAACCGTGCCGGCAGATCCGTTAAAGCCGGTCGGCTGCGGGAAAAGGTTCAAGAGATTCGTGACAGCCTGGCTCGGCGTGAATCCTTCCGAGCCGCTGGGAGGATTGGCGGCCGCAATTTCCTGTGCGAGTTCGACCTGGTTCGGCACGGTTTGTCCGCCCACAGTACTCGTGCTGGTCGGCACAAGGAATGTGAAATCCGAACCGACGCGTTCACGCTGACCCTCATATGCCCCGAAAAAGAAAGTCTTGTCCTTGATGATCGGCCTGCCCAATGAGGCCCCAAACTGATTGTTGCGAAACGCAGTCCTCGGAGCCGGCGTGCGGTTGAAGTAGTTCCTCGCGTCCATCGCGTCGTTGCGAAGAAACTCGAATGCCGAACCGTGCAACTGGTTGGTCCCCGACTTCGTAATGATGTTCACCACAGATCCGCTATTCCGTCCGTATTCAGCGGGAAACTGGGACTGCAGGTTAAATTCCTGAATGGCGTCAATCGGGAGCAGAGAGGCTGGCGCGCCGCCAATGCCCGTCTGGTTCAGCGCCGAATTATTGAAGAACGGGTCGTTGTTGTCGGTACCGTCCAATGTGTAATTGTTCGAGCGGTCGCGGTTGCCGTTGATAGCGAACTGTCCAAATCCGCTCTGAATGGCGGCGACACCCGACGGCTCGACCGTCGCACCAGGAACAAGCGCAACGAGCTTCCCGAAGTCCCGGCCATTCAGTGGCAGGTCTTCCACCAGCTTGCGGTCCACGACTTCACCCAGCACGTCGCGGCTCGCTTCCACGAGCGGCGCTTCTTCGGTTACTGTCATCTGCTCCTGCCGCTTCGCAACCTTGGTCAGATCGAAATTTGCGGACGTGTCCAGCCCGACGTTGACCTGCACATTCTGCGCGGTCGGGGAGAGTCCGGCCGATTCCGCTCTTACGGTGTATTCGCCGGCGGGCAGTTCGGCGAGCACGTAGGCTCCGTCAGGGCCGGTCGTGGTTTCGCGTTGCAGGCCGGTGCTGATGCTCTTTGCGGTGACCTTCGCTCCGGCGATTACGCTGCCGCTCGGGTCGGTTACCGTGCCGCGGATGGATCCGCGGAAGCTCTGCGCCGATGCGAACGTGGTGATCAGCAACAGCGCTGCTACGCCAATTTTAAGGATCGAGATTGCCAGTTTCCGTTGACTTGTGCTGCCTCTATGCATAATCGCTTCCTCGGGTAAAGTTTGGTTTGAAATCGTCTTTCGTCGTGTTTCGAAATCATGTGCCGAACTCAGTGCCCCTTGCGGGGTATGAACACCGTTTGCGGCGGACTTATTTCGTATGCCGCCGCGAAGCTTGCCTGGTTGAGCGCAAAGCTGGCTCGTCCGCGCGAATCGATGAACAGCAATGGCTGTTTGAGCGGCACATCGCTGAACGTCCTGACGAACGGCATCTCGACTTCGCGTCCTGCGATGGTGACCTTCAACTTGTCGCCGCGGCGATAGCCGAGCCTCAGAAAATCTTCGGCGCTGATGTTTGTGATCAGGTTGCCGAACGGACCATCCAGGGCGATCACTTCGCCGCTCAGACCCTTGTTGTCCACGGTTGCGGGCTTTAGATCGAGGCGGACCAGTTCCTTGACTGCGGGTCCGGCCTGGGTCCAGTCGTCGCCGCGCGCGAGGTGAGCGCCGACGGGAGAGAAAATATCCCGGCCATGAAAGGTGGAGGAAATTTTGGCGCCGACCATCCAATCCGGGTTGGTGATTTCGCGAATGCCTTCGACGCCATCGCGGTCCTCGACCATCGTCATCAGGCCGTTGTCGGGCAGCACGAAGAATTGTCCGCGCTTCGATTTCACCACCACAGCCTTGCGCGAACTGCCCACGCCGGGATCGACCACCACCACAAATACCGTTCCGGCCGGGAAGTAGGGCGAGGCGCCGAAGAGAAAGCGGGCGCCGTCTCGAATCGAAAAAGCATTCACCTGATGCGTGAGATCGACAATGCGGAGGTTGGGCGCGATGCCGTACATGACGCCCTTGCAGAGCGCCACCGAATCGTCCAGGACGCCGAAATCGGTCATGAAGACAAGGGTTGGCGGAGGTTGCACGGCAGACTGCTGCGCCAGAAGAGGGCTTGCGGCCAGAAATAAAAAAGCGAACCACAAACAGAGTATTTGCGCCGATTTCCTTGCCGGGGTGAATGTCATCCGCATAAAGTAGAACTCTCCGAAAAGACTATTAGAGTACTAGGGAGTAAGAAAAACGCAACTGCGGTTCATGACTCAGCCACCGAAAAGAGAAAACGATGCGCCATCATTACGCTTCCGGCATCTATAATCGGGGCGGCAATAAATCAACACAGGAGAGAGCCAGCGATGTCCAACGTCATTCCTGAAAAATACGTCGATCTTTTCCAGAAGCGCGCTTTCGCCAGTCTGGGTACCCTGATGCCCGACGGACGGCCGCAGGTCACTCCGGTGTGGTGCGATTTCGACGGCCAACACGTCATCTTCAACTCGGCGCGCGGACGCCAGAAGGATCGCAACGTGCGCCGCGATCCCCGGGTTGCGCTGGCCATCGTCGATCCCGACAATCCCTACCGGTATCTGGAGATCCGCGGCACCGTGGTTGAGATTACCGAGGACGGCGCCGCCGAGCACATCGACAAGATGGCGAAGAAGTATATGGGAGTCGACAAGTATCCGTACGCGCAGCCGGGAGAGGTGCGCGTGCTTTACAAAATCCGGCCGGAACACACCACCGTGATGGGCTAGGGGGTAATGCCTCGGTGTGGCGCGGACACTCTTGTCCGCGAACTGCGGCGCATTTCCGGATTATATTCTCGGAGCGGTTTCTCGGACTCTATTCTCCACCGTACGCGGACAGGAGTGTCCGCGCCACACCACCCACTGCTTTTCTCCGATAACCTTTCTTCAGCAAACGAGTCCAACTCACGATGGAACTTCGGAGAATCGTTTTCCGTATTAGAAGACGAGAGTGAGGGATCCTCGTCATTGTGCGTTTGCTGGAGGAGGCGTTTATGGAAGTTGGGAAAAACAACCGCGCTGGAGTGCACGCGGTCGACGCTCAAGCCAATAGTATTTCGGCGCAGCAGGTGGTGAAGGCTGCGCATGAAGAACTCCTCCAGTTGATGCGGCAGCGTGCCGAGGTCATGAAACGCATTGGCACGGTGAAGCAGACTATAGCCGGATTGGCGAATCTTTTCGGCGAGCAGGTGCTCGGCGACGACTTGCTGGAGTTGATCGACCGCAAGCCCAATGGCCGTCAGCCCGGCTTCACCAAGGCGTGCCGGAGGGTACTTATGGAAGTCCGGCGTCCGCTGGGAGCGCGCGAGGTTTGCGTGGAACTGGAGCGCTATGCTCCGGCAATCCTGGCGCGGCACAAGGACCCGCTGGCCTCGGTCACAACCGTTTTGAATCGTCTGGTGGATTATGGCGAGGCCCGCAGCCTGAGCAACGATCGCGGACGTCGCGTCTGGGAGTGGATCAGCGACACCGAGCCGCCGGCGGAGGCGATGCCTTCCAGGAGAACGGCGTAGGCGGTGGTGAAACTTGAATTGCGAGATCCAGCGCCTGAAGGCGCGTTGATGCCAATGCACTTACGGCACACCTGAAGGCATGCCCTGATACGAATCTCTGTTACACCACAGGCTGCTAGGGGTTCGGGATGCGCGTGTGCTGCAAAGCGACAGTTTGCCAGCGACCTCCTTTTTTCACGTATACGCGCGTGAACATTGCTTGTCCGGTCGCATCCTTCCCGGCCATGATCCCTTTGACGTTCGCCTTGCCGGTGACCACCGCGGTATCGCCATACACGCGCACTTTCATATCGGAAATCTCGTTCACGGCCAGTTTGGATTGGCCGGACTTAAACCCGTTTAGCATTTGCGACTTGTTCGACAGGCGGCCGTTCGTGCCGATCACGGTGTAGTCGTCAGAGGTTCCCTTCTCGAGGGTGGCAATATCGCCCCGGACCACAGCAGCGGCCCGATCGGTCTCAAGCTTCTTGATCTGATCTTCCACGCTTTGAGCGGCCACAGAACCACATAACGTGGCGAGAACAAACAGTGAGGCGATCGCGAACGCTACACATCTTCGATTCATTGAACAACCTCCTCTTGTAAAGCGGATTGGGCACGGGACTTGCTACGATCTTGTGTGCCGGATCAGGTTAGGCGGGAGAATCCCGCCCGTCAAGCGCACTTCTCCTGCTGAACGATTACCGAGTCATTTGTGAGGTAGCTGGATAGCTTCAGCTCTCACCTCAGTCTCAAGTCCAAGCGATCGCCTTTCGCAGCCACATTTGAGTACTTTCGTAACTCTCAGTTGGACAGTTGAAGTTGGTATTCTAGGTTCGATTCTCCCCCTGTTCTTAGCCAAATCCATATTCAGGGTGTACTGCGGCTTGTCACCGCGAGGCGATTGTAATGGCGATGATGTTTGGCCGGTTCGAAATCCAGAGTGAGCTTTCCAAGTCGGAGACCGCCTTGATTTACAAGGCGCTGGACACGGAAACCAACCAGGTGGTGGCGCTCAAGACGCAGAGTCTGGAGCCGCTGGGCGACCGTGCGGACGCGTTTGTGGAGACACTGATCGCCGAAGGCGAGAGCACGCGCGATCTCGTCGGCCAGAACATTGTCCTGCTCTACGGCGCGGGCGAGATCGACGGCCAGTTCTGCGCGGCGATGGAGTACATCCAGGGCAACAGCGTCGCCACCATGTTGGCGCGCAAAGAGGGTTTCTCCATCTGGGATCTGCTCGACATTACGCGCCAGGTTTGCGCCGGTCTGGAGCAGGCTGCCGCGAAGGGTGTGACCCACACTTCGCTGGAGCCGGCCAAGATCATGGTGCAGTGGGACGGAATGGTCAAAATCCTCGGCTATGGCATCTCCTACATGAGCCTCATTGAAGCGGAATCGGGAAAAGGTTTGGGCCAGCTGATGCCCTACTGTTCTCCCGAACAGATCCGCGGAGAAGCCATCGACCAGCGTTCGAATTTGTTTACCTTAGGGGCGATCCTCTACGAGATGGTGGTTGGGCGGAAGGCTTTCGACGCCGCAGATCCGGTTACGCTGGTAAGCCAGATAGAGAATGAAATGCCCGCCAGCCCGTCTTCGGTGAATGGCAAGATTCAACCGGCGGTGAGCGCGCTGATTATGAAAGCGCTCGCGAAAGATCCGGTGGAGCGTTATCAAAGCGCGCGCGAACTGGTGGATGACCTGGAGAAGTGCAAGGAAAACGGCAAGAAAGCCGCCACGGATACGAAGAAGCCGGCCGCGGCGCCGAGTGTCGCCGTGAATTCCGCAGCTCGAGCGGCGGCGGCCAGCAAGTTTGTTTCGGTAGCCTCAAGCGCGGCCAAACCAGGGCCCTCCGCTCACTCTGTTTCACCTGGACCTGTTTCTCCCGTTTCTCCGCGACTCGACGCGCCGGTGCTTTCGCGAACCGATCCGCTAGCAGCCGAAACCAAAGCCGCTGCGGCCGCTGCGGGTGCGGTGACCGGAGGGAGTGTTGCGCGCGTATCCAATGCTAACTCTGATTCGAAATCTGGCGCGCGACTCATTGGCGAGGTCGCAGGCGAATTTGAAGTAAGTGCTCCCGAATCCCAGGCCGAAATCGGCCCGGTTTTATCGGCGGCGGTGGTGGAGCGGGAATCCGAGCGGCATTCGCCCCGCGTGGCCGTCGATCCAATGATGTCCGAGCCCGTGGCGGGTTCATCCGGCACGAGTTTCTCCGACCTGGCAGAGATGCCGCCACTCAAGGAGCCCGTCTTCGCGCCGCCAATTCCCGAGCCCGCTGAGCCGTCGCGCCCGGTGGCGCAGATCTACCCGCGGAAAGACGAGAAACCAAGAATCCAGCCGCGGGAAGTCGCGCAAAAGGCAATCAAGGAAATCGCCACCGTTCCGCCGCGGCTGATGCTCTATTCGATCCTGGGCGCGGTTGGACTGATCCTCGTGGTTGCGATCGCGATCTTTTTTCATGTTCGCTCGGAAGACGATGGTTCCACGGCTGCTCCGCGGCCGACGAAAGCCGCGAAGCCAAGCTCGTCCTCGACCCAGCCGCTTGCCCAGACTGCGGTGGCGGCGCCAATCGAGAAGCCAGCTCCGCCGGTTGCGGAAGCTCAACCGAGCCTGACGGTACGCCAAGTCGAAAAGCGCAGCTCGAACAGCCGTCGACGGGCTCTCGCTCCAGCCCCGGTGCCGGTCGTGATCCCCGGCCAGGCGCTGATCGACTCCAGCCCGCAGGGCGCACAGTTTCAGGTCGATGGAAAAAGCGATCCGTCGTGGGTTACGCCATTTAATTTGACGGGCCTGAGTCCTGGTAAGCACATCATATCTGCGAGCAAGTCCGGCTATTCGTCCGAGATACGGTCAGTCGAGGTTGCTGCTGGCAGCAAATCATCTCTGACGCTTCACTTGTCGCCGGTCAATGCGCTGATGGTGGTAAACAGCACGCCGCCCGGCGCGGACGTCATCATGGACGGCAAGCCTACCAGACGAGTGACCCCAGCGCAGTTCGCCGTGGAAAAAGGAAGCCACACAGTTCTGTTACGCAAGCAGGGATACCTCGACGAGACGGTTACTGCCGATCTCGGTCCCGCGCAGAATTTCCAGTACTCGCCGGTGCTCAAAGCGCTGGGCAATGCGGAGGACATACGGACCGTCGGCAAGTTCAACAAGCTGTTTGGACACGGCGGAGAAAGCACGGCGGGCATGGGTTCCATCGGCATTCACACCCAGCCGAAAGGCGCACAGGTCGCGATCAATCAGCGGGTCCTTGATAAGACCTCGCCAGTCAACGTCATGCTGGGACCGGGGAACTACATCGTGGATATCACGCTGACCGGTTTCAAGCCGGTGCATAAAGTCGTGAGCGTCGACAAAGGCGGCAAGGCCGCAATCGACGAAATTCTTGAGCGGCAATAGGCGGCGATTCGGCGGGCCTCTGGTCACACTTCTGGTGTGGCGCGGACAGTCCCTTCGGCTTCCCTCGCGAAAAACTCAAATGCAAAGCGCTGCATAAATGATAAATTCAAACCGAATCTGGAAATGAGCCGCCAGCCGACCCTCGGGAGGCGTAATCTGGAGCCAGCGGCTCCGGGCCGCCTACCACTTGGAGCAGTGATCCAGATCACAGCCCGCGGTTCCGGGTGGGTGCAAAATAGGTTGAGGCAAGAGGGGGTGACATGTCATTGCAGCCCACGCCAGGCAAGTTGAGCCCCGATTTGTTGCAGGCCCTTCACGGAATCAAATCGGTTCAGCTGTTCCCCAAAGGCGCCACGCTGTTTGAGCAGGGTTCCGCGGCAACGGGCGTTTACCTGGTGGAGAGCGGCGAGGTTCGTGTCCTGCTGCCGACCGGTCAGAGCCAAAAGCAGCTTCTGGAGATCGCCGGTCCTGGAGCCATACTCGGGCTGAGCGAGAGCATGACCGGGGAAGAATATCAGATCACCGCTGAAGCGGGCGACGAAGCGACGGCGGCCTTCATCCCGCGCGAGCAGTTCCTGGAGTTTCTCCGTGAGCACTGCGATTTCTGCATGCAGGTGGTGCGGCTCTTGAGCGAAGACTTGCACGGACTGTACCAGAAATTCCGCAGCATCAGTGCTCATCCGGGGCGTCCGCGGCACCGGCCTTTGGACGAGCAGTTGAACTAGCTGTCAGCTCTCAGCTTTCAGTCCTCAGTTCTCACTTCCTTGAAGAGTGGGTTCCGAGAACTGCAAACGCAAACATCAAGAGGTAAATCCTTTGCCCGCGAGAAGCCAGAAGCAAGTGGTGTAGTTACTGAGAGCTGAGAGCTGACAGCTAAAAGCTAGTTTGCTTTGAAGTTGACCGTGATCTCCGTTTGGATTTCGACTGGATCGCCATCGAGGTAGTACGGCTTGTATCGCCATTGGCGGACAGCTTCCAGCGCGGCGCGCGCGAGAACGGAGTCTCCACTGAGCACTTTCAGATTGGTGACGTTGCCCTCTTTGTCGATGGTCGCCTCGATCTGCACTGCGCCCTGGGCATGAACCGCGAGCGCGGCTGGCGGATACTTTGGTTGTACCCGCTTGATCAGAAGCCCCTGGGACACACCCTGGGAAATTCTTACGGTTGCCAGCGACGGACTGGGAACACTTGAAGATGCCGAAGACATCAGGCCGCTCAAGTTGCTGTCGTTTGCGGATGCACCGGTGAGCGAACTGGGAAGCGGAGGCGCGGACTCCTCGGCTTGGGCCCGCGTTTTGGCTTTTGGGGCGTTCGACTTCACGTGCATGGGTGCTGAATCGGGCTTCTTCGTTTCCGGCTCAGGGTTCGCGGCGATCCGAATCACCGGAGAATTGCCAACGCCGGCCGATGGCTTGTCGGGCGGCGCCGCGGTAGCCGTTTTGGGAGCTAAGGTTGGAGTTGCGGAACTTGCCCGGTTGGGCGTGCTCGTCGAAGGTGCCGCCACCGGGGAGGACATGGGCGCCAGAGCAGGAGCGGGCTGAGCCGAGTCCTGGGGCGTGCTTACGGGCTGCGGAGCTGGGGCTGTGCTGGACTTGCCCAGCGTCCCATAACCAAGGTAGCCGAGCGCGGCCAGAGCCAGGACAGCCATAGCTGCCATCAGGATTTTTTTGTTGCCGCCCGATCCGCTCGAATCTTCTTCGCCCAATGCGGCAAAAGACGGGGCATCGATAGCGCTCACCGAACTTAACGTTGGAATGGGAGCGGGAGCGTCGTTGTGCGACGGATTGGCGTGAGATGGACGGGCGGGCTCCGATTCAACGATCCTGACCTCTTTCGCGGGCGGAGCCGATACTTCTTTTGCCGGAGCTGGTGCTGCGGCTGATCCCAGGGCCGACCTGAAAGCGGAACTCGGATTTTGGGCGGGTGCGGACGCGGCGGCGATTGCTACTGCTTTATTCGTGACTGCTTCGTCCTTTACTACGTCATTCTTGACTGCACCCGGGGAAGCGGGCTGCCGCGCTTCCACGGCCGGCTCGGCCGCGATCGTAATCCTGTTTTGCGCTTCAGGCGCAGGAACAACCGCCGAGTTGTCCTCAACTTTTGCCGACGCTGCCATTGCCAGAATGGCCGCCGGACGCGTCTCCGCAATCATCGCCGGCAGCGGAGCCGCAAATTCAGGAGGCTCGGGACGGCTTGGCGGTGGGGCAATCGCATCCGCGCCTCGACTCGCCGGTTGGGATGAACTGCTGGCGGATACCGGAGCTGTTTTTGCGGGTATTGCGGGAGCTGCCGCGCTGGCAGCACTGGCGGCCGCAGCATCGGAGTTTTTCCGCAGAAGTCCGCGCGCGACTCGAAGCGTTCCCTTTGCCTGCTCGACGTTGATCGGCTTGGTGAGCACAAGGTTGGCGCCGATGCGGTAGGACTTGGCCACGCCCGCTTGTCCTTCGACCAAAGCGATGGCCAGCGAGCTCTGATTGGAGCTGGAATTTCTGGCGCTCTTGAAGAGCAGGGAAGCGTTCTGTTCGTTCTCGCAGTCCACGACGATGGCGTCGTAACGCTGCGACATCAACTTCTTGACCGCGGCAAACGGTTCATGAACCGGCTCTACGGTGAAGTCCAGTTCGCTGAACACCTGACTTACGACACGAGCCAGTTTTTCATCGGGACAGAAAAGTAAAGCTTGGTAACCCATAATGAGGTCATCCTAGGTAATGTAATGGGTACCAGCAAGTTACGGGGGTAATTGAATTTCCGGCAGACTTCCCGTGTTGCCGGTGGTGCGAGGTGGCGGAGTCGTTGGTCGTTTGTCGTTCGCGGCTTGTCGGATCACCCGGAAAGCAGGCCACTCTCCGGCCATCGACCAACGACCAACGACCAACGACGTTCTGACTCATCTGCGGTCAGGGCCGCTGAAAGTCGACGATCACGACAGTCTGGAATGCCTGAGTCTTTCCGTCGCGCACGTAGGGCCGATAGCGCCACTGCTTCACGGCTTGGATGGCGGCGGTTGCCAGGGTAGCGTTTCCCTCGACCAGTCGCACACCCGCAACCTTGCCGTTCTCATCCACGACCGCCTTGAGGACAACCGTTCCTTGGGCTTCACCCGAGCGCGCTTCGACCGGGTATTTCGGCGGAACGCTGTGCGCCAGCCGTTTTTCCGCACCCTTGGAAGAGAGAATGATCGTGCTGCTCTCCCCGGGCAGTTGGGCGTTGGACGAAGCCGCGTCGTCGTCTTTCTTGCTGTCGGCGACCTTGCTGACGCTGTGCTTGTTAGCCTCAGGCATGGTGAGAACCGGTGCAGCTGTGGCCCCGGAAGCTGGCGGCGCAACTGAGGTGCCCGGAGTCGCTGCCGGCTGGACCGGAGCAGTCGCAGCGGCCGACGTCGTTGGTGCACCAGTTGCTGGACCCGGCGCTGAACTGGTTGCGGAATCTGGCGCCTTTGATTGTGTTTGATTCGGATCGGCTGGCGATTCCGGGGCAGGCGCCGGGGTTGTGGCCGGAGCCAGTTGCGCCGAAGGTTTCGCCGGATTTGGCGTCCGAGTCGGCGGCAGCGCCATCCCGGCGAGGGCCAGCGCGCGATCAATCTGCGGTTGGGCGATGGCGCGGAATCCGGGCTGATACGTCCACGCGGCATAGAAGCCACCGCCGGCGAGCCCGAGCATTAGCAACGCGACCAGCGGACTGCGTCTTTTCTGCTGGCCTCGCCGGTAGGACGAAAAGACCGGGGCAAAAGATTCCGCTACCGGTTGATTCGGCGCCGCTTTGGCTGGTTCTGAACTTTGTTTCTCTGATTCTGCCTGTCGAGATTCTGCCAGTTCCGATTCTTCCAGTTCCGTTCTCTCCAGTTCGGCAAGCACCGGATCGTCGGAAGGTTCTACTGGGCGCGCGGGTTTCGAATTCACCGAAACAGCGGGAGCCGAAGATGACTCTGACAAAAAGGATGCTGAAAAGGATGCGGACTGCGGTTTCAACCTTGCACTCGCTGGTGCGACCTCGATTTCGTGTACGGCGGAATGCATCTTCGGCGTGAGGGCTGGCGCGGAGAGCGTCGCGGGAGCAGCGGTTGGAACGGCGCTTGGAACGAAGCTTGGAGCGGGTTCCGCAAAGCTTGTCAGTTGCGAGGAAACGGTTGCGGCTGCGGCTGCCTGCGCGCGTTCCTCAGTTATGGCCGCGCTGGTCATGACCGTGCTAGCCGCCGCCGCCGCGCTCGCCGGCTGCGCGGGAACACTCTCGTTTGTCGGGACGTCCTTTCGCACCCGGCTGACTGCGGTGCGGATCGTGCTCCGGGCCTGGTCTTTCGCGACCGGCTTGGTCAGAATCAGTTCCGCGCCCAGGCGAAAAGCAGTGGGTAGACCGGCGCGGCCATCGACAATGGCGATGGGGACCGGGTTGTTGCCGTTTTTTCCGCGACGACAAACGTCAAAGATCAGCTTGGCTGCGGGCAGATTTTCGCAATCGACCAGCACCAGGTCGAAAGTTTGCGAATTGAGTTTTTGGGCAGCGGATAGTCCGTCCAGGGGACGCTCGCAAGTCACTGACATTTCTTCTAAAACGCCAGTAATTGCGCTGACCGCCTGGTCATCTGGCGACAAGAGCAGAGCATGGGGCATAGCTCTCCCATGCTAGGAACCGCCATCGAAAGCCGCAAGTTACGGGGGTAAGTGGGCGGCTCCCTATAGTTTCAGGGAAGCCGCTGGTTTCTTCCGATCGCCGACTCTGGCTGAGGATAGACAATCGAACCCCGGAAGGCGGACTTGTCGGCGGGCGCAAAATCGGGGAATGGCAACTGGTGTTGGTCCCGCCATTGCTGGACCTGCTGCTCGGCTGCGGCGGCTTTCTCCTTGTCGATGCCGGAATCGCGCGAGAAATATACGGTCTGCGACGGGAAGGCGAAGCCGGTGCCCGATTTCTCCACGATATCCATGATGCGCAGCAACAGGTCTTCGCGGATGGCTGCGAATTCCACCGTATCGCGAGTGAGCACGTAGCTGAAGATCTCAAGGCGCAAGGCGCTGTTGTCGAAATTGGCGAAGCGGATGCTTGCGCTGTCGCTTTCGACTTTCGGGTGCTCGTATAACATGCGGCGGACTTCAGCCAGCAGATAGCGCAGTTGGTCCGCCGAGGTCTCACACCTGATCCCGAGCGCAGGATTGAACAGAATTTTGTCGCGACGGGTGAGGTTTTCGATGTTCATGGTGGCGAGGGCGCCATTGGGAATTGAGACCTCGGTGCGTGCGTCGGTGCGAATGCGGGTGGAGCGCAGGCTGATGTCTTCCACGGTTCCGACGCGATCGCCGAAGCGGCAGTAATCGCCGACGTGGATGACTTCGTCGGCCAGAACGGAAATCCCGCCGAAAAGATTCTCGAGTGTCTTCTGCGCGGCGAAGGCGATGGCAATGCCGCCGATGCCGAGGCCGGCGAGCACGGTGGTCAGGTTGAAGCCCAGTATACCGACCGCGGTCAGGATGGCGACGATCACCACCAGCGCTGCGAGCAGCCGCTCGCCCAGCACCATCAGGGTTCCGGTGCCGATGCGGCCCGCGCTGATGGCATGGATGCGCAGGCGCTGCATCGTGAGGCTGGCGGCGCGGAGCAGAAACCAGAAGAAGCCGATGCTGATGAGAACCCAGATGGTCCGGGAGTAATAAAGACGCGGCAGCAACGGCAGGCCGAGGTAGCCGGCAATCACGCGGTGAGCCAGCGCGCTGAATGAAAGCAGCAGCGGCTTGGACATGCGGCTGTAGGAGTGCAGGTTGGGGCGATGTTTGAACTTGAGCCAAAGCCGGCGTGGAATCGCCAGCAGCAGAACCACCGCCCAGCCGATCGCGAGCGCCAGTGGAATCGCGGCGAAAAGCGCCAGCCATTGCCAGAGCGGCATCCCGAGAAACACGTTCTTAACCAGGCTTTGCGGGAGTTTGCTTTCGACCTGGTGAGCCGCAAGGTTGTCATACAGCTCGGGGACTTTGCTGAGCGTCTCGGAAGAGAAGAGCCAGATTTTTCCGGAATTTGGATACGCGACCCGGACGAGGACAACGGGAACATCCACATCGCCAATGGAAAAAATTCCAATGGTTTGCTGATCGGGGGTAGCGTCCGGATTGCCTTCAGGACTGGTGCTGAGCCGCCGCAGGCTGCCCACGAAGGCGCGGTCCATGAGCACCTTCAACTTCTCGGCCAAGTCGGGGCCCTGCGACTGGCGGCGCGCGGCGCTCATTTGCAGGTAATCGGCGGCGGTCTTGTAACTTCCGGCCTGAGCGGATTGCAGGAATCCAAGCACGGTTCCCGAAGGCGTATCACGTCCCAGCGGATCAGGGGCTGCGGGAGTTGGCGCCTGAGCCTGCGCCCCAGCATTCAACAGGCTGGTCACCGACTGGGCCATCAGCCCACGGAGAGAAATGGAAACGACAAGAACCAACAGCGCCAGTTTTTTCATTGAGCTTCCAGTAAGTGGAGAGCCGGGCGTCCCCGCCCGGCTGGACCCTTCGGCTTCGCTCAGGGCAGGCTCGCGAGACGCCCGTCCCTCCACCGGATGACTCATCACGCGGTCACGGTACTAGTTCCAGAAAGATCACCACTACCTCTTTGGACGATAGATGTCGGTGGCCTGTCCGTAGAAGACTTCCGCCGATTCCATCATCGTCTCCGACAGCGTCGGGTGCGGATGAATCGTCATGCCCACATCGGCCGCCAGCGCGCACATTTCGATGGCCAGCACGCCTTCGGCGATCAGTTCACCCGCGCCCGCGCCCACGATGCCGACACCGAGCACGCGTTCCGTCTTCGGATCGATGAGCAGCTTGGTGAGACCCTCGGGCCGGTCGAGTGTGATGGCGCGCCCCGAAGCGGCCCACGGGAACTTGGCGACGGTGATCTCGCGTCCTTGTTCTTTGGCCTGC
The DNA here is from genome assembly GCA_050014475.1 of Terriglobales bacterium. Lineage (GTDB taxonomy): Bacteria > Acidobacteriota > Terriglobia > Terriglobales > Acidobacteriaceae > Acidiflorens. The sequence goes on along the minus strand of JBEKDG010000024.1, from coordinate 28,219 downwards.
GTTTCCGTCAGTCCTGCCCACGCGATTTCAGGATCGGTAAAAACGACCGCGGGAATGGCGTTCGGTTCGAAAGCAACCTTGTGTCCGGCGATGGCTTCAACTGCGGTGCGGCCCTCATGCATTGCCTTGTGCGCCAGCATCGGTTCGCCGGCGACGTCGCCGATGGCGTAGATCGTTGGATCGGCAGTCTGCCGCTGCCCGTTGATTTCGATGAATCCCTTCTGGTTGACTTTGACTTTCGTCTGGTCGAGGCCGGGGATCTCGGAATTCGGCCTGCGTCCCACGGACATCAACACGCGGTCGAACACCTGCTCTTTTTCTTTCACAGCCGGACCGTCGAGCGTTACGCGAATGCCAGTCTTCTCGTCCTTGAGCGACTTGACCGTGGTATTCAGCAGGATCGCGGAGAAAAGTTTTTCCAGGCGCTTGTGCAGAGGCAGCACCAGGTCGCGGTCGGCGCCGGGCAGCAAGCCGGGCATCATTTCGACGCAGGTCACTTTAGTGCCGAGCGTGGCGTACACCGATCCCAGTTCCAATCCGATGTAGCCGCCGCCGATCACGAGCAGCGTTTTCGGAATGTCGGGCAGATCGAGAGCGCCGGTCGAATCCATGAGGCGCGGGCTGTCGAGCTTGAGGCTGGGCACGACGGTCGGACGCGATCCGGTCGCGATGATGATGCGGTCGAAAGTCAGGTTCTCTTCGCCGCCGGCCGCGGCCTTCGTCACTTTCAGCGTGGTGGAATTCACGAACGCCGCTTTACCCTGCACGAACTGCACCGCGCGCTGTTTGGATAACTGACCAAGTCCACCGGTCAGCTTTTTGACGATGCTCTCTTTCCATCCCCGGAGCTTGTTCAGGTCAATTTTGCGCTCGCCGAATTCGATGCCCCAGTTCTTTGCCTGCTCGGCTTCTTCGAGTAGCTTGGCCACATGCAGCAGGGCCTTGGAAGGGATGCAGCCGCGATACAGGCAGACGCCGCCGGGGTTCGCTTCCGGATCGATCAGCGTAACTTTCATGCCCAGGTCCGCCGCCAGAAATGCGGCGGCATAACCGCCGGGACCGCCACCAATTACAGCCACACGGAGATTCGAAGGGTTCGCCATTTCGTTATCTATCCTCAATTCGTCAAACTCTGTCGTCCCAAGCGAAGCGAAAGTTTTAACCGCAGAGAGCGCAGAAAACGCAGAGAAAAACAAAAATAAAACCCAAAGCTAGCTGGCCGCAGTGCTCCTCACGCCAACACCTAGGGTCCCGCGTCCAAATACAGAAACAAGAAGTTCTCCGCGAACTCTGCGTCCTCTGCGGTTAAAGGCTCCTATCCCTGAACCGAAAGCAGGAATGGCTGTTCGAAGGCTTCCGCGATCCAGCGCAGAAAACGCGCGGCATCGGCGCCATCGATCAACCGGTGATCGTACGAGAGTGAGAGCGGCAGAATCAAGCGCGGCTCGAATTTATTGTTCACCCACTCCGGCTCCATCCGCGAACGCGAAAGGCCAAGGATCGCAACCTCGGGATGATTCACGATGGGAGAGAACCCAGTGCCGCCGATTCCGCCGAGATTGGTGATGGTAAATGTGCCGCCTTCCATCTCCTCGGGAGTAAGCTTGCGGTCGCGCGCTTTCTTGGAGAGTTGCGTCATCTCCGCCGCCAGTTCGACAATATTTTTCTTGTCCACGTCGCGAATGACCGGCACCAGCAGTCCGCGATCGGTGTCCACCGCAACGCCGATGCTGATGTACTGCTTGTAGATGATTTCCTCCTTCGCGATATCAATCGAGGCATTGAACTGGGGAAAGACTTTCAGGGCCGACGCGCAGACTTTCAGCGCGATTGCCGTCACGGTCATCTTGCCACCAGCTTCTTCCGCTCGCGGCGCGAAGCGGGCGCGCAACTGTTCGAGTTCGGTGATGTCGGCGCGGTCCTGCTGGGTGACATGCGGAATCGTGTTCCATGCCTGGCGAAGGTGCTCAGCGGTTTTGCGGCGCACCCCGCGCATCGAAACACGTTCCGTTTTGCCCCACTTGGCGAAGTCGGGCAGTTCAGGTTCGACGAAGCTTCCGCGAGGAGTTTGTGCCGCCGCTGCCACCATCAGTGCATTCTTGGCGCACAGCTTCACATCGTCTTCACTGATGCGGCCGCCGGGGCCTCTGCCGGGCACGCTGCGAATATCAACTCCAATTTCGCGCGCCAGTCGACGCACATGCGGCGCCGCCGGCACCGGATCGCGGTCGGTGCCGGCAACCTTGCCCAATTGCACGGGCATGCTGAACACCGGTATCGGGGCTTGCGGATGATCCGGAGGAAGCGCCTGTTCTTCCGTTTTGCCCTCGGCGCGCATGGCCAACTGGAACGCGAGCCGTGCCGCTTGCTGTCCGGAGATGTGTTCCACGGGTTCGTGCCTGCGAGCAGGTTCCACCTCGGCGACTGCACCGCCCTCCAGCGTAAAGATGACCTCACCAACTTTGACCTTCTGACCCTCTTTGACCTTGATCTCGCGCACTACGCCCGTGACCGTGGAAGGAACTTCGACCACGGCTTTGTCGGTTTCGAGTTCCATGACCGGCTGGCCCTCAGAAACGTTCGCGCCCGGCGAGATCATCAATCGCACCAGATCGCCGGAGTCGATGTTCTCTCCCAGCGCGGGCAGTTTGAACTCGCTGGCTGTGGCGGCCGAAGCGGTGGCCGTCGCTCGCCGCTCCACCCGAGGTGCAGTCGCGGGGGTTGGCTTCGCTGGGTCTGCGGAAACTGGGACTGCGGGAACTTCGCTAGGCTTCGCGACCGTTTTCGAAACAGTTGTCGTTCCAGTTCCGGCTCCGTTTTCGACGGTGAAGATGACCTGCCCCACCTGCAGCTTGTCGCCTTCTTTTACGCGGATTTCTCCGATCGTGCCGGTCACCGATGAAGGCACTTCCACAACCGCTTTATCGGTCTCGAGCTCCATCACCGGCTCGCCTTCGATGATGCTGGCGCCGGGCTTGATCATCAAACGGACCAGATCTCCGCTCTCGATATTCTCGCCCAGCTCGGGCAGTTTGAATTCCGTTGCCATTCTTTCCTTTTCCCTCGCGTTTGTTTCCTTTGTAGAGACGCGGCAAGCCGCGTCTCTACAGGAAATCAGACGGCTGTGCATCCAAAACCACTTCTTCCGCAGCCTGCTAGCTCTTTCGGCCTAGCTGGTGGCCGGGTTGCGTTTTTCCGGATCGATGCCAAGATCGCGGATTGCTTTCTCCAGCAGTTTCGCACTGACCGCTTCGCCGCCGTCCTTCTTCTCGCCGAACTTTTCTCCCGCCAGCGCATGCAGCGTGGCGAGCACGATGTGCTTGGCGTCCACTTCGAAAAAGTCCCGCAGGGATGCGCGATTCTCGCTGCGCCCGAAGCCGTCCGTGCCAAGCGATACCAGCTTGCCCGGAACCCACTGCGCGATACTTTCCGGCAGAACCTTCATGTAATCCGATGCCGCGATGAATGGGCCGGACGCGCCCTTCAGTGTCTGGGTGACGTACGGCACCTTTGCTTTCTGTGTTGGGTGCAGCATGTTCCAGCGCGCGCAGTCGTTCGCATCGCGATAGAGCTCCTTGTAACTGGTTACGCTCCACACATCCACCGAAACGCCGTAGTCTTTTTCCAGAATCGCCTGCGCCTTGAGCACCTCGAACATGATGGTGCCGCTGCCGAGCAACTGCGCGTGCAGCTTCGCGCCCTTCTTTTCAGAAGTCCGGTAGCGGTACAAGCCTTTGAGGATGCCCTCGCGGATGCCCGGCTGGCTGGGCATCTCGGGCATCGGCAGCGGCTCATTGGTGACCGTCAAGTAATAAAAGATAGATTCGCCATCGACGTACATGCGCTTGATGCCGTCCTGGATGATGATGGCGATCTCATAGGCGAAGGCCGGATCGTAAGCATGCAGGTTCGGCACTCCAAGAGCCAGTACATGGCTGTGCCCATCCTGATGCTGCAGGCCTTCACCCGCCAGCGTTGTTCTTCCCGCCGTGCCTCCGATGAGGAAACCACGGCAGCGCATGTCCGCCGCGGCCCAGATCAGGTCGCCGATGCGCTGAAGTCCGAACATCGAGTAATAAATAAAGAAGGGAATCGTGTTGATACCGTGATTGGCATACGCGGTGCCGGCGGCGATGAAAGAGCACATCGATCCCGCCTCGGTGATGCCCTCTTCCAGAATCTGTCCGTTCTTCGCCTCCTTGTAATAGAGGAGCGTAGCCATATCGACCGGCTCATAGAGCTGGCCGACGCTCGAATAGATGCCGACCTGGCGGAAGAGCGCCTCCATGCCGAAAGTGCGGGCTTCATCGGGAACCACGGGCACGATGAAGCGGCCCACTTCAGGGTCGCGCAGCAGCTTGGAGAGCATGCGCACGAAGACCATGGTGGTGGAAGCTTCGCGACCCTCGGTGCCCTTGTAGAACTCCTCGAAGAGCGCTTCGGAAACCGGCTTCAGCGGCGTGGCGCGCACTTTCCGCACCGGCATGTAGCCGCCCAGTTGTTTGCGGCGCTCCTGCATGTACTTGATTTCCGCGCTGTCGTCGGCGGGGCGATAGAAGGGCGCATTGTGCAGTTCGCCGTCTGGAATCGGAATGCCGAAGCGCGAGCGGAAGATTTGCAACTCTTCGTCATTCAGCTTTTTCTGCTGGTGCGTGATGTTCTTGCCTTCGCCCGCTTCACCGAGTCCATAGCCCTTGATGGTTTTGGCGAGAATGATGGTGGGTGATCCCGTGTGCTCGACCGCCGCCCTGTACGCGGCGTGCACTTTGATCGGGTCGTGACCGCCGAGCCGCATGCGGGCGAGTTGCTCGTCCGAAAGGTGCTCCACCATCTTCAGCAGCCGGGGATCGGTGCCGAAAAAATTCTGCCGGAAATACGCGCCGCTCTCGACGAAATATTTCTGATACTGGCCGTCGGTGATCTCGCCCATGCGCCGGACCAGCAGGCCATCGCGATCGGCCTGAATGAGCGGATCCCAATCGCCGCCCCAGATCACCTTGATGACGTTCCATCCCGCGCCGCGGAAAATCGCTTCCAGTTCCTGGATGATCTTGCCGTTTCCGCGTACCGGCCCGTCGAGGCGCTGCAGGTTGCAGTTGACCACAAAAATCAGGTTATCGAGCCGCTCGCGCGAAGCCAGCGTAATCGAGCCGAGCGACTCCGGTTCGTCCATTTCGCCATCGCCCAGGAACGCCCAGACTTTGCCGCCGGTCGAGGTTTTCAACCCGCGATTTTCGAGATACTTGATGAAGCGCGCGTGATAGATCGCCTGGATCGGGCCGAGTCCCATCGACACGGTCGGAAATTCCCAGAAGTCGGGCATGAGCCAGGGATGCGGATACGACGAGAGTCCGCCGCCTGGTTTCAACTCCCGCCGGAAGTTCTCCAATTTTTCTTTGGGGATACGGCCCTCGAGGTAGGCGCGGGCATAAATTCCGGGCGCGGCGTGTCCTTGGAAATAGACAACATCGCGGTCGCCAGATTCCATGGATGCATGAAAAAAGTGATTGAAGGCCACTTCGTAGAGCGTAGCCGCCGACGCAAACGTAGAAATGTGTCCGCCGATGCCTTCTTGAATCTTGTTGGCGCGGACGACCATGGCCATGGCGTTCCAGCGCACCAGGCTCTTGATGCGGCGCTCCATTTCCTGACTGCCGGGAAACGGCGGTTGCTGCCGGGAAGGGATCGTATTCTGGTAGGGAGTCGTCGCCGAAAACGGCAGGTTGATGCCAGCCTCGCGCCGCGCGTGCAGCGCCAGTTGTTGCAGCAGCCGGCCGGCCCGCTCCGGTCCGCCTTGCGAGAGTACATAGTCGAGCGAGTCCAACCACTCCCGCGTTTCCAAAACTTCGATTCCGTTCGTCTGTTGCGTCTCAGCCACTCTGCCCCCACGAATAAAAATGCAATGCCCCATCATAAGCAATCGGGAGGAATTTTGCTGGGCGGGGGAAAAACCAGTCGTTGGTCGTTGGTCGTCAGTCGTTGGCAAACGGCCGCGAACGACGGACGACTAACGACCATCGACTTCCCCAACTCCAGCGTCACCGCCTATCACCAGCCTGCGCGCCAGAAAGAAGATGAAGATGAGCCATGCGCCGGATCATAGGTGCCAGGATCAGGTAGAGCACGATGATTCCCAGAGGACCAACCAGCAGCCAGGCGGCCGCCGATCGCAGCGCGGTCAACCAGAGCACACTCACGGAATGCAGGAAATCAGCGTGCGCCAGCGCGAGCATCTGGCTGCCGGTCATCGCGAGTGGTGGCACTCCGAATAATCGCTCGCCCACTCGAACAAACGGAATCAACAGCGCGAACCAGAGCGGGTATACCAGAATGTTAACGAGCTGAACGGCGGCCAGGTTGAGCCGGAAAAGCAATGCCGCGATCAGGCAAAGCAGGGAAGTCGTCCCCAGCACAGGAAAGACGCCGAGCATGATCCCAAACGCCAGGCTCAGGGCGATTTTTTCCGGCGTGATGCCCTGGGTGAGCAACTGCAGGATGGGGCGCACCAGCCGCTTTTGCAGGAACTCCTTCATGCGCAAAGAAACAGTCGTTGGTCGTTGGTCGATAGTCGTTCGTCAAAGCGTTTGCGAACGGCGAAGAGCGAACGACGAACAGCGAATCGCCGCTCCTATTCTAGCGTCACGGCCTTCACCAGATTCCGCGGACGGTCCACATCGAGCCCGCGCTTGGCGGCGACATAATAGGCGAACAACTGCAGAGGGACGATCTCGAGAATCGGCGACAGCAGTTCCGGCGCCTCGGGAATAAAGACGGTGTGGTTCGCGAACTGCGGCACGGTTGTGTCTCCTTCCGTCGCCAGCGCGATCAACGTCGCTCCTTGCTTCTTGAACCCTTCCATGTTGCTGACGTTCTTCTCATAGCGCACCACCGAGCCCGGATCGTTGCGGTCACAGGTCGCGATCATGACCAGCGGCAGGCGGAAATCAATCAGCGCGTTCGGCCCGTGCTTCGCTTCTCCGGTGGGATAGCCTTCCGCGTGAATGTACGAAACTTCCTTCAACTTGAGAGCTCCATCCATCGCGACCGGGTAGTGGATGGCGCGACCGAGGAACATGAAATCGTCCACACGATAGTAAAGCTCGGCCAGCTTCTCCACTTGATCGCACGCCGCCAGGATCGTTTCCGTCTTTTGAGGTAGCGCGAGAAGTTCGCCAATGTAGTGCTGGGCCAGCGCCTTCGAAACCTTCTCCTTGATTTCGCCGAGATACAGCGCGAACAGAAACAAACACGCCATTTGCGCGGTGAATGCCTTGGTCGAGGCGATGCTGATCTCCGGACCAGCGTGGGTGTAAATGAAACCGTCGGCTTCCCGCGCAATCGTCGAGCCTTCGACATTCGAAATTGCGATGGTGCGCGACCCCTTCTGCCGGGCTTCGCGCTGCGCTGCGGTCGTGTCGGCGGTTTCTCCCGACTGAGTAATAAAGATACTGAGTTCGCCCCGCCCAATTACCGGGTCGCGGTATTCAAACTCGCTCGCGTAGTCCACATCGACCGGAACACCGGCCAGTTCCTGCATCATGAACTGGCCGGTCATCCCCGCATGACGGCTGGTCCCCGAAGCCACGATGTTGATCCGCCGCAGCGCGCGCAATTCCTCGCGCGAGATACGGATTTCGTCCAGGCGAACCAGTCCCTCGGCCAGCGAGACGCGAGGTGCGATGGTTCGCCGCAAGGCGTCGGGCTGCTCAAAAATCTCTCGAATCAGATGATGCGGAAATTTGCGCGTCTCAGCCATTACTCTCCTTGACCGTCATTCTTCTAGCCATCATTGTTCTAACCATCATTACTCTTGGCCGTTCCGCTTTGAAGGGGCATGGCTTCAGCCATGCCGTTGGACCCCGTCATCCAAGCGGCTTTAGCCGCCGAGGGCCGCCCTTTCATCGCCATCCTTAGTCAGACACGCTCTCAATCGTTACCGCGGGCACTCCACACCTCCGACAAAAGTCCGCAACACTTCACCCTCCGGGCTCAGGACCACGAAATCCGCGTCGGCTCCCGCCGCGAGAACACCCTTATTCGCAATTCGTGCCACTCGCGCCGGATTTTGGCTGGCGGCCGCAACTGCCTGCGGCAGATCCCACTCCGCGAAGCGCGCCAGATTGCGCACGGCGCGGTCCATGGTCAAAACGCTTCCGGCCAGCTTGCCGTCCGCCATGCACTTGCCGTCTCGAACATCCACTTCGAAAGACCCAAGGCGGTAGCGGCCATCCGGCATGCCGGTCGCCGAAATAGCATCCGTGATCAGCACCGTTTGCTCCGGGCCTTTGGCGTCAGCAAAAAGCTTCACGATTGCCGGGTCGAGATGCACGCCGTCGGCGATGATGTCCGCGCTCACGCGACGATCCGTGAGCACCGCGCCCAAAATGCCGGGACTGCGATGGTCCAGCGGACGCATGGCATTGAAGGTATGCGTCGCGTGCCGCGCCCCCGCCGCGATACCACGTTCGGCCGTCGCAAAATCGGCGTCGGAATGTCCCAGGCTCACGCAAACCCCGCGCCGCGCGGCCTCGGCAATGACCTCGGGCGCGCCCTCCAATTCGGGAGCAATCGTCGTCATGCGAATCCGGCCTCGCGCCGCTTGCCAGAACTGCTCGAACAAAGCCAGCGTCGGAGCCAGCAAATTTTCCGGCGGGTGCACCCCGCGGCGCGCATGGCTGATGAACGGCCCCTCAAGATGGATTCCGAGCGGGAGGGCTCGAATCTTGCCAGCTGCATCTTTTCGTTCGTGCTGTCGTTCGCGCTGTTCGATCGCATCCGCCAGCCGTTCGAGTGCACGCAAAATCGCATCCATCGGAGTGGTGACGGTGGTTGGGAAATAACTCGTGACCCCATGCCGCGCGAGCAGCTGCTCGATCGCCGGCAGCGCCTCGGCGCTATCGTCCATGACGTCATATCCGGCGCTGCCGTGAAGGTGAAGATCAACGTAACCCGGCGCCATCACGCCATCGCCGAAATCGGAAATAGAAACTCCGGCGGGAACCTGCCGGCTGCTCCGAGCGGAAATTTCGAGGACGCGTCCCTGCTCGACGAGCACGAGAGGATGCTCAACGGCGTCCGTCGGAGTCAACAGCCTTCCAGCAGTAAAAGCCAGCATAAAAACGTTTTAATAGCGATACGAAGACGACTATGACCAAGATTGTAGCAGCCTTTGCGCGCCCGCCGGCAGCGCAACGGGACGGCTTGTACCGCAAAACCATCTCTTCACGGCCGGGGAACGTTCCAAGGAACGCTCCGGCATGGCACGGTACAGCACGGAGCGTCAGAAACTCGATACTCCCCGAAATCAGCGCCTGCAATAGCGGCACAGGAAATAGCGTCTGACCGAGAGAGCACCGTGCAGCCTGCGCGAGCAAATCACCAGACCGCAGAATGCTATACTGTCTGAGTTCGAGTCGCCACGTCGTTCCTGTGGCGGCCGTCATCCAGTCGTCAGTCGGGGAGTGGCTCAGCCTGGTAGAGCACCTGGTTCGGGACCAGGGGGTCGGAGGTTCAAATCCTCTCTCCCCGACCAATCTTTTCAAGCACATAAACCGCAATTCTGGTTTTTCGTCTACAGCGGTGTGACCAAAATTGAGGGCGGTCAAATCCTCAGAGTTCAATAAGCGGTCACCATACTGTGTTTCCCCCAAGTGATTGTCGCTGCGAGAATTTGGTGCGCGTTACCATTGGGTCACCTGTCATCGAATCGACTACTGGGTCATTGGCTTGAGCCCAGACTACCAGTACGCGATTGTGGGTGAACCTAGCCGGAAGTACCTGTGGATCTTGAGCCGCACTCCCAGCATGGAGGAAGCCACGTATCAGGAAGTTCTGATCCTGGTTGAGACACTGGGGTACCAGCCCGGGAAGTTGCAGAAGACGAACCAATCCGTACAAGCAAACGTTCCGTCGCCTTCGTAGATGGCTTTGATTGTATGCTGTCTTGGCTGACAGCGAGGAGGTGGTAAACGTAGCCGCGCCGCTGACTGTGGTTCCAGAGGAGCGGGTAGCTGGCGCGTTCCTGGAGTGCACCCTTCCCCGGCACCCCATCCCCAAAAACAAAACCCGACCGTTTACACAAAAGAATTGACACACCTTCGAAAAGCCCTCCCATGGGCGCTGCTCCGACCTTCATGGGGCGAACTCTGACTTGCTGTTTTCACAGCTCGGCTCTCGCTCGCTGCAGCGCCTTTCAAAACTCAATTCTCGGACGGGCTCCTAGAACCACCCGCTCTGCCGCTCCGATGCCGAGAGAGGCACCTTCATCGTCTGCGGGGACCCGTAACCACTGGCGGAGAGGGAGGGATTCGAACCCTCGATACAGGTGTTAGACCGTATAACGGTCTAGCAAACTCTCATCAATTCGCAATGCACAATGTTCTCAGGAGCTTACAGTCGGAGTAGAGGGCTTCTATTCGGGGTTCATCGCTCTCAATCGGCTCATAATGTTCTCCAATTTGTTCTCCACTTTCAGACCCGCCAGATCGCTACATACAAGCTTCATGTGCTTGGCTCCCCTCCCTCCGCGTTCAAATTTTACGGAGATGGCGATGTTCCACTTGCCGCTGGGACTCGTAGTGCCTTTTTTCAAACCGCACTTCGGCGTCCGCTCAGAAGGTTAATGACCAGAACCACCAACCCCACAACCAGGAGTAAGTGGATCAGGCCGCCGCCGATATGCAAACTGAAACCCAGAAGCCACAGAATTAGAAGAACAACGAGTATCGTCCAAAGCATATTAACCTCCCGTGCTCATCTGCGAGCACCTGAATGTAAATCTCATCCAACGTCCGCGAGAGAACTGCTTCGCGCGAACGGATAAGAGAACAAATGATAAGACTGTGCCGCCACTCGAACGCGCAACCGTCGGCTGAATGACAAACAGCGGCAGCCCAATTCCGCAAGTTCTACCTCTGATCTTTCTCTCTGGCCTGAGCTTTTGCGCCGCGAATTTCCGCAAGGAACGGCTGGGCTGCGGATGGAACCGACACTTTGCCCAACAGCAACGCCCGAGTTGTGACGTTGCGTCCGTACATCGCGTGCCGGGAATCATTGTCTTGGCGGAGCGATGCACCTTCCAACGTGAGCCCGGCGAACGCACCCTTGGCACGGGAGTAGGTCAGGATCTCTGTATCCATCTTCCAATCTGTACCGGCCTCGGCATGTCGCCCCACTGGACCCGCTGCCGCGGAAGCGTCCCCTCCAATTTGGAAATTACTCTCGAGCAGCCTTTGCATCCCTTTTTCATTCTGAATGATCAATACCACGTCCACAGCTTCCACACCGATCTGCAGCCCCCAGCTTCCGCCCGAAATCGTGATGAACGCCGGCGCGCTCCAGCCATTCGCCGTGCGGCAGGTGGCTACGCCTTTGCCTCCTTTAGCTCCGAAGATAAAGCCGCCTTTGACCATGTGCGGTACAACGGCCACGCACTTTGCGTGCTCCAACACTTCTTCAGGGATTCCCTTGTCAGGCATCCCCATAATTTCGTGTAACACTGTGGCGGCGTTGTCCAGCCGTTCGGTGGCATCTTCCCGCGCCGACCCCGCCCAGCACAACGTGCCGAGACTCAACATCGCAAGCAAGAACATTACTTTTTTCATGGGACAGCCTCATTTCTGTCACCACCCGGACGACTGGGCAAACCGCGTCCGTGTCTGGCTCGGCCTAGTCAGGCCGTCTGGTGTGGCGGGCAATCTGCCCTTTTGAGACACGAATAGACTCGCTCAGGTGTTCTAGCAATACTGTGCAAAATGGATCATTCCGTGATCCATCAGAAAGAATCTCCCCTCAATCCGGGCCTCCCTGATTTGGAGCCATCCCGTGCATGGCGGGCTAGTGGTTTTCGGTTATTTACCGCTGTCCAGGAAAGCGCCACAGATCGCAGCAGGCCCGCAGTTTGCTTTTTTTAAATGTGAGCAATTTTGAACAGATTCGTTACAAGTCCATGGCTAAACTTTTTTTTCAAATGCAAGATTCCACCGTGCGGCAGCAGTTGAGCCGAGAGGAAGAAGGATGACGATCATGCGTAGATACTACAATCATAAGATCTGGTCCATAGCATTCCTACTGCTCATCCTCAGCCCCGGATGCTGCAATCCCGGCGTCAACCCAGGTCTAGTCCCGCCCACCGTGATTTCCGAAACCCCTCCTAGTGGTGCGGCCGGCGTCTGTCCCAACGCGGTAGTCACCGCCACGTTCAGCGTGGCGATGAATTCCACATCGATCAATGACGCGACCTTTACGTTGACAGGGCCGGGCACTACACCCGTGGCAGGTGTGGTTACCTACGATGCGTCAAGTAACACTGCGACCTTTACGCCATCAAGCGCTCTCGCACTGAGCACCCTCTATACCGCCACGATTACGACCGGAGCCATAGACGAGTATGGCATTGCGCTAGCGAGTGACTTTGTATGGACCTTCACAACCTCTAGCGAAGCATGTGCTCCGCCCACCGTGATTTCCGTGACCCCTGGAAATGGCGTCTGTCCCAGCACGGCAGTGACCGCTACCTTCAGCGAAGCGATGCTTGCTTCCACGATCAATACCACGACCTTTACTTTGACAGGGCCGGGCGGTGCACCCGTAGCAGGAGCAGTTACCTACGCTGCGTCAACCGCGACCTTCACACCATCAAACCCACTCGCAGTGAGTACCACGTATACCGCCACCATTACGACGGGGGCCGAGAACCTCAATGGCAATGCGCTGGCGAGTAACTTTGTATGGACCTTCACAACAGGCAGCAGCGCATGCGTTCCGCCCACCGTGATTTCCGTGGCGCCCCCGGATGGCTCCAGCGGTATATGTCCCAACACCCTGGTCGTTGCCACCTTCAGCGAAGCGATGAAACCTTCCACGATCAATACCACAACCTTTACGTTGGCAGCGGGCACTACACCCGTGGCAGGAACAGTTACCTATGATGTGTCAAGCTATGTCGCGACCTTCACACCAACCAACCCTCTCGCACTAGACACCCTCTATACCGCCACCATTACCACGGGAGCCCAGGATCTCGCTGGCAATGCACTAGCAAGTGACTATGTATGGCACTTCACCACATCTGCCACGGCATGTACAGGCCAGGTACCGTTGGGATCGGCCTGCAGTTTCGGAATTCTGGGCGGCTCCACGGTCACCAACTCCGGACCGTCCAACGTTACTGGGGATGTTGGCGTGTGGCCAGGGACTGCGATCACTGGATTTCCGCCGGGAACAATAACGGGCACGTTCCACGCGGGCGATGCGACTGCCGCGACGGCCCAGGGTGACTTGACCACGGCGTATAACTACGCCGCGGCAGCAGCAGGAGGGGCCGTCCTCCCCGCAGATATAGGAGGGGAAACACTCGCTCCTGGCGTTTATAAGACGACGAGCGCCCAGCCCTCGCTGGGAATAACCGGGAACCTTACCCTCAGCGGTAATGGTGTCTATATCTTCCAGATCGTGTCCACACTGACGACGGCAGCTAACAACAGCGATGTCATTTTGAGCGGCGGTGCCACGTCTCAAGACGTGTTCTGGCAGGTCGGTAGTTCGGCGACGCTTGGAACGACCACAACGTTCGCAGGAACCATTATGGCTCAGGCGTCCGTCTCGCTTGACACTGGCGCGATTTTGAATGGCAGAGCGCTGGCCCGGACAGGCGCAGTCACATTGCTAAGCAATCCGGTGAATGTACCTCCCTGTCCATGAGGTATTCGGTAGGAGGTATTCGGTAGTGAGATCAGCTTGAGGCTGGTCCACTACCGGGCAGGCTGGAAAAGCATGATTTCACGTTATTGAAGTTCGGAGGAATTGGCACATGTCATCTCACTCTCATATCGCTTGTGGCCGCGTTGCAGTTATGCTATTGGGAGTAGTTGCTGTCCTGTGCAGCGTTGGCACGCTCGCGGTAGCGCAGGATCAGCCTGCTCCCAAATGGGAACTTTACGGCGGATACTCCGCTTTCTATCCAGGCTGTAATGTGTACGGCCTGCTTCCAGGAGGAGTGGTCCCGGTGACCAGTTGCTTGACATGGGATCCGCGGGGCGCTGGCGCCAGCATCACCTACGACTTTAACCGCTGGTTCGGATTGACAGTCGACAGCAGTGGGCAGTGGGGCAGCGGTAAGACCGGGGTGGCTGCCCGAATTGACCAAGCCGAATTCTTCAACATCTCCGCTGGGCCTAAGATAACTTTTCGCACGCACTATTTTTCCCCGTTTCTCGAAGTTCTCGGGGGCGAGCATCGCCTAGGGTCCGAAGTCTTCGGGCACGATGACGAACCCGGGTTCATGGCTGGTGGCGGTCTCGATCTGAACTTGGGCAGACACTTCGCTGTGCGTCTGGCCAGAGCCGATTTCGTGTACTCGAATCATCAGTATGGCCCGTCGTCGATTGTCCCCGCCACTGATGTGAGAGGCTTAAGACTGCAAGCTGGCGTGGTATTTATGTTTGGCGGCGAACAGCCTGGGCCGCCTGTTTCAGCAAGTTGCACCATCAATCCTGCTGAAGTCATGGTGGGCGAGCCCGCGACGGCGATGGCTGCTGTCAGCAACTTCAATCCTAACCACACGCTGAACTACACATGGAGCAGCACCGGCGGCCAAATTACGGGCAAGGATAATACTGCGAGCATTAACACCAATGGCGTGGCGGGCGGCAGTTACACGGTTACGGCCCATATCTCCGATCCCAAAATGAGGAAGGGTGGCGAGGCAAGTTGCATGGCGACCTTCACCGTGAAGGAACTGCCGAAGAATCCGCCGGCCATTTCGTGTTCGGCTGACCCGTCCACAGTTCAGACCGGCACGTCTTCCACCATCAGTTGCACCTGCACCAGTCCTGATAATGCCCCGGTTACGGTGGGCGGCTGGACCGCGAGCGGCGGCAGCATCTCCGGCAACGGCAACACGGCTACGCTGAATACGACAGGTGCGTCCGCCGGTCCGATCACGGTGACCGCAACTTGTACCGACTCTCGCGGTCTGAAGTCTCCGCCCACAACCACGCAAGTGACGGTGGAGAATCCTCCTCCTCCTCCTCCGCCGCCGCAGGCCAGCAAGCTGAGCCAGTGCGACTTCCCGAACCCGGTGAAGCCGTGGCGCGTGGACAATACCTGCAAGGCGGCTCTTGACGACGTGGCCAAGAACCTGCAGCAAAATGCGGACAGCAAGCTGGTCATCGTTGGCAACGCTGAGCTCACGGAGAAGCGCAAGAACCTGGCGGCAGAACGCGGCGTCAATTCGAAGGCTTATCTGACCGGCGGCGAAGCCAAGCTGGGAATCGATCCCAGCCGTATCGAAGTGCGCACCGGGAGTGGTGGCACGAAGACGGCGGAATACTGGATCGTGCCAGCGGGCGCTACATTCTCCGGCGAAGGCACCCAACCGGTGGATGAGTCCAAGGTGAAAGCCGTTCCGGATCATCCCGCGCATCCGGCAGCAAAGAAGAAGGCGGAGGCGGCACAGTAAGCCGAGATCGCCTCATGAATAATAGAGCCGGTCGAGCGAAAGCTCGAGCGGCTTTCTTATTGGTGCGTTTGATCCCCGTCGCAGGACCGCGCCGTTCACAGCAATCAATAACATGACAACGATCCTCCTGGCGAGCAATCGCCGCGTAGACATCACTCTGAGTACCACTGGGCAAAAGTCGATCCGCGAATACCCGTTCAACGCGGCGGATTCCTTGACTCTGCTCCAGCAGAAAGGAACCAAGAAAACGACCGGGCCAGCGGGCAAGAGAAAGGCAAAGCCTAAGGTTCAGCAATAAGCCAGGCTAAAGGCGTAACACAATGAAAAGGCCGGTCAGGTGCATTACTTGACCGGCCTTTTTGTCCTTCGGCAACTTGAAGGCTGGCCCGGATCCTTTTGCTGCTTGCTCATTTCGGCAAGGAAGGCAAACCCGAGACGGGAGTTCCCAAGATCAGTCAGGAGATGCTGGCGGAAATGATCGGCACAACGCGCTCGCGGGTCGGCTTCTTCATGAACCGGTTCAGGAAATTGGGATTCATCCATTACAACGGCGGTCTGCAAGTCCACAGCTCACTGCTCCATGTGGTCCTGCACGACTATCTTCCACCGGGCACACCTGGAGCGCACACCAGATCCGACAGCGACGCAAATCACTAGTTTGCTGAATCTAATCCCGAGCGCGGCAATATTTTCGTCGTCACCAGCACTTCCAACAATGTGGCGGTATTGCGAACGCTTCCCGAGATGACCAGGAGCGCTTCGGAGACGAGGGAATGTTGCTCCGCCAGTGAGCCAAGGCGGTCACTCACGCCGTAGAGTCGTTGAACTTCTTGCAGGATTGCAGTCGAAGGCATTTGGCTAGCCGACTTTCCTGAGAGCCTAAGGAGAGGAGAACTACAGATGGACTGACTTAGTTCAGAGAACCTGAAAGAGGAGAGGGTGGTGACCGACTCAACAAGAAGGATATCAGGTTCCTCCCGTGGTCGCTATCGTAAAATCCCCCCAACGACTGATGAATTGTGCACCAGAAGGCTAGATGCACCGCCCGGTGCGATCCCAACTTATTTCACAACTGTGCAATTCTGAACAGATTTCGGAATTGGCACTGTTGTACTTTGCTCTTATCGAACATGAGGAGATGTGAAGGAGCTACGCGGCCACTGCTAACCCGGGCCGTTTTTGCTCCCCTGGTGGCGCAGCAGCAGAGGAGTCTGCGCCACCTTTTTTTGGGAAGTTCGCCACGCACAAGTCCTGAGAGAGCATCAGTGCCAGGAACAACCGGATCCCCTTTCTAGATGAGAAGGAGCGCCGGAATACCCCTTGATTTCAAGACTGTGCAATTTTGATCAGATTTCCGAATTGGCACTGTTGTAAGTTGGTTTCCGGCGAGCTACGCGGCCCAAGAGGTCGCCGGGGTCGTTTGCTCCAACGATGGCGCAGCAGTTGAGGCTGCGCCATTTTTTACTAGGACGGTGTTGCACAGGACGACCGACGCGCCATCCACCCCTCTCGGTGGATCACATCTGATGAGTTCTTCCGGCTACCATGTGCGGAATCCACGAGAAGATCATAGTATGAGCAATTTTGAACAGCTTCCTGAGCCCAAGTATTGAAAATTGGTTGTTGAAGGTGAACCATGCCCCTATCGGCTTATCCGGAACTCTCAAGCGGAGTAGTTCTTTGCATCGACGATAACCAGGATGTGCTGGAATGCGAAAAGGCATTTCTCGAAACCTTTGGGTATACCGTTCTGACCGCACGCAGCGGCAGCAAGGGACTGGAACTGGCTTCCGCCCATTCGGTTGACGTGGTAATCGTCGACTATTTCATGCCCGAGATGAACGGGCCAGAGGTTGCCATCGAAATGAGACGGCTTAGGCCGCAAGCGCCAATCATCATGCTTTCCGCGGCAGTGGATATTCCTGAGCAAGCCTTGAAGCTGGTAGACGCTTTCATAGCTAAGGATCGTTTGGCCAGCGAGTTGTTGCCCGTGATCGCACAATTGCACGAAGGCGGAGCGATCCCTCCGCCTTCGTTTGACGCGTGACGGCGGAGAAGTCGTTTCTGAAAATCTTGCTGTTTGCAGGCCTGCTCCTGGTCGTGCTCGGCATCGCATCCCTGGTCGTGCCGATTCCCCACAGCGAGACGCAGGGTATTAAAGCTGGGGATCTAAACATCGGCGTGCAAACCAGTCACAGTGAACGCGTGTCGCCAATTATTAGTGCGGTGCCGATCGCAGGCGGGATCGCGCTGACCATTGCCGGCGCGCGTACCCGGCTGTCGAAAAACTGAGGCGGCCCCTCAAACCCGCTGCTCAATGTAGTTCTGCATGATTAGAGTGGAATTCCGAACGTTGCGACGCGAGGACTTCATCAATGTGGAGTTCAGCCGGTGCGGTGACAGCCTTGTAGAATCCGGACCTTTTTGCACAAATTGGACTTGATTTGGCAAGCATCTGCCGTGTCACAGACCATGGCGCGCAGCATCTCCTGGGGGAAGAAAAAGGGCACCCTCTGAAAACTCGGGATGCCCAGAGTATTACCTCCCAGTCTGAACCAAGCCAAAACCCTGCCGTTACTGCGGCGGCTTCTCGTCCCGCTTCGGCTTTTCGTCCGGTTGCTTCTTCTCTTCCGGTGCCCGCGCCGCAGGCTGCGCGCGCTGTGGTTGCTGCGGTGCAGGCCGCGTTTCCGCAGGAGGAGGAGAAGTGCGCTGGGGCTGCGAACGCTCGCTCGGCGGAGGAGTTTGCGGCCGCTGAGCGGGCTCATTCCGGTTAGGCTCCGGCCGAGTGTTGGGCTGCGCTGTGGGCGGACGATTCGCTTCCGGCTGGTTGTTCGGCTGCGCGGGGCGAGCGACGTTGTTCTCTGGATGCGTGGCTGGCTTATTGGCCGCTGGCTGAACTGGGGCACGATTGGCTGGAGGGTTATAAGGCGCCCCTGCCGCTTTGGCCGGTACGACTGCGCGATCGCTAAATGCTCCAGGCTTAGGTGTAGCAGCGACTGGTGGTTTGCCACGGTTCATGGAAGCCCGCTGCTCCGGGTTCGTGCGGGCCGCCTGCGCATGTTGAGTTTGAACGGCTACAGCCGGAATATGCTTCTCACGTGCCGCGACCTCTTCTTCAGGCCTTGGACGCGCGCTGATCCCACCATTGCCGCCGTTGAAGCTGACCCGGCTCACCGTGGCGCTGTTGATCACCGTGGTGTTGTAAACGTTGTGAATTTCAGTGACGTTCACGTTGTTCACCGAACGGTTGTAGAAAAAGTGTCCGTTATCCCAACGTCCACCTTGGTAGCCCTCGCCGTAGTAACCATAGCCGTAACTAATCCCGCCATAGAAACCTACATGTGGGCCCCAGTAGCCATCGTAGAAGACATATCCGTTGCCGCCCCAACCCCAATAAGCTGGAGTCCAGAGCAGACCGACTTCCGGAGCCATCACCCATGTACCCGGCACCCAGTAGTAATCGTCGAAGTCGTTGGAGTAAGCCCAGTACCCAGGTGTCCAGAGATAACCATCGCCGGGACAGAGAGGCTGCTCATACACGGGCAGTTCAGGTGGGGCGAAGTTGATCGATATGCCAATTTGTGCGAACGATGCTGCCGACAGGGACAGCATGACGAGCGCGAACAACAGCGTACGAATGAAACGAATATGCATTGTGTTCCTCTTGCCCGATGATCCTTCGCTTGCCCGGTCTCGCTCTGCGGCTGCGGGTTGCGCGGATTGAAAGGCACGATTTCCGAGCGGAACGTGCTGAAGACTCCGTCTCGCTCGCAAACAATTCTCGCCGAAAGTTTCTCATTTCGGAAGTATCGAAGTCTGTGCAAAAAAGCTCACTTTGCGCATCCGTCCCGTTCGTCCCCTGGGATTGAAATGAAGATCACGAAGTGCTGGATGGCAAAAACTGTCAAAAGCGAACAGTGAGGGTCGACTGTCTTAGGTTTGGATTATGACCGCACCGGTAGCACTTCCCTGACTTCCGGCCAACCCTGAGAGCAAAACTGCATAGACGTAACGGAGTGCCGCTCTCCTTACTCCTTATCTCATGATCGGCCAACATCTGAAGATCGACAGCGCGGCACGGCGGTCAATATTGCTCAGTAATGCCAAGACAGAGGCTCGATACTAGCGATGCGTAATCCTCTCCACGGTTGAGAAGCTGCCGGACTATCCGGCGGTGGAGCTCTTGTGAGCCGATACCCAAGAGTTCCCAAAACCTACCCACCGCCGTGCGAGCGACTCGGAGAAACTACAGGAGAAAACCATGAAACCGTGTCGGGCATATTCCGGGCACCCCACTACCAGGTCAACCAGGGAATGTCGCCCTCGCAGGGCATCGGGACACGTTCTTCAGAGCGCTGAGAAATATCGGTAAGGGTGATGAGATCACGTTGGAAACGTTAAGTGGACTCTACCGCTATCGCGTGGACTCCACCAAGGTGGTTGATCCCGGGGAGACGCGAGTGCTGGACAATTCCAATGACGCGATTCTTACCCTGGTGACCTGTTACCCGTTTTCATTTGTGGGCCCCGCACCGAAGAGATTTGTCGTTCGCGCGCACAAACTAGCGAAAGCAGCCCCCGAATGAAAGAGCCATTTTGCACAGTATTGCCACGGCAAATGAGCGAATCTATTGACGTCCCAAAAGGGCAGTTTGCCGCCCAACCTGGTGGCCTGTCTGCCCTCTCGATGTAGAGACTCATCCGGAGTGTCCAGCTTCCGCTTGAGATCTGCGTCCGGCGGCTCGTTGGGCAGAAAAGGAATCGTGACTTATGGCCACCGCAGTGGATCCGGTTCGTGCAGAACCGATTACATTCCCGCTCGTCTCCACTCCTCCAATATCAATCCGAGCGCACCGTCGATATCCCTGGACCAAGTGGGCATTGGCGATTGGCCTGATCATCGCGCTTGCCGTAATCGGGGAACTCTGGCGGATGCATTCGCAGAACGCGATTACCTACGAGACAGTACCGCTGGAACGCGGACTGGTACAAGCGAGCGTCACGGCTACAGGCACGCTCAACGCGGTTGTCGACGTGCAGGTCGGCAGTCAAGTGTCGGGCAACATCAAAGCTCTATACGCTGATTTCAATACGAAGGTAACAAAAGGCCAACTGGTCGCGCTGATCGACCCCGAGCTGTTCCAGACACAGGTCGATCAGGCCCAAGCAGCACTGGGCTCGGCGCAGTCTGCGGTTCTCACGGCGGGGGCTCAAGTTCAGAAAGCGACTTCAGATCTTTCGGGGACAGTCGCGAGTGAAAAGAGTGCGGAGTCTGTGATCGCCAAGGACCGTGCCACAGCACTCAACGCGCGCAACCAGTGGGAAAGGCTCGACAGCCTCTTCAAACAAGGAATTATCTCACGACAGGACGACGACTCTGCCAAGGCCACCATCGATGCCGATGACGCCCAGGTAGCTGCGGACCAGGCCTTAATCGACGCATCGAAACAGACGATCCAGTCGGCGCAGGATCAAGTCGGCGTGACCCAAGCGCAGTTGGGTTCTGCGAAAGACCAAGAACGCCAGGCTCGTGCGGTACTCGATCAAGCCAAGATCAATCTTGCGCACACTCGCATCACGGCCCCAGTCGACGGTACAGTTATTGCCCGCCGCATGGATGTAGGCCAAACTGCGGCTGCGTCGTTTGCCGCGCCTACCGTGTTCGAGATCGCGCAAGACCTTACGAAGATGCAGGTCGATACCAACGTGGACGAATCCGATGTCGGCAATATCAAAGCCGGCCAGATCGCAACCTTTACCGTGGATGCTTACCCGGCGACGACCTTCCAGGGCCAGGTTACAGACGTGCGCAAGGCGCCGATCATTACACAAAACGTTGTCACGTACGATGTCGTCATCGCCGTTTCCAATCCTGATCTCAAACTGTTTCCCGGGATGACAGCCAATGCTCGCATTCTGACGACGAAGCTCGACGATACATTCAAGGTGCCGAATGCGGTGTTGCGGGTTCATCCATCCGCCGCGGTGCTGAAGCAGGTTGGGCTCTTGGCCTCGCCGGCAGGTAAACAGCAGGTTTATGTATTGCCGGGCGGAAAGCTCAAAGCTGTCCCAGTAACGTTTGGGATTTCCGATGGCCAGTTCACTGCCGTGACATCAGGCGATTTGCAAACGGGAGAACAGGTCGTAGTGAGGTTTACCACGGGCGCGACTTCACCAACCACGAGTGCTACTTCGCCAACCGCCGCCAGTAGCACGCGCCGAGTACCTGGATTGTGAGTTTCTGAGGGAAATATAAGTGTCACCACTCATCGACGTGCGAAATCTTAAGAAGACGTACCTGCTGGGGGACATTGTTGTGAATGCGCTGCAAGGTGTGACCATAGCGATTGAGCGAGGCACGTTCGTTGCAATCATGGGGGAATCTGGTTCGGGGAAGTCGACGTTGCTGAACCTTCTGGGCTGCCTTGACCGGCCTACCTCAGGCCGCTATCTGCTCGACAGCATTCCGGTCGAAACCATGGACCGCGACCAGCTCGCCGAAATTCGCAATCAGAAGATCGGGTTTATTTTTCAGAACTTCAATCTGCTCCCGCGAATGGATGCACTGGAAAATGTCGAACTGCCATTGCTTTACAAGGACAGTGAAACGCCCAACGGAGACGACCTGGGCCAGCGCGCCCTAGCCGACGTCGGCCTGGCTGGGCGGGAGGCCAACTTTCCTGCTCAACTGTCCGGTGGACAGCAACAGCGGGTAGCTATTGCGCGTGCCCTCATTAACAAACCCGCGATTCTTCTTGCGGACGAGCCCACCGGGGCGCTGGACTCCCACAATGGCGCCGAAATCATGAAGATTTTTCAGCACCTGAACCGCTCCCAGGGGATCACGATTGTTATGGTTACGCACTCGGATGAGATCGCCGCGTATGCGGATCGGATTATTGGCTTTCGTGATGGCCTGATCGTCAGCGACACGAAGGTGACGAAACGGACAGCGTCCGTGGAAGCGGCCACGGTGCCTACCGCTGCGGCGGTGTCGTCATGAAGCACCTGATCTCTTCCATGCGCATCGCGTTCCGGGCGCTGAAGATGAATAAGCTCCGCTCCGCGCTTACCATGTTGGGTATTGTGATCGGCGTGGCCTCGGTGATCGCAACGGTGGCCATCGGTTCGGGCGCTACACAGCGTATCCAGCAGCAGATCGCGAGTATCGGAAGCAACATCATTATCGTTATCCCGGGGAGTATGAGTAGTTCCGGTGTCCGCTTGGGCACCGGCAATGCGGTTACGTTATCGGAAGCGGACGCAAGGGAACTCGAAGCGCAGTGTCCGGATGTTGAACTTGCGGCGCCCGTGGTGCGAGGCGGAGCCCAGGTTGTCTACGCAAACAATAACTGGGCGACAAGCATCTACGGCATTACTCCCGACTATCTGACGATTCGCGATCTCTCCGTTGCTGACGGGGCTGAGTTTACCCAGCAGGATGTGGATGGCGCTACCAAAGTCGCTCTACTCGGCCAGACTCCGGTCGATAACCTGTTCGATGGCGCCGATCCGATCGGCCAGGCGATCCGTATCAAGAATGTCCCGTTTACTGTTGTCGGTGTGCTTGCTCGGAAAGGCCAATCGTCCCAAGGACAGGACCAGGACGATGTCATTCTGCTTCCGATTTCAACCGCCAAGCGGAAAGTGATCGGTGTCAAACAGGCCAATGCAGACGCCGTGGATACGATCATGATGCAGGCGAAATCCGGGGCCCAGATTCCGGCGGCACAGGAAGAGGCGGGAGCTCTGCTCCGGCAACGCCACCATTTGCAAGCGGACGAGGCTGATGACTTCTCAATCCGTAACCTGGAAGAACTCTTCGCAGCGCAAGAGGCATCCTCGAAGATCATGGCGATCATGCTGGCGGCCGTGGCTTCGGTCTCGCTGGTCGTGGGTGGCATCGGCATCATGAATATCATGTTGATCTCGGTTCGTGAGCGAACCCGGGAGATAGGATTGAGACAGGCGCTGGGCGCCAAGACCCGGGACATTCTCACGCAGTTTCTGGTTGAGGCAGTCACGCTCTCAATCGCGGGTGGGTTCATTGGAATCGTGTTCGGGATCGGCGCATCACTGCTGATCTCGCAACTGGCGGGCTGGGCGACAGCCGTTGGTCCGGGCGCGGTGTTGCTGGCAGTATTCTTCTCTGCGTTGGTGGGTATCGGCTTTGGCTACTATCCGGCGAGAAAGGCCGCGTTCCTGGATCCGATCGAAGCCTTACGATCCGAGTAAGCCGTTAGTGCGGGGTTGGTGGGTATGGCTTCGGCCGCCATCCCTACTCAGGGTCGAAACTGCTGTCGCGTGGCTTCGGGTTCGATGTGCCGGGTCTCAGTGGCCGGCATGGGGGCGATTCGGGAAATAATGAGCTGGTTTGCCTGCGAGAGGCTAAGATCATCGGGAACCGCATGGAAATCCGAGCGGATCTCGTATTCCTGTTTGCTGATGGTCTTGAATAAAACGAGACGTCCTGACAATCGAATGTCGATCAATGCGGTCTTCCATTGGAAAAGTCCTACCTCTACGCGCCCAATCTCAACGGTGCCGCCGTCGTCGATATGCCCCAAAAGTCCATAACCAAATTCCACAGGGTTTATGAGTTGGCCCGAGAGCTTGGCTAGACGTTGCTGTTGCGAATTGATCAGAATGGTTCCGGCAAGGCTATGTACCACTCGGGCTTCGTAAGTTGGGGGATGGTAGTTGGGGTTGGGCCGGAATTTGACCTTGACCAGATTTCCCTCGACGCCGTCGTAATCGTAGAGAAAAGCTTCCGGCATCAGGCGCATGAGCGTCTCAAGCTTCTGCTCGTCTTCGTCGTGCGCTCGCTTGAGCTTCAATTGCGCGCTGGGATCATGCACGAGGCGGTCAATGCGCGCGTCGTCCTGTTGGCGCTGGTCGGGATCAAGCGGCCGGCCGTCAATTGCAAGTAGCCGATGGAGTGGGCCGGCTTTGGTCTCCACCTGCTCTTCGGTAAGAGTCTGCTTTCCGTCTTGTTTGTTGATCACATACAACCATTTCAGCCGCTCCGCACGGTCCGCCAGTTCGTTGGCTACGACCACATTGACAAGTTCAGCAGCAAGCCGCGGGGAACTTTGCGCTGGCACGGGAGCGGCACAGAAAATTGCCAACAGAAATGCGACTGCGAGTCGCGCTTTTGCACGTTTTTGTTCGTCGCTCATAGTACCTGCCTGTCCTGATGGACGAATAGGAACTGCCGAAAACATCACTTGCGCCTATCAGAGATTGGTCGTTCGCGCAGGGCATTCCTGCTTTCGCCGGCCACGGCAACCACTACTGTGGTTTCGGTGTGGCGGCTGCCGAAGCCTGATCCGGTTGGTCTGAGCTTGTTTTGGATGAGACACCCGCCTGGGCTTGCTTGTTAGGCGGAATCTCGGTCCCGGCTGGATAGATAAAAATCTGCACCGTGCCCCAGCCGGCATCCGAATTCGCGTTCGTCTGCTTGCCCATTCCCAGAGTCTTAAGCTGACTATCATCAAATCCGAAGTTCTCGACCAGATACTCGCGCACAACCATGGCTCGGGCTTCGGTTAGCACCAACTCCTTCTGGGTATCGCCTTCCATGCCAGCGGACGCCACGATCACCGCCACCCCGAACTGGTTATTCGCCAGGAACTCGCCGCCAGCGTTTAGAGATTTCTGATTCTTCAGCTTGGCAGAATCTTGCTTATCGAAAAGCTGCTTCGCCGAGTACGTAAACTCCTTCATCGGTGTGCCCTGCGGCAGCCGTTCGATCTCATTTCTTGCCAGCTCGGCGGAATCTTCGTAGCCGCGGTTCTTGAAATACCCGCGCAAGAAGAAGTTGTGCTTCAGGGCTTCCATGTTCTCGTGGAAGTCGGTAACCCCTGCTTGCGCCTGGACCACCGTGTCACGCATGGTGCTCGTCGTCTGTGCGAGGTTGTTATAGAGCTGCTTGTCGTTAACCAGCGCGCCTGCGGTTCCCTGACCCCCATCGATCTTGGCGCTGATCGACTGTAGATTCGACGTCGCCCGAGTGGCGTTCTGGATGGCTTGCTGGCTGCTATCCAGAATGTCGCTCGTCTTTTTGAACAGTTCTGACATTTCGAGTGGCGGCTGGCTGGCGATCATATCGCCATCCCGCACGTCGGCTTTCCCGGCGGATCCAAACGAGATCGCCAGATACTGGTTGCCCAACAACCCCTCGGTTTCGATCGTGGCCACGGAGTCTTGCTTGATGATCTCGTGCGTCGACTTGCCGAGATCCATGACTACCGTGACCTTTTCACCCGGCTTGTGGGGCAACACGATGTTGCGCACAGTTCCACTGTGAACCCCGCCCACCCGCACATCGCCTCCGGCATCCAAGCCCGCCACATTGTCGAATTGCGCCTTCAATTGGTACGTGGAGCTGAAAAGATACTGCTTGCCCCCGATGATGAAGACACCGCCGACCAGAATTGCCAGTGTCGCAACGATGAAAGCTCCCAACCGCGCCGCTCTCGACATATGTCCTCCTACGAATGCTTTAGAAATTCCCTGACAAACTCGTCGTCACTTTTCTGAAGCTCTTCAAAGCTGCCTTCGATCACCACATTTCCCTCATTGAGCAGGGCCAGACGGTCGGCAATCGTCTTCGCGCTGTACAGATCGTGAGTCACTACGATGGATGCCATGTGATGTTCCGCCTGAAGCTTGAGAACCAAATCATCGATCTCCGCGGCGCTGATGGGGTCGAGACCAGCGGTGGGCTCGTCGAGCAGCAGAATATCCGGCTCCAAAGCCAGCGCACGCGCCAGCCCCACTCGTTTCTGCATGCCCCCCGAGATCTCCGAAGGCATCTTCTCAAGGTCGCCTTCCATGCCCACTTCCGCCAGAAGTCCCCTGACCCGGTCACCCTGCTCAGACCTCGACATCTCCTTCTTATGGTGCTGCAGCGGAAAAGCCACGTTCTGCTCGACGGTCAGCGAATCGTAAAGCGCGGCGTGCTGAAACAGAAAACCCATTTTCTTCCTGATTTCTCCGATCTGGTCGAGACCTAGGCCGGCGATATCTTGACCGTGGATGCGAACCGATCCCGAGTCAGGCTTCTCCAGGCCGATGATGAGCCGCAGCAAGACGCTCTTACCGGTACCACTGCGCCCCAGCACCGCCAGGGTCTCGCCGCGACCCACGGTCAGGCTAATCCCGTTCAAAACAATTTGAGTTCCGAAGGACTTATGCAAGTCCTCGACGGCGATAACTGGCGCACTGCCGTTGTCCTCGACTTCTGCTCGCTTTATCGCAATTTGATCGATTGTGTCCATACTTGTTTCGCGAGCTGTTTAATCCATGGTCACGGGAAAAATATGATAATGATTTTTACCAGCACGACATCGGCCAGGATCACGAACAGCGAGGACAAGACTACCGAACTCGTGGCCGCACGGCCCACGCCTGCGGCGCCTCCCTGTGTCCGCATTCCCTGAAAGCACGCGATCAGCCCAATGATCAGGCCAAACACAGCGGTCTTAAACGTGGGGGGAAGGAAATCGTTGAAACCGGCGCCCTTAAAACCGCTATTGATAAATTGGTGGAACGAGAGCGGCTCAACCAGTGCCTGCGCAACCCAGCCCATTACCAATCCGCATGCGTCGCCAGCGAGGGTCAGCAAAGGCAGCATTAGGATGCAAGCCAGGATGCGGGGCGCCGCGAGTAGCCTATAAGGGTTTACTGCAGATGCCTCGATGGCATCGATCTGCTCGGTCACTTTCATCGACGCCAACTCCGCGCCAATGCCAGCGCCCACTCGACCACTCACTACCAAGCCGGTGATGATCGGACCGGTCTCGTGGATAACGGAGAACACGATAGCGGCGGGAAGCAGCGACTTAGCCCCAAATCGAGTCAGGCTGTAACGGGCTTCCAAAGAGAGCACAACCCCGGTGGCGGCGCCAGCCAAAGCGACCAGCGGCAGGGACTTTGATCCGATCTCATCGAGTTGTCGAAACAATTCGCGGAATTCAAACGGCGGCGTCACTGCAGCCCGCACAACCTGCCAGAAAAATAGGCCCAGATCGCCGAACCACTCGAGAAACTTGTTGATCAGGCCCAGGGAGGAGCTCACCGTGGGGGACATAAGTGAGGTCCGCGGCCCCGGAAGTGGAGGGTCCATCCCCGCGACCGCCCTGAATTTCCGGTCGATCACGGATTTGGCGCTCCGTGCGCATTGTTGAGGTGCATGCGAGAAAGCCATGAGTGTGGCCCGCTGTAGAGGAATTCCAGGGCGATGTTCCCGCCCACATATCCCAGCAAGCTGTAGTTGCCCATTCGGAAACCATCCTTGGCGTCGTAGCGGCCGGGATACCACCCATAGACGGCAGTCATGGTGCCGGCATACGGAGCGACCAGAGCAGGGAAAGAAAAGACGCGATGGCCGTCTTCGCCGCGGCGTGCTGTAAGAGTCGAAATCACGGCATGGCGCAGCCGCGGAAACACGCCTTTGCACTCACAGCGGTAATACAACGCGTCTTCCTTGAAGGCTTCCGAGAGCGCATAGCGCGTCGTCGTAGTTACCGCCGCGATGCCGAAGTCGGACCCGAATCGCTTGCCGTAACCCTCAGCGCCTTGCTTCCACTCCGGCGGCGTATTGTCTGCCTGGTTAATGCCAGCAGCGAGTGCCGCGCCGACGATGGGATACGGGCCGAAAGCGTCGAAGGCGTAGTTGCGGAGCTTCGTTGTCTGCGGCGGACGCACGTACGTCAGATCCGGTTGCGCCGGGGTTGTACTTGCAACAGCGCTGGA
>JBEKDG010000023.1:0-64237 GCA_050014475.1 Terriglobales bacterium | reverse complement strand
AACTTCCAAATTCCAGTAGGCCTTTGCCACATAAGCGTCGAGCGCCACCGGATCGGTTCCGGCCACCAGCGTCTTTTTGAGCAGGACATCGTCAAGGCTGCCTCCAGTGGGGCCGTTCCGGATGAGCACGCGATAGCAATCGATGATGGTAAGAGTCGGACGAATGAAATCAGCGAGGTCCACCAGGCTTTCGTGGATCTTCTGGTGCAACTGATGGCGTGGTCCACCCAGGATGCCGTACCAGTTCTTCATCCCCAGAGTCGTGCCGGTCAGGCTGTGGTGTTTGGCGATCGGGACGTTGATGATCTTGTCGGCATTCAGGAAGGGATCGAAAACCGGCCAGTCCCGCAGAACCTCTCCCTGCAGGTCCACATCTTTGAATCTGGCGGGATCGGGTAGGATCACTTCCGCGCCTTCGCGCCGCGCTGCCTCGGCAATGCCCGACCTCTGAAAACACCGGCGCGGGTCGTTACAGCTCACATCCGTCACGATGACCCGCTTCGCCCCTGCGTTCCAGCACTGCCGGACGATCTCTGCGACAATCTTCGGATTGGTGTTGGCGGCCTGTTCTGGAGTGCGGTCCCAGCCGATGTTCGGCTTCACCAACACGATGTCGGCGCGGGAGACGAAGCGATGGATGCCGCCCAATTCTTCGATGGCAGTCCGCGCCAGCTCTTCGGGATCATCTCCCTGGATGACCGCCATCTCGGGCAAAGCCGGATCAAGCGCCACCGTGTGACTGCGCTTTGCATTCATTGCCAGCGCGTGCTCGGGCCGTTCGCTGTGTTCGCTTAGCCAGTATCCGAGGCCCGCGGTTCCGGCAGCGACTCCTCCCAGGCGGAGCAGTTTGATTAACGCTTCACGACGGTCGAGTATGGCGCCCTCGGTCGGCGGCATATTGTTTTAACCTCTTTGCTTTTGCACGACAACTAAATTCTAATCTCGTTCTGGTGGCAGCACCTATGCAGTCCGTCACGATGCCGTGTGCGAAACAACCGGCGTCCGCCGTAAGGGCGGCTCTGACGCTGATAGGATTCAGCGCGGTCATCGGCCAGATCGTTCTCATGCGGGAGCTTATCGTCGTCTTCAACGGCAACGAGATTTCGCTGGGAATTATGTTCGCCACCTGGCTTTTCTGGACCGCCGCCGGCAGCAGCTTGAGCAGCAGTTTTGCACTGGGCGGGAACAACGCTCGCCGGGCGGTCGCCGCGCTCGAATGCCTGCTCGGCGTCAGCTTGCCGCCGACGATCTGGGCATTGCGCGCCTCCAGAACTTTTTTTCAGACAGTGCCGGGCGAGCTGGTTGGTCCGGCGCCGATGCTGCTTACATCCCTGGCATGTCTGAGCCTGTTTTGCGTTGTTGCAGGGACGCTTTTCGTGGTTGCGACCCGGATGTACCAACAGGAGTGCGCCGTCTCCGCTCGCGTCGCCACCAGCTCGGCTTACTTGCTGGAGGCCGCTGGTTCCGGCTTCGGAGGGATCCTGGCCAGCATTGTGTTGCTGCGCTTTCTTGGGTCCTTCCAGATCGCGATTGTCGTCGTCCTCCTGAACCTGTGTATGGCAGCAGTCTTGTCGTTCCGGATGAGCCGCAAGCAGCTTGGGGCCGTGACGGTGGCAGCGGCGCTTTTTGCGATCCTTCTTCTTATATATGTTGCGCCGGCGTTGGACCGGTCCGCGCAGGCGCGCCTGTGGCGGGGATTCCACCTGGTGGGATCGCGCGACTCGATTTACGGCAACCTGGCGGTCATTGAGACCGGTAATGCGGAAACCGGCAATATCCGCAGCATCTATGACAACGGCGTGATCCTGGCCAACGCGCCGGACGAGAACGCCGCCGAAGAGGCGGTTCACTACGCGCTGCTGGAGCACCCGGCGCCGAGGCGGATTCTGCTGATCGGCGGCGGCGTGAACGGCAGCATTGCCCAAGCGCTGAAGCATCCCACCATCGAGCGGATCGACTACGTGGAGCTGGATCCCGCGCTCATTGACATGGCGCGGCAGTTCTTCCCCGTACAGTCCGCTCCGATTGTCTCGGATCCTCGGGTGCACATGCACTACGCGGATGGCCGCCACTTTCTCCAGCACTATCTCCGGCACTCTCTCAAGACGGCTGGCGACACATTCGACGTGATCATTCTTAATGTGCCCGACCCGCAGACCGCGCAGTTGAACCGGTTCTACACGGCCGAGTTCTTTCGTTCCGCTCGCGATCACCTCGCGTCCGGCGGACTGCTCGCCTTGCAACTGCGCTCGTCGGAGGATTACATCAGCCCCGACCTGGCGGAATTCCTGCGCTGCATTCACCACACCCTGCAGACAGTCTTCCCTTACGTTGTCACCGTCCCCGGCGAAACCATCCACTTCTTCGCCGCTACGCGGCCCGATGTTCTGACCGACAATCCCCAAACGCTGATTACAAGATTGCAGGAGCGGAACCTGAAGACACAGTACGTTCGGGAATACTTCATCCCCTTCCGCATGATGCCCGATCGCATGGAGCAGGTTCGCGAGCAACTGCGGCCGCTGACTTCGACGCCCGTAAATCGCGATTTCGAGCCGATCGCCTATTACTTCGACGTTGTGCTATGGAGCACGCAGTTCAAGTTGGGCTATTCCCGCTGGTTCCGGACCGCCGCGCACATCCCTTTCACCACCGTCATCGATGCGGTCCTTGTTGTCTTATTGTTTGTGGCGGTTCTTCTGGCGCTCGTGCCCGCTCGCGAGAAACGCGCCCGTTCCGCCGCAGCGTGCTGCATGGCTGCGACCGGATTCACCCTGATGGCTTTGCAGATTTTCCTTCTGCTGGCATTCCAGTCCGTCTATGGTTACGTTTACCACCAACTGGCGATCCTTATCGCCATGTGCATGGCAGGCATTGCCTTCGGAAGTTGGCTGGGCATCCGCCGTATTCGTTCCAGCGATAGTCCACCCTGCCGCACCATGTCAACGACCCAGTTCCTGCTCGCCCTTTCTGGTCCTGCGCTGATATTTGTGGTTAGCCTGCTGTCGAAGATTTCTGGGATGGCGACAACATGGTTGGCGGCGCAGTTTGTCTTCCCTGCGTTGGCTGCTCTCTGCGGAATGCTGGGAGGCTTTCAATTTCCTATCGCGACGGAGATCTACCTTCATAAAGATGACCGCAGCGGTCGACCAAGACTGGGTGCACTCTATGCGATCGATCTGCTGGGCGGATGCGTGGGCGCGCTTTTGTTGAGCAGTTACCTCATCCCCGTGTTTGGTTTCTGGAAAACTGCATGGCTCAGTGCGGCGGTGAACCTGGCGCCGGCTCTCCTGGCCGCGCGGGTAAGCCTGGAGGCAAAGGTGTCTCGGGCGTAAGCGCTTGCGGCTTGTTCTCGCCGAATACCACCGCTGTAAACATAAAGATGTCCGTGTTCTCATCCTTCCAGCAACCGGAGCGCATACCCGCTTTGGCGCAGGTTTCTTCCAGGAACCTCTGTCGATCCCATCTTTCTTCCACCGGCACCTGCGGAAGCAAAAGGCCCTCGTACGCGCCGTTCTTCATCAGCAAACCGTGCTGGCCAACCTTGATCTGTCGAATGTCCAGCACGCGCCGAAGAGGCGACAGCACGGAGATTTCATAATCGATTTGCGGCAACTCGGAGGCTGCTACCGGCTGGAATCGGGGATCGCGCAGAGCGGCCAGCGTAGCCGTGTCCCGCACGGTCATGTATAGAGGTTTCGCCGCAGACGTATAGCCGATGCACCCCCGCAGTTCTCCCGATTTGCGCAGGGTCACGAAGGCACCGCGCTCCTGATTCAGCACTTCGCTTGCGCTCGCGGTTGGTTCATACGGCTTTTTCTCCCGCACCGCGTACTCCACCGACTTGCGAGCCAGAGCCAGCAGTTCGCCTTTCTCGTGGCCATTCAGTGAGAATTGCGGTTCCACTGTCTTTCCGCTTGGAGTCTTCAAAAAGACGTCGGCGCTGTATCCGACCACGCGCGAGTGATCCCCGGTGATGTCGCCTGAATTGGCGTACTTGAGCACCACGGCTTGGTTCGCTCCCATGCGCTCGGCAGCAATCATTGCGGCCACGATGGGCGCGCCGCCACAGGCTTCCCAGATCCGCGCCTCGAAGTTCCGCGACATGCTGAAGTAGTCCCACGCCTGCAGTGCATTCAGCGTTTTATGGTCGATCTTCACCGCTTCGTCGTAGGGATGATAATGCGATAAATCGGAACTGGCCACGATCAGCGTATCGCTGCCCTGGATTAGCTTTGCCAGAGCCACGCCCAGCGCACGGCTGCTTTCGTAACTCTGGTCTCCCATGACGACGGGCACGACTTCGAAGTCACCCAGCACCCGTTGCAACCACGGCAACTCCACCTCTAGCGCATGCTCAGCGCCTTTCGGCGTGGGAACATGCCCCTGGCTGGAGAATTTGATGGTTGGACTCATCTGCACGAGTTGCTTGGCAAACGCTTTGTCTACCGGGACTACACCGAGCGGCGTCGCATAAGCGTCGCCCTCATAGACGGAAGTGAAATCAAAGGCCTCGTAGTGCGATGGTGCAATCACGACCACGCGCGAAAACTTGCGCCCTTTCAGCGCCGCGTACGTGTAGGCAGCGACGGGGCCGGAGAACTGATAACCGGCGTGAGGTGCAACCACAGCGAGGATCGGGTCGTTGATCGGCGGCGGAGACGCATGCGCCAACATGTCATCAATCATCGCCGAAAGTGTCTTTGGGTCGGCCGGATAGAAGCCACCGGCGACAGCGGCTTGTCTCACGTTCTGCGGATCGGCAGCACGGACGTGCTGCAATGCCGCAATCGCCAGGATCGCGATGAGTAGAGCCGCCAGCCAACAGATTTTGGAGCGCATCTTGATATTCATATGCGAGACCTCCTCTCGCACTCTCATGCGTGCCAAACACCAGGGATCGGCTCCTGGCAGAATGGGCAACTGCCCTTGCGGATCAGCATCCGGCTCGCCGTGAATCCTACGCGTTCCACCAACATGCGGCGGCACTTCGGGCAGTAGGTATTTTGCGCAGGATGTCCCGGCACATTGCCGATGTAGACGTAGTGCAGCCCCTCGGCGTCGGCAATCGCCTTGGCACGCTCCAGAGTGGGC
This sequence comes from Terriglobales bacterium, assembly GCA_050014475.1. Taxonomy (GTDB): domain Bacteria; phylum Acidobacteriota; class Terriglobia; order Terriglobales; family Acidobacteriaceae; genus Acidiflorens. The sequence goes on along the minus strand of JBEKDG010000023.1, from coordinate 59,143 downwards.
ACGGGCGTTATGGGCAGGTTCTTCAACAGGTATTCCGGATGAAATTGGGTAAAATGGATCGGCACATCCACGCCCAGGTTGGTCTTGATCCAGCGTGCCAGGCCGCGGAATTCGGCATCGCCGTCGTTCAGCGTCGGCACCACCAGGTACACGATCTCGGTCCACTTGTTCATCTTCCGCAAGGTGACCAGCGCGTCCAACACCGGCTTCAACTCACCCACGACAACATCTTTGTAGTAAGACTCCGTAAACGCTTTCAGATCGATCTTGACCGCGTCCATCTTTCCGTACGCCGTCTTCAGCGCCTCCTCTTGTATGTAGCCATTCGATACGACCACGCTGCGGATGCCGGCTTCGTGCCCGGCATCGGCTGCATCCATCAGGTACTCGCTGAAGACCACCGGCTCGCTATAGGTGTAGGCAATCGTCGGACAGTTGTGCTGTTTGGCCAGCTCGGCAACCAATTTCGGGGGCGCGTAGTCGGCGGGAACCTGCTCCGGACGCACCTGGGAGATGTCCCAGTTCTGGCAAAATTTGCAGTTGACGTTGCAGCCAGCCGTGGCCAACGAGAAAGCCAGCGTCCCCGGCAGGTAGTGAAACAGGGGCTTCTTCTCAATGGGATCGATGTGCGCCGCGCACACCCGCGAGTGCACCAGCGTGTAGTAGGTGCCTCCGCGATTCTCCCGCACACCACAATAGCCGCGTTCCCGATCTCCCACCGTGCATTCGCGCGGACACAGCTTGCACTTGATCTTCTTGTTGTTGGGAAGTTTCTCGTAGAACTTCGCTTCGACGGTGAATCGTGAATCATCCTGCTTCTGCGGACCAGCCCACGCGGGGATCGCGACCAGGGGCTGGGCAAATTCGCCGACGCCTAGAGCTGCTCCTGACGCCAGGGCGCACTTCAAGAACGAGCGGCGATCGAGCGGGCACGAGAACGGACTTCGCTCAACGCGGACAGCGGGACTCTCGCCTTCAGCTGCGCCGTCGGCCGGGACCTTCACGCCTTCTTGCGCATCGAGCTCGCGCGGCATATTGAACCCTCAATCACGCACCCGGCCTACACCTCGACAACCGCGATTCTCCTGGGCTCGTTCGTGCCCAGTCGATGCTGTGCATCGGCGGCGGTCGCGATGTAGTGGGGTGCTCTTTTATCGCCTTCCAGCGTCTGCAATCCTTTTTCGGCTCGCTTGCGCTCGATGATTTGCCAGCCCGTGTAGTCGAGCGCGACGGGATCCTGGGAAACGATCAGGGCATTGTTCTTCCAACTGTATTCCGGCTTGTATCCCGGTCCGCCTTCGAAGCAGGCCGTCGTCGCATCGCAGATGGTCAATCGCATCCTGGTTCTGATTTCCGGCAGCATGTTCAAGTCTGCGATGTAAGGATTGCAGCCGTTGGGGTGGTACTTGTTCGGATTATGAATGACGCCATACATGTTTTTCAGGGCCATGGTTACGCCGGCGCCGTCATGGTCTTTCAGCACCGGGACGTTGATCAGGACGTCGCAGCGTTGCGTCAGAATCTTCGACAACCGGCTGCCCACACTGCCATGCGTGACCAGCTCTTGTTCGTAATCGACGCGATCGGTGCCGAAGCATTGCACACGGTTTCCCCCGGTCGACACACGGAATCCAACGTGTTGCATTTCGTCGCTGTCGCGGTCCCAGACCACGATATCGTTCGCCTTGATTCCGGCCTCCTGCAACCGCTCGCAAATAGCTTCGACGAGCTGAAGGTTGCTGGAAAGTCCGCGCCCGCCAAGTGCATTCACTTTCAGTCCCACCGTCTCACCCGGGCGGACCAGCTTCTTCCACGGCTCAATCGGATTATCGCGGTCGAAAAGAGCCTGCATGGCACGATCCAGGAGGCTCAGCATCCGGTGCGAATCCACCGTGGCGCCCGTGCCGCGTAGCATGGCATCGCGCGCGATCACAACCCTGGATTTCGCGAGCGCCGCTCCTTGTTCTGCTGCTGTGAGCAGTCCCATCCTGCCGCTGGCGCCGAGAACCGCAGCGCCCGTGAGACACTTCTTCAGAAAATCCCGCCGACTGGCGCTGCGCATTGCGCTCATAAGGGTTCTCCGGGGAACCCACAACCAGCTCCGCAAATCCTCAAACTACCTATACCGCAATCCGTCTGACTTTTCAGTGACGAACCGCACTTCTGGCGATCATCACCTGGCAAGCCGCAGCTCGATACCGCGCCCTAGTTGCAAGAGCGCCTGCTGTGTTTCCGCCGATTCCTCATAGGCGACGATTCGCACCAGGCAAGCTCCCTTGCGGAAGATCAGGCTCTGGCTGGACAAGCGTGCGCCGTCTCCCAGTTGGATCGGTTTCACATCACCAACTGGCTCCGATTCGAAAACCTTCCTTACTCCCTCTGCATTTCCCATGGTGTAGATGTCCACTACCGCCTCGACCTTGTTCTGGAACTTGTAGTCGGTCGTAGACACTCTCTGCACCCCAGCCTTCAAGTACCGTTCCGCCTCGCCGTCGATGTACTTCCACAGGTCTGCCGCCTCGAAGGTCCGTGTATCTCCAGTCTTCGCCCAGCCGGCAACCTGATTGGTCGCAGGGAAAAATGATTGCTCAGTCTCCGGTTGACGTTTGCAACTGGCGTCCAAGAGCAGCGCGACAGCGAGCATGACCAGCAGCACTCCGCGGACTTTCACCTCGGCCTCTCTTTGCCACGGTTCAGCAGGATCTGGTTCGTTCGCGATCGGCTCTCGCCGATGCTGGTCACGTAAACTGCCGGGCGATCCTGAACCGGGCAGGCGTATTCGCACGCCCCACAGCCCACGCAGAGATGAGGATCAACCAGCGGTTGTTTTACCTGCTTCAGATGGCCCTCCGCATCCGCGACTTCGGCTGGTTGCAAATAGATAGCCTTGGGCGATGTCGGACACCACTCCTCGCAGACAATGCACGGTGTTGCCATGGCCCAAGGCAAACATCGCCCGCGATCCAAGAACGCCGTGCCCAGACTGATGGGCTTTGCGTCGCTCGAGACCCGCGCCTCCCAGCCCTTTTCTTTCGCCGTGATCTCCCAGATTGCACCGGTAGGACAAACCTCGGAGCACAGCACGCAACTGCTCTCGCAATAACCAATCCGCGGGATCATTACCGGCGTCCAGAGACCTTCCAGCCCCGCCTCGTTCAACGCGGGATGCAGCGCGTTGTTGGGGCAGACCTTCATGCACTCACCGCACCGTATGCAGCGCGACAGGAAATACTCTTCGTCCAGTGCGCCCGGCGGACGCAGCAACCGCTCATGGCGCTCGACTGCGAATCCGGGCGTGCTGCGCAAGAGAGGAACCACGACTGCTCCCGCCGCCAATCCGGTGAGCACCTTGCGTCTCCGCAGGTTCACACCGATGGACTTTTGGGCGGGGAAAAACTTGAACTGCAGGCCGTGCTCCGGACACTCATCAATGCAGTTCAGACAGAGATGACACTCCGGTTGACGCCACGGAACTCCGCCGATCGGATCATCGCCGCCCTGGCAGCGCAGCAGGCAGCGATTGCAGTCATCGCAGTGCTCCGGGGTCTTGACCAGTCCAAGAATCGACCAGCGCGAGACGATCCCGAGCAGAGCGCCCAGTGGGCAAAGCGCCCGGCACCAAAACCGGGTGAAGCGAAAATTCAGCGCCAGAAGAAAGATGAAAATCAGGCCGAGCCAAACCCCTTGCCGAAAGTACGGCTGTTGGAAACTGAGCAGCAGCGCTCCGAAAATGAAGTGCAACCCGCTGCCCGCCATCTGCACCGGTGCAAACCTGCTGTGTTCCATCGCGCGCAGCACGGCGTTCAGGGCATAATTCGTTCCCGGCAAAATGGATAGGCCGAGCGAGCGCACCAGCAGCGAGAAAGGATCCAGCCATCCGACGACCCCTGTGCCCAGTACGGCGGCCATTAAGGCCGCGACTAGAAGGTAGTACTTGGTCGTCTGCCAGCGCTTGTACCGGTTCGATTCAATCAGTTGTTTTCCGCGTTTACGCTCCGATCGCAGGCTGCTGAAGAAGTGGTGGATTGAGCCCAGCGGACAAATCCATCCACAGAAGAAGCGTCCGAGCAACATCGTCGGAATCAGAACGACCAGGCTCCACAACAGGCCGTGGTACAGAGCACGGCTGGAGATCGCATTCGACAGCGCCACCAGCGGATCCAATTGGAAGAACAACTGCACCGGATAGGGAAGCCGGATCTCGCTCCCGCCGGCATGCAGCGATCCGCGGAACTCCGTGCGGAGCAGAAGGAACAGGAACAATGAGAAGAAGACAATCTGCGAAAGCCAGCGCCACCTTGTCGGCTTAAGACGCACCTCGTACTCCTTGCATCTCCACGCAGCGGATCGGCGCGGCGCGCACTAAACCCTTGGCACTTTCTGAGCGCCCGACGCCGCGCTCTCAATGATCTGCCAGGCGGCTTCCGCATTCTGTGACCAAGATCACTTGTTTTGGCCCGCACGGGCCGAGATCAATCTATGCGCTACCCTCGTGAATGGAATCCACGAGAGTCGGACTGGAAACGCTGCGTTTTCGCAGCAATCACAGACAGAAGCATGCCCCGGAGCCTCCGCGTTGTCACGCGACTGCGGGACGCGGCTTGTCTTCGGGCGGCGTTTCAATATCCTCCAGTCTCTGCCTGCGATGCAGGAACACGTACGCGGCGAGCAAACTGAGCATCATCAGCGACAGAATCATGACGAAGAGCGCGAAAGCAGCCACATTTCGGATGGGGCCTGCGATCTCACGCTCTTCCTCACTGGCCACGACGATCCAGGGAAGGTTGGGAAAGGCGTCCTTCAATCCGGCATCGGCGAACCCGACGAGATAGGTCTCGCCCTTGGAAAACGTGGTGTAAAGGTATCCGGTTTCGCGACCCCGCAGGTTCCCGAGAGAGTCGCGGATCGCGCTGTATTCCTCGGAGCGCATCTTCAGCGACGGGGTTACGCCGGGTGCGTGGATCACGGTTCCATCGTCGCGCACCAGGAACAGTCGCCCGCTACGTCCCATCTGCTGCCGGCTCAGTCGCGTAAACAGGGGCGAGATATCGACCAGAGCGGTGACCGCGCCGATGAACCTGCCTGTGCCTTCCTGCAGGATGGGGTAAGCGATGCTGATGTAAGGCAGCCGGTTCTGTTCGTCATAGCGCACATCGGCCACGTGGATTGCGCCCTGCCCTTTGGAATACAGCACCGCCCAGTACTCGCGATCCGTCTGAAAGTAGTGCAGGGGCTTATCCGTTGCGGCCACGGTGGCGCCGGTGGTATCCGCAACCGTGATTTTCAGCAACCTCGGATTTAGCTCCCGCATGCGACGGAGGTGGCGGGCTACATCGGAGGTGAGGATGTTTCTCGCCAAGGCATCGCTCTCCGAGCTGTTCCATTTCTGCTCAATGCCTTCGATCTTGCTTTGAACGGCGTCCTCGGAAAGGCGCTCGTATTGGTGGTTTGCGGAAATGACTGCCTCAACGAGACTGGTGTCGTTGGCGATCACGCTCACGTCCCGCACCCGCCCGGCGATGAATTCGGAGGTGAACTCAGCCGAGGTGCGTGTCATGGAGCGGATGTTTTCGCCGGCCATCTGGCGAATTTGGCTGTGTCCTTGCAACGCTACATAGAAGCCGAACACAGTGAGCGGAACCAGAATCAAAAGGAGTCCGACAAGCACTCTTTGGAGAGAAGTACGTAGTTCCAGAGAATCGAGGGGCATAGGAACCTCCTCTACGGCGCGACGGCCGTCGTGCATGGATCGTGGATGGACCGCACCTGCGTCGCCCCAGGAAGTGGAAGAAACAGGTGTGCACCTCAACACTAGCGGGTTCAAACCAATCTGTCTGTGACTAATCGCACAGGGCGGTGCGCATTTCCGTGTTCAATTGAGTCTTCCGACAGCCTTTTCCGCAGCCTCCAGTATCTGGCCGTTCTTTGCCACCCGGGTGAGGGTGTTGATGTCGTCGAAGAGTGGCCGGTCTTGCTCAAGTTTCTTCACATGACTGCGGACAACCCGGTACACCGCCTCCGAGGCAGGCGAGGGTTTGACCGGCGCCCTCAGATCGAAGGCCTGAGCAGCCGCCATCAGTTCGATGGCGACGACGTGCCATGCGTTCTCCAGAATCTGCCGGGTCTTGATGGCCGTAGTCATGCTCATGGAGACGAAGTCTTCCTGGTCGGCGGCGGCTGGAATCGAGCCGGTCGCCGCCGGGTGACACAGCACACGGTTCTCACAAACCAATGCTCCAGCGGTGTACTGGGAGAGCATGAGGCCCGAGAACATTCCGGCGCCTTTGGTAAGGAAAGCAGGCAGCCCCATCGACAAATGAGGATTCAGGAGCCGATTCAGTCTGCGCTCGGAAAGAGCCGCCACCGTGGTCACTGACATGCCGGCGAGTTCGAGCGCGAACGCCAACGGAGTGCCTTGGAAGTTGGCGCCGGTGAGTACCAGATCTTCGTCCGGGAAGAAAACTGGGTTGTCGGCGGCGTGGTTGAGTTCGATCTCCAGCATGTACCGGCTCCACTGGAAGGCGTCTTTGGCGGCGCCGATGACTTGCGGGCTGGAACGGAGCGAGTAGGCGTCCTGCAATTTCTTGCCGGGTCGCTTGAGGAGTTCGGATCCCGCGGCTAGCCTGCGGATGTTCTCGGCGCAGGCCTGCGCTCCGGGATAACCGCGCACGTTGTGAATTCGCGGATCGTAAGCGGCCATGTTGGCGTTGAGGGCTTCCAGACTCATCGCCAGGCAGACTTCCTGCGTCTTGAGCCACCTTTCCGCATCGTAGAGTTCCAGGCAGCCCATGCCGGTGGTGAGATCGGAGCCATTGATGGTGGCCAAGCCATCCCGTTCGCGGAACGCAATCGGCGGAATGCCAGCGGCTGCCAGACCCTCTTTCGCGGGCAATCGATTCCCCTTGTAGAACACCTCGCCCTCGCCCATGAGCGTGATGGCCATTTGCGCCATCGGGGAGAGATCGCCGCACGCGCCCACCGACCCCTTTTGGCACACAACCGGGGTGACGCCCTGGTTGAGCATCTCGATCTGGATTTCCACGACCTCGCGGCGAATCCCGGAATGACCCCAGCAATGAGTGTTCAAGCGTGAAAGCATGCCCGCGCGCACATCTTCTTCGCTGCAGGGTTCTCCACAACCCGCGGCATGGGAGTAGAGCAAGTATTTCTGGAATTGTTCGACCTGCTCTGGAGTCAGCACGACTTCTGAAAGTTCGCCAATGCCAGTGTTGACCCCGTACATGATTTCGCGGGCACGGATCTTCCGCTCGAGAAGGTCCCGGCACTTGTTGATCCGTGCCACCGCGTCCGGGTGTAACTGGATTGGCTGACGATGGCGGGCGACCGCAGCGACATCCTCAATCTTCAACGAATGCCCGTCCAATACCAGACTGATTCCTGCTTGGTTCGACCGCACTTCGTCCACAACAACGGCCATAAGCTACCTCCCCGGAGAACGACAGTGAACTTCTTACCTTGAAGATACCCCGCTCCTTCACAACCGGAAAGGACATGTGTCACCGCTTGCCGTGATTCCCGGACCCGGGAGCGCGGGAGTGGGTTTCTGAGTTTTGCCGGTCTGAAGCTCAGTACGAAGCTCAGTGCATCACAAGTTCTGCCTCGTGCGCCGTCTCCTGTTCTTGCATTTCGGACGCTGGCTCGGGACCGCCCGCTCCGTCCGTGGAAGGGGAGCCTTGGCGCGAGCTGGTTCGTGGTGGGCGCCGCAGGAGCAGCAGAAACGGCAGCATTGCCAGAAAGACGATCCCCATGACCCAAAATGCCTCGACGAAAGAGAGCATGGCCGCATGTGCCTGCACCATTCCGTAAGCCGCCGCCAGCGCCTTCCGCTGAGCGGAGACGGCGTCGATCCCATGGGAGTGAAACCACCCCTGCATTCCCGCAATCGTCGCTTGCGCTTTCAGATTCCCCGGTGTGATGTTTGCCACCAGGCGCGATTGATGGAACTGGGTGCGACGAGCGAGAAATGTGGTCATGATGGCAATGCCGAAGCTGCCCCCGATATTGCGCATCAGATTGAATATGCTGGTGGCATTCCCCATCTTCTCTTTGGGCACGCTGGCCATGCTCAGGGCCATTAGCGGGATAAACAAGAAAGCCAGCGCGACGCCTTGCAACACTTGCGGCCAGAAAATATCCCAGTAACCCGCATTCAGGTTCAGGTGGGATAAATCGAACATGGTGATAGCCCCCAGAATGAGGCCGACCACGATGATCCGGCGCGGATCGATCTTCCCGGTCAGGTATCCAGTCACGGGCATGGTGACCAGGGAGCCGATCCCGCGCGGCGACAAGGCGAGTCCCGCATTGTAGGCGGGATATCCCAGCAGCGTCTCAAGATAAATGGGGAGCAGGACCAGGCTGGCGTAGAGCACAAACCCGAGCTGCGCGATCAGAAAAACTCCAGCGCTGAAAGTACGATTGGCGAGGGCCCGAAGATCGACAATGGGTTCTTTGACCATCAACTCGCGAATCACCAGCGACACCAGGCCAACCACGCTGAGAGTGGCAAAGAGGCGGATGTAATCGGAAGAGAACCAGTCCTTCCTCTGGCCGGTGTCGAGAACCACCTGGAGCGTTCCGAGGCCGAGTGCCAGCAGCCCGATTCCCCACAGATCGATGCGCCCAGCGCTGCGCCGGATGTAGGGCGGATCGAAGACGAACCGGCCAATCATCGCGACCGAGAAAACTCCCACCGGAAGATTCAGATAGAAAATCCAGCGCCAGGAGTAATTGTCCGTGATCCACCCGCCCAGCGTCGGCCCGAGAATGGGTGCGAGCAAAATGCCGATGCCGAAGGCGGCCATGGCGTGTCCGTGCTTTTCTCGCGGGAACGTTTCCAGAAGAATGGCTTGCGCGAGCGGCTGGAGCCCTCCGCCCGTCAGCCCTTGCAGCACACGGAAGAAGATGAGGCTGGGGAGAGTGGTCGCGAACCCGCACAATAGGGACGTTACGGTGAAGCCGCTCACGCAGATCAGCAGCAGCTTCTTGCTCAACCGTCGCAGCCAGATTGCCGGCAATATGCGGAATCGAGACGTTGACGACGGTTGTGTCGAGTAATTCCATGAACGTCGCCATCATCACGGAGATGGTGACGATCCACGGATTCACGTGGCGATGCACTGAACCGTCCACGGCTGCCATCGGGTCCGACCTGGTGGACCACTCTGCAATCTAGCGCGGTGGGCTCCACCATGCTGTGACCGGAATCACCCCAGACCTGGACGCTCCACCCTCCACCCTCACTTCTCAACCAGGCAGTACGCGCCAATCATCTCGGCTGCTTCTGGTTTGTCTTGATCCCCTCGATAGATCTCAACGTTCTTGCAATCGTACATCCCGTGGTTCTCGGGAAGTTCAACCATCAGGTAGCTGCCGCTCGGCAGAGCCTTGCAGCTGCCCGCTCCCTCGTTGCACTGCAGTTCAAGAGATTTCCCGTTCTTCTGGATGTGAACAATGACAACCCCCGTTACAACCTCCGAGCTTTTCACCTTGACCGGCGTTCTCTCCTGCACGAACGCTTGTTGGGTAGCCAGGAGGACGAAAGCCGCGGTCAACACGGCAAACAGAGAAACGGTCCTTTTCATAAGTGCCTCCCATGATGCAAAGGCTCTTCAAACTCCATCTATATTCTCCGCCCTGGGGCGGTTCCCTGTCTGTGATCTCTGATCACGTGTCTGTGGATCACTGATCACGGGCAGAGAATATGGGGAAGCGGGTCCTGCCAACCCCTAAGGTTCCGCGAACAATGGCAGACATCGGTCGGAGATGCAGTCTGTGATTCGGGCTTGAACGTGAAATACAAGAACGGCCAGCGCATCTTCGGGAGCACGCTCTCCCGCCATCAAATCACAAGCGGATGTGATTGCGATCACTTCCTCGATCCTCCCAACCAAGGTAGCCTTGGCTCATTGTTTTCGAACGATCGTTCGAATTGTGGGTGAGGAGGCTTCCGATGACGACAACCCTGCCCGCGCAAAGCACATGCTCCGCCCCCGTTACGAGCAAGGGCCTGACGTTGGTTGCCAGCGGCCAGTTCGACTGGACCGAAACGGCTCCCGGAGAACTCTCACCTGACGAAGTGATCATCGAGGTAGCAGGCTGCGGTGTTTGCCACACGGACATTGGATTTGCCTACGAGGGCATTCCCACCCGCCACGCGCTGCCGTTGATCCTGGGGCATGAAATCGGCGGCCGCGTCGTGCTCGCCGGGGAGCGCGTTGGAAACTGGATCGGGCGCTCGGTCATTGTGCCTGCCGTAATTCCGTGCGGCGAGTGCGCCGCCTGCCGCGGCGGGCGTCCCACCATCTGCCGCAAACAGTTCATGCCGGGCAATGATGCCGATGGAGGATTTGCGACCCACGTACGGGTACCGGCACGTGGCCTGTGCCCGGTACCCGAAGAACTTCCCCAGGGACTCACCCTGGCGATGCTGTCGGTCGTCGCCGACGCGGTCACGACTCCGTATGAGGCGATTCGCCGTTCCGGTCTTGGCGCCGACGATGTCGCGGTGTTTGTCGGAGCCGGTGGGATCGGGGGGTTCGGAGTGCAAATTGCCGCGGCGCTGGGCGCAGCCGTCGTGGCCATCGATGTTGACGCGGACCGGCTGGAGCTCGCCTCGGCGCACGGCGCCGCGCTGGCACTGAACGCCCGCGAGTGCGCGGATGTAAAATCGGCCGTGCGCTCTTTCGCCAGGCAGAGCGGCCGGCACGGGATCGGCCTCAAGATCTTCGAAACCAGCGGGACGACCGCCGGGCAGCAGACTGCGTTCAGCCTGCTCGACCCGGGCGCTCACCTGGCGATCGTCGGGTACACCGCGCAGAAAGTTGAAGTGCGCTTGTCCAATCTGATGGCCTTCGATGCCACCGCTCGCGGAAATTGGGGATGCCCTCCCGGTCAGTACCCGAACGCGCTGGCCATGGTGCTCGAAGGAAAAATTCATATTCAGCCTTTTGTCGAGATGCACCCACTCGAGGAGGCCCAGCAAGTTCTCGAGGCGGTCCATCATCGCCAACTCCGAAGGCGAGCGGTGCTGGTGCCGCAGCCGCGGGGCATACAACAAGGAACAAAGCCATGAAAGATCACAACCTGGTCGCACCGCTTTCCCCCAGCGAAATCCTGTTGGAGCGCAGGCCCGCGCGCGATCGCGACGGCACGAGCGTGAACGGGCTGCACAATGTGTGGATCACTCTGAACAATCCGCGCGAGATGAACAGCTACACCACGACGTCGATCAAGGAAGTCATCCTCGCGCTGCGCGAAGCCAGCAACGATCGCGCCGCGGTGGCTGTCGTACTCACGGGCGCGGGCACGCAGGCCTTCTGCACTGGCGGCAACACGCGCGAGTATGCGGAGATTTATGCCGGGGCTCCGGGCGAGTACCGGCAATACATGCGCTTGTTCAACGATATGGTCAGCGCCGTCCTCGGTTGCGACAAGCCGGTGATCTGCCGCGTGAACGGCATGAGGGTCGGAGGTGGGCAAGAGATTGGAATGGCCTGCGACTTTTCCGTAGCCAGCGACCTTGCCGTATTCGGCCAGGCCGGACCAAGGCACGGTTCAGCGCCCGATGGCGGCAGCACCGACTTCCTGCCGCTGTTCGTGGGCATAGAGCACGCCATGCTCAGCGCCACGCTATGCGAGCCGTGGAGCGCGCACCGCTTCTATCGTCTGGGCGGCCTCACGCAGATCGTTCCGGCGCTCAAGGTTGACGGCAAATATGTGTCCAACCCGCTGGTCGTGACCGATCGGGAGTACGACGAATTTGGCCGCCTGGTTTTCGGAGACTGGAAGACGGGAGAAGCCCGAGAAGCGGGGAAAGCTCTGATGTCCAGAGGCGCCATTGATCTTTCATTGCTGGATGAAGCGGTCGAGGGACTCTGCACGAAACTGCTGCATACCATGCCCGATTGCCTGACGAAAACGGTCGAGAGTGTGAGGAAACACAAACTGGAACATTGGGACCGCAACCGCGAAACCAACCGCGCCTGGCTGGCGCTGAACATGATGACGGAGGCCAATGCCGGTTTTCGCGCTTTCCACTACGGCACCCGGCAGCAACGCGAGGTGGACTTCATCCGCTTGCGCCAGCGTCTGGCGGAAGGCGCGCGCTGGAGTGAGGAGTTGATCGCCGAGATTGCGCCCTGGGCAGTTCCGGAAACGACCAAGGCAGAATAATAATAATAATAATAATGATGAGCAACCTGAAACTCTCTGTCGAACACGATGGCCAGGTCGCCCGCGTCGCATTGGCTGCGCCCAAGGCCAACATCGTGGACCAGGCAATGATGGCAGCTTTGGCCGCGGCCTTCGAGGATCTGCGGAATCGGCCCCAGCTCAAGGTGATGATTCTCACCGCGGAAGGCCCGCATTTCAGTTTTGGCGCCAGCGTACAGGAGCACCTGCCCGAGTCTGTCAGGACCATGCTGGCGCAGTTCAGCCGACTGCTTGGGCAAATGCTCGAACTGCCGGCGGTCACGGTTGCGGCCGTGCGCGGGCAGTGCCTGGGCGGAGGGTTTGAGCTGGCCCTGGCTTGCGACTTCATCGTGGCGGAGGAAGGCGCCCAGTTCGCTTGTCCCGAAATCAAGCTGGCAGTTTTCCCGCCCGCGGCGGCGGTGCTATTGCCGGTCCGGATTGGCGCGAGTCGCGCCGCCGAACTCGTGTTGACCGGAGCCGCGTGGAACGCCGCCCAAGCTGCGGGAGCAGGATTGATCGTGCGAACCGCGCCGCAAGGGCAGCTGGAAGCGACGGTCGAAACCTGGATCAGCGACCACTTTCTGGCGCGTTCGCCGGTCGCGCTGCGGTACGGCGTGCGCGCCGCCCGCCTCCCGCTGCGGCGGGCGCTGCGTGAGGACCTGCCGCAATTGGAGCGCATGTACCTCGACGAACTCATGGCGGAGTCCGACGCCGTGGAAGGACTCCGCGCTTTTATGGAAAAACGCGAGCCACGCTGGGAGAAGAAAGGTGCGCTCGCGTGAATCCTGCGCTCGAGCGGATCCTCAGCCGCGCCCAGACCTTATACGAAGACGTTGACTGCAAGGCAGTCGCGGAATGGAAATCCTGCGCGCCCGGGCGCAGAGCGATCGGGTACATGCCGATTTACGTTCCACGCGAACTGATTCATGCGGCTGGAATGTTGCCGGTCGGCATCTTCGGCGGCGGCGACCGGCTGGAAATCATCCGTGGCGACGCCTACTTCCAGAGCTACATCTGCCACATTCCGCGGAGCACGATCGAGCTGGCATTATCGGGACGGCTCGATGGGCTGGACGGCATGTTGTTCCCTTCGATCTGTGATGTCATCCGCAACCTGAGCGGCATGTGGACGATGCTCTTTCCCGGACGCTACGTGCGCTATGTCGATCTTCCCCAGAACTACGACGCCCGCGTCGGAGGTGAATTCTGGCGGCGGGAATTGACGGCGATCCGCGAGGACATGGCGCGGTTGGCGGGCGGACCGATCACCGATCAGAATCTCCGAAACAGCATCCGGATCTACAACCAGAACCGCCGCGCGATCCGGGAGCTTTACCAGGCGCGCAGTGAAGCGCCGTGGCTCTATCCCATCGCGCAGGTCTATGCCGTACTGCGCGCCGGCAATGTGCTGCCGCCGGAGGAACACACCACGATGGTGCGTCGCTACGTTGAGATGGCCTCGCAGGAATCGAGCCTTCCCGAGGATCGCAGCCGCGTCGTGCTGACGGGCATGTTCTGTGAACAGCCTCCGCTGGCGTTGCTCATCACCCTGGAACGCGCGGGCTGTTGGATCGTGAACGACGACCTGCTGCTGGGTTTGCGCTGGTTCACAGGCGAGGTGCCCGAGGAGGGTGACGCGATCGAAAACCTGGCGCAGGCTTACCTGACGCAAAGCGTGGCCACGGCCTCCTGCTATGCGCCCGATGGGCAACGCGGCCGGTGGCTGGTCGATGCCGTGCGGCAGAATCGCGCGGATGGCGTCATTTTTTGCGCTCCGAGTTTTTGCGATCCCGCACTGCTGGAGCAACCCATGCTGGTCGCCGCCCTGGAGCGCGAACACATTCCCCACACCCAGTTCAAGTACTCCGAGGATACGGGACAATTCGCCGTCATCCGGGAACAGGCTGGCACCTTCTCGGATTCCATCCGGCTGTGGAGCGAGGCATGAGCGCAGACACTGTGAAGGCATCGACCGTGCAGAAAGAGCAGAGCATGGTCCTGCAGAAGCAACTCATCGGGGACTACTACGATTCTCTGGGACGGGCGCGTGAAGAGGGAAAGCGAGTCGTCTCCACGTTTGTTCCCGGTAATTTGACCGAACTGCTCCGGTCCTTCGATCTGCTCCCGATCCTGCCGGAGATCAACGCGCTCCAGTCCGGCATGCGCAAGCTTTCCGCCAACTACATTGCGGAAGCGGAGAAGCACGGGCACAGCGAGGATGTCTGCACCTATGTGAAGTGCGATATCGGCATGTTGAAGTCGGGCAACATTGGTCCCACCGGCGTGAAACTCCCCAGTCCCGACCTGCTGCTGCTCTCCTACACGGGATGCTTCACGTTTCTCAAGTGGTTCGAACTCCTGCGCGAGGAGTATCAATGCCCGGTGGCCATGCTGCACGTGCCGTACCTGGCCAACGGACGCATTGAACCGCACCATGTTGACTACGTTGTGCAGCAGTTGCGCACCGAGGTGATCCCGAAACTGGAGCAAGTCAGCGGCCGGCGCTACGACGAAGCTCGACTTTCCGAGATGCTGGCTCTTTCCGCCAAGGCCGAGGACGATTTCGTGTGGGTGCTGGAGAGCGCGAAAAACGAACCCTCGCCGATTGATGCGTACTTCGGCGGCGTGTACTACATCGGCCCGATCTTCACCGCCTTCCGAGGCACGAGCGAGGGCGTCGAGTATTACCGCGTGCTGCGCGAAGAGATTGCGGAACGGATCCGGTTAGGACTTGGTCCCGTCACTCCCGAGGGCACGATGGAGCGCCAGCGCTATCGCCTGGTGGTGGAAGGCCCGCCCAACTGGACGAGCTTCCGCGAGTTCTGGAAGATGTTCTACGACGAAGGCGCTGTCGTCGTTGCCAGCAGCTATACCAAAGTGGGCGGGCTCTATGATCGCGGGTTCCGCCACGACCCCAACCGCCCGCTCGAAAGCCTGGCGGAATACTGCCTGGGCTGCTACACCAACCTCGGCCTGCCGGCGCGCGTCGATCTGCTGGAGCGCTACATCCGCGAATACCGCGCCGACGGCTTCATGATCAACAGTGTCAAGAGTTGCAACTCGTTCAGTGTCGGCCAGTTGCTGATGCTGCGGCAACTCGAGCAGCGTACGGGTGTGCCCGGCGGATTCATCGAGAGCGATCTCGTGGATCCGCGATATTTTTCGTCGGCAAACATCAAGAACCGCATTGAGAGCTACCTGCAGATGCTCGAACAAAGGCGAACCGCGGTGGTGACGGCATGAGCGTGGTGGAGGTTCTGCTCGGTATCGATCTGGGCTCGACCACGACGAAGGCCATCGCGCTCGATCGCACCGGCCGGGTCATTGGCCGCGGCATCACCAACACCCGCAGCAACTATGAAGTCGCTTCCCAGATCGTTCGCGACGAAGCGCTCGTGCAGTCGAGATTTGAACTGGTGCGTCATGCCATGGCAGCCGATCCAGAACTCTCGGGAATTGAAAGCAAGTTTATTGGATCTCTGGTGCGCAATTTCCGCCGGCAGCAACACCTGGAACAGCTGGAGTGGCTGGAGTCGGCGCTGCACCGTTGTGCCGATGCGCCCCGATACGCGCCCAACCGGGAAGCAGTCAAGGAAGCGCTCAATCGTATCTGCCAGGCGATGCGGTCGCGCGTTCCCGGCCATTTCAGCGAATTGGCGGTGCGGAAAAGCGATTTCTTTCGCGATCTGGCCGCAGCCGACTACATGCAGTTCGCGGAGCAGTTCAGCGATTCGAAGCACGCTTCCTTCGACGTCCTGTGTGGCCTGTTCGACGCCGCCATCCTGGTGGTCGAGAATGCGGCAGGCGAGGGGGCATTTGAACGGCACGCCGGGCCGGCACTCGAGCAGACGCTGGCCACTTCACCGGCGGACATCCGCGAACGGGAAGCAAGACTGCGCTCTGCCGTCGAGTCGGTGAGATCGATCGAGCTCCGGATACTTGGAATGGTCGGTACGGGCTATGGCCGGCAACGGCTTCCGTTCCCGAAAGAACAGATCCGCAGCGAGATCCTCTGCCACGGCCTGGGCGCCCATGCCATGTTCGCCGGCACGCGCACGGTGCTCGACATTGGTGGCCAGGACACCAAGGCTATTCAGGTGGATGGCGCCGGCATCGTCACCAGTTTCCAGATGAATGACCGGTGTGCGGCGGGATGTGGCCGCTACTTGGGCTATATCGCCGACGAAATGAACCTCGGCCTGCATGAACTCGGCAGGCTGGCGCAGGAGAGCACTTGCAGCGTGAAGATCAACAGCACGTGTACTGTCTTTGCCGGCGCCGAGCTGCGGGATCGCCTGTCTTTGGGGCAGAAGGTGCCGGACATCCTCGCGGGTCTGCACCGGGCGATCATGTTGCGGGCGATGTCGCTACTGGCGCGTTCCGGAGGAATTTCCGACGAATTCACGTTCACTGGGGGAGTGGCCCGTAACCCCGCTGCGGTTTCCGCCCTGCAAGGCCTGGTCCAACAAAACTATGGCGTGCGAACGCTAAATATTTCTCCGGAGTCCATCTACACCGGGGCCCTGGGGGCGGCGTTATTCGCGCAGCGCGCTGCCGACGGAAGGAATGTGGCATGAAGGCTGAAGAGAGCATCCTCGCCGCGGGCGTTGACGTGGGTTCCAGCGCCGTCAAGTTTGCGCTGGTGCAGGTTGCTGGAGACGGGCCTGCGAGCGTGCTGGCTCTGCACAACGAGCGCATCCGCCGCCGCGACCTGCGGAAGGTGATTCGCGAAGGCTATGAGGCGGTTCTGGAAGCGGCGGGAGTGCGCCAGAACGAGATCGCTTATACCGCCAGCACCGGTGAAGGCGAGTTGGTGGATTTCCGTCGTGGTCACTTCTACGGAATGACGACGCACGCGCGAGGAGCGGTATTCCTGATGCCCGGCGCCGGCGCCGTGATCGACATCGGGGCCCTGCACGCGCGTGCCATGCGGGTGGACGAGCGCAGCCGCGTTTTGGCCTACCGCATGACCAGCCAGTGCGCCTCCGGTTCCGGACAGTTTCTCGAGAACGTTGCCCGCTACCTTGGCATCATGCTGGAGGACGTCGGTCCTTTATCCTGCGAAGCCAAGAACCCGGAATCGGTCAGCAGCATCTGCGCGGTGCTGGCGGAGACCGACGTCATCAACATGGTGAGCCGTGGCATTTCGCGCAGCGACATCCTGAAAGGAATTCACCTGTCGATGGCGGGACGTTACACGAAGCTTCTGCGCTCGATCGGCGCGAGCGGCGACGTGGCGATCACCGGCGGACTGGCCGCCGATATTGGGCTGTGCCGCGCCTTGGAAGAGAAGATCACCGAAGAAAAACTTGCCATGCGCGTGCGTACTCACCCCGACTCGATCTATGCTGGAGCGATCGGGGCCGCGCTTTGGGGCGCGTACCGCCATCGTGTACTGGCGCGGCGCGCCGAGGTGGTGGCGTGAAGCGCGCTCTCGAAAACAAGATTGCCGTCGTGACCGGTGGATCCGGCGCAATCGGGTCCGCCATCATTGCTGGCTTGGAGCGGCAAGGAGCCTGCGCGGTGTCGCTGGATGTGGCGCATCCGGCAGCGGCTGCGCCCTTCCAGGCGTGTGATGTGCGCGACGACAGTTCAGTGTCTTCGGCCATCGCAAAGGTGCACCAGACTTACGGGCGCCTCGATCTGGTCGTACACGCGGCAGGAGTTTCCCGCGAAGCGGTAGTATGGAAGCTTGCTGTCGAAGACTGGGATTTTGTGCAAAGCGTGAACTTGCGCGGGGCTTTCCTTTTGCTGCGCCATGCCATCCCGGTGATGCGAACCGGCGAAGCCTGCCCTGAGCCCAGTCGAAGGGGCGGACGGATCGTGCTCATCGGCTCCATCAATGGTTCGCGCGGAAAGTTCGGCACCTCGGCCTATTCGGCAAGCAAGGCTGGTTTGATTGCTCTGGCCAGAACAGTTGCGCGCGAGGTTGCCCGCCTGGGGATTCTCATCAACGTCGTCGAGCCGGGATGGGTGCGCACACCCCTCACCGACAGCCTGCCGCAGGCGGTCCGCGACGCTGCCTTGGCGGAAAGTCTGGTGGGAAAATACGTCGAACCCGCGGACGTGGCCGCCGCCGTCACGTTTCTTTGCGGACCCGGGGCGCGGCAGATCACCGGGCAGATCCTTCGCGTCGATGGCGGACAGTCGCTCGGCAGTGTTTGAGAGAGGAGCCCAATATGGGTACCAAACCTCTGGAAGAACCGGGAATCCTGGAAACGGACAGTATCCTGGTGCGCCTTATGAACGAGCACGACCTGGAAGCGGTCGTTGCGATTGACGCAGCCGCCAGCGGCCGGCGGCGTCCCCGCTATTTCGAACTGATGTTGGAACGGGCGGTGAAACAAGCGGCGCTGCAAGTCTCGCTGGCCGCGGAAGTGGATGGGCGCGTCGTAGGATTCGCCATCGCATCGCTATACTATGGCGAGTACGGCGTCAGCGAGCCCACTGCCTCGCTGGATGCCATTGGCGTGAACCCGGCAAACCGCGGCCAGCGCGTAGGCAAAGCCTTACTGCGGCAATTGCGGCTGAATCTGTCCGCTCTCCGGGTCACGACCCTGCGCACCGAAGTTTCGTGGGATGATTTCGATCTTCTCGCTTTCTTCAAGAAAGAAGGATTTTCCCCGGCGCGCCGTCTCTGCCTGGATTGTGCGCTCGACCCCACACGCTTTGAGTGACGCGTACGTAAGGAGGACCGTATGTCGGAAGCGACTCATGACCCTGTACGTTGTCCCCGCTGCGGTCAGTTGGGCGCCACGGCGGACAAGTTCTGCGCCGAGTGCGGACGTTTTCTCCGCGACGCTTCGATTGACCAGCGGCTTCTTTTGGCCCTGGTGCATGAACGCGAGGGACGGGGGCGGGAGGCGCGGCAGGGGCTCCAGCACTTGCTCGACGCCGAGCCCGACAACGCCCTGGGCAACCACCAGCTCGGGAACCTCCTGTTCCACGAAGGTCTGCTGGACCTGGCCATCGAACACTATCGCCGGGCGGTGACGGCCTCGGCGACATTTGTGTTGGCCTATTACGACCTCGGGGTCGCCTACTACCATCGCGGCAACATGCCCGAGGCGGCTGCCGCCTTCCGCCGCTGTCTCGACATCAATCCCAACTACAACGCTGCCCACTACCGGCTGGCGCTGGCGCTGTTTCACCAGGGACAGCTCGCCAAGGCCGGCGAGCACTTTGAGCTTTCGGCGACCCTCACACCCGAATACGTAATGGCCCACTATCACCTGGGGGTGATTCACGAGCGCGAAGGCGCGCCCGAGATCGCTCGCCGGGAATTCGAACGGAGCGTGGAAGAGGGAGTTCACGAACTCAGCAGTTTGTACCACCTTGCGATGATCCGTCGTGCGCAGGGTGATAAGGCCGGAGCAGAAGAACTTCTCCGGCGCGCGGGTGAGTTTGGCAAGTTGCGCCCGGCGGCATCCGAAGCCCGCAGGTAAACGAGAGAATACGGCATGGGAATCTCGGAGGGAAACGGCCTCATCTTCGACTGGGCAAGCGCGGGCCCGCGGACTACCTCCTGGCCGGAGCACGTCATGCTCGACGATGAGACGCTGCGCGACGGTCTTCAGAGCCCCTCCGTTACCGATCCGCCCGTGGCGGCGAAAGTCGAGATTCTCCATCTCATGGAGAATCTCGGAATTGAAAGCGTTGATGTCGGCCTGCCCGGAGCGGGCGCGCGCCAGCGCGAATCCGTTCTCGCGCTCTGCCGCGAGATCTCCGCCCAGCGGATGCGCATACGCCCCAACTGCGCCGCCCGCACCATGATGGTGGACATTCGTCCCATCGCGGAGGCAGCGCAACTCACCAGCGTCCCCATTGAGGCTGCTTTGTTTATCGGCAGCAGTCCCATCCGCCAGTACGCGGAGGAATGGACCCTCGATCAAATCCTGCGCCACACCCGGGAAGCGATCCGCTTTGCCGTAAGCGAAGGCCTCGACGTGATGTACGTGACCGAGGACACCGTACGATCTTCGCCCGAGCACCTGCGTATCTTGTTTGCCGAAGCGATCGAGGCTGGGGCCAAGCGGCTTTGTCTCTGCGACACTTGTGGCGCTGCGACTCCGGAAGCGGTCTGGAACCTGGTGACCTGGGTTAAGAAGTTCCTGGCGGAGACTGGGGCCGAGCTCGGCATCGACTGGCACGGTCACCGCGATCGTGGCCTCGATTTGGCGAACACGCTGGCCGCGATCGATGCGGGGGCATCGCGCGTACACGGCACCGCGCTCGGAATCGGCGAGCGCGTGGGCAACACGCCGATGGAACAGTTGCTGGTGAATCTCAACCTGCTCGGTATGAGGCACGACGACCTCAGTTCTTTGCAGGCGTATGTGGACTCGGTTTCGGCCGCGACCTGCGTTCCAGTTCCAGCGAATACTCCGATGATCGGACGCGATGCCTTCCGCACCGCCACCGGCGTCCACGCGGCGGCCATCATCAAAGCCCAGAAGAAGGGCGATCGCTGGCTGACCGACTACGTCTATTCCGGAGTCCCGGCCAGCCTGATCGGACGACATCAGGAAATTGAGATCGGGCCCATGTCGGGCAGTTCGAACGTTATCTTCTATCTATCGCAGCGGGAAATCGTGGCCAGCCATGAACTCATACAGGCCGTCCTGCTGGCTGCCAAGGAATCCAACCGCATTCTTCAGGAACCGGAAGTTCTGGCCATAGTGCGGCGCTTTGAAAATGTGACTTGAAGCTATCTTATAAATCCGTTTTGAAGGGGCACGGCTTCAGCCGTGCCGTTCAGGGCCTGACAGAATGCGGGCTTTAGCCCCTGAGGGACGTGCCTTTCGCGCTGAAAGGCATTTATGCTAGGGGCCTCGTGAATAATCCCGGCCAGGCGGCAGCAGCTGGAAGCCGAATCACGGTGAAGAAAGAACTCATAGAACTGCGCGTTAACGGCCTTACCCACGAGCTCGCCATCGAGCCGAGCGCGCTGCTGCTCGACGTGTTGCGCCGCGATCTCGGCCTCACCGGCTCGAAGCGCGGCTGCGACGACTCCTCCTGCGGGGCCTGCATGGTGCTCGTGGACGGCACGCCGATGCTCGCCTGTACACTACTCGCCTTCAGTTGCGAGGGGCAGGAGATCGCTACCGTCGAAGGCATCAGTGAGCACGGCAGCCTGGCCGCCATCCAGAAGGCTTACGGAGATTGGGGCGGCGCGCAATGCGGATACTGCACACCGGGTTTCATGATCGCGGTGAAGCATCTGCTCGCGGTGAATCCGGATCCGACCGACGAAGAGATCCGAAGCGCGTTGAGCGGAAATCTCTGCCGCTGCACCGGCTATACGCAAATGTACACGGCCATCAAGGCAGCGATCGAAGCGGAGAAGAAGGGAATGGCCGTGGCAGAATGACAGCCCATCACACAAATGCCTCTCTGTTGTCATCCCGAGCGAAGCGAGGGATCTGCATTTTGCTAGCGCCGTGCTTGCACTGAGAACTGAGAACCGGGAACTGAGAACTCATGCCGAACAACCAACGACCAGCGACCAACGACTTCTCCATCATCGGCAAATCCGTAGCCATGATCGACGCCGCCGAGAAAACCACCGGCTCGGGCAAGTACACCGACGACCTCTCCGTCCCCGGCATGCTCTATGGGAAGATTCTGCATTCGCCGCATCCCCATGCCCGCATCAAGCGCATTGACACCAGCCGGGCTGAGCGGCTCGACGGTGTGATTGCAGTGGTCACGGGCAAGGACGCTCCCAATCCCTTCGGCATCCTCCCCGTCGGCCACGACGAGCACGCGCTGGCGCTCGACAAGGTTCGCTACGTCGGCGACAACGTGGCCTGCGTCGCCGCGGTTTCCGAAGCCATTGCCGAGAAAGCGCTCGAACTGATTGCTGTGGATTACGAGCTTCTGCCCGCCTGTTTCAACCCTGAAGAGTCGATGAAGGCCGAGACGAATCTCATCCACGACAACAAGCCGAACAACCTGGAGAAGGACTACCACCACGTCTTCGGCGATCCGGAGAAGGCCTTCGCCGAAGCCGACTATGTTGCTGAAGGCCGCTTCCTCGCGAACGAAGTCACCCACGCCGCCATGGAGCCGCACTCCACGCTGGCATCATTTGAGCTCGACCCGCACACCGGCACCCTCGGCCGTCTGACGGTCTGGTCCTCCACCCAGGTTCCCTATTACCTGCAACACAAGCTGTCGCTGGTGCTCGAGATGCCGATGTCACAGATCCGCGTGATCAAGCCGCTCGTGGGCGGCGGTTTTGGCGGCAAGAGTGAAGTAATCCCAATCGAAATTATTGCGGGGGTTGCTGCGCGGGCTGCGCAGAGACCGGTCAAGATCACCTACACGCGCGAAGAGGTTTTCTGGGCGCACCGCGGGCGCCCGCGCACCATCGTGGACCTGAAAACCGCCGTGAAGAACGACGGCCGCATCACCGCCGTCAAAGCTCGCGTTGTGCAGGATGGCGGCGCCTACTGCTCCTACGGAGTGGTCACCATCCTTTATTCCGGCGCGCTGCTGGGCGCGCTCTACGATATTCCCAACATCCAGTACGACGGCTATCGCGTGCTCACCAACAAGCCGGCCTGCGGCGCCATGCGCGGACACGGCACGGTCAACGTCCGCTTCGCCTTTGAATCGCAGCTCGACGAAATTGCGGCCAAGCTCAAGATGGACCCTGCCGAAATCCGCCGCCGCAACCTGCTCAAACCTCCCTGCATTACGATCAACGGCCTGCGGGTGCAGAGCTACGGTCTGCCCGAATGCATTGACCAGGTGGTGACGCGCTCGCGCTGGGATGAGCGTAAGGGAAAACTGCCCAAGGGACGCGGCCTCGGCATTGCTTGCAGCCACTACGTGAGCGGCGCGGCCAACTCGATTATTCGCTCCGACATGCCGCACTCCACGGTGAACATCAAGATTGACCGCGACGGCGGTGTAGTCCTCTACACCGGCGCGTCCGATATCGGCCAGGGTTCCGACACGATGGTCGCGCAAGTGGCCGCGGAAACGCTGGGCTGCGCGCTCTTCCGCGTGAAGGTAGTCGCCGCCGACACCGACCTCACGCCGATTGACATCGGCTCCTACTCCAGCCGTGTCACCTTCATGAATGGCAATGCAACGATGCGCGCTGCCCAGGAAGTCAAGAAGCAAATCGCCGCCGCCGCAGCAAAGAAAATGAACTGCGCCCCCGAAGACATCGTCTTCCGCAATGATCGTGTGGAGCGGCAAGGCTTGTGTGGGGACGGGCGCCTCGCCCGTCCAGGCGGAGCGCAGCTCCGCGATGATTCTCCAGCGAATGCCACATCTGCGGCCCCCACCGTCTCCGGCCGCGTCGAAGGCCAGATCCTCCGTGGCTCACTCCAGCAAAAACGCAAGGACGAAGGCCCGAAAGATTCGATGACCTTCGAGGAAGCGGTGGTCGCTGCCATCGACTTCCACGGCGCGCTCAGCGGCACCGGCTCCTATGCGCCTCCGCCGGAAGCCCGCGGCGGCAAGCACAAAGGCGCGGGCGTTGGACCCTCGCCGGCCTACTCTTACTCAGCACAGGTTGCCGAGGTTAGCGTGGACGAAGACACCGGCGAGGTCACTGTCCACAAAGTCTGGGCGGCGCACGATTGCGGGCGCGCGCTCAACCCGGTCTCCGTCGAAGGCCAGGTGATCGGCTCGGTGTGGATGGGGATGGGCCAGGCGCTCACCGAAGAGATGATCTGGAAAGACGGGCTGCTCATGAACCCCGGCCTGCTCGAATATCGCAGCCCGTCGTCGGTCGAGTCGCCGGAGGTCGAAGCAATCATCGTCGAAAGCATCGATCCCGAAGGTCCGTTCGGCGCCAAGGAGGCCAGCGAAGGCTCGCTCGCGGCCACCATCCCCGCGATTGCCAATGCGATTTACGATGCGGCCGGCATCCGTCTACACGAGTCGCCATTCACTCCAGAGCGTGTGCTGTCTGCGCTGCGCGCGAAGAGGAATGCCAAGCCGCTGAACCTGACGGGAGGCGTGGACCCCACCGCCCCGACAAATTTTCGTGAACACGGGGGCGAGTTGTGTTTTAAGGGCAAAGGCCCAAAGCGGCATGAATTCGATCCCGCGCGTCAACCGGCGCGGCTGGGAGGTGCGGATTGAGCCTCCCCGAGTTCAAGCTCCTGCGTCCGAGCACCGCCGCGGAAGCGCTCGCCCTGCTGGCCCAACACGCCGGTGACATCCGCATCCTTGCCGGCGGCACCGATCTGCTGCCGTCGATGCAGCAAAAGTTGTTCGAGCCGCCATACGTGCTCGACATCCGCCGCATCGCGGAACTGAAAGGCATTCGCCGGCAACCCGACGGCGCTGTCGAGATCGGCGCCCTCACTGTACTCACCGGCATCGAGCACTCTGACGTACTACGTCAGCACTACCCCGTGCTCCCCGAAGCCGCGAAAACCGTCGCCTCGCCCGTGCTGCGCAACATGGGCACAATCGGAGGGAACATCTGTCTCGACACGCGCTGCCTTTGGTACAACCAGTCGTTGCAGTGGCGAAAATCCTGCGCCTTCTGCATTAAGAAGGATGGCGATCTCTGCCACGTCGCGCCGGGCGGCACGAAGTGCTGGGCGGTTTTTTCGGGCGACACTCCGGCGGCGCTGCTCTGCCTTAATGCGGAAATCGAGATTGCCAGCGCCTCCGGCCTGCGCCGCGTGAGGCTCGCGGACTTCTACACGGGCCTTGGCGATGACTACCGCAGGTTGCGACCCGACGAACTCGTGACCCGCGTGTTGCTGCCTGCATCCTCGGCCGGCTATCGCGGCGCCTACCGCAAGCTGCGCATCCGCGGCTCGATTGACTACCCGCTCGCCGGAGTCGCCGTGGTTCTGAAGCGGTCCAACGGACACATCGAAGACGCACGCGTCGCGCTGACCGCCGTGAATCCCGCGCCCGTGCTGGTGAAAGGCGCCACCGAACTCCTGGCAGGGAAGCGCATGACGGAAGATTGGGCGGAAGCCGCCGGTGTTCTCGCAGCCCAGATCGCGAAACCGCTGACCACCTCGGCCCTGACCCCTGAGTATCGCCGCGAGATGATCCGTGTGTTCACGAAACGCGCGGTTCTTTCGCTCGCTGCTGAGGCCTGATTAGAGCTGGTTTCATAAATGCCTCTCCGCTCGGTAGTCGCCAGAATACCCACTGGACGGCATGACCGCGTTCGTGCAGGTCTGGTCCGGTACAATAGCCGCCGTGGCGGAAATCAAGGTCAACCACGGTCAGATGCTGGCGCGAGTCCCCATCTTTTCCGGGCTCACGGAACCGGAACTTGTTTTCCTGGCTCAGCGTGCGGTGCCGCGCCACTTTTCAGCTGGCGAAACCGTTTTCGGTGAGGGCGAACCTTGCGCCGGGCTCTACGTGGTTGAGTCCGGACATATCCGCATCTTCAAGAGTTCCGCCGGCGGTCGCGAGCAGGTACTCAGCATCGATGGGCCAGGCAGCTCCGTCGCAGAGCTGCCCGTCTTCGATGGGGGTAACTACCCAGCCTCGGTGACCGCAGTGGATGATGCCACACTCCTCTTTGTCAGCAAGCAGGATTTTCAGTCGCTCTGCCTGGCTCATCCTCAAGTTGCGCTCAAGGTGCTGCGCGTGGTCGGTGCCCGGCTGCGACGGCTGGTGGGAATCATCGAGGAACTTTCCTTTACCACCGTGCGGCACCGGCTGGCTTCGTTCCTCTTGCGCCTTGCCCGCACCGAAGGCAAGCGCACGGCGGACGGAGTGGCAGTCACCTTGCCGGTCAGCAATCAGGAATTGGCAGCGCAGATCGGAACCGTGCGCGAACTGATCTCCCGGAACCTTTCCCGTTTCCAATCCGAAGGATTGGTGAAAATCGATGGGCGCAGCGTAATCATCCACGATCTGAAGGCTTTGGAAGCCGAACTCCACTCGGCCGAGTAGGTCTTTCCGCACCTTCCAACCCCAAGTCTAACAGCTGCTCACGGTCGCCGTGACAAAAGTCATCGCCAGGCCGCCGCCGCTCCGCTAACTTCAGAACATCAAGCGCGCCGCAAGAAGAAAGAAATGGAGCGGCCGTGCCGAGGAGGATGCGATGAGCGTGACCACCGAGAAAACTGTGCGGGAATTGGCCCTGGAAAACCCTGCCGCAACCCGGGTTTTTGAGAAGCTGGGCATCGACTATTGTTGCGGTGGCAATCGGTCTTTGGAACAAGCGTGCCGCGCGGCGAATCTGCCGGTGGATCGGGTACTGGATTCCCTCGAAATGGCAGAACAAACAACGCGGGCGGCGCAGCAGGTCCATGACTGGCAAAGGGAGCCGCTGGGCGATCTGGTCGCGCACATCAATAGTACTCATCACAAGTACACGCGCGAGGAGATTTCCCGCCTCGGTCCTTTGTTTGAGAAAGTGTGCTCGGTTCACGGCCAGAACCATCCCGAACTGCTGCATGTTCGCGCCAGCTTCGCCGGGCTGGCGCAGGAACTGACCATGCACATGATGAAGGAAGAGATGGTGCTGTTCCCCTACATCGTCAGGATGGAGGAAGCCGTCATCCAGCATGAGCCCGTGCTGCCACCGCCTTTCGGCAGCGTGCAAAACCCGGTTTCGATGATGGAGCACGAGCACGAGTCCGCCGGCAACGCATTGCGCGCCATGCGTAAGGCCAGCGGCGGTTACATGGCTCCGGCCGATGTGTGTATCAGCTACCAGACGCTCTACAAGACGTTATCTGAATTCGAGGCGGATCTGCATCAGCACATTCACCTTGAAAACAACATCCTCTTCCCGCGAGCGATTGCGATGGAGCAGGCGCAGTAACCGCCATTGCGCTCGTGCGGGCCGAGACCGAGTTCCTGGAGCGCCACCTATTAAACTGGATTCCTACGGCCAAGGCCAAGCTGGACCGGACCGATGCACCTGCCTTCCCAGTGATGATGACGCTGCTGGTGCAGTTCCTCAGCCATAGACACGAGGGTCGGACGTGCTAGGGCGTTTACTGATGAACGATTCTTTGCCAAGAACCGGCGGAAGTGGGCCTATGACCTGCCCCCTCTTACTATCTGTCGGAGTCCCTTGCCTGTGAGGAGCACGCTTACTTTTTGTTCCCGACTCGCGCGACCATGAGTACCGTAGTCTGATCGCGGTGAAATGTCCTGGTTTCTAGAACTGGTTTCATAAATCGGTTTTGGGAAGGGCACGGCTTCAGCCGTGCCGTTCAGGGCCTGGAAAAATGCGGGCTTTAGCCCCTGAGGGACGTTCCTTCCGAGCCGAAAGGCATTTATGAAACCAGCTCTATGCGTAGTCGATGGGATGCTTTGTCAGCCAGCGCTCATCGCGCACCCTGCCAATGTTCCTCAAAGCACTACCAGCGACGCTCCCAGTTAAGCGGCGGCTTTTCCAAGCCAAGCCTGCGCCCAGACCGATTGCACCACCCAGCAAACCGTAGGTCAGCGCTCTAATAATGGATCTCTGCCGATACCCAGGACAACTGCCCAACACGCCAATGCCCACCCCAAGGGCGGCGGCCTTCAAGGCGCTTCGAACGGACTCGCTAAGAAACGGAGTAAAAGATTCTCCGTCGAGAAATTCTTCTCGACCAGAACGCGCTCCCTCTATTCCGGAATTAAAAAGCCTTCGGCCATAATCGGCATTCGACTTCGACCACTTGCGTAAATCCATCGGATCTCCTCACGGTCCTCGATCGGAGATACCAATTTTACTACATCACCAAGTGCCGGGCTGAGTCGGTAGCGCCCGTCACGCATTGTTGTGAGGTGACACGGGGGCATCGTGCGTGGGATGGAGCGCTTTGCGCGACTCAGTGCGGGAACGTCGGTAGGAGGGTTACAGGATTGAGCGCTACCTTAGCAACCCGTGGTGCAAGTACGGTTCGTATCAGGGCACGCCTTCACAGGCCGCGGAAAAACTCCGTCTCGCACTCGTCTTTGGGTGGCGCAGCGCTTCAGCGCTGCGGTAACTGCATTGTTTTGAGTGCGGCTTTAGCCGCTGAGGTCACACTTTCTGCTCGGGAACTAGTTTTTCCGCAGCCTGTTCAGGCGTGCCGTAAGTCCTGCCGTCTTCCTCGAATGGAATTGTTTCCCGCCAAACCCGGAACCCGTCGCCCAAGCGAACGTCAATAAGCGAACATCAATAGAGAATCTTGCCAGGGTTCCCTTCCCACGCTCGAAATGCCGCCAGGGCTTCCTCGCGCATCATCTGAATCATGGGAATCACACGCTGCGCGTGCGGCTGGGTGAGTTCTCCGTAGATAGCGGAATCGTCAAACCCGATTTTGGCAGCGTCCCCGGCGAGATTGCCGAAGTAAACTTTGTCAATCCGAGCCCAGTAGATTGCGCCCAGGCACATGGGGCACGGTTCGCAGGAAGCGTAGAGGTCACAGCCCCGGAGTTCGAAAAGGCGAAGTTTCTGGCAGGCTTGCCGGATGGCCAGCACTTCAGCGTGGGCCGTGGGATCGTTCGTCGCCGTGACTTGATTCACGCCTTCGGCGACGACGCTGCCATCTTTCACGACGACGGCGCCGAACGGCCCACCGCGCCCGGAACGGACATTTTCGACCGAGAGTTGAATGGCGCGGGCCATGAAAGTGTTGTCCATGTGGTTTGGCTCCGTCATCGCGTAATCGTCAAGTTCACGGACTTACGGATTTTGGCATACACCGGCTTGATGATCGAGTAGATGAAATCGCAGCGCTGGGCATAAGGCACAAAAGCGCTCTTCATTGCATTGATGGTGATCTTTTCGAAATCATCCAGGGACAAACCAAAGGCATCCGCCGCGGCCTCGAACTCCTGGGTCATGCTGGTGCTGCTCATCAGCCGGTTGTCGGTATTGAGGGTGACGCGAAATTTCTCCTGATAAAGAATCTTAAAAGGATGCTCACTCAGGCTGGGCGTGGCCCCGGTATGGACGTTGCTGATGAGGCAAATTTCCAGCGGGATTCTTTTATCGAGCACGTACTGGGCAAGGTCGCCTAATTTCACCGCCTTGCCGTCCACGACGGCGATGTCGTCGATCAGTCGCGTCCCGTGTCCGATCCGGTGTGCCCCGCAGTACTGAATCGCCTGCCAAATCGATTCCTTTCCATAGCCTTCCCCGGCGTGAATCGTGATGTTGAAATTCTCCCGCTGAATGTAGTGAAAAGCTTCTACATGTTTTTTGGGAGGATAACCGCCTTCTTCTCCGGCAAGATCAAAGCCGACAACTCCGCGCGCGCGAAAATCGACGGCGAGTTCCGCCATTTCAAGCGAAACGTCCATATTGCGCATGGCGCAGATGATCACACCCGATGAGATTCCAAAATCCTTGCGGCCTCGCTCCAGTCCCTTCAAGACAGCCGAGACTACCCGTTGGTGGGTCAATCCTCTCCGCGTGTGAAAGACTGGAGCAAAGCGAGTTTCAAAGTAAACCACGCCATCATTACTTAGATCCTCGGCCTGTTCATAAGCGACGCGCTCCAGAGCCTCCTCCGTTTGCATGACCGCGATGGTGTGGGTGAAGCCCTCCAGGTATTTGGCCAGACTCCCCTGGTTCGCGCCGCGATGAAACCATTGCGCTAATGCTTCGGGATCGGCGGTCGGAAGTTCCACGTATCCCGCATCGCTTGCCAACTCAATCACGGTTTGCGGTCGCAGCACACCATCCAAATGCTCGTGCAAAAGGACTT
This sequence comes from Terriglobales bacterium, assembly GCA_050014475.1. GTDB lineage: Bacteria > Acidobacteriota > Terriglobia > Terriglobales > Acidobacteriaceae > Acidiflorens. Next base: position 29,291 of record JBEKDG010000023.1, on the reverse strand, counting down.
TGGGAAGACTCTGCAATAACTCTCTATCGAATTTCATCGAATGCTCTTTTCTAGGAACAGCGACGCAGCCACCCCAGCCGTCACTCTTCTCCGATGTCCTCGTTCCACACCGCGGGATTTCCGCGGATGTATTCGCCCAACAACGAGGCGCATTCCGAAGAATCGAGATCAAAGACTCGCACCCCAAGCGAGCGGAGCCACTCGATGCCGCCCTGAAAATTGCGGCTCTCTCCGACTACCAGCGAACCGAAGCCAAACTGCCGGACCAGTCCGCTGCAGTACCAGCACGGCGCCAGCGTGGTAACCATGGTGAGGCCGCGATAGCTGCGCTGGCGTCCCGCATTGCGGAAGGCATCGGTCTCCCCATGCAACGAAGGATCCCCGTTCTGCACTCGACGGTTGTGACCCGATCCGACGAGCCTGCCCTCGGCATCAAAGATCGCGGCTCCGATAGGGATACCTCCTTCGGCTAGCCCCTTGCGGGCTTCGGCCAGCGCCACCGCCAGCATTGCACAATGATCAAGCTCAGACATAGCCCTATTGTAGCGGCGGCGCAACTTCAGGCTTCGCTGTCTGAGCCCATATCGAGCTCTAGCAGGTGACCGGCTCGTTCCATGACCATCAAGTCCGCATTTTCGGACGATTCCACCGCGTCATCCCCGATTTGTTTGGTCTCGCCCGTTTCCATTCCTGCTTTTTCGTGCCAGACTGAAATATCCTCACGCTGCCCGGCAGCCAAGATTTGACACGAGCCTTCATGCAACCTACGATTTGCGGGATCATGCAGATACTAACAAGCCACTGCTGCCGCCAAGTTCGTGCGCGCAACGCGAGGGGCCTCGCAGCGAAAACAAACATCGCGAGGAAGAGCGTCGTAATTCTCTTCACCCTACTCGCATTCACATTTCTTTCGCTGGCGGCGCCACCGGCAATTTCCACTGCCGATCCGCATCGCTACCTGGATGACATCAAGGCGCTGACCACGCCTGCGATGGAGGGACGTGGCGCCGGATCGAAAGGGTTGACCCGGGCCGCGCACCTGATCGAGAAGCGGTTCAAGAGCCTGGGGCTCGAACCTGCGGGCACAAACTCGTATTTTCAGCCTTTCACGGTTATCACGGGCGCGCGCTTGAAAGGGAAGAACGATTTCGCGGTGCTGACCGGGGAGCAGAAGCGAGAGTTGAAACCGAAGCAGGATTTTGTTCCGTTCAGTTTTTCCGCCTCGGGATCGGTCCACGGGCCCCTGGTGTTTGCCGGCTACGGCGTTTCGGCCGACGAGTTTCATTACGATGACTACGCCGGGATCGACGTCAAGGACAAGATTGTGGTCGTTCTGCGCTATGAGCCTCCTTCGTTCGGCGAGAAGGGCGGCAATCACGGAATGACGCAACATTCCCAGTTGGTGACCAAAGCCATCAACGCCAGGAACCACGGTGCAAAGGCGCTCGTGCTGGTGAACGGAAAGCTGGGAGATGGCGAAGAAGACCTGCTTACCCGATTCGGCAGCGTGAGCGGTCCGGAAAATGCCGGCATCATTTTTCTTCAGGTCAAGAATGCGGTCGCGGAGGGCTGGCTCAAGGCGGCGGGCAAATCGCTGGCGGAATTGCAGGATCAGATTAACGCTTCGTCCAAGCCAGCATCGTTCGCGCTGCCGGAGGACCAGACTGCGGCGCTGGCGGTCCGTATCGAGACCACGCGGGCCACGGTGAACAATGTGCTCGCTTATCTGCCGGGCAAGACGGACGAATACGTGATCGTCGGCGCGCACTACGATCACCTCGGACGAGGTAATTTCGATTCTCTTGCGCCTTCGCAGATCGGACAGATTCATCCGGGAGCGGATGACAACGCCTCGGGCACGGCGGGAGTGCTGGAGCTGGCGCGATTGCTGGCGCCGCAGAAAGGTCAGTTGCGGCGGGGAATTCTGTTCGCTTCCTTTGCCGGCGAAGAGCTCGGATTGCTGGGTTCGGCGGCGTGGGTGAAGGACCCGACGCGTCCGCTGGAAAAAGCCGTGGCCATGCTGAACATGGACATGATCGGCCGCATCAAGGATCAGAAAGTTTACATCGGAGGCGTTGGCACCGGCTCGACGCTGAAAGCCGCGGTCGAGCAGGCGCAGGCGAATTCCGGATTCAAGATCGAGTACTCGCCGGGCGGATATTCCGCGAGCGACCATACCTCGTTCGTCGCGAAGAAAATTCCGGTGCTGTTTCTCTTCTCCGGGCTGCACTCGGATTATCACAAGCCTTCGGATACGTGGGAGAAGATCAATCCGGAATCGGCGGCGCGGTTGCTTGACGTGGTGGCTGCGACGGGCGAGCAGTTGGCGGATGCGGCGGAGCGCCCGGCGTTCATTGTCGTCGTGGAAGACAAGCCGGCAGGCGGATCGGGAGGTGGCGGCTATGGACCGTATTTCGGATCGATTCCGGATTTCGGCCAGGTGGAAACCGGCGTGCGGTTCTCGGATGTAAAACCAGGATCACCCGCGGCGAAGGCAGGTTTGAAAGCAGGAGATATCCTGGTGCAGTTCGGCGACAAACCGATCAAGAACCTTTACGACTTCACGGATGCCCTTCGCCGCAGCAAGGTGGGCGATGTCGTAGAGGTCAAGGTGCTGCGCGATGGGCAGCCGGTTACGGCGTCGGTCAAGCTCGAACAGCGAAAATAGGCGAAACATCGATGTAGAAAACTTTCGATTGATTGGTCAACATGTACGTGTTCCCGCCGCAAGTGCCGGAGCCGTCTCCGCTCCAGGTGTACTTGAAAAGTCGAACTCCTGAAACCGGATCAGCCCGTGATTTTGCTCTGAACTCTGCTCACGCGTTACACTGCGAGACATGAATACAGCGAACCAACCGAATGTGAAGTTCGTGCAAACCCCCGATTATCGCGAGGCCTACTCCAACAGCGTGCAGATCCGGGTGAATGTGTGGGATTTCTTCCTCGTTTTCGGGACCATGCAGCAAAGCTCGGAGACGCAGGTGGAATTGCGAAACTTTCAGGGAATTTATCTCAGCCCGCAACAGGCCAAGGCGCTTATGGCGCTCTTGCAGCAGAATGTGGCGAACTACGAGGCCGCGTTCGGCGAAATCAAACTTGATCCGCGCGCCCCGGGCGGACCCGTTCACTGATGCACCGTTCAACGACGGCTGCGCGGCTGGCGGCGCGTTCCGATCTGAAAACAAAATCCCAACCGGCATCCTCCGCGTGGGTGCAAGAGTTTCTTCTATTCGCGCTGTTCTTCGCCGGATTGATGCTTCTGCATGCGCCGCTTCTGCGCCTTCCTTATTTTTGGGATGAGGCGGGATATTACGTCCCAGCCGCGCGTGATTTATTTCTGACTGGCACGCTCATTCCGCAGTCCACGCTATCGAATGCGCATCCTCCGCTGGTGATGGCGTGGCTGGCGCTGGCCTGGCGCGTCGCCGGATACTCCACGCTGGTCACGCGCGCCGCCATGCTGGCGCTGTCCGCATTCTCGCTGCTGGGACTGTTTCGACTTTCGCGCGTCGCCGCCAATCTGCCCGTGGCGTGGGCGACAACCGCGTTAGTGGCGCTTTATCCGGTGTACTTCACGCAGAGTTCCCTGGCGCAGGTGGACTTGCCGGCCGCCGGATTTACGTTCTGGGCGCTGGCCGCTTATATAGAGGACCGTCCGTGGAAGCAAGTGCTCTGGTTTTCGCTGGCGGCGTTGGCAAAAGAGACTGCGATCCTGGCTCCGCTGGCGCTGTTTGGCTGGGAACTGCTGGGCTATTTCATCCGGCTGCGCTCGAAAGAAAGCTCGAAAGAAATTCGTTGGAAAGAAATTCTTCCGCCAGCTGGCAGACGAACGCCCTGGCTTTATCTGCTGCTCCCCGTCGTGCCGCTGGCGGGCTGGTACGCCTACCACTACTCGAAGACGGGCTTCCTGCTGGGCAACCCCGAATTCTTTCGCTACAACGTTGCCGCCACGCTCAATCCTCTGCGCGTCCCGCTCGCTCTCGGAATGAGGCTCTGGCAACTCTTCGGATACTTCGGTCTTTATTTGCTCACGCTGGCGGGGTTGCTGGCCATGCTTCGTCCGCCCCAGACAGAAAAAAAGTTAGAGAAAAAGACAGAGAGCGGGGTTGCCCGTCCGCGAATTGCAATTCGGACGCAGGCCGCATGTCTTACCGTGTTGCTCGCCTACCTGGCTTTTATGTCGGCAGTGGGCGGCGCGGTGCTGGCTCGCTACATGTTGCCGGTCGTCCCGCTTGTGATTCTGGCATTGGTCTCGACTCTCTGGCGGCGCGTGCGGCATTGGAAATTGATTGTGGGAGCGGTCGCAATTGCATTTGTCGCGGGCCTGTTCAGCAATCCGCCGTATGGATTTTCTCTCGAAGACAATCTGGCCTATCGCGACTACATCGTGATGCACGCGGAAGCGAGTCGTTTCCTGGCGATGCGATATTCCGGCCAGCGCGTTCTCACCGCATGGCCCGCGTCCGACGAACTCACCCGGCCATGGCTCGGCTATATTAACGCCAGTCAGCCCTTCCGCGTGGTGCGCATCGAGGACTTTTCTGTCTCTCAGATCGACGTGGCCGCCAGCGCTCGCGCCCGCTTCGATGTGGCTCTGGTCTTCTCCACGAAGTACCAGCCGCCGCATCCGCTCTTCGAGCATTGGGAGGCGTGGCAGCGTACCAAGGAAAAATTCTTCGGCTACCATCGCGACTTGCTGCCCGAAGATATTGCCCAACGTCTCGGTGGAACAATTCCCTATCGTAAAGAACGGAACGGGCAGTGGATCGCGGTAATTGCGGTGGAGCGCGAACAGGATGCGAAGAGCGCTAAATGCTGCCCGGCGGTGCGAAGCCTTTCACATCCCCATCAGGTGGCAGGAATGCGTCTTGACCACGACCCAGACGCTCTTGCCGGGGCCAAGTTGGAGAGCATCGCGCGCCGCCAGCGTTAAGTGCACCTCGAACTCCGCGCCGCCACAATCCACCGTGGCCGAGATGATGACGTCTCTCTGCTCCAATCGCTGGATAGTTCCCGGCAAAACGTTACGAGCGCTCAGCCCGCGCGGGCTTTCCGTTGCCAACAGCAAATCGCCGGCGCGAACGCCCACGCGCAGGCGCGAGCCAACATCGGCGCGAACCAGCGGAGTTTCTAGCTCTACCTGACCGGTCCCCAGTTGACAGGTCCCGAGTTGGCAAGTCATCGTGCCGCGACCTTCGTGCAGTGCCAGCACGGTGGCGTCGAAGATGTTTTCGAATCCTGACAGGTGCGCGACGGTTTCCAGTTGCGGAGCGCGCATGACTTCATGCGGCTGTCCTTGGGCCACGATTCTTCCCGCGTCAAGCACAATGACCTCATCGCCCAGGGCAAACACTTCCTCGCCATTGTGGGTGACGAAGAGAATCGGGACGCGGTGATGCTGGTTCCACTTACGCAAATCGCCGACGAGAGACGACTTCGTCGGACGGTCCAGCGCAGCCAGTGGCTCATCGAGCAGTAACGCGCGTGGTTCGGTGACCAAAGCGCGCGCCAAGGCGACGCGTTGGCGCTCGCCTCCCGAAATTTGCGCTGGCCGCCGGTCGCGCAAGTGCTCTATGCGGAACGCCTCGAGTATCTCGCGGCTGCGCCTTTGTCGCTCCGCCGCGCTGAGCGTGTGGAGACCGTAAGCGACGTTTTCCTCGGCGGTCAGGTGAGGGAAGAGTGCCAGGTCCTGATGTACGTAACCGATGCGCCGTTTCCAGGCTGCGACGTTCTGTTTTTTCTCCGAGTCGTATAGGTCTTCACCGCCAACGGCAATACGTCCATCGTCCGGATGGCTGAGCCCGGCAATGCAATCGAGCAGCGTGGTTTTGCCCGCGCCCGACGCGCCGAAGAGAATCGTGAAGCCGGCAAGCGCGCGGAAGTGGACATTCAGGTTGAAGCTGCCCTCGGGATTCGGAAAGCGCTTGCGGATGCGAACTTCGAGCTCGGCAGAGATTGGCTGTGTCGATGTTTGTAGAACGCGTTTCATAAATGGTTCTTTGAAAGGGCCCGGCTTCAGCCGGGCCGCTACGAGCCGTATAAACACTGGGCTTTAGCCCCTGAGGGAACCTCCCGCCCCCTCTGAAACCAGTTTATGAAACAAGTTCTGGCGCGGCTTGCAGCGCGAGAGCAATCTTCACCGCCATGGACCCACCACCCATGGACGTCGGTTCAAGCCGTACACGACCGATAACACAAAGAATGAAATAAGCAGCAGCAGCAGTGCCGTCTGGTTCGCGCTGGAATAATTTGCCGTTTGCACCTGATCGTAAATATCAATCGAGATGGTGCGCGTCACGCCGGGAATGTTGCCTCCCACCATGAGGACCACTCCAAACTCTCCGAGCGTGTGCGCGAAGCTGAGCGCAAATCCGGTAACCAGCCCGGCTTTTGAGAGGGGAAGCACGATACGGCGAAAGGTTTGCACCGGCGAATGGCCAAGCGATGCCGAGGCGCGAAGCAGCTTGGAGTCAACCGCGCCGAATGACGCCGCGAACGGTTGCACGGCGAATGGCAGACTGTATAACAAAGACCCGATCACTAAGCCTTCGAAAGTAAATGCGAGGGTGTGGCCAGTGAGCGACTCCCACCAGCGGCCGAGCGGGCTCCGCGAACCGAGCGCCACCAGGACATAGAAACCGAGCACCGTCGGCGGCAGGACAATCGGAAGCGCGACCGCGGCTTCGACCAGAAATTTCCAGCGCCAGCGCGAGTAAGTCAGCCAGTAGGCGATGGGAATTCCGATGGCGATCAGCAGCGTCGAGACGATGGCTGCGAGACGCACCGTCAACCAGAACGCCTCCCAGTTCATTGCAACGGGTCTCCATGGGCTCGCCACCCGCCTATCGGTTTGTGCAGTTGCGTCATTGTAAGCGTTTCCCGCACCTCGCGCGCAAGGCTGAAAGGTTTCGCACGGAGATGTCGATCCCGGCGTATTTGGCGACTTGGAAGTCGGGACTTAAATATGCGTCATACGTCACGTCGAGATGCGATGGAGTTGCCCATTTCAACGTAAGATCTATCGTGCCGGATCGGTATTCCGCTGCATCTGAGCAGAACCCCAAGACCTTCTCCGGAGACCGTGAATCATTGGTCCGCTTCAGGTATACATTGGTTTCATTGTCGGCCCCGGAGTGCCGCTCCGTGCTGCTAATCGCAAGCCAATTCCCATCCGGAGATCGCGCTTCTACTGATGAAAGGTCCCGCACGGAGATGTCGATGTCGCCGACTTTGGCGACTTGGGAGTAGAGATCTGCGTGCCCGTCATATGTCACTTCTAGATGCGTTGGAGTTACCCATGTCATCGTAAGATGTATCGTCCCTCCAGCGTTGGCGTTATCCAGGACGTAGGGTCGGGGAGCTGGGCCTTCACACCAGAACGCCAAAACCGCCTCCGGAGGCTTCGAGTCATCAGTCCGCTTCACGTACACAATGGTTTGAATAGCAGCCGATCCGAACCCGCCGTTCTGTAGCGTGCGAGCGCTCGCAATCCATAACCCACCTGGAGATCGGATCTCTGTTGTCCAAATCGTCGGGTCATAACGACAGCCGGATCCTAAGACACAGACTCCGATGACTATGAGCAAAACTGCCTTCCGGATCGAAGAGCGGCTGCCCGTACCTGGCTTAAGGATTCCGCCGCGGTTCGTCGATTTAGGATCGATTTCTATTTCGAGCATAGCGTTTCGTTTTCGTTGCGCATTATAGCCGCTAGTGTTTCTCCGCGGGCAGGCTGAGCCCGTAACTGGTGAGCAGGGCAGTGGCTTCGGGCGTGCGCAAAAAGTCGAGGAACTTGCGGGCGGCATCCTGCTGTTTTGATTTCGAAAGCACGACGGCTGCCTGGTTCAGCGTGGGATAGGCATCGAGCGGAACCGTCCAATAGCGGCCTTTGTCTTTAAGAGCGGGTGCGAGCGTGTGGGACAGTGCGATCAATCCCGCCTGAGCGTTGCCCGATTCGACGAACTGCGCTGCCTGCGACACGTTTTCTCCCAGGACGAGCCGGCCGGAAACTTGATCGTAAATTCCGAAGTGCCGCAGCGCGGCCTCGGCTGCGCGCCCGTACGGTGCGTGTGCGGGATTCGCGATCGAAATCTTCTTGACCGAAGGATCGAGCAAAGCCTTCATGCCGAGCTTCGATAAGTCCAGGGGCGAGTCGCCCGGCACCCACAATACCAACCGGCCGACGGCATAGCGGTAAAGCGTGTCCTTGGAATGCGATGCCAGTCCCTCGGCGATCAACTGTTGAGGATATTCTTCATCGGCCGAAAAGAAGACATCGAACGGCGCGCCGTTTCGTATCTGATTGGCAAGATTACCGGACGAGCCGAATGAGAGCTTCACTGTTTGCCCGGTCTCTTTCGTGTAGGCTGCGACGAGTTGCGGAAGAGCAGCACTCATATCCGCCGCCGCGGCCACGGTAATCTCCTGGCCCGCGGCGCATGCCGCTAGAAGGACCAGAGACATTGCGAGCTTGCAGAGTGCTTTCATGGATCGTCCTGAGCGAATCCTTTTGCGAAGCCGACACCCTGCCCTACAAGCCCGTGGCGAAAGTGAGAACCCGCTCTTCAACTCTCACTTCGCCAGACTTTGTCATCCCGAGCGAAGCGAGGGATCTGCAGTTCGCCGCAAAATGCAGATCCCTCGCTTCGCTCGGGATGACAATTCATGAAAGGTGTCGATCATGCGCTGCTCCGGGCCCGACTTTCGCCACAGGCTTCTACACCAGTTTCGTCTTCGACAGCGGAAGCTCCCGCACCCGCTTGCCGGTGGCCGCAAACACCGCGTTGTACAGAGCAGGCGCAAAAGGCGGCACGCCGGGCTCGCCGACGCCGGCCGGCGGCGCTTCGCTCTCCACAATGTGCACCTCGACGTGCCGCGGAGCGCGGTTCATGCGCGTGATCTGATAATTGTGGAAATTGCTCTGGTCGATGATTCCGTTGGTCGCCGTAATCTCGCCGAACAACGCCAGGCTGGTTCCGAACACAGCTGCGCCCTCGAACTGGTTGCGGATGTTGTCGGGGCTGACGATCGTGCCCGCATCGACCGCGGTCCACACATTCGGAATGTGCACCTGTCCCTTGCTGTCGATTTCGACTTCAACCACGGTCGCAACATAAGTCAGGAAACTGCGATGAGCGGCGATGCCCATGCCGCGGCCTTTACCCATGGGCCGCTTGCCCCATCCGGATTTCTCCGCTGCGATCTCGACCACGCGCCGCAATCGAGCGGTGTCAAGCGGATAACTCTTGGCGTCTTCCGCTTCGTCCCCCTTGAGGTCAAGGCTGACGATACGCGGCGGCCCGATCAGATCCAGTAGATACTGGACCGGATCTCTGTTGGCGGCTTGAGCAAGCTCGTCGGCAAAGGAGTGAATCGCGAACGCATGATAGATGTTCGCCACACTGCGCAGCCATCCAATGCGCACGTGGTAGTCGGCGGGACCATTTTCGGCGCGGTGGTTGGGAATGTCGAAAGGAAGATTGTTCCATCCCAGGCCCATCTCGTCGTCGGCATAGGTGGCGGACGCGTCGAAAGTTGAATTGATGGGCGGATACACAGTGCGCTGCAGCCACGCAGTGGGCTTGCCATCAGGCCCAATCGCAGCCTTCAGGTACATCGCGGCGACAGAGTGAAAAAAATCGAAGCGAATATCGTCTTCGCGGCTCCAGACTACCTTGACGGGCTTGCCGAGTTGTTTGGAAAGAACGGCGGCTTCCGCAACCTGGTCGGGTTTCGACTTGCGTCCGAAGGCGCCGCCAAGCAGCGTGACATGGCAAGTCACATCTTCTTTCTTGATGCCGAGCACGCCGGCAATGGTCTCCTGCACCCCTTGCGGATTCTGCGTCGGGGCCCAAGCCAGCACTTTTCCATCGCGATACTCGGCGACGGCGACCGGCGGCTCCATGGAAACGTGCGCCAGGTGCGGAGTGTAGTACTCGGCCTCGATGATCTTTCCGCCTTTGGCAAATGCCGCATCCACATTGCCCACGTTGCGAACGACTTTGCCCGGCTGCCGGGAAGTTGCTTCGAGCGTTTTGCGGAACGGCGCCGAGTTGTACACCGCGTGCGGGCTGCTGTCCCATTCGATCTTCAGGCTCTTGCGTCCCTTGAATGCCGCCCAGGTGTTGTCGGCAATCACGGCGACGCCGCCCAAAGGCTGGAACAGGTGCGGCGGCTTAAAAGTCTTGATGGTCAGTGTCTTCTGAACACCCGGCACTTTGAGCGCGGCCTTGTCGTCGTACGACTTGATCTTCTGTCCGAGTACGGGCGGATGCTCGACCGACGCGTAGACCATGCCCGGCATAGTCGCGTCCATACCGAAAACCGCTTTGCCGGTGACGATCTCGGGAAGGTCGAACAGGGAATTGCTTTCTTTGCCGATGTAACGCCACTCGGCCCGTGGCTTGAGCGGGACATCTTCTTTCTTCGGAACCGGCAGCTTGGCCGCGGCGGCGGCAACTTCACCATAGCCCAGCTTGCGGCCGCTGGAGCGATGCACAACGAAGTGGGGCTCGGTCGTGCAATCCTTTGGGGAAACGCCCCACTGCGCGGCGGCGGCAGTGATCAACATAGCGCGTCCGGTGGCGCCCACCTGGCGCATCAGGTCGAAGGAACTGCGAACCGAGTGCGACCCGTCCGTATCCTGCTCGCCGTACTTCGGATCGCCAATCGCCTGATCAATCCTGACCTTGGACCAGTCGGCGTCGAGTTCGTCAGCGACGATGAGCGGCAAGGCCGTGCGGCTGCCGCATCCCATCTCCGAGCGATGGGCAACGATGGTGACGGTGCCATCGGAAGCGATCGACATCCACAGACTGGGTTCAAACGCCGGAGCGGCCGCTTCGCCTTCCGCGGCCCACAGCGGCTCGGGAATAAAGCGCGCGCTCAGCACAAAGACACCGCCCGCCAAAGCTCCGTGCAGAAATCCTCGTCGGCTGATGTGACGGCTGACATTTTCAATGAGCTTCATGCCGTCTCCTTCGCGGCCTGATGCTTCGCCGCCTGATGGATGGCCGCCCGAATCCGCTGATAGGTGCCGCAGCGGCAGAGGTTGCCGGACATGGCCGTGTCGATATCCTGGTCGCTGGGATTCTTGTTGTCCTTAAGCAGCCCGATCGCCTGCATGATCTGGCCCGTCTGGCAGTAGCCGCATTGCGGCACCCGGATCTCCATCCACGCCTTCTGCACGGGATGCATGGGCGCGATGCCTTCGATCGTAGTGATCTCGGCGCCACCGACCTCTTTCATGGGAGTCGTGCAGGAGCGGATGGCCGCGCCATTCTGGTGCACCGTGCATGCGCCGCACAATGCCATGCCGCAGCCAAACTTCGTTCCCGTAAGCTGAGCCACGTCGCGCAAATACCACAGCAACGGCATGTCGGGATCGCCGTCAAACGTCTTCTCTTTCCCGTTCACTTTAAAACGGATCATTTATACCCCGTTCAACCACGGAAGCCGCAGATTTGATTTCCATATCCTAGTCGCAGAACGCGAAATGTGGAAGAGTGGAATGGTGCTTGATATGAGGCGTTAGGATTTCCCCTGTGATCCCCGGAGCCTGCCCTGAGCGAAGTCGAAGGGCCCCCTGTGGTTAAGGTTTTCCGCCGACACCAGCGAGCCATCATATAATCGTCTTTCATCACGGGAGGAATTTTGGCCTACGACGATCTGCGGGACTGGATCAAAGCACTCGATCGCGCCGGAGAACTCAAGCGCATCCGCACCGAAGCCGACCCGATTTTGGAGATTACGGAAATTACCGATCGGGTTTCGAAGTCTCCCGTTCCTGTGGAGGGACGGACGCCCTCGTCCGTCCAGCGGAGCGAAGCTCCGCAGCTCGGTGGCTCAGCGCTGCTCTTCGAGAACCTAAAGGGTTACCCCGGCTCGCAACTTCTTATCAACCAGTTCGGCTCCGCCCGCCGCATGCGGCTCGCGCTCGAAGTGGATTCCCTCGACGAAATCGCCGAACGCATCCGCGGCTTCATGGACGTGAAGTCTCCACAAGGCTTCCTCGACAAAGTGAAGATGCTGCCGATGCTCGCCGAGATGGGCAAGTTTTTTCCGAAGACCGTCGCCACCGGCCCATGCAAAGAAGTGATCAAGCGCGACAATTTCTCGTTGCTCGATTTTCCCATCCTGCAATGCTGGCCCAAAGATGCCGGACGCTTTATCACGCTGCCCTGCGTAATCACGCGCGACCCGAAAACCGGCAAGCGCAACGTAGGCATGTACCGCATGCAGATCTATGACGAGCGCACGGCCGGCATGCACTGGCAAAGGCAGAAAGTAGCCGCCGAACATTACCGCGACCACATGCGCGAAGCCGTCCTCGCTGAAAATAATGTGGGGACGGGCGCCCTCGCCCGTCCGGCCGGGCGAAGCCCGGCAGCAGCGGCGGTAGACATCATGGCCCGCTCATCGGGAGGCGCAATGCTAGCCCCCGGAGACCGCCCCTCCGGCAAAATGGATGTAGCCGTGGCCATAGGCACCGAGCCCGCCCTCACGTTCTCCGCCATCGTGCCCGCGCCGCCGGATGTCGAAGAATTCATCATCGCCGGATTTCTCCGGCAGAAGCCCGTCGAGCTGGTGAAGTGCGAGACCGTCGACCTCGAAGTCCCCGCCGATGCCGAGATCATCCTCGAAGGCTACGTCAATCTCGACGAACTCCGCACCGAAGGCCCGTTCGGCGATCACACCGGCTTCTACTCGCTCGAAGACGAGTACCCGGTCTTCCACGTTACCTGCATCACGCACCGAAAAGACCCGATCTACGCGACGACCGTCGTCGGCAAGCCGCCGCAAGAAGATGCCTGGATGGGCAAAGCAGTCGAGCGCATCTTCCTCCCGCTGATGAAGTTGACCATTCCCGAACTGGTGGACATCAACCTGCCCATCGAAGGCGTGTTCCACAACCTGATGCTCGTTTCCATCCGCAAGTCCTACCCCGGACAGGCGCGCAAGGTAATGAACGCCATCTGGTCGCTGGGGCAAGCGATGTTCACCAAGTGCATCATCGTGGTGGATGAAGACGTGGACGTGCAGGACGTAGCCGACGTGACGCTGAAAGTCCTGAACAACATCGATCCCGAACGCGACATCCAGTTCACGATGGGGCCAGTCGATTCGCTGGACCACGCCTCGCGCCTCGCGAACTACGGCTCGAAGATGGGCATCGACGCCACGCGCAAGTGGTCAACCGAGGGATTCGCGCGTCCGTGGCCGGACGAGATCGTGATGGACGCGAAGACCCGCGCGCTGGTGGATGGCAAGTGGAAGGCGCTGGCGAAAGAGTTAGGGATCGAGTAAGCGAAAACGGTCATGTGGGGCGGACACTCCTGTCCGCCGCCTTTGCCGTTGCTGTTGTCCTTTTTCGCAAACGTAAAAGTCGGGCGGTCGGGTGGGCCTTGCGCCGGGTGCTCCATCCGTGCGCGTTCTTGGCGCAAGGGTGGGATTCCACCGTGCTAGGGATCTTGCCTGGCCGCTTGTACCGTGGCAGCGCATTCGATAGCATAGCCAAGGAAGGATTAGCGATGGCACTGGACTGGTCACGATGCGCGGCATTGGAAAGCATACCCGGCAAAGTCAGTGGCGCATGGGTTTTCCGCGGGACGCGTATACCAGCATCTGCCGTTTTCGAAAACCTCGAAGACGGTTTCACGATTGACCAAATCGTCGAGATGTTTGATGGACTTACCCGCGAACAAGTGAGAGCCGTTCTGGACTTCGCCGCACACAGCCTCGAGGCCTCGGCGCCCGCCCGCTGATGCTTATCCTATTTGACCAGGGAACGGCGGTTGGCATTCGAAACGCCCTCCACGGACATGTCGTCAGAACCGCCCATGAGCAAGGGTGGAGCACTTTCTTGAACGGCGATCTACTGCGTGCGGCAGAGGATGCCGGGTTTGAGGTCTTCCTCACGACCGATAAGAATCTCGTCTATCAGCAGAACCTCAGCAACCGAAAGATTGCGATTGTTGTCCTGGGCAAGAGCAGGTGGAGTCTCATTGAGCCCGTGCTGCAACGTGTTTCTGACGCGGTGAATGCGGCGAAACCAGCCAGCTACACGCTGGTCGAGATACCCGGCGAGTAGGCCTGGGCCGCGTGCCCCACTCATCGGCACTTTGCGATGAGTGGGACTCAACTGCCCCGCTTCATTCCTTGCCAGCGGCTGCTTTCTTTACGTCCTCAAACTGGGTGATCTCGACGGTTCCCTCCGGGAACTTGGCGGTGATTTTTAGCTCTCCGCCCAGGGCTTTTACGAAATCCTGAAGCGTGCTCACGTACATATCCGCGCGGCGTTCGAGCTTGGATACGGCAGCCTGGTTGACACCGAGAATTTTGGAAAGATGTACTTGCGTCAGCTCCCGAGCCTGCCGGAGTTCGTCCAGAGCCATGCCGGAACGATACTTGGCCGCCAGCAGATGGGAACGTTGCTGAGCGGCGGGAGACATCTTTGCGCGGAGCGAATTGAAATTCTTGGGCACCGTGGTTCTCCTGTGATCGGTCGATAACCGTGACGTGTCGCTTACTTCTGTCGTTTCCGTTCGAGTTGCCTTAAATGCCGATCGAACAAATCGTCGGCAATCGGGACAAACTTCTCGTACCAGTTAGGATCGCCCGTCTTGTCGCCACCAAGCAAAAGCAGCGCCGTGCGGCGAGGATCGAACGCGTACAGCACGCGCAGGTGGCGATCCTCCACTTTGCCTCGCAACTCCTTCATATTGGCGTGGCGGGAAGTGGAAATCACGTCCGCATGAGGCCGGGGAAGCGTCGGGCCGCGCTCCTGTAACAGTTCAACCTTGGCGCTGATCTCGACTTGCTCCTCTTCGGAAAGCGAGTTCCACCAGGTTTCAAACTGGCCGGTGAACTCCACGTCCCATGCCATGTGGATAGTATTCCTTATAGGGAATAGTCTGTCAAGGGAATAGTCTGACGAAGGTGGGTGGCCCACTCTATCGCAATCATTTAGAACCAGGAGGGTGCCCCGTCCAAGCTTTGCTTGGGCGGGGATTTTGACTTCGGTCGCGGCCGAGTGGCCCTCATCTCTCCACCGCTGCGCCTCGCCGCCCAGCTGCCCGGATTCATCACAAACGCTGTGTGATGGCCATCACAGCGCACCCCGCGGATCTGTGCAAAAGTACAATGGGGCAAAAGATAAATTCGAAGCCTCCAAACCGCAAAACCAAAATTTGCGGACAACTCGACCAAGATCAGGGCGTGGCCACCGGCTACGCCCTTCGTTTTGGCGCCCGCTTTCAGGGGCGGCGGAGTCACCATGGCAACCGGAGCAGAACCGATGAAAAGCGAGACCAACACCTTGTCGGTGCGGTTCAACACCCCTAACCCCTTATTCCGGAATACTTTACCTATAAGTCCTTTAAACCCAAAGACCTGGCGGGATTTTCTTCCTAACCCCATGATTCCAATAGACCGGGGGGGAGGGGGGGTACCCCCACCCATACTAATTGGTTAGTAACCCAAGAGTAACCAGAAACAAACCAGCCATCGGGTCCACTGAGAACTGAGAACTGAATTCAAGGAGCTGCAAAATGTCTTTATATCCGGAAAGCATTCGCCGGTGTCATCACATTAAAGTCAACGGGACGCAGTGCGGTTCGCCGGCGCTGCGCGATGAGAAATGTTGTCACTACCACATACGATACCGTCGGAAAAGCATGGAGGTTAACTTGAATGTCCAGGAGCGCGGCACCATAACGCTGCCGACGCTCGAGGACGCGAATTCCATCCAGGTAGGATTGGCCGAGGTGATGCGGCTGCTGGCCACGCAGCAGATTGATCATCGGACGGCGGCCCTGATGCTGTACGCGCTGCAGATAGCCTCGTCCAATCTCAAACACACATCGTTTGAGCCCGAGCCCACGCAGGTCGTGATTGATCGCGACTGCGTCGAGCGGCGTCCGCTTGGAGCTACGGCTTGGTCCAGGGTCGAAGGGCGCGAGTATGACGATCTGGAGAACGACGATTTGGAGAAGGACGACGTAGAGAAAGACGACGCGGACAAAGACGACGTGGAGAAGGAGCGCATGGGAAAGGATGCCCAAGAGTTTATGGCGGACTTGCAGCGCCTGACGGACGGGGTAGCGCTGGATCCGGGATTTCTGGACAAGAGGGTTGGCGACCTCGGAGGCGAGCAGGAGAAGAAACCCGTCGAGAACTGAGCGCCGGGCAAAGAGCAAAGAGCAAAGAGCGGAGAACGGAGAACGGAGAGCGGGCCGTCCGCGCCACAAAAGTTCGGCCTTGCGCCTCCTGCCAACTTGTGTTGTCATATCCCTATCAGCGCGGGCCGTGGGGGCTCGCGTGCGCACCTTAACCTCAACCCTTAACCTCATCCTCAGAGGAGAAAAATCATGAGCAAAATCAGCTACATTCCCAAGGGATACAACACCGTTACGCCGTATCTCGTCATCAAGGGTGCGGCGAAAGCGATCGACTATTACAAGAAGGTTTTCGGAGCCACCGAAGTCATGCGTATGCCTGCTCCCGACGGCCGGATCGGCCACGCTGAGCTGACGATCGGCGATTCGCGCATCATGCTGGCGGACGAAAACCCCAGCATGGGCAACCGCAGCGCCGAGAGCATCGGCGCGTCTCCGGTGAGCCTGCTCGTGTACCTCCCCGATTGCGATAAAGTCGTCGCAAAAGCGGTGGCGGGCGGAGCGAAAATCCTGAAGCCGGTCGAGGACCAGTTCTATGGAGATCGCTCAGGCTTCATCCAGGACCCGTTCGGACATCTCTGGGGCGTCGCGACTCACAAGGAAGACGTGTCCGCCAAAGAGATGGAGAAACGCGCGAAGAAGGCCGCGCAGGCCGCTTGACGACGGATCGCTCTTGGCTGTTGGCTCTTGGCTCTTAGCCGTTCGCTGGGCCGAAGACAGATTTGGCTAAAGGCTAAGAGCTAAGAGCCTTGCGGGGGCGTGGGCTCGCCGTGTGCACTCGTACAATTGTAACCACAACCTTAGAAAGGACTCTCCCCATGCTCTCCGCTGGCAATCCATTTCCGAATTTCTCGCTTCCCAACCAGGACGGCAAGACCATCAAGCTCTCCGACTTCGCCGGACACTGGCTCGTCGTTTACTTCTATCCGAAAGACGACACGCCCGGCTGCACCACACAGGGCAAGTCGTTTACGGCGGCCAAGGCTGACTTCGACGCTGCCGGAATCAAAGTCATCGGCGTGAGTGCCGACGACGTTGCCTCGCACAAGAACTTCCACACGAAGTTTGCTTTCGCCATCGATCTGGTTGCCGACACCGATGCCAATCTGATGAAGACTCTCGGCATCGGCCAAGCGGAATGGAAAGGGATGAAGTTCTGGGAGCGCACCAGTTTCGTGGTCGATCCCAAGGGCGTACTCCGCAAGGTGTACGAAAAGGTGAACCCTGAAGGCCACGAGAAAGTGCTGCTCGCCGACATCGAGGGGATGCAGGCGAAGGCGGCCTGACCAACTGGGTGGACGCCGCTTGTCAGAGGCAGTGGCTCGCCGGAATTACCCTCGTCGGAATTACCGTAGAGACGCGGCTTGCCGCGTCTCAAGCCGGTCACGGATTTTGGCGCACAGGAGAAAGACCCGCCAGCGGGCAGCCACACTCCGCCGCCGCTCTTGCGAGTTCTCCCCGAGCCGGGGTGGGCAAGGATTCCCGCGAATCCGCGAGCTTGCCGGTTACTGCAGCGTGGTGGCGCCGCTCAGCCCCTGATAGATGAACAATCCCGCGATGACCAGGATCATAACCCCCGACAAGGCGCCGAGCACCTTGACGATCGGTGCGATCTTTCTCATCTTGACCAGAACTTCCATTTGATCCTTATGCATCTGGGATTCGGTTTCATGGAGGTCGATGGAATCGTTCTCGTGCATGGTGAGGGTGCTTTTATAGATCAGGAGGATGATGAGGATCCCCGTCAGAATACCCCACGCGACAAGCAGCCCATACATAGGAGACATACGCCACCTCGGAGCTCAGATCGAGCCAATTCCCGACGTTGCCTTAAGCCCCAGCGAAAACTGTCCTGCCATCCGCCGGCGTTCGGGAACGGGCCCTACTGCGCACGATTATAGACCCGTTGGCAAGAGGGGGCGCGACTTCTTGCCTTCCCGAAGCATCTAAAGACCAGATACAGGAAGAAGGGCCGGCTCCTAAAAACCTTGCCGAGCCGGCTGCAACTTTTGTTATAATACGCAGCTACAAGGAGATAAACAGATGGCGACGACCTCCGCACCCGATGTACAGCCCAAAACCGCGGCACCAGTCCTGACCCCCAGCGCGATTGCCAAGGTCAAAGAAATCATGGCCGCGCAGACGCCGGTCCCAGCGGGATTGCGGTTGTCCGTGGTTGGCGGCGGTTGCTCGGGCTTTCAATATTCGATGGCCTTCGAGAACGGCGCCGGCATGATGGACAAGGTTTTTAACTTTGACGGTTTGAAGGTTTACGTGGATGCCACTTCCCTGATGTATCTTGGCGGAGCGCATGTGGATTACATCGAGACCCTGGAAGGCGCCGGGTTCAAGTTCGAAAACCCGAACGTGAAAAGCACCTGCGGCTGCGGCTCTTCGTTCAACGTTTAAGCTTTAACGTTTAATGCTCAACGTTTAAGTGTCTCTGGCTTCACGTCAAGCCCCGCTTGCGGCGCGGGGCTTTTCTGTTGCTGGGGTTATGGAATCTATTGTTCGGGTGGCGTCTGCCCTGAATTTGGCGCAGGTTGCGCCGGCGGGCTTTGGGGCTGGCTGCTGTTCGGCACTAGACCCTGCCCCTGCAGAGCGCCGCCTTGCCCCGGAACAAGCCCGCCTAAACCGCCCGTGGGGCCGTTCAGCGACACCGGGCCTTTCAGCAGCCCGCCGCGGTCGGCCTGCGGTACGTAAATGAAAAGCCAGTCGTTGTAATGGTTCTTATCGTTGAACACGCGAATGGTCTTCGCTTTGCTCAAGCTGGCGACCCCGAGGATCGGCCCACCGCCGAAGGTTGGTCCGTTGAAGCCGGAGCCGGAATTGGAACCTGTATTGGAATTGGAAGGCGACGATCCAGGCGAATTCGAATTCCCCTCCGCATCCGAAGGATTGCCGGAATCGCCACTCGCAGGAGTTTGCGTGACTGTGCTGCCCGTCTGTTGAAGGCCACCCGGTTGCCCTCCCAAGCCGCCAGGCCCGCTTTGCACCCCACCCACCACTCCCGGCGCCCCTCCGAGTCCGCCTCCAGGTATTTGTCCCAATACCGGCCCGTTGTTTAAGCTGATGTCGGTCTGATGCAGGAGTTTGAAGTCCCTCTCCTGGCCCGTGGCCGGGTCCCGGTTGATTGGATCCTTATAGCGCTTGCGAATGAAACGAAGGTTGTTGGTATTTTCCAGCTCCTCGACGCGCATTGGATACCGGCCAAACTTCTTGTAGAAGTGTTGAATGGCGCGCATGTACGCGGTGCCCCGATGTCTCATCTCCTCTTCGCGGTCGCGGCGGATCTGCTGGCTAATCTTGGGGAGCACGGTGAGCAGCGCCATCGCGATTAACGCCAGGGCCAGCATCAGCGTGATCAGCATGTAGCCGCGCTGGGGATTTAGTAATTTTGTAATTTTGCAATTTCGTAATTTGGAACTGCGCTGCATAACGGCTCACTCGTCTTCAAATTACCAAATTACAGATTACAAAATTACAAAATCATCCTTGCGTTAAGGGCAGGCTCTGCCGGTTGTTGTTGAGCACATCTTCCACGTCCACTGACGTCGGCGAGATGTGCAAGACGCGATAGCGCCGGTTGACGATGTCGCCCTCAGCAGCGATAAAAATATCTTCGCCCTGGGACAGGAACACCTTCTTCGTCTCCCCGGGCCGGTTGGCAAAACCAAAAAACTTGAGCGTGATCGGCGGCGGAGGTGGAATTGTCGGAAGCGGGCGAGGGCCGCCAGCCAGTGCATCCGTGGCACCGGTTCCCTTGGGCTTTTCGATACTTGCCACCGACCCCGCGACAAAAATGTTTCTTCCGTTGCCCGCGTACTTGATTTCCTCGCTTTGCCTGAGCCGGTTCAGGTCAAGCGTAGGATCGAGCCGCGGCTCAACCACGGGCACAACTCTTCCTGAAGCCGTGCGTCGTACGCCGGGACGTGCCGTGTTGGAAGTCGAAGCCAATTGCGCCGCTGCCGGCGCCGCCGCGGGTGACGAGGGCCAGAACTCGCGGCCCAGTATCAACAGTGCGATTACGCCCAACACCGCCAGCGCGATGACCTCCTTCCGGTTTTCGATTCCAAGTTTCACTCAGGCACCCGACCGCAGATAACTGTGCATCGTGACTTCCAGCCGGACCTGTCCCGTGCTTTCGCCGGCGAGGTCCACGCTATCGACATCAAAAAACAGCTTCGATCGTTCCAGTGTATTGATGAAACGGACCAGTTGCAGGTAGTCTCCGGAGAAACTTCCCTCGATTGCGACTGGAATTATGCCGGAGCTTTCCGCGTCCTCTTCCTTGTATCTTGCCTGCTGGATCCGGATCCCATTCTGCGACGCCAGTTTTCCCAGTTCATTGGCCAGATCGGAATCCTTGGCGGCAAAGCGGTCCTTGTAAAACCCGCCGATCTGATCCTTGGCGAGCTTGATCTTCTTGTCCATGCCGACCAGCGGCTCCACCTCGCGAGTCTTCTTTTGCAGTTCGACACGCAACTGGTTCAATTGCAATCGCCGCGAATCCTCGGAACCCACCAGCGGCGAGAACAGAACTGCCACTGCTACTACATCGGCAGCCAGCATCGCCCCAATCGCAATTTTCAACTTGCGCCGCGAATTGGCAAAGTCCGGCATTACTTTCCGCTCCTGTCGGTCGAGTCGGGAACATAAATCGAAACTACCGACGCGACTACGCCCGATCCCGTCTCCCCACCCGGCGCCTCCTGCACCAGTTGCGCTCCCTGGAAATGCTTCGAGCCTTCCATGCGATGGACCAGTTCCACGGCCGCGGCGCGGGTGTCGCCCGCCACCTTCATGTCCAGTTCCATCTGATTCTGATCGTTCAATTCCGGCCGCAGCGAGACCACGTGAAGGTTCGGGGGCATGACCCGCTCCAGATCTTCGAACACGCGCGTCCACGAGAATGCCTTCCGTTGAATCAGTCCATTCAAGAACTGCGACTGGTCTCGCGTGCTGCGGTTGGCGGTCATGTCGAGGAAGGTCTGCGCCGTTGCCCGTTCGTGGTCACGTTCCGCGATCTGTTCTTGCAGTTGCGCGATGTTATGGCGATCTCTTCCGGCGTTGGTCCAGCCGCGCACCGCCAAGCCTAGCAGAACGAGCGTCAGAACGCCCAGCAGCCCCACTCCCAATCCCCAGCGCGCCCAGAATTCACGGGCATCTTCATAGGGCCGGGTCGCGAGATTGATATCCAGACGCATATTTATGAAATCAAAAAGAGCGATTTAGGAAATCAAAGCTCCCACCACTCCCGCCATGCGCCAGCGCGGAACCGTCCCCGTGGTGGACCCGATCTGCGACGCCGCCACCAGTTCCTCAACGCGCGCGCCCGACTGGTTCTTCAGCGCCGGCGCGGCGACCCCCGCTTCCGGCAGGCCCGCCACATACACGCGCTCAATGTTCAGGTTGTAGGTGTCCTGGAAAAACACCACCGAGGGATAAACGTCTTCCGCCAGTTGATCGCCGGTGATGGTCACGCCCCGCAAATTTTCGAGTGTCCGAAACAGCAGCAGTTGCTCCTGATCGAGAATTGCGATGCTGATCGTCCGCGCGTCCACCTTGACCACCAGGGTTGGCCGTTCCGCGTCCGCGGCTCCCAGCGCCGCCAGCATCGACGGCATCACCATTCCTGGGTTGTAGCCCGCGTCGCGAAACGCCGACTCATATTCCTCGAGAACCGTGTTCAGCACCACTGCCGCTACCGCCCGAACACCTTTACCGGTGGACTGCGCGTGATACGAGATACGGGCATCGGCGGGATCAAAAGGCAGCGACTTCTTCAGCCGAAAACGGACCACCGCTTCGGCCTCGTCCCGCTTCGCGGGGAGCGTTTCGAAATCCAGCAGCACGACCCGCACCGCGGTATCGGGCAGAATCGCGATCACGTCGCGGGACCGCCCGCCGACGCTGCCCAGCGCGCTTTCAATCGCTTGCCGGATGGCCGCGCCGTCCCGCAGATTCGCTTCCATCAAATCGGGCACCACCGTGCCCGGCGCCAGTTCCCGCGCCGATGCCATTTCCACCATCCGCCCCGTATCGGCGGCGCGGCCCGCCAGAACGCGGTCCGCTGCGATTTCGCAGGCGAGCGTCGGACGGCGAACGTGTTTGGAGTTGGAAGTCATCGCTGCGAAACCGAAATTACCTCTGCTTCGGCGCTCGGCTCTGGAATGGGTAACCGGTCTTCTTTTAGCCCGTCCAAGTGGAACTCAACCGCCTCCTGAATCAAAGACCGGACTTCGGCTCTGGTTCGGCCTGTGGTCACCACACCGGGCAGGTCGGGGACGTAAGCGGCCCAGCCGGTACCGGATTTTTCGTAAACAACGACGTAGTTCAAGGCTTCAACCCTGCTTGTTTGAGGACGCTGTTCAGAGTACCTGCGGGAAGATCGTCATTCGGATGCCCCGGTAACGTGACTCATCCGGGTTTCACCGGGTGCTTGTATTGCCGATGACTTCCCCGCGTTTGTTTCAGATACCAGCCATCCCGCTCCAGCAACTTGATGATATCCCGTACTTTCATGAAGAGAACAGTTACCTCTGGGGATGCCGGGACTGGACTGCCGGCCATGCCGATGGTAACCAGCCTCAGCGCATGGTCTCGATAAAGGTGACCTTGTTGATTTCCTTCAGAGTGGTGAATCCGCCGCGCACCTTGTCCAGCGCCGATTCGCGCAGGAAGCGCATGCCTTCTTCGCGGGCGACGCGCCGGATCTCCGATGACGGCTTCCGATCCAGAATCATCTCGCGGATCCGGTCGGTCAAATCCAGAAGTTCATGAATTGCCGTCCGTCCCTTGAACCCCGTCCCCGCGCACTCGATGCAGCCCTGCCCCTCGTACAAAGGAACCTGCGACCACTGTTGCGGGTCCAGACCGCTCGCCTCGAGCACGTCGTTCGGATAATGCACGGCCATCCGGCAGGAATCGCAGATGACCCTCACCAGCCGCTGCGCCAGAATGCAGTTCAGCGCCGAGACAAAGTTGTAAGGCTCGACGCCCATGTTCAGGAAGCGCCCCAGCACGTCCACCACGTTATTGGCGTGGACGGTGGTGAACACGAGGTGGCCCGTCAGCGCCGATTGGATGGCGATCTGGGCGGTTTCGTTGTCGCGAATTTCGCCCACCATGATCTTGTCCGGGTCGTGACGCAAGATGGAACGCAGGCCGCGGGCGAAGGTCAAACCCTTTTTCTCGTTGACCGGAATCTGGGTGATGCCGCGCAGTTGATACTCGACCGGGTCTTCAATCGTGATGATCTTGTCTTCGTCGGTCTTGATCTCGTTGACGGCGGCGTAGAGCGTCGTCGTTTTGCCGCTGCCCGTCGGCCCGGTGACCAGCACCATGCCGTACGGTTCCTTGATGTAGCCGCGAAAGCGGCGCAGGTCGTCTGCGTCGAACCCGACCACGTCGAGTGTGAGCTTCTTAAACTTTTCGCTCATCGACTCCTTGTCGAGCACGCGGAGCACGGCGTCTTCGCCGTGGATCGAGGGCATGATCGAAACCCGGAAGTCGATGGCGCGGCCGTTGTACTTCACGCGGAAGCGGCCGTCCTGGGGTACGCGGCGCTCGGAAATATCGAGCTCGCTCATGACCTTGACGCGCGAAATGATGGTCGAGTGGTGCTCTTTGCCGATGGGCGGCATGGCGTTGGTGAGCACGCCGTCAATACGAAACTTGATGACCACCGAGTCGTCCCTGGTCTCGATGTGGATGTCGCTCGCCCGCCGCTGCAACGCCGTGAAAATCGTGGTGTCGACCAGGCGGATGATCGGGCTCATGTCGCTGCCCGCCGTCGCCGTCAACTTGTCGATGGAGATGGTCTCGTCGTTCCCGGCTTCGTCCTCGCGGATCACGTCGAGCGTGAATCCCTCGCTCGCGTCTTCCAGCACGCGCTTGGACTGCTCGGTCTTCTGCAGGATGTCGGAGATCTGCTTGAGCGTCGAAACTTTGGTGACGATCCGCTTGCCGAGCAGCAGGCTGATCTCGTCGATCATCATCAACTGGCTGGGATCGGCAATGGCAATCGCCAGCCGCCCGTCTTCGGTTTCGTCCAGGGGCACGAATTTATAGCGGAACATCAGGTGCACGGGGATCTTCTCGAACAGATCGTGGTGCAGCTGGAAGTCGCTCAGATCGATGAATTCGCAACGGTAGCGCCGCGCGATATCCCGCGCGCGTTCCAGTTCGTCGGGAACTGTCGCCGGTTCCGGCACCAGCTTCCCGCCATTCCCGCCGCTTACCAGTGCTGTTTTCTTATCCGCCATGCCCATTCCAGTCTACAGCCTCTTCCCAAGCAACGTTCGGCAGCCCGGTGCGTCTCAGTGCACGCCTGCTCCCAAGGTAAAGATCGGCATATACAAAGAAATCAATATCCCGCCGACAAAGACCGCCATGACGATCAGGATCATCGGCTCAATCAGCGCCATGGCTGCGCTCAGAGCCGTCTGCACGTCCTCTTCGTAAAACTCTGCCACCGAACCGAGCATCGCCGGCAGCGCGCCGGTCGATTCGCCGACCTCCAGCATCTCCACCGCGAGATCGGGAAACAACTTTTGTGTCTCCAGGCTATGCGCCAGGCTCTGTCCTTCTTTCACCCGCTCCGCCGCGGCGGTGACCCCGTTCAACATCTGCCGGCTGCTCATCGATTCGCCGGCGGTTTCCATCGCCGGCACCAAAGGCAGTCCGCCCTGCAGCAGCGTCGCCAGAATGCGGGAGAAATTCGCCACCTGGTACTTCAGCCGGATTTCCCCGACCAGCGGCAGCGACAGCAGAAACCGGTCAATGCGTGCAGCCCCGCGATCGCTCTGCTTCCACCGCCACAACAGAAAAATTGCCACCGCCCCGACCAGCAGCACCAGCCACCCATACTTCTGCGCGTTCAGACCGAGGTGCAGCATGAACACCGTGATCGCCGGCAGCTCCGCTCCCAGGTTGTCGAACAGGTCGGCAAACTTTGGCACCACGTAGGTGATCAGAAAAATCAGCATCAGCGTCACCACCGAGACCAGCAGCGCCGGATACACCAGGGACACCAGAAGCTTCTTACGGAAAGTCTGTACCATCCGCTGATACGCGATGTAGCGGCTCAGAACCTCTTCCATGCCGCCGCTCTTCTCCCCGGCCATCAGCGTGGTCGTGTACATCTTCGGAAACACCTGCTGGGCGGCAAACGCATCGGACAGCAACTCGCCGCCTCTTACGCGCTCGCGTACGTTTTCGAGCAGCTGTAACAGAGATTTATCCCGCTGCCGCTTGATCAAAAGATCCAGCGCCGTCAGGATCGGGAGCCCCGCCTTAATCAGCGTCAGAAACTGCTGATTGAAAATTAGAAACGTGGACTGTCGCAGCTTGCCGCGCCGCCCGAACTGGCCCCCACCCGTGCTCAGTATGGTCCGGGGCTTGACCCAGTACACCAGGTATCCCTGCTGCGTGAACCGGTCGTGGATCTCCGCTTCGGAATACCCGTGCTCCACCTGCTGCCGCAGATGGCCCTGTTCGTCGGCGACTTTGACCAGGAATTGTGCCATTCGCTATCGGCTGATCCCGAATTTCTCTCTTGAGCGTCCGCTGTCGAGCGTCTCAGACCAAGTGTAACATTCTGTTCCCAAAGCGCTTACCGCAACCTGTCCATCTGGGTGGTACGCAAGTAACCGAGTCAAACGCCGCGTGATGAGCCATATATAGCGGAGCGACGGGCGTCTCGCCCGTCCAGCCGGGCGGGGACGCCCGGCTCTCCACCAGCAAGCTCGACCCAGCGTTCGAGCTACGGTCCCAATTCTCCTTCCACCGTCTCCACCCCCGGCGGAGGGGTGAACTGAAACCGGCTGTCGCTCAACTCCAGATTCTCTTTCCAGCCCGCAAAGCGGAACTCCGTCGTCGCCCCGTCCGCTTCCATTAATACGATGCGGACAATCTGATAGGAGGGCGTGATCTCCAGTTGCACCTCGTTCGCCTGGCCCGCCATCGCCTGCGGAACCCCTCGCAACAGGGTGTTACCTGCACCCAGAGGCGATTGATCCACTACCTTCGAAAGTCCCCGTAATTCATTCTCCAGCTTGGTTTTACCGAGCAAAAATGCCAATGGAGACCGCACGTCGTCCAGCTTGCGCAGTGACGTCTTTCTGAGTTGCCGTTCCGCCGGCAGGTAGAACCACACCGCCTGGCCGTCGCTGATAAACAACTTCTCTTTCGGAGAACGGTATTCCCACCGCATCTTGCGCGGCTTTTTCAACCACAAGGTGCCCGCCTCCACACGCTCCGCGCCCTCGCCTCTATATATCTCGGTAAAGTCCGATTGCAGGTTGCGCAGGTGGTTGTAGTGGTCATCCACCGCCCGGGCGAGCTGACGAACATCCTGTGCGCGAGCGAACGCGCTAAAGCCCAGCTGCGTGACTGCCACCATCACCAGCCAGCAAAACAATCCATTCTTCACGTCGGATAGATTCCACAATCCTTTAGATCTTACAGGTTTCAAGGTTTCAAAGTTTCAAGGTTGGTGACTACGCTGGCTCGTGTCTTTGAAACCTTGAAACTTTGAAACCTGGTTCTGCGGTGAACACCGAGTACTGCTCCGTTCCGCCGGTTCGCACCAGTGCACGTGACGCTGCCAGGACGCTGTCCATTGCCGGGTTGTGATACGCGAGCCAAACCGGCCTCGGCGATTGCTCCAAAGACTGCTCAAGATTTCGCAGCACCCGCCGCAATCCCGCCTCCGGCAGCGGGTTGAACAAATACAACAGCAGCGGCGTTTCCGGAAAGACAAACTCGCAAGCGTCCGTGCAGACCGCCTCGATCTGCGCACAGCGCTGCGTCGGGCTCCGATAATTGCGTATGTTTTCCTCCGCCGCGCGATGCAGTTCGGCAATCAATTCCACTCCCACAATCTTCTGGAACGGATACTCCGAAGCCATCAGCAGCGTTCGTCCCTTGCCGGAACCGAGATCGATGAAGCTAAATTGATCGAAACCGATGGGCAGGCTCGCCATCATCTCCCGAAACAGGGCCGGCTCGGTCGGCTGATAAGGGGAATGAAATAATCCCAGCAGCCGCGTGTGCCAGCCCACCGTGCCGCTGGTCGTGTTGACGCGATGCTCCCAGTCGTACTCCATGTCGCCATAGCGCTCCCGCCGGCGTTCGGGCGTCGACTCGCACGCAAAGGCCCATAGATTCCGCACCAGCAGGGAAGTCGCGCTCCGAGCGCCCTTTTCTCTCGCCTGCTCACGCCACCAGTTTCGTAACGCGCTCCAGAATTGTTGGGAGGAACTTGAGGACACGCTAGGATGCTAACAAAATGGAGAAACCGCTGTTAGCTCTTAGCCTTTGGCCTTTAGCTAAAAGCCAAGAGCTAAAAGCCAAAAGCACTTACTTCGAATCTGGCTGGGCAGCCGGACGCGGTTGCGGCGGCGCCACGCCCGGCGGAAGACCCTTGGTGATGAAGTAAATGCTCTGCGGGTTCTGCACTTCGATCCGCCCATCCGGCATCAGCTTGTACGGCCGCCCCTTCGGATCGGCAGGCGTCCCATGGATAAACCCCGCGCGCTCCAGATCGCCCATGCTGGCCGGCAATTGTCCAGTCTGATCGCGGTACTTTTCGACCACCTGCTCCAGTCGCGTCACTTCTTCATCCACTTGCAGAGCGAGCAAATGTTCAACCGCGTTCTGCCGGATCAGTTCATCTTTGGTGCTCTGGTAGGTGGTGGACCACAACATGCGCGCCGTGTCGAATTCCCCGGCATGCTGCGCCATTCGTGCCGCCAGGATGGGCATGAACGGGTTGGTCACCGGAAGCTTTGCTCCCTGCGCAAACGCATCCGCCGCCTTGGCGTAGTCCTTCAACTCGGTGTAGTACAGAAATCCCAGGTTGTAGTAGAGCCGCCACTGGTCGGGATTGTGCTCGATTCCGTACTTCATGAGCGCGAGCGCCGCCCCCGGCAAGCCCGCGCCGCTGGGCGGTTTAGGAGCCAGAAAGTTGGCCCCAAACTGGTACGCTGGCAAGAGCTTCGGATCCAGTTCCGTCGTGACTTCCAGCAGCGGCGCCAGCAAGCGGAAATCGCCGGAACCGCTGTGATGCTGTTGCCCGAAATACTGCACCGCGCGCGTCCAGTAAATGTCGGCCAGCAGACCGGTGTAGCCGAGGCTCATCCGCCGCAGCACCTTGGAAGAGCGCACATAAAGCGCTTCCTGCGCTACCGATCCCCGCCGCGTGTGGTCGATCGCATAGAGCGTTGCCATTGCGCCGGCCATGGAAAATAGCAGCACAGCGATCGCCACCAGGTTCGCGCGTCGCGTGGCACTCATTTCAGATTTCGGCGCTGGAAGATCAGCACCGCTCCCGAGATGGCCATCGCCGAATACAGCAGCGCATACACGCTGTTGTACAGAATCAGGCGCCCGGGTACGGCGTCTCCGTGCGCCACCTGGCTGATCACGTTCAAAGCGGAAAAATTCGGCACCAGATAGGCGATGGCGGTCGCGATCCAGCCCCCCACCCCCTGCGTGATCCTGGCGAAGCCCCGCAGATCTTCCGCCAGACTTCCAATCACGAACAGCGCGAAGGTGAAGACCGCCGACATAAGCGGCGTCGAAAAGGACGAGAAAAACAGCGCCAATGCGCACACGATCAGAAACTGCAGGACGATGAAGTACAGCGCGACGAGCACCCACACGTCCATCTTCTCGAATTTGTGTGCGACGTAGAGCAGCGCCAGAAACACGCCGATCGCCATCAGGAAGGTGTTTACCACCAGCGTTCCCGTGAGCCCAAAGAACTTGCCTACGACAAATTCCCACCGGCGAACCGGTCGCGACAGCACCGTGTACAGCGTGCGTTTGTCGATCTCTTTCGAAACCAGGCCAATCCCGATGAAGATGGCGATCACCACTCCGAACAGCGAGACCGCCGTCAGCCCCAGGTTCACCACCACCAGGCGCTCGATGTCGATCGAAATTTCTCCCACCAGAATCGCCGCCCCGGAAAGCAGCAGCGCAAATGCGATCAGGTTGTACAGAACCCGGTCGCGCACCGCCTCGCGAAAGGTGTTGAAGGCGATATAACCGATTCTGGAATTCATACACCCGCCCCTTTGCTGCTTTCTTTGTCCCGGCCTTCCGTGG
>JBEKDG010000022.1:0-50393 GCA_050014475.1 Terriglobales bacterium | reverse complement strand
AGCGTGGAGCAACGGAAGCCGGGATGAAATTCTTCGGTGATGGCCGCGCCGCCCACCTGGGCGCGGCGTTCGAGCACCAGCGGTTTGAATCCGGCTTTGGCGAGATAGAAGGCGGCGACCAGACCGTTGTGTCCGCCACCGACGATGATGACATCGCGCGTTTCGGCCATGGTCTTATGCCCCCTTCCCGTCTTTCAGAATTTCGAGCGCCGCCAGACGTCCGGGCGCGCCCATGATGCCGCCGCCGGGATGCGTCGCCGATCCGCACATGTAGAGGTTCTTGATTGGCGAACGGAATTGCGCCCATCCGGCAACCGGACGCAGGAAAAATAATTGTTCGAGCGAGAGCTCGCCTTGGAAGATGTTGCCTTCCGTCAATCCCCATTCGCGTTCGAGGTCGAGCGGCGTGACGACCTGGCGGTGCAGAATGATGTCTTTTATGTTCGGCGCGTATTCGGCGATGGTGTTGACCACGGCGTCGCCAAACTTTTCTTTTTCCGTGTCCCAGTCGAGCCCGGGCGCCAGCTTGTAGGGCGCATATTGCACGAAGCAGGAGAGGATGTGTTTTCCCGGCGGGGCGAGCGACGTATCGGTGAGGGTCGGAATCACCATGTCGATGTACGGCCGCGAAGACCAGTGTCCGTATTTCGCTTCGTCGTAGGCTTTTTCCATGTACTCGACGCTCGGCGAGATCGACATGGCGCCGCGCAGGTGCGCGCCGACTCCCGGCATGCACGTAAAATTCGGCAGACCATCGAGCGCCATGTTCACCTTGCCCGAAGACCCGCGGAACTTGTAGCGCTTCACGCCTTCCATGAATTCATCGGGCAGATTGCCGGGCTCGATCATCTTGGTAAACGTGAGCCGCGGATCGACGCTGGAAGAAACAACGTCGGCATAAATCCCGTCGCCGTTGCCGAGCACGACGCCCGTGGCGCGTCCGTTCTTGACCAGGATTTTGGCAATCGGGGCTTCGGTGCGGATTTCGGCTCCGGCCTCGCGAGCGGCGCCGGCAATCGCGTTCGAGATGGCGCCGGTACCGCCGCGCGCGAATCCCCAGGCACGGAAGGCGCCGTCAATCTCGCCCATGTAGTGGTGCAGCAGCACGTAGGCAGTGCCGGGTGAGCGCACGCCGAGAAAAGTTCCGATAATCCCCGAGGCCGACATGGTTGCCTTGAGCACATCCGTCTCAAACCACTGATCGAGAAAGTCGATGGCGCTCATGGTCATGAGTTGGACCTGGTTGTACTTGTCCTCGCTCGACATGCCCTGAAAGCGGCGTCCGATGAACAGCAGCTTCATCAGTTCGCGCGGATTCAGCGTTGCCGGGTCGGGCGGAATCATGCTGAGGATCGGCTTCACGAAGCGGCACATCGCCTGCATGGCCTTGCCGAATTCATCGTAGGCTTCGGCGTCAACTCGGGAGTGGCGGGCAATTTCACGATGGGTCTTGCCGTGATCGTTCACGCGCCACAGATGGTCGCCGTTCGGCATGGGCGTGAAAGTGCCGTCGAGCGGCAGGATCTCAAGTCCGTGGCGGGGAAGTTCGAGGTCGCGAATGATCTCGGGCCGCAGCAGCGAGACGACATACGAGCAAACCGAAAACTTGAAGCCGGGAAAAACTTCCTCCGTGCAAGCCGAGCCGCCAAGGACGTGGCGGCGCTCGAGCACGAGCACCTTCTTCCCCGCCTTCGCCAGATAGGCGGCGTTGGTGAGGCCGTTGTGGCCTCCGCCAACAACGATTACGTCGTACTTGGTACCGCTCGAAACAGCAGCCATAAATTGACCTGGAAAGACTGATCCAGATTGACCCGTAACTTCAGCAGAAAATGACTCGCCATTCTATCGAGAAAGTATCGTTTTGTCTCTACTTACGCGCGATTGCTGACTCATGGTCAATGCATTTCGGTGCTTGCCGCGGGAGTGTGCGGGTGCATATAATCCGGCGTCAGGGTTTGTTTAGATTTCCCCTGTGATCCTCCGTGTCCTCTGTGGTAGAGGGGGTTTTCTTAACCACAGAGGACACAGAGGGACACAGAGGAAACCCGCGCGAGGTAGCCTTTGCCCATCGGAACTGCATTTCACGAGAGAACTTTCGCCCTCTGCCAGAGTCTGAATTATCGCGAGTGGTCGGGATACTACACGGTCAGCGTGTACGAAGTGCACCACGAGCACGAGTACAATGCGATCCGCAATGCTTGCGCCCTGATTGATATTTCGCCGCTCTACAAGTATCTGATCACCGGCAAGGATGCGACCAAACTGGTGAACCGCGTGATCACGCGCGACGTCAACAAAGTCGCCGTCGGGCAGGTCATTTATGCCTGCTGGTGCGATGAAGACGGTAAGGTCATCGACGACGGAACGATCACGCGCCTCGAAGAAAACAAGTATCGCTGGACGGCCGCCGATCCGAGCCTGCGCTGGTTCCGGCAGAACGGCCTGAACATGGACGTTCAGATTGAAGACATCTCCGAGCAGACGGCGGCCCTGGCGCTGCAGGGGCCGGCCTCGGCGAAACTTTTGAAGACGGTCGCGGAGGCCGACATCACTAATCTGAAGTATTTCAGAAAAACGACGGGCAAGATTGCCGGCGTGCCCGTGGATATTTCGCGCACCGGATACACCGGCGACCTCGGCTACGAGATTTGGATTCCGTGGAATGAGGCGGTCAAGGTTTGGGACGCACTGATGGACAAGGGAAAGCATTTCGATATTCATGCGGCCGGAATGCTGGCGCTGGATGTGTCGCGCGTAGAGGCGGGACTGCTGCTGATCGAGGTCGATTACTCGAGTTCCAAGAAGGCGCTGATCCCGTCGCAGAAATACTCGCCGTATGAGCTTGGCTTCGGGAAGATGGTGCATCTCGATAAAGAGAATTTCATCGGCAAGCGCGCGCTGGCGCGAGATCACAAGCATGGTGTGGCGCGACAGTTAGTTGGGCTCGAAGTGGATTGGGTGGAAGTGGAAGAGCAGTTCGACAAGTTCGGACTCTCTCCGGCAGCGCCAAGCCAGGCGTCGCGCGTTGCGGTGCCCGTCTATGCCAATTCCAACGACAAGCACGTGGGCAAGGCAACGACGACTGCGTTCTCTCCGCTGCTGAAAAAGCTGATTGCGATGGCCAGCGTGGGTACCGAGTATGCAAAGCCTGGCACCAAGCTGCAAATGGAATTGACGATCGAAGCGCAACGGATGAAGACGACGGCGACGGTGGTGTCGTTACCGTTCTTTAATCCGAAGCGCAAGACGGCGGTGCCGGTGTAGGTGCTTAGAACTGCTGGCCTCTCCTCCACCTAACCAGCATTGGATAGGCTCGCGGC
Organism: Terriglobales bacterium; assembly: GCA_050014475.1. Lineage (GTDB taxonomy): Bacteria > Acidobacteriota > Terriglobia > Terriglobales > Acidobacteriaceae > Acidiflorens. The sequence continues at coordinate 47,073 of JBEKDG010000022.1, read as the reverse complement.
ACGCTGACTGAGACGATGAAGACAAGGTCTGGCTTGCGTTGACAAGCCATTGGGTCGGGCCTACGATTTGTTCGAGGGTGAGTGGGAAGGAGACCTTCCCTTTGGCGATTCGGGAGCAAGGCCAAGATTCTCTCACCGGGCTTGAACTAGGCCACTACCGCATCGTCGAGAAGATCGGCGCGGGCGGCATGGGAGAAGTTTATCGCGCCCGCGATCAACATCTGGATCGGGATGTTGCCATCAAGGTTCTTCCGCCCGGCACCCTGATTGACGAGCATGCCCGCAAGCGCTTCCGCAACGAAGCTTTTTCTCTCTCGAAGCTGAACCATCCAAACATCGCTACCATCCATGACTTCGACACGCAGCAGGGCGTGGACTTCCTGGTGATGGAGTACATCCCCGGAATCACACTCAGCGAGAATTTGGCTGCCGGACCGCTGCCGGAGAAGGAAGTCCTGCGCCTGGGCGTGCAACTCGCCGAAGGCTTGTCCGCGGCCCATGAACAGGGGGTCGTTCATCGTGACCTCAAGCCCGGCAATTTACGGGTTACGAGCGACGGACGGCTGAAAATTCTGGACTTCGGGCTGGCAAAGTTGTGGCGTCCCGTCACGGACAGTGCCGCGACAGAGAGTCTCAGCGAGACGCAAGCAATGGCCGGGACTCTGCCCTACATGGCGCCGGAGCAGTTGCTGGGCGAAGACGTCGACGCTCGTACCGACATCCATGCGGCCGGGTCCGTGCTGTACGAGATGGCCACGGGGCAGCGCCCGTTCGCAGACGTGGAACGCTCACAACTGATCGGTGCAATTCTGCGCAGGCCGCCACTACCACCTGCCGCTCTCAATCCCAGGTTGTCTCCAGAACTGGAGCGGATCATAGGGAAGTGCCTGGAGAAGGAAGCAGAGAGCCGGTACCAATCCGCCAAAGAGCTGGCCGTGGATTTGCGACGGCTGCTCACACCGAGCACGGTCACGCGCCCCATCTCTCGGCGAAGGTTTAGTGTGGGCAAGGCAATCCTGGTTGCCGCGGCGTGCTCGGGCGCACTGTTGCTCACGTTAGTTCTGGGGCTCAACCCCGGCGGCATACGAGACAAGCTGTTCGGAGGAACGGCTCATGCTTCCATCCGTTCCCTGGCGGTTTTGCCCTTGGCGAATCTTTCTGGCGATCCTGAACAAGAATACTTCGCCGACGGCATGACCGAAGCACTGATCACCGATCTCTCCAAGATCCGAGCCCTGAAGGTGATCTCGCGAACCTCGGTTATGCAGTTCAAGGGCGTCAAAAAGCCGCTGCCCGAGATCGCGCAGGCGTTAGGAGTGGACGGCATCCTCGAGGGCTCGGTGCAGCGCTCCGGCGGACGAGTGCGAATCACGGCGCAGCTCATCCGCGCCGTAACCGACACTCATCTTTGGGCCGAAAGTTACGAACGCGACACCCGCGATGTGCTGACCTTGCAGTCCGAAGTGGCGCAGGCGATTGCCCGCGAGATCAAAGTTGCCGTTTCACCGGAGGAAACAAGGACTCTGGGCGGCGCCAGCCCAGTCAACCCCGATGCCTACGAGGCTTATCTGAAGGGGCAGTCGCATTGGTACCACCTCTCGCGCGAGCACCTCGACGCGGCTCTTGGGTACTTTGAACTGGCGCTCCAGAAGGACCCCAACTACGCGCGCGCGTATGTCGGGGTGGCCAACGTGTGGCTCATGCGCGGGGATGCCGGATCCATGCCGCCCAGCGAAGCGATACCGAGGGCGAAGGCCGCCGTCTCAGAAGCCTTGACGCTCGACGACACGCTTTCGGAAGCGCACATTGCCCTCGCCAATATCGTAGGACCCTATGACCACGATTGGTCTGCCGCCGAGCGGGAATTCCGGCGGGGCATTGAGCTCAACCCCAACAGTGCGGATGGCCACTTCATGTACGCGGATTTTCTGATCTCGATGAGACGTACGCAGGAGTGGAACACCGAAGTTCAGCGGGCCCTGGAGTTGGACCCCTTCAACCCCTTTTTCCCGTGCTTCTATGGTTGGCACTTGGTGTACGTGCACCGGTATGACGAGGCCATCTCGCAGTTCCACAAGGTTCTGGCAACGGAACCAGACTTTTCGTCGGCGCACATGGGCCTTTGGGGCGCCCTCTACAAAACGGGAAGGCACAAGGAAGCTTTGGCGGAAGCCAGGAAGTTCTTCGCGGTGCTCCGGGACCATGAAGTTGAGGACGCCCTGACGCGCGGCTATGCGGCTGGCGGATACACCCAAGCGATGCATCTTGCGGCGGAGGTACTGGCAGCGCGGTCCACGCGGACCCATGTTCCGGGTGTGCGCATTGCGCGATTGTATGCCCACGCGGGAGAGAAAGATCAGGTCATGAAATGGCTCGACAAAGCCTACGAGCAGGGTGAAACCCCTTTGGTTCATCTCAACGTGGCCTGGGATTGGGATGACCTGCGGGACGACTCGCGCTTCCAAGATCTGCTGCGCCGCATGAACTTCCCGCAATAGGCTCGTCGCCCTCTCTTCTTATTGAAAGGACTTCTTCCACTGAAAGGACGCCGAGCCCGACATCTCCATGCTGTGTTTCCGGCTCTCCGTGTAGCATGAAACTGGGTTTTGTTAGAGCTTCTTAGGTCCGCGATCGATCTTAAGGACGGCCAGCGGCTTGTTCGGTTCGTCGGGCGGCGGCAGGATGGGAACGACCCTCCTGTGTGTAGGACAATATTCTGCCTGAGTTCTGTCGTCCACACAAGAATGCGGCGCCAGACGGGATTCAGCCTCAACGTTGGCACCCGCTCTCAGGCAGCCCACACCATGCCCACTATCGCGCCCCTCCGCTAGACGGCTTCCTTCCGGCTCTTGCGCCTCCAATACAAGTATCCCGGCACGCCGATCAACACAATGGTGGCGCCCCAGAAGGCTTCGGTGGGCCTCTGAATAATCGTATTCAGCGTCCAGGCAACGCCGACCAGAACGTAGGTCGCGGGCAGCCACGGGTATCCGGTGCAGCGATAGGGGCGGGGAACATCGGGTCTTTTCCAGCGCAAAACGAACAGGCCGATGACGGTCAGCGTGTACGAGAGCACCATGCCAAAGATGACGTAGGTGTAAAGCTGGTCGTAGCGTCCGCTCATGGTGAGCACCGCGGCCCAGATGCCTTGCCCGATCAGGCTGAAGGCGGGAGTGCGCCACCTGGGATGGATGACGGCCATGCGGCGGAAGAACACGCCGTCCTGTGCCATGGCGAGGTAGACGCGCGAACCCGACAGGGTGCAGGCCGCCGCCGCGCTGAAACACGAAATCGCGATCATGGCCGACAGCCAGACTGCGGCAGCGGGCGAGAAAAGTTTTGTCGCGGCGGCGTGGGCAATGGTTTCGTACTTTGCCACCTCGCTCAGCGGCAGGGCGTAAACATACGTCATGTTCATGGCGAGATAAATCGCGCCCACCGCGAGCACTCCCAAAACCATGGCCAGCGGCACATTGCGCCGCGGCTCTTTGACTTCGCCGGCGACCCACGTGATGTACACCCAGCCGTCGTAGGCCCAGAAGACGGCGATCAAGCCGACGCCGAGAGCGGAGATCAATTGTCCTGGGCTCAGTCCCATGCTTAATCCGCCCGGCGCCTGCGCGCTGAAGTTCGACCAATGTCCCTTGCCGATGGCGAATCCCAGGACAACGAAGACTGCCATGGCGGCGAACTTGGTCCAGGTGGAGACATTCTGGAGGAGCGCGCCCCAGCGCAGTCCGACAACGTTGACGTAAGTGAGGATGGCGATCAGCACCAGCCCGACCGCATGTGCGCGCGTAAACGGCATGCCCAGCAATGAGAAAATCACATGCTGCTGCGAAATGGCCGGAATGATGTTGCCCATGTAGGCCGCGGACGCGACGGATAGCGCCGCGATGGTGCCGCCATTCGCGACCGTGAACAACATCCAGCCGTAAAGAAACGCAACCAGGTCGCCGTAAGCTTCGCGGAGGTAAATGTATTGTCCGCCGGAGTCGGGAAACATGGAGCCGAGTTCGGCGAAGGCGACGCAGGCGCACAGCGAGATCACTCCACCGAGGATCCACACCAGAAAAAACAGCGTTGGATTCGGCAAAGGCCCGGCAATATCTTTGGCGGTAAGAAAAATAGAAGAGCCGATGATGCCGCTCACCAGCAGCAGTACGGAGTCGAGCAAACTGAGTCCACGGACGAGGCTCGGTTTTTGACTGGAGGTTTCGGTTTCGGGAGCCGGGGAAGCGGGAGCGGGGTTCATTGAGTGGTAGGTTCGTCTTTCATTCGCAGGTCAAGTCGTTGGTCGTTAGTCGTTCGCGATTCGTCGTTCGCTAATCGCTGATCGCCATTCGCGGCCGCTGGCAGAAGGCGGATGCCTTTGGGCGTTGCGAACGACCAATAGCGAACAGCGAACGACGAACGACCAGATTCATCCCATGCCCAGCTCGTCCGAAGATTCCAGCGGCGTTCCGCAGCGTCGGCAGATGACGGCGGAGCAATCGCCGCAGGTCAGCGGATCGCTGACTTCCACGGCGCAGACCGGGCAGTAGAACACCACTGCGGGTTGCTTGGCTGGCTCTGCTTTCGGAGTAATCTCCATGAGCACGAAACTGTAACACAATTTTCTGGCGCAGTCGGCGATCAAGTTGCCCTATTCAGGCGGCTTCCGCAGGATCAGGTCGCCTTCCGTCGGTGGCAGCGAGAAGGGAAACTGCCAGACCTCGTCTTTCATCCAAACGCCGAGAATAAAATCCTCACGGGCCTTCCACGGGCCGATCCATTTGTTGCTGGTCGCGAAGAAAACCCAGCCGTGGGCTTCGGGATTGCCCGGGGTCAGCGTCACCGTGGCGGGCTCGAGGCTTTGCGTGCTCAGGAACTCGATGAACTCGGCAGCTTCCTTTTCGTACTCTCGCAAGCGAGCCGTTTTTTCTTCGGTGATTTTGGGATTCTTCTTGATTTGGCGCTCGGTTTCGAAGACCAGTGTATCCACGTCGTTCTGCAATTTGTTGGAGAGTCCCGTGGGATCCATGTAGCCCTCAAGAACGTCGTGATGACGAACGAAGTCGATCCGCACGTCCGCCGGAAACTCAAACTTGCCCTGACCGGTGTACGTCACACTCACGTACACGCCAAGGAGGTGATAGAAGCGGCGACGGCTCTTTGTCAGTTCTTGCGAATCCACAAGCAGCGTGACGGTGAGGTCTTTCCCGGCCATGGTCCAGCGGTAGCGTCCGTCATCGCCGCGTTCGAATGTGCAACCGGGCACGCCGGCGGTCCAGCGTACGGCGGGCAACTGCTTTCGTTTCTTCGCGTGGCTGAGCGTCGGCGACAGAATCGCGCAAGACAGAATCGCGCAAACAGGAAACGCAAGTTTTGCCCAGAAGAAGCGGGAACGCGGCATGAATGCAGAGTGTATCGCTTTTGCGCTGGCAACGTCACGGCACACTGGGCGCAGGATAGAAACCGCGTCGAGTCGAGCGAGGATGCGATCCATCCCGAGCGCAATCTCTTCTAAGAAACGCCTGGCGAGCAAATGCACGCAGAAAATATGTTAGATTGAAATTGGTGGGGCGCGTAGCTCAGTTGGTAGAGCAACGCCCTTTTAAGTCTCGCATGTACGTAGAATCAGAGCGTTAGCAGGCATCTCGGGAACGGAAAAGCACGTTTAGAGCAGGCGGGACTGGCTTCCGTTCCCAGATTCGTTCCCACGTAGTAGGGCAGAGTGTTTCCATAGTCTGAGCAATACATGCCCCCACGGTGATACGGCAGTGGGTTTGCCATTTCTAAGATAGGGCAGCCTTCACCGCTGCTTGAACCAGCGCGTTTAGAGCCGTCTTAAGGGCTTCGATTGTCAGCGTCCCGGTCGCACTCGTAACTTTTTCCTTGGCCTTAGACCATCTCGTGTCATCTCTGGCGAGATCAAGAAAGTTATGGCCGTCGGAGGTGAGACGTTCCACAGCGAAGTAGGTTGTTGGTTTCAGAAACTTCGCGATGATGAATCCCTCATCTTGCGCAAGCTGCGCGTGATAAGAGACCTCCTCATCGCTGTGTCCGGGTATCTGAATACCTCCCATTAAGTGACCACCGCTGTATGGCATTTCCTCAATCTTGAGCAGCAACGCACGTAGCAAATCCATGTCACGTTTCATTGGAAGCACCCTTGCTAAAATCGACGCGGCGCGAATGCTCTGCCCCGCAATGTCCACACCAGTGGAACGGGTTACCGCTTAGCTGCCCAGCACGTTCGGCTTCGTCTCGTGAATTGAATGGTCCTAACCAGCCCCCTGCTGCGGTAGTGGCACCGCCCCAAATTTTTACACTTCCGCAAGTTTCGACGTGACCCACGGACTTGTCGTGCGGGTCGTTGACGAGATACCGTTGGCTATTCATTGGCTGATGCTGACCTGCCTTGCATTCTAATCCCCCCGGTTTCATTTGCGATCATCGAAATTTGCACAATAGAAAGTGTCATGCGTTCTTAACACAACTGAATTGTCCTCATCCCACGATGAGTTTATTACGATGAGAACCTGAAAATCTCCTCGGGGCTGATTTGCCAAAGTGCAAGTGCCCCACTCTCTTTCGAGAGGATTCTGTTCTCGCTTCCACCAGCAACAGGAACAGCAAGCCATCGGTGTAGTCATGAGTGGGATAGTACCGCTTCGATGATGTTATTGCACAGTTGGCGAAGTGAAGCCCAGCGTCAGACCAGTGCATCCCGGCAGAACCGGCAATGATGCATCCGCCCGTAGCCGTCGCTGATACCGTGGCAGACGTACCGCTCATGCTCCCATGCTTCCGCAACGGCGTCCGCCTGCTCCGGTGTGAAGCACTCAGTCAGCAGCCCGGTACGCATCTGCTCCGTGCAGTCCCACTGCGACACTTCGTATCGCGTCCAATCATCGGCGGACCACTCGCGGACCGGGTGCTTTTTCATATAGTCGAGTGCCGCCCTGTTCATGTCGGATGACAGCCGGATTAGAGTAAACTGCTGCTCTTCTGTGTACCCGGACTCACCCATCCAGTCAAAGCATGAGAACCGGCTGTCATCTAGCGCACTCATCATCCAATCCCGTAAATCGTCTTCCATTCGCTTGTCTCCTAGTCATATCCGGTCGCGCACAACTTCATAATCACGTCTTCGCTCATCGCGCTTTGTCTCTGCATTCAAGACGCCACTCCCGACCGGCATCCGCACATTCGTTCCGTGATTTTGGGCTTCGCAAGTACAGCAATGTATGCCCGAGATGGTCCCGAAGTTGGGCGTCCGTCAATCTCGCGGATTGCTGCTCGATTAACTTCTCGCAGATGACTAGCAGCACTCGCGCCGTTGGCTTCAACTCAATCTGAAGACCGCTCACAATCTGTCGTTTCCGATGTGCCGGAAAGTAAGCCCAAACACTGAAGCCCGTCTTGGAAACAGCCACAACTTGCAGTTTTGGATTCCGGCGAAGAATCATCTGTGTGCTCAGACTCAATTCCCCGAGCACCCGGCGCATTCGCGTCCGGACCCGCGGGGAACACTTCCCGATTCCCCACTCAGCGATCAGAAGATCAGCGTAACTGCTATTTCTCATGCTCATCGTGTCCCCCTGTTGAACGCTACGCTGTGTCTCTCAGAACTGCTGAGACGCGCTCACACGCAAACAACTCCAGCGGGATTGCCATCCCGTGCGCCGTGCGAATTCTGAGAATGCTGGGGCGCAGAAACTATCCAACAGCGGGTAAAGCGGTAAGTCGAGCATCCGCCAAGCCACGCACTCAGCCATCAACTCGTCATTGCTTTCGCGGCTGTGTTCATCCATCCCGCATCTCCGCGCACGGTGTGCCAGTTTTGGAGTTGGCTTGCGGAAATCGCAATCACAGTCCCCAAGAAACGCCGCTACGTGCCCCAGTTCGTGTGCCAAGACGCTCGGGTCTTCGGATGCTTCCCGGCTAAGCAGAACCACGGAACCGCCATTCTGGACGTGCGCATAGAGCAATCTTTTCTCGTCCGCGCTCAAGCATGAGTAATTGTCCAACGTGAACGTGCAGAAGTTTGGCGTATGTGCGTGACCCATTCTGCCGTCTTCATCAATCGCGGGAACGCTCACAACGACAGCGTTTAGTTGCGCTGCCCACGCGCACAACTTCATAATCACGTCTTCGCTCATCATGTTGTCCCCCGTTTCCGTCTGCGATAATGCTGTGCTCGGTCGCTTCGTTTAGAATCCGTAAATCTCGCTATACGCAGCCGCCAACTTCTCCGCTTCAGTCTCATTGCCGTTGAGAACAGCGGTTGCCAGTCGCGCCAGATGTTCCAACGCACGCGCATTGGACGGCGTGGCGTGCTTGGCATTCCGCGCACGCTCTTCGCCCACAAGATGGCGGATGTCAGTCTCCGCCGCCGTGCGGTGTTTCCACTGGCGCACTTGCTCCGCAGTGATGCCGAGCAACCGACACTCGCGTTCCCACGATGGCCGATCCGGTTCGATGTCGCTGCGCTGCCCCGGCGCGGCTACCAGTTCGCGCATGGCGTAGAGCGCGGGCAGCAAGCGGAGACGTGATCCCGCGTTGAACATCGTCGTGATGCGCTCTGCTTGCGACAGCATCCGCTTTAGTTCGGCGTGTAGCTTCGCGTACCCCAACTCGGCATACTGCTTTTGCGACAGTGGCGGGTGGTGCTTCATGCCAATCATAATGCCACATCCGTGACACGTCACGCAAGATAACCGGCGTAACTCGCTCCCCGTTACCCATCACATCCGTTACACGTCACGCAAGTGGTGTATCAGTAATGCGCCGCAAGCCGTTGACAACAAAGCACTTACTGACGCTAAGCCGTGCGTAGTGACACCCCCGCCACCCCAAAATGTTGAAACGATGTCACTTAGAGAGCACGCAAAGTGTTAACTTTATGTACACGGGAAATGGGTGGGATTTATTACTATATGGTAAACAGCTATTTTTGGCTTGACAAGCAGTCCTTGATGTGCTAGGCGACCACTCAGCCGGATGGGCCGTGACAGCGTGGCGGTGACCGTAGAGCGCACGTGGCGTCTGGGGGTATTGAAGGGTAGGCCGGGCTTCCAGGGGCGCGGCTGAGGGCATTACCCGGCGCTTTCAGGTGGGTCAGCCGTCCACTTCAGACCATCCCAATGGCCGCTCGGTTCCCCTGCTTCATCCAAGTCTTCCGGTTCGTCGGGAGGCAATCGCCATACTTCAAAAAAGTGGGTTCGCCGGTCAGAGGCACGGACGCAGATTTCTAACTCGCCACAGAACCATCGTTCCCGGAATTCGGCAGGCGTTCCGAGGGATGCGTTCATCGGTTGGAGCAGTTCAGGCGGCTGCTCCCAACAGCGTGACCGTGCGTCTTCCAAAAACAGTTGCTTCAAAGCCGCGGCTTTGTCTTTGGGGTACCGTGCTTCCGCGATTACGCCCATGTACTCCAGGTGGGTCAGCCACGGCGGGGAGAGCGTCACGCCGTCGTTTGCGGACGCTTCCAGGTGAAGGCTTTGCCGTTCGTCGGTAAGTTGTGTGGCACTGAACCCCGCTTCATCCAGAGACACGGGCTTTAGTCGTTTGGACCGGGGGTCTAAGACTCGTATGGAGTCCTGTTGGACTTCTTTGCGTGTGGACGGTTCTTGCGGGAGTCCCCAGGTCTTCAGCAGAAACGAATTCACTTTTTCGGGACTCTTCCAAAGGGCAACCAGAACCCGGTCTTTCTTAGGCACAATGCAATCTCCAACGCTCAGTTGAGCGCAAATCTCCCCATTTAACTTCTACTACAAAGCGGATGAACAGCGCAAGGTCATTTTTCAAAGAAAAGCCCGTCCAAACCGCGCTGGGAGGCATTTTCCGTTGTTTTCAATGCACTGCAAGCCTTGTACGTCGGAACGGGAGGACTTGAGAGGAAAGATTATGACCGTTCGCAACACTGACCCGGCAACCAGCCACGAATCGGCGGCTGCATTGGGAGCACTCGCTGGAAAACTCCGCGCTCGTGTCGTCCAGTTGGCCCGAGCTGTTGGACGGCATGGCATCACGCTGTCAGAGGCCGCCGCCGCGATTCCAGAGCACAAACCGGCAAGCATCACGCCCCGGTTCATTGAGCTGATTGAACGTGGACAGCTTGTGCGCGTGCGCGTTGGCACAGGGAAACCAACCAAGCGATTTCCAGCCGGGCAACCGCGCTACATGACTCGCTTTGATGAGCAGACAAAGCGGAACGTGCTCATACATTGGGTGCCTGAATTCGGCCCATCGCCGGAAGAGAACGAGCAGAGCGGCCAAGCGGCTTTGTTTGCGGGAGCGACGATTTGATAAACTTCGTCGGTCGCGGCATCCATGAAGTTGCCGCGTTGCGTTCCGATGGTGCGCTCGTGGCCGGTCACTTTGATAACCCGGATGCTGCGCACGCGGCTTTAGAGACGATGCATGACTACCGGGCGGTGTGGTCCACGCTCAACCCCGTGGCCGTGCTCCCGAAGGGACGCGCATTGAATCCAGCCCGGTTGACTCGCGGCTTGCGAGTGGGTGCGCAGCACATCGAACGGCGCACATCGCTGCTCTTCGATTTTGACCCGCCCCGACCCAAAGGCACGATGAGCACCGACGCTGAGCACGAGGCCGCGTTGACCCAAGCGCGGGAGTGCCGGGCGTGGCTGCACTCGCTCGGATGGCCGCTCTTACCACTCTGCGACTCCGGGAGCGGGGCGCATCTTCGTCCCCATGTCGAACTGGACGTGAGCGTTGAGAACACCCGGCTGATACGGCGAACGCTCACGGCGTTGCGGCAGCGATTTGGCTTCGTTGACGTGGGGATGTGGGACTTGCCCCGGCTGTGCCGCTACTACGGGACGATGAACCGCAAGAGCGTGGAGAACACTGCCGGGCGTCCGTGGCGTCAGTCCGCCGTGCTGGAAGAAGGGGAGCAAATGCCGGTCGCTGTCTCGCAACTCGAGGCGTTATGTGCGCTGTTGCGTGTCCCGGTCATTCAGCCGAGCGGAGATGGAATCGCCCGGCCCGGAACGCAAGAGAAGTTCGTCCGCCGCTTTGCCGCTTACTGTGAGCGCATCGGCGTGACCGTGGGCGCAGTGCGTCAACTCGGGGACGGTACGGTGCTCGTACAGACCGAGTTTTGTCTGCTGAATGAGGACCACACAGGAAGCAGTTGCGGCGTGGGTGTCGGACCGGATGGCGTCCGCAAAAATCTGTGCAAGCACACCGGCTGTGCAATGCCGTGGGCGCAATGGTCACGGCTCGTGGAAGAAAAATACGGCGAAGCGATGCGCCTGGATGGAGCAATCAAGTGGAAGAAATGAACGATGATTTGGCACCAATCGAAGAGGTGTGCGACGAAGACGAAGTGTGTTCACCGGATGTGACGAAGGTGGACACGGAGTTGCCGCGCCTCACGCACGCGAACGTAGCGCGGGACTTTCTCACATCAGATTTGGCAAAAACTTTCTATCGCGTTTATGACGTATCAGGCAAGCCGGTTGCATCGTGGACCGGCACGCGCTGGGTGATTGCGGACGACACAGAGTTATTGCGCTCCAGCGTCCGTGACCATTTGGACCGGCTGCATGATGCGTTGTCCAAGCCAGAGAAGGGACCGGATTACCGGGCAAAACTTGAGTCAGCACCATTCTGCCGGGACGTGACAACAGAAGTTCTCATAAAACTCCCGCCAATCAAACGGGAGGCGTTTGACCGAGATGCATACATGCTCGGGCTGCCGAACGGGATGGTCGCTGAGCTGAGAACCGGGGTCATACGACCAATGCAGCGGGATGATTTCGTTTCTCAGCGTCTCTATCTGACGCCTGACTTTGAGATGCCGACGCCCCGGTGGTCTAGCTTCGTTCAGGAAATCACTCTGCGCAACGATGAATTTGCAACTTACATTCAGCGTCTCTTCGCTCTTTGCATAACCGCCTACCCATTCCAAGGTCTGTTTTTCTTCTGGGGACGTGGGCGAAACGGCAAGGGCGCGTTGCTGCGCATCATGCTGTTCATCCTCGGGGAAGTTTTCGCAGACACGTTTCGTCCTCGTGAGCTGACCAAGCCAAGGAACGATGATGACAAAGCCAAGCGGTCTCTCAACAAACTGGAAGGCCGCCGCCTCATCACAGCGGATGAGTCCGTAGGGAGCAATCTCGACTTATCGCTGCTGAAAGTCATGTCGGGCGGAGACAAGCTGTCAGCAGCCCGGATGCGGCAAGATGACCGGCAGTTTAAGCCAACGCACAAGCTGATTCTACCCACGAACGACAAGCCCGACTTACCGAATGACCCGGCATTCCAGGGGCGGACACATTTCGTACCGTTCTTGGCCGATTACCGGGACCCGAAGAAACAGGACCCCAACTTGGACGCAACGCTGCAAGCTGAAGCACCCGGCATTCTCGCTCAGCTCATCCGGCTGTGCCCGGACGTGATTGCGAATGGGCTGCGTGCGCCGAAGACCGTCATGGATGCGACTGCCGAACTGCTGGAAGAGAACGATTTGGCGAAGCAGTTCCAGGAAGACACGCTGACGGACGCGCCCGGCAAGCACGTTTCTTTTGAGGCGATGGAACAAGCCATTGAAACGTGGCTCAGCGGGGCGGAGGCGGGACCGCTTACAGTCCGTGTCCACGGTCAAAACAGGCAGGCTGAGCGAATCATGGCCGAGCTAAAGGTCCGTTACAGCTACAAGCGGATGCGACCGGAAGGAAAGCACGGACGGCAAGTCCGCTGTTTCTTGGACGTGACTTTCCGAGAAGAAAGTTAGGTGTGCCGGGTGTGCCGGGGTGTTCCGGCTTTTTCTACTATGAGCATTTACTCTAAATCTCTCTCTATACGTAGTAGCGGGTTATATAGCAAAAGCCGCGCACACCCCGGCACACCGGCACACCCCCGATAACACAGAGTTAGCGCGTCCGGCTTACCGACGAGAAAGTGAGTAGTTATGCAGTTGAAGAAAGGTGAAACGAAGTTTGAGCAGGCCACGGCGGGAAAGCAAGCCGCCGCGATTGCCAAGTTTGAGGACATCGGCACACAGGAAACCAAATTCGGGGACCGGGCGCAATGCCGCATCGTGTACGTCTTGGCGGAGTGTGATTCCAGCGGACGGCAGAAACGCATCTCCCAGACGTTGACCGCATCGCTGCACGAGAAATCGAAACTCAGCGCGGTGCTGACTCAGATTCTCGGCAGTGTGCCGGATGAGTTTGATTCTGAAGTGCTCATTGGCAAGCAAGTGGTCCTGACTCTCGGCACCGTCGTAAAGGATGGGAAAGAGCGCGTCCGGCTGTATGGAGTCGAAGCCGCTCCCGAAGGCCAGAGCGTGCAGATTCCTGGGGTCAACTAACAGGCTGAAATCGGGGAGGAGATTGAGAGACAAAATGCTACGGCTTAATTCAACAATTGACCGCACGATGGCTGAGTGGTTCGCACGTTTGCAAACTCTGCCACCGGGCGAACAACAGGCCATCCGCGAAGCCATCAAGTGCGGCGTCCGGCACGATACGGTTGCCGAGATTCCCGACGCTTTGTTGTCCGCGGACCCGATTCTTGCAGCACTCTGGGGACAATGGCAGGAAACGCTCAGCGTAGAGGCATGGGCAGCGGTGCTCAAAACTGTGTTTATGAAATCGGAGGTAGTTTAATGGCTGGAAGACCAAAGAAACCGACCGGGCTGCAAGTAACTGCGCCCGGAGGCTGCCCGGACAAGCCCACGGGCCTATCCGCAACGGCGTCCGCCGAATGGGACTTGCTCATAGCTGAGCTGTCCGAACTCGGCACCATCTCCCAAGTGGACCGCGCGTGCATTGGGATGGCCGCCCGATACGCAGGGTACTTTGCTGAGGCCGCTGAGGATGTCCAAAAGAATGGCTTGACTGTCCCCACGAAGACCGGCGCAAAAGCTAATCCATCCATCCGCGCACGCGACGATGCCGCCCGGATTCGGAAGGCGTACCTGGAGGCACTTGGGCTGACACCAGCTTCGCGGTCCCGAGTGGGCACTCCGGTGCCGACCGATGAGCCAACTTTGGAAGACTTTCTGAACGGAAATTTGACCCCGGAGCAAGAGACAAAATGTCTCAAGGGATGAGCTACGAACCGCTGTTGAGTGACGCGGAGGCCGCGCGGTTTCTCGGTGGGCTGCATCCGAAAACCGTTCAACGGATGGCCCGGCGTGGCAAACTGCCTGCCTACCGCGTCGGGCGGTATTGGCGCTTTCGGGCCAGTGAGCTGTCTGCGTGGCTCGTGCTACAGTCAACTGGCCAGAACCCGCCTGCTCAAATCCGAAAGGGGATTCAATGAGCAGACGGTATCAAGAGGGTTGTCTGTACCGTGAGCGGCGGAAGGCGGGACCAAGTGTCTGGGTCTTTCGATGGCGAGACGGGGGGACGAACCGGAAAGAGCAAATAGGCACCGTGGAGCGGTTCCCGACCAAATCGGACGCGCTCAAGGCTTGCGAACCACTCCGCGCAAACATGAACCGGGGGACTCAATCGCCGCGAACGGTTGCGGAATTGGTGACCCACTACACAGAGAAAGAATTGCCCGAAGACGGCAGCAACAAATCGTATTCCACGCGAAAGACCTACCGGGGTTATCTCAAAAACCGGATTGTTCCCGCGTGGGGTAGTCACCGACTCTCAACTGTCAAGACCGTAGCGGTTGAGGATTGGCTGCGAACGCTGCCTCTGGCACCCGGCACCAAAGCCAAGTTGCGGAACATCATGTCTGCGCTTTTCACTCATGCGATGCGGTATGAGTTGACGGACCGCAACCCCATCAAGTTGGTGCGGCAATCCGCAAAGCGGCAGTGTGCGCCCGACGTTTTAACCGCCGTGGAACTACGTGCGCTGTTGTCCGAGCTGGATGGTCCGTACTACGCAATGGTGTTCATGGCCGCCGTCACGGGGTTGCGAGTCAGTGAACTGCTTGCGCTCCAGTGGGCGGACGTGGACTTCCCGGCTCGGGAAATTCATCTCCACAGAGCGGTTGTCTGTCAACATATCGGCGCGTTGAAAACCGAGACCTCGCAGAAGCCAGTTGCACTCGACACGGCTTTAGCCGATGTGTTGCTGGACTGGCGAGGACACTGCCCTTACAATCAAGATACGGATTATGTCTTTGCATCCCCTGAGAAGCACGGCAAACAACCGTTGTGGCCTTCCAGTGCGATGTCGAGACACATCCGACCGGCTGCACTTCGGGCCGGGATTGTGAAGCACGTTCGTTGGCATGTATTCAGGCACTCGTTCGCAACACTCCTGAAAGGGAACGGTGAGGACGTGAAGACGGTACAGGAATCATTGAGGCACGCGGACAGCAAGGTAACGCTGGACACCTATACTCAGGGACTCATGCCAGTGAAACGCGCGGCACAACGGAAGGTTAGCCGAATGATTGTTCCCATTCGTTCCCACGCATCGGGTACGAATGTCGCAATCGCTTGATTCTAAAGGTGAGGGCGCGTAGCTCAGTTGGTAGAGCAACGCCCTTTTAAGGCGTGGGTCGCAGGTTCGATTCCTGCCGCGCTCACCAGTCCCGCCCGGCCGGCATTCGCCAGCCGGTCTCGGAAGCCGCACCGAACCTCAGTTTCGCACCGAACCTCAGTTTACGGCGGTTGTGACCGTCACCGACTTATCGCTCGGATTTGGATCAAGCACCGCTGAGCTGACCTTGGCGGAGGCCGCCGAGTGAAGTCGAGACCACCAGTGCCGATCCCTTCAAGTCGCTCCATGCCGATCCGCGTTTTCAGGCACTCGAACAGCGCGTCGGATTGGCACCACCATCCGCTCCCGGACGCTGACCCACGCCCGCCATTTCAAGCAACGCTCGGACTCCAAAGGTATAATCGCCAAGGTCTATGGCACTGATCCCTGGTACAAAGTTCGGACCGTACGAGATCCAATCGCTCCTCGGGGCAGGCGGCATGGGCGAAGTGTATCGCACCCGAGACACAAGGCTACAGCGTACGGTAGCGATTAAAATCCTGCCCGCTCATCTGTCTTCGAACCCAGATTTGCATGCGCGCTTCGAGCAAGAAGCTAAATCCATCTCGGGACTGCAACATCCCAACATCTGCGTGGTTCATGACATCGGTTCGCAGGATGGTGTTGACTTCATGGTCATGGAGTATGTCGCCGGGCAGACGCTGGACAAATTGATTCCTCCGGGTGGTATGGCAACGGATCTAGCGATGAAGTACGCCGTACAAGTTGCCGAGGCTCTCTCTTGCGCGCACGCCGCAGGCATCGTACACCGCGACCTGAAACCCTCGAACATCATGGTGGACGAGAACGGGCTGGTCAAAGTACTGGACTTCGGACTCGCCAAACTTTCCGCGCCGGCGTCCGCGCTGAGCAGCGAAGCGGCGACGATGGCAACGACGCCCGGGATGATCGTGGGCACGGTGGCCTATATGTCTCCGGAGCAGGCTGAAGGAAAGCCCATCGACGCACGCAGCGATGTCTTCTCCTGCGGCTCGGTGCTCTATGAGATGCTGACCGGCCGAAGAGCTTTCGCGGGCCACTCCAACGCCGCGCTGCTTTCGGCCGTCATGCGTGACGATCCCAAGCCGCTGAGCGAAGTCAAAAGAGATGTCCCGCCGGAAGTGCGCCGGATCGTTACCCACTGCCTGAAAAAAGACCCCGCTGCGCGTTACACCTCTGGCGCCGAACTCGCGCACGAACTGAAGAACTGTCGTGAGCTGCTGTTCCCTGAGTCGGGCCCGATGCTAAGCCCGGCACGGATTGTCAGAGAGGTGCAGCGCCCTCGCGTGCTGGTTCCGCTCCTCCTGACGGTCATCATCCTTGGCACCGGAGCGGCGTGGCTGGTCAAACGCTACCGCGATGCCCGCTGGGCGCGCGAGGTGGCTGTGCCGGAAATTTCGCAGCTGGCCGATCAGGGGAAACTTGGCGATGCTTACGCGCTCGCCGTCAAGGCGGAAAAATCAATTCCAGACAGTCCCGCGCTGGCGAAGCTGTGGCCAGTGATTTCATACCAGCTTTCGCTGGTGACAACACCGCCCGGCATAGACGTCTACCGCAGAGACTACGTGAACCCGGATGCGCCCTGGGAATTGGTCGGAAGAACTCCTCTGAAGAATGCTCGCCAGCCGCGAGGGATGTTTGTCTGGAAGTTCGAGAAGCCGGGATTCGGTACTGTTTTGCGGACGACCCTTTCCTTGATTCCACGGTATTCGGTGCCTCCAGGCGACCCCGTAGAGGGAAATGTCACTCTGGACGAGGTGGGAAAGACTCCACCCGGAATGGTGAGGGTCTCGCCTGCGAAATACTTCAAAACACTATTCATTCCGGGTTATGAAGGCATGCCGGAGTTGGCGCTCAAGGATTATTGGATTGATCAATATGAAGTGACGAACCGCCAGTTCAAGGTCTTTGTCGACCAGGGCGGATATCAGAAACGTGAGTATTGGAAGGTCGATTTCCAAAAAGAAGGAAAGCATCTCTCCTTGGACGAGGCGATGGCCCTGTTCCGAGATGAGGCCGGGCGGCCCGGGCCGAAGGGCTGGATTCAGGGCGAATATCCGAAAGGACAGGATGACTTCCCGGTTACCGGCATCAGCTGGTACGAAGCAGCGGCTTATGCGGAGTTTGCCGGTAAGAGTTTGCCAACGATCTATCATTGGAATCGGGCGGCAGGGCCATTTTCCGCTGCGTTCATCGTTCCGGCAAGCAACTTCGGCAGCTCCGGCGTTTTGCCAGTCGGCAGCAAGCCAGACGTGAGCCCGTGGGGCAATTACGACATGGCGGGCAACGTTAAGGAGTGGATCTGGAACGAAGCGGATTCTGGTAAGCGCTACGTGCTCGGCGGAGGTTGGGACGAGCCCAATTACATGTTCATTGATCCGGATGCGCAGTCGCCGTTTCTGCGTACCGCGAACATTGGTTTTCGTTGCGTGAAGTACATCGAGCCAGAAGCCGATCTCAAGATCGCGGCCGCTCCTATGGCTACACCCAGGCGTGACTTGAGCAAGGAAAAACCCGTCTCTGATGAATTGTTCCGCGCCTATCGCAGCGTGTACTCCTATGACAAAATCCCGTTGAACGCCACCGTCGAGCCTTTTGGCAAGGACGAAGAGGATTGGAAGACCGAGAGGATCACGTACACGGCTGCCTACGGAAACGAGAAGGCGGTTGCTTACCTGTTTCTTCCCAAGAAGGGCAAGCCGCCCTTCCAGACGGTCGTCTTCTTTCCTGGATCGAATGCGCTTCTACTGCGAACGTTCTCTGTTTACCCGACGGCTGCATTGGATGGCATTCTCAGGAGTGGACGCGCGGTGCTCTATCCCGTGTACAAGGGGACGTATGAACGCGGCGACGGCATGGAGTCAGATGTGGCCAACACCACGAGCACCTGGAGGGACCACGTCGTCATGTGGGTCAAAGACGCTTCGCGGGCGATCGACTATGCGGAAACTCGTCCCGACCTTGACCACGAGAAGCTGGGCTACTATGGGTATAGTTGGGGCGCGGCAATGGGCGCCATTGTGCCGGCCGTGGAGCCAAGGTTCAAGGCTTGCGTGCTTGCTCTGGGCGGGCTCGACTTCCAGCGGTCGCTTCCGGAAGTCGACACCATCAACTTCGTGGCGCGCGTAAAGCAGCCGGTGTTGATGCTGAACGGTCGCTACGATTTCTTCTTTCCTGTGGAATCGACGCAGGAACCGTTCTTCCGGCTGCTCGGATCGAAGAAAGACCAGAAGAAACACCTGCTCTACGACACCGGTCACAACATCCCACGCAACGAACTCATCAAGGAAACACTGAACTGGCTCGATCAGTATCTGGGTCCGGTGAACTAAGTTTCGCCCCAGATCGGTCGTCAACGAACGATATCGAGAGACTGAACACGGATAGTTGGTTCAATGCGGGAAGCGCAGGTTGTCGCCACTTCCAAGTCGTCGCTAGCCTTGATGTTGAACGTCGACTTCCAGCTCAAACCGATTAGGTCAGTGCTCATGGGAGCCCTCCCCCAACCTTCATTTCTCCCAACCATGTAGATTAGATGAGATGATCGCGATCCGCTGCAGTGGCCTGCTGTTTGACATGGACGGCGTGCTCATCGATTCCACTCCTGCGGTCGCGCGGGTGTGGCATCGGTGGGCGGTTGAGCGTGGCCTTGATCCAGACACCGTGGTCCGAATGGCGCACGGACGCCCGAGTCGAACCACCATCCGCGAGCTTCTGCCCGACGCGGACATTGATATTGACCGCGAAGATCGCGAAGTCGAACGCAGGGAAATGGAGGACCTCGATGGCGTGGTCCTGCTGCCGGGCGCTCGGCAACTCCTGAACATCCTGCCTCCGGAACGCTGGACCATTGCGACCTCCTGTACGCGCCCGCTGGCCGAGGTGCGTTTGCGGGCTGCGGGCCTGCCCATCCCCAAGACCATGATTACGTCGAGCGACGTGAAGATCGGCAAGCCCGATCCCGAGCCTTATCTGAAGGTGGCGGCGAAGCTCGGATTTGCCGCATCCGATTGCATCGTGGTGGAAGATGCGCCGGCTGGCGTTCGCGCGGGAAAGGCCGCTGGCGCCAGAGTGATTGCATTCCTCACGACCATGACCCGCCGCGACCTCGAAAACGCCGGTGCCGATTGGATCGTGCAAAACTGCGCGGACATTGCCGCATCCAATGATGGCGACGGGCTGCAGTTGAGCCTCTCGCTTTCATAATAGGTCTCAGGTGCTAGGTCTCAGGTCTCAGGAGAACAAAGTTCTGACACCTGAGACCTGACACCTTGGACCTGAAAAGCAAGAAGCCATTTGCGCGCGGCCATCCGCTCAACTAGAATCCTCGGTTCCCTGGAAGTTGCCCGCAGATGCAGCTTTGATGCGAGCCGGGCGGCTCCGAATCTTCTCAATCGCGATACAGAGAATCGCTCTACAGGCAGGGCCTCGTGATCATCGGTGTGCCGAAAGAAAGTTATCCGGGCGAGCGGCGGGTTGCGCTCGTGCCGGCAGTCCTCCCGACGCTGACCAAAGCGGGTTTCGAAGTTTACATACAGTCCGGCGCTGGAATCGAGGCCGGCTATCCCGATTCCCAGTATGTCGACAAGGGCGCGAAGATCGTCGCGGACCGCGCGGCGGTGTTTGCTGCCGCTGACATTGTCGTGCAGATTCTTTGTTACGGTTCCAACGACGTGACGGGGAAACAGGATGTGCCGCTTTTCCGCCGCGATCAGATCCTTATCGGATTTCTGCGTCCGTTCGGTTCGGCGGACATCGTGCAGGAGATCGCGCACGCTGGCGTCACCGCGTTTTCTGTGGAGTTGATGCCACGCACTACCCGCGCCCAAAGCATGGACGCGCTCTCCTCGATGGGAACAGCCGGCGGATACAAGGCGGTGCTGATGGCCGCCGACTCCCATCCGCGCATCTTTCCCATGCTCACCACCGCGGCTGGAACCATCACCCCCGCCCGCGTGTTCGTGATCGGCTGCGGCGTTGCCGGGCTGCAGGCGATCGCGACCGCGCGCCGCCTGGGCGCGGTGATTTCGGCTTACGATTTAAGGCCCGCAGCCAAAGAGCAGGTGCAGAGTCTCGGCGGACGTTTTGTCGAGCTTCCTATCGAGGCGAAAGACGCGCAGGACGCTCGCGGATATGCCCGTGCGCAGGATGAAGACTTCTACCGCCGTCAGCGCGAGTTGCTCGGAAAAGTAGTGCAGGAAAGCGATGTGGTGATCACCGCGGCGGTGATTCCGGGAAAAAAATCGCCAATACTGGTAACCGAAGACATGGTGAAGGGAATGGCGCCGGGTTCGGTAATCCTCGATCTGGCCTCCGAACGTGGCGGCAACTGCGAGATTACCGAAACCGGCAAGACCGTGGTCAAGCATGGTGTGACCATTATCGGAGCGATCAACCTGGCCTCCGGCGTGCCTTATCACGCGAGCATGATGTACGCCCGCAACATCACTGCGTTCCTGACGCACCTGATCAAAGACCAAAAGTTGAATCTGAACCTCGAAGATGAAATTGTTCGCGAGACTCTGCTTACTCGCGGTGGCGAGATTGTGAACGCCCGGGTCCGCGAGTTCTTTACTTTGCCCGCGCTGGCCAAGCAATGATGAGCTGCGTTTCGGATGAGGAAGTTGCCGATGCAAATGGAATAGGCTGCCGAATATATGCGCTGCGTAATCGCCGTACTGGCAATGGTCGCTGCCTGGATGGCCGCGGTCCTCTTTGTGGCTTTAGCATGGCCGAATGGTGGTAAATCGCTCGGAGGATGCTTGCTCGCGATTGGGGCGCTGAATTTGTTTTTCTATAAGGGAATTGGCCGGAAGGTCTTTGCCAAGACGCAGTCCAGTCGCCCTTTCGTTGCTAGATTCTGGGCGGGCATCGGAGAGCGGGGGGTACAGCTTTTCTATCTTGGAGTGGGCAGCATTCTCGCCGTTGGAGGATGCGTGCTTCTCGTGTTCGGGGCTGCATAAGAAGCGCGAAGAGTGATCGGATAAGGCCCTATTTGAGCGATTAGAACGACGGAGGAAAGATGAACAGCAGTTCAACCCTGATCAACGCGCTTTTTATTTTTGTGCTCGCTGGATTCATCGGATTTGAAGTGATCCGGCGGGTCTCGCCCCTGCTGCACACTCCGTTGATGTCGCTCACCAACGCCTTGGATGCGATCGCGGTGGTGGGTGCGATCGTGCTCGTTGGCGAGCACAAGAGCACGCTCTCCGCCGTTTTCGGATTCATCGCCGTGGTCGCCGCCACCAGCAACATCGTCGGTGGCTTCCTAATCACGGACCGCATGTTGAAGATGTTCAAATCCAGCCGTCCCGCGGCCAAACCGGCGGCCAAGTGATGACAACCGAACTCGCAGGAGGCCAGGTCGTCATCGAGCTTGTATATCTGATCGCGAGCGTGCTGTTCATCCTCTCGCTGAAGTGGATGAGCTCGCCAACCACGGCCCGCCACGGCATCTGGGCGGGCGAAGTGGGCATGCTGCTGGCGATTTGCGGCACGCTGCTGCACCACGGCATTGTGGACTACCGGCTGATCGCCATTGGACTTGTACTCGGCACCATCATCGGCGTTCCGCTCGGGCGAGTGGCGATGACGGCGGTTCCGCAGCGAACCGCGCTCAGTCACGCCTTTGGCGCACTCTGCGTGACGCTGGTCGGCTCGGCCGAGTTTTATCTGCGCGCACCCGATATCTCGCGCTTCATGATGTCGGTGCTATCCCTCGAGGTCATTCTCGGCGGGTTGACCGTCACCGGGAGCTTGATGGCTGCCGGCAAGCTGCAGGAAATTCTGCCGCAGCGGCCGCTGACTTACAGAGGCCAGAACCTCGTCAACTTTGTGCTGCTCGCCGGCGCTCTGGTGATCGCGGTGTCGCTGGTCCTGCATCCGGAAGCCCGGTCGCTGTTTCCGTTCATGGTCCTGATCGCGCTGGCGTTCGGCGTGTTGTTGATCATCCCCATCGGCGGGGCAGACATGCCGACCGTCATTTCGTTGTTGAACGGTTATGCCGGTCTGTCGGCGGCGGCCATGGGCTTCGTCCTCGACAGCAAACTGCTCATCATCGCCGGCGCGCTCGACGGATCGTCGGGCCTCATCCTCTCCATCATCATGTCGAAGGCTATGAACCGCTCCTTCACCAACGTTTTGTTTGGGGCTTTTGGTCAGGTGCAAGCTGCGGCCGCTGCGGGAGAAGAAGCCAGACCGGTTCGCAGCGCGACCCCGGAAGAAGCCGCGGCCATCCTTTCTGCCGCGAACCGGGTCATCGTGGTTCCCGGATACGGCATGGCCGTGGCCCAGGCTCAGCACAAAGTGCGCGAACTTTACGATAGTCTGAGCAAGCGCGGCGTGGACGTGCGCTTCGCCATTCACCCCGTTGCCGGACGCATGCCGGGCCACATGAATGTGCTGCTGGCCGAAGCGGATATTCCATACGACCGCCTGATTGAGATGGAAGAGATCAACGGCGACTTTCCTCAGACCGATGTCGCCCTGGTGATTGGCGCCAACGACGTCACCAACCCTGCCGCCCGCTCCGATGCTTCCAGCCCCATCTACGGGATGCCTATCCTCGACGTTGACAAAGCCCATACCGTGATGGTCATCAAGCGCAGCATGAATCCTGGCTTCGCGGGCATTGATAACCCGCTCTACTATCTCGATAACACCCTGATGCTGTTTGGAGACGCCAAGGCATTTGTCGGCAGCATCGTGCGCGAGCTCAGCGGGGGACACGGCTAGATCGAGCCGCGAGCTTCGAGCCGCGAGCTTCGAGCAAACCGGTTGCCCCGCAGCTCGCAGCTAACCACTCGGCAACACAGAATTAGCCCACTACCAAAACAAGGCTAGAAAGAAAACAAGATCAAGCGCAGTGTAAGGCCAGGTTGCCAGGCAAAAATCCGGCGGGCTTCAGTCTCGCGCGAGAGCTTCGCGCAGCCTGCAGCCCGCCCTGCGTTTAGGCTGCTTTCTTGATCTGTCTGATCTTCGCCCAACGTGCTTTCTGGGCCAGAGAAATTCTCCGGCGCCCTGCCGCGGAGAGAACGCGCTTGGCGCGGTGTGGCGCCCCCGCGCGCACTGTTGAGCCCGCGCCTCGGGTAAGCTTTTCGAGAACCGAAATAGCTTCCCCAAGCTTTTGGGCTTGGTTCTGAGCATCCCGGCGTTCCTCGCGGAGCCGGACGATTGCCTTTGCAATGTTTGTCATCAAATACCCCCTCGGGTAACTACCGTCGGCCATTGTATTACTAAGTCGCCGATTCTGTCAGAAATTATTGCTGGCCGGGGATTACATGGAGCCTGCATGACAAGAGGATGATGACAAGGAGGACGATGACACGAGAAAGGTGACCCGGGGATAACTATTCCTGCGTCCAGACGGCCCGCCCACAGCCTCATCCCAGGGGTGGGAGAAGTCCCGACGACCCGAACAGGAAGAAGGCGCCAACCGCCAGGCTATAGATCGCCGTCAGCGCGGTGACTACAAACTGAAAGCGCGGCAGCCGCGAACTGAAGCCGAAAAGTCCTACTGCCGATGCCGTCATCACCGTATTCATTACCAGCAGTCCCGCGATAAACATTGCCAGGCCGACAAAGCCCTTGCCGAGTCCGCCAAGATTGGCCGCCAGTAGGAAGATCATCAGTTGGCTGGGCGTCTCCGCCCCGAGCCCGTGCACAACGCCGATCATGAGTACGGTCTTCGAACTGTAATTCCAGGTCTTGTCCGCCGGGCGCGGGATATCGTGATCGTGCCAGTAGCTTTTCATCTTCCAATGGGCCCAGCGCGCTGCCCCGGCCATAAGGTGAAAGCGGCTGCGAGGCGCTGGGTTCCCGTTGAAAAGCGATCCCAGAACATAGACCCCGAGGATCAGCAAGGTCAGTCCCACCAACCGCTCGGCGATCCGATCGATGCCATGAGGCAGCGAGAGCTGAAACATGATGACAGCAGTGCCCAGCACGGCAACCATGGCCGCGTGTCCCAGCGCGTAGAGCAAACCAAGCCGCATACCGCGCCAGCGGCTGGTCTGCACACTGGTGATGTCGGAGATGGCAGCAATGTGGTCGTAGTCGAAGCCGTGACGGAACCCAAGGATCGCCGCCGAGAGGAGCGCGAGTTGAAGGCTGTTCGGCATGGCGGTCATGGATGCATGTGGGGCCCAGCCCCGAGCCCCCTCATTGTTCCACACGTCGCCAAAAATCCGAAATCCGCCACGAACAGAAGCCATCGGCGCTGGCAGAATTGACGGCGAACTGCCACCGGATCGCCAAGTCCTGGATCGCGGGATCTGGTTCTCGCTGTACCTGACTTTAGTGCTTTGAGGAAGCTTACCGGCGTGGCGCATCGGATCGGAAAGTCGCTGCACACGAGGGTCAAACCGTCTAAAATCAGTTACCCCCTATGCACCGAAAAGCGGCTACAATAACGGCAATCCAATCGTAATCGGAGGTTGCTGTGAAGCCGAAGCATCCTTATGGTGCTGTTGCAGTGTGGTGTGTGGTATTTTTCGTTCTCGTGCCGGGCATGTGCGCTCAGGAAGCGCCTGCTCCCAGCCAAACCGGAGTTCCGCAAGACTGGTCCCAGCGCCATATCGTGTTCAGCCGCGATGCGCTCGCCCAGCACCCGGACCTGATTTACCGGGAACCGCGTATTCTGCATCAGGCGATGCAGCGCTGGCAGGCTCCGAATGCAGCTGTTTTCCACGGTGTCGATCCCCTGCCGACTTCCGTAAACAACTCCGGCCACCGCGATTGGAGCGTTTCTCCTTTGGGAGGCCGCCTTGCCGCAGATATGTTTCCGGCCAAGTTTTCCTTCGATCCTGGCGCTCCGCCCGATTGCACCAATGACTATGTTGTGTTCGGACTGACAACGACCTCCACCGGCAACCAGGCCAATCTTGTCGCCTTCAACAATCTCTATGTCGGCACCGGAGGGTACTGTGGCGCGGGTCCGAAGCCGACGGTTCTGTTTGCCTATAACATCACCACCGTCACCGGGGGCCATATCACAACTTCCCCTATTCTGTCGGAGGATGGAAAGAAGATTGCCTTCGTTGAAAGCGTTCCTGCAAACGCCGGCCTCGGCATCCCCGCCTCCGCCATTTTCCATGTCTTGACTTGGACCGCTGGTCAGGGCAAGATCGGCGCGGCCACAGCGCCCACGTCTTGGACTTCACTGACCTTCTCGGCCAAAAATGACACCATTTCATCGCCGTGGGTCGATTACGGCTCGGATACTGTCTACGTCGGCGCGAACGACGGCGCGGTTTACAAAATTACGGGTGTCTTCAAGGGAACGCCCGCGCTTGCCGGAGCTCCCTGGCCCGTTACGGTCGGCATAAACACCACCTTGACTCCTCCGGTTCTGGACTCGCGTCTGGGCATGCTGATGGTCGGGAGCTCGAACGGAAAACTGTACCGGATCAACACCACGACCGGCGCATTCGCAACGCTTCCGGTTGGAGCAACAGGAAGCACCAACCACGGTATCTTGGCCCCGCCGATTGTCGATGTCACCAACGGCACAACCTTCGTCGTCAGCTCCAATAACGGCACTTCCGCCGTTCTTGTCGAAGCCGATACCGCTACTCTGACTTTGTTGGCGGAAACTAGCATCGGCCTAGGCTCCGCCAGCGGTACCGCGGTCACCCTTTACGAGCCCGCTTTCGACAACAATTACTACAACAATCCCTCGACTGGATTGATCCATCTTTGCGGAACCGGCCCCTCCGATATCACGCCCTGGCAGTACGCCTTCGGGTTCAGCGGGCGCACCATGATTCCGACGAATGCAACCGGGTTCCCACAACAACTTACCACTTCCACCACCGACCGCTGCACGGGATGGACGGAGTTCTTCAATCCCTACGTCGGTGCCGCCCCTGGAACCGACTTCTTCTTCTTCGGGCTGAGCGATAACTGCACGCCGACGGGCAGCAGCATAACCACTGGTTGTGTGGTGGCGCTCAGCATCAACAGTGGTACCACGACCACAAGAACGGCGGCTGTGACTGGCGGGCCCACTGGAATTGTCGTCGATAACTACAGCACCGCCGCGCAGGCTTCCAGCATCTATTTCGCCGCCCGGTCGGTCAATACCGCGTATAAGTTTACCCAGAACGGCCTGCAGTAGAAGCAATGTTCAGAGCGCAAGAGTCCCTGCGTGCAAGCTGAGGACCTTCCGCAGCCTGCGCCGGGCCTGAAGGGGCACTCGATGGAGATGTGAGAGCCTACTTGTGCTTTGGCCTCCCGCAGAGTTGCGGGAGCACCACTTCGCAATCCCCCATAATCGCCCCGCGCAGGTGGTACGAGATTCCTTTCGGAACCCTGCGTCGGCGCTGCAAAGTTCCTCGCATGCACTTATGAAGCGCAAGACTTGCACCTCCACGCCCTCCGCTGCTGGCGGTTCGGTTCGACTCATTTGCAACCGATTGCACAAGCGGCGAAAAGTTTGGCAGGGAAGTGGGGCTAAGTTATTGACGAAAGAGACGTTAACTTTCGCCAGGTCTGGCAGGCGAATTGCCCACTCCACCCTGGATGCAGGGTCTCTGGCCGAGCACGAAAATGACGAGCGGAAAGGCGCTCGCGGCGGTCGTGTCGCTGGCCGGCCTCAGTTGCGTTCTCGCCTGGTGCGTAGTCGCGTCCCCTTCTCCATCGCGCGTCATTCCGCATCGCGTCCCGCTCACGCAATCGGAAAAGACCCTGCGCCGTGTACCCGCGCACATCTCCGAGTTTTCTCCTGTGTCGCAGCCGCTGGCCCTGCCGAAATGTGGAAACGTCCGTCCGCCGGAAGCCTTGCTCACCCCGGACCCGCTGCTGAATGTTCAAGATGACGATCTGCACGTGCGCGTCAGCTTCATTGTGGGATCCGACGGACACGTGCATAGCGCCTTCGTCCTGGAGAGCGGCGGCCCCGGCGAGGACCGGATTGTGCTGCGCGCAGTGCGCTTCTGGCGCTATCGTCCCGCCCTCTGCAACGGCGTTCCCACCGATTCCGAAGCGCTCGTAAGATTCAGTATCCGCTAGCGCGCGAATTCTCCTACAATGTCTGCCATGAGGTTGCTGTGACTACAGACAATCCGAGTCCTGCCGATCCAGAGAAGGACGAGCGGAAGGACCAGCTCACTGAAGGCAAGGAGATCGAAGAGTTTTTTCAACGGCTCCCCGGAAGCTTTCACTGGCCGAAGCCGAATGCCGAAGCTGTGGCTGCGGCTGTGGAAGCGATCCATCGCATGTCGGGCAGCGCGGCCGCGCAGGACTTGGCGGCGGCCGGTGACGCGGACGAATCCGGTACCGCCTGCTCAGGGTGCGGAGGTTCACTGCCGGCGGGCGCTCGCTTTTGTGTCTGGTGCGGAATCCCCAGCCAGCCGGTCGCCGGCGATGCCGCTGCTCCATCTCGACCTGGTGGCGCCCAACATCACTTTCACCACCACTATCATCATCTTGTCCCCAGCCCTGCAGTCTCGGGCCATGCCACGGCATCCAGCGCGTCCTCCGTCGGGTCCGAGTCTTCTGTTCCTCGCGGTCGTGCTCCCGGCTCGGCGGGAACCGGTTCTTTGGGAACATCGACCGGCGGCCGCGCCGAAGCCAGCGCTCGCCAGGTTGTCCAGGACTGGGCGCAGGCCTGCAACACCAGGCACATCGACGACCTGCTCGAACTCTACGCCGCCGACGCTACGCTCATCCGCTCCAGCGTTCCGCCGGTTCGCAGCCTGCCGGCGATCCGGGAATTTCTTATCTCCCTGCTCGAAGCCGGATTGGGCGACGTAGAGATGGAATCGCTGCGCCTGGAAGTGCTCGGTGAGATTGCTCTCGACCTCGGCCGCTGCAAAATGCTCGTGCCCGTCGCCATGGGGAAGCGCCGCGAAGAGCGCGGAAAATATCTGGTCGTCCTGGTGCGGCAGCCCGCCGGCACATGGAAGATTCTTGCCGATTGCTGGTCCGCCGATCTGGCGGTCAGCGCCCCGCCGCCCGAACCCGCTGCCCGCAAGGGAAGCGAACCAATCCCGCCCCTGCGCAAGCCCCGCTGAAATCGAAGGCACAGGGGACAGCAGCCCAGTCGTTGGTCGTTAGTCGTTAGTCGTTCGCGGTTCGACTCGGCCACTCGTTTGAGAAGATCGTAGACATCAAAGACTTTTGCTTGCCAACGACTAACAACCACCGACCAACGACTGGGTGCACCTTCCGAGACCGGCAACAAAAACCCCGATCCCTTGCGGATCGGGGTGAGTTGCTGGTGGAGAGCCGGGCGTCCCCGCCCGGCTGGACGGGCGAGACGCCCTCCCTCCACGCATTAGTTGGTGCGTGTCGTAAACAGTTGCCGGTAGCCCAGGGTTTCCACGTCGCGGAACAGCGGCGTCCCGGGTGGCAGGCCTACGCCTCCCGGAAGGGTGAAGTCCACGTCGAAAACGTAGTTACGTGTCGGCGGAGAATACACCGCGTAGGTGCAGCACTTAAAGATCCCGGTGTTATAGGTTGAGTAGTACAGGCTCACCAGCGAGCCTCCGTAGTTCAGGGCTTGTCCGCTCCAGTCTTCCAGGAAGCGCAGGAAGTTGCCCACTCCTCCATCGGTGCCGAAGGGGTAGTCCGGGTTCGTGTTCGCCCAGTTCGGGAACGGGAAGGCCATGTTCTTACCTCCAGCGATCGCCACCCGGTAGCTGGTAGTGGTGGCTTCACGATTGCCTGCATAATTGCCCCCGTTGACTCTATAAGTGACATCGGTGTTGCCGGGGATGCCAACCATGCTTACCCTGTCGTCCCAACTATTGGAGAGAAGCGTGACCGCGTCGGCAACGATCGAGGCTGGAACGTACCCAGCCTCGTCTTTCGCCGGTGCCGTATTCTGCTGGTTCGTAAAGAACGTGTCCTCTGTGGGGGACGTGACACTGTTGTAGTCGCCCTGGATGTACACCGGATTCTCCGATGCCACCGTGAATCCGCCATAGTACGTTGCGGTGTTGCCGGCAATTGTTTCCGGAGTTCCAACCGGGGTTATCGGCAGGTTGCCGAGCGATCCATCCACCAGTTTCAAAACATGGCGCGCCCCGCTGACCCAGTTCTTGCGCCCGGTGGTGCCGCAACTGGCGATGCGCGGAGAATAAGGGTTGTCGGGCGTGGCCGCGAAGATCTGGGCATTTTGGTTCACGACGCCGTTGTACTGGCCCAATCCCGTGCTTGCCGTACCCCAGTTGTCCAGCACTCCGTTCTCATTGACGTCCTCGGGAGATAAGGCGACACCCGAAGGAGACAAGGGCGCGCCGGCAAAAGTCGGTTCCAGCCCTCCGTCAGGCGTGCCGGCTTGACTGGAGGAGTTCACCACATCCTCCAGACCCGAGTCTCCGCTCTTAGTGCCCGCGGGGTGCGAAGAAGTGATGTTCGGATTCAACAGCATGCCCCGCCGGTCCGAAAAATACAGCACGTATCCATTCTGCGTGGCATAATCCACGCTGGGGCCACTGGTGCCGATGTTTCCGTTCAGCCATTGCTGCAGGTTGCCCACGTCGATTTCAACGGCATTCATCGCCCCGTTGGTCGTACAGCTATTGTTGCCCTGGTCCACGTCCCGAGCCTCGCCTTCGCGCGCATCGTAAAAGTTGATGGGATACCAGTTGTACTGGGTGACGCTCTGTGCTGTCGGCGACGATGAAGGGCCAAACTCCCAGTACACGCCCCCCGTCGTGTCCACCAGAGCTAGCGGCGCTTGATCCCCTGTCCACGCCGAGCAGTAGGTAGTGCTTCCAATCGTGTGCGTCGCGGTACAAGTTGGGGCAGCCCAGCCACTGGTGTTGGTGGTCCAGGCAGCGGTGTTCACGGCTGTAGTTGGGAGCGTCGCGCTAATGCTGGGATTGAGGCGATCCGCCGGCTCCTGCAGCAGCAGAATCGCGTTCGGATTGATCGGATTCTTCTTCCCAGTCGTAGGTTTACCCTTCATATTGGCCGTAGGCGACGTCACATCCCGCGCAAATCCCAGTTGCAGCCATTCATTGGTTACCGGGTGCCAGTTTCCTGAACTATCCTTGTATTCCACCCGCAACCAGCCATCAATCAGGTTCCAGGTCGCGGTTTGTTGGCTCTTGACGTCGGTGGCGATGTTTCCGGTGGAGGCAACAGAGGTAGTGGCGCCCGTCTGGTAGTAGTAATACGGAGATACTGGCGTATTCGCCGGCTGGGTCGGGCAGGCTGCGGAGTAGGGCCCGCCATTTGCGGCTGTCAGCGGCAGGTGACCCAGAACTGCCTGACTGGGGCAAAGGATGACCGGCAGGAGGGGGCTGGTAATGTTGCCCGACGAGTTGAGGGTGGGAATGCTGGCCGCCGTGTCATACGGGGCGGCGACTGTAGTGTTCGAATAGAGGAGGGGGACAGCGCTTGCCGTCGGCGCCGCCAGCGTGCTCGTCCACGGCGCGGGTGGGTAGGGCCACTCCGAGCAGGGATTTGCACTGTTGCAGTTAATTGGAACCGAGTTCGACGCAGTGGCGAAGTACAAGTTGTAGGAGTTCGCCGTGAACGAGGGTCCGATATTGCCGGAAGTCAGCGTGACCCCGTATTGTGTTGCCGTCGTCGAGTTTTGCGTTACATTCGCCAACCGGACGTTGTTTGTATCTGAATATCCGCTGCCATTCTGAAATTCCGTCGGATCGTCGCTCAGCAGCACGCGAATCTGCGCCATATTGTATTCGCGCGAATCGGACAGCGCCGTCGAGGTAGCCTCGCCCGCCGGTGGCCGGCGAATAATTTCGTAAGGATAGTTGGTTCCGTTGACGAATGGCATCGACAGTTTCCGGGCCCCCGTCCCCGCCTGTTTGGCAGCCGTATTTCCATAGTTCCCGTTGATGAGCTCGTGGTTAGTAGCGGTCGCGGAAAAAGGAGTCCAAGTGTCGGTCCCACTCGCTGGGATATAGGTCGATTGCGGCGGGTTTCCCCCCTTACCCTGCACGCTGCCATCCCCGTAGGCAGAGCCGCCGTTCGTAGCCTTGGTCACGCAACTCGTCGTCGTATTCGGGGTGCAACCCGGGTCGTTGGTCGGAATGTACACCGTGCCGGTGTCGTTGGCGTTGCCAACTGTCAGTCCGTTCGGAATATAATTCTCCACAACATTCCCATAGGCCTCCAGTTTGTGGTGAAACGTCAGCGTGTTGCCGCCTCCCACGCCCAGATACAGGTCGCCGTTGGTGTGAACGCGTCCGTTAAAATCGAGATTGGGGGTGCTGAAGAAGGCCAGGTCGCCTTCCGAGAACGCTCCGAACTGGAACACCGGAATCAGCGCGATCTGCGCGCTCCGCATCATGCTTACTTCCTGCCCGCCCGGCAAGGCCGCCGTCGCCTGCATGCTGATCGGGATGACCTGCGCCCACAAGCCCTGGTTCGGTCCGGATTGGATTGGGTTCCAGTTGCTTCCCGTTGCCGGTTTCGGAATCGATGTGGGGCAATTCGACCCCAGCGCCCCCGGCGTCACCTGATATTCCTTCCAGGTGACCCCCGTCATCGCCGGTAGGTTGGCGGCCGAGCCGCCGAACGTTGGTCCGCCCACCCCGCAGATTTCGGAGGCAGTGGTGGCCTGCGCGTTCTGCAACACCCCGGCCAGGTCCGAGGCCATTTTTTCGATCCCACCCTCGGCGGCGTGATAGGCGACAGCATTCTGCAGATCGGTTCCGCCCACCTTGCCTTCGGTGTTGACCATCATCAGCAGCCCGATTGCCATCCCCGACAGCAGCAACAACAGCAGCAACGACGCAATCAGCGTGAATCCTTTGGTGCGCAGTCTCGCGCTTTTCATACCGTAACCCCCCATGGTGCCGTGCCCCATCGTATTGCTCCTCTTCTTCTTTCTTCTCTTCGCCGTCTCCGCCGCTAATTATTGTTATAGTTGTCGTTGTACGTCAGGTTCCGCGCGCTTACCGATGTTTCTAAATCCAATCCCTGATAACCGCCCTGTGCGCCCTTCACCGTGCTGTCCAGCGCCATGTGCAAAATGTTGATCTTGGTGATCTGGTTGTACCAAAGTCCAGCCGAACCAGTCGAACCGTTAAGGAGATTGCAGGCAGTAGTGTTGTCGCCGGGGTTGCACTGGTTTATCGCCGGTGACCCGGTGTTGTCGTTGTACATGTCATAGCTGAACTTCATGTAAACAATATTTTCCGCTACCGGCATCGGGGAGTGTCCGCTGATCTGCCGCATCAGTCGCGGCGGGCTGGGAGTGTTGTCGAGGTAGTAGGAGATCACCATAAGACGCTGTGCCGACGTTTGCGTGCCCGTAGTCACTTTGGCCAGGCTGTTGGTGCTGGTGCCTGCCTGGTTCATCTTCAGCACATCGCCGGCGGCGAAGGGAACGGTGAAGGTGGTTGCGCCCGTCGCAGTGGGGGTGCCCGTGACTTCGGCCACCACTTGGGGGGTGGTACTGAAAAGAATCAGATCGCCAGCCGTCAGCCCAACCACCGCGTCGTTCAGGGCTTGCGGCGTAGTCACGCCGCTCGGTAACGTACAAGTCAGCGGCGAGGGTAGCGAGAAGGTCACGACCGTCGCGCTCGTGACGGTTGCCTTGTAGCAGTTCAAGAGAAAAGTACTGTCCGTATAGACCACCGTGACCGTATCGGTGGCATTTGGGTTGCTGGTCATAGTCGGCCCGGCTTGGTATCCCGGGATCAGCCCATAAAGATAGGGCGCGGATCCCTGCTTCGGAAACGTTGCCGCGGCGTTGTTGGCGCTGCCCAGGTAGCATGCCCCTGTCTGATCGCAGCCATACACCGGAATGGTCGCGGAAGTCGCCAGCTCGATCGCCGCACCCTGGGTCAGACCCGCCCCGGCTAGGCTCAGGTCTCGCGTCAGAATGTTGGAGGCGGCCCGGAAATCCTGCTGCAGCTCCGCCCGCTGCGAAACCGTCCAGGTCGCGGCCACGCCCTTGCTGTAGAGCTGCACCGCCGCCCCCATCACAAGCGTTCCCAGTGCCATGGCGATAGTCATTTCCAGCAGGCTGAATCCACGTTCGCGCTTTGTCGATCGATCACCCATAACTCACCTTTACTTACTGGTACTGCGAAATGTACGAATTCAGGGTGTAGGTTTTTTGCCGATTCATCTGGGGAGTCGTGTACTGCACGGTGATCGTCACGCTTCGTATCGAAGCCACCGGGACGCCGCCCGCGGTCACCGGCAAGATCGTAATAGTGCGCTGATAGCCGGTCAGAGGGAGCATCACATCGTCCGTACTCCCATAGTTCCCATCGGGTCCCGGTTCTTCAAGGGTTTGCTCGCCCGCAACCATGTCGTCGCACGTCCCAATGATTCCGTCCGCTCCCGCTTTGTAGAGCGCGGTTGTCCCACTCAGGAAAATGCCGCCGCTGGAGGGGTTGACGCCGCTGCCGCAGGAGGATGCATTCAGGATTTGGCTCCAGCTAAGCTGCGACGAATTGCGCGCGGTCACGATGCTCTCGTACGCCTCGTTCGCCAGTTGCTTGGCGATCATGTCCTCCTGCGAGCTCTGCGTCGCAGCCATGGCCAGCCCGAATACACCCAGCAGGCTCACCAGTCCCACCGTCAGGATGACCATCGAGATCATGACTTCAAGCAGCGAGAATCCGCCCTCCCCTTGCTTCCGCGATCGAGTATTCCCGTCCCGCCCGATCATTGACGAAGCCATTGATATCCTCCCGTCTTGGCGTAGAGCCGCCATCCGTGAATGCGCCCCGTACCGCCCCACAGCGTTATCGCCCGCGAACTCAGCAAATCTCCCGTGCGCGCGAGGTACACCACACCATCATCCCAGTTGAGCGAATACCCTCCCGCTGTCGAATACACGATTCCATTCACTGTTTCAGTGCACGACGCGGTCTGTGCCGAACCGTCCGGGCAGAAGTAAATTATGTTTTGTCCCCCGGTGTTGCTTGCTGCCGTGTAGCCAAAGTCAATCGCGTTCGTCCCCGTGCCGAAGCTCGCCCCCGCTCCGCTGTCGGGAGCCGCCGTGGCGGAGATCGCTGAATTCGTCTGAAACGTCACGTCCGTCGGCAATTGATAGGTATACGTAATTAACGTTCCATTCGCGTTCTGATTGCCCCCAAATCCGAGCGTCGGCGCCACGACGATCGTGTTCGGTATGGCCGCGTTGCTAAAAGTCACCGAGTACGACGTCCGCTGCGATATCGAGTTGTCGCGCGCCAGACGCATCGCCGCCAGCGTGGTGTTATACGCATTGGTCACACGCTGCTGCTTCATTACAGGCACCATGCTGATGAACGTGATCGCCACCATGACGATGCTGAGCGCCACCACCGTCAGCATTTCCAGCAGGCTGAAGCCGCTCTCCCGATGCCTGCGATGCCCCGCATTTGTTTCCAGGCTTCTCATAAGCATTTGCCCTACCTGCCGTTTCCCGCTCCGTGAAACAAGATCGTAAGAACAAATTCGTGTAACTGCGATTGGTCAGCCCGGTATCTCCAGCGGCCTTTTGCAGATTGCCGTCCCGACACCGGTCTGACTAACGTGATGTTAGGAACTGTTCCGTGGTACGTCAAAGTACCGGGGTACACCGGCCCTTCGTACACTGTCTTTTCGTAAGGTAATTCCAGGAGAGTTACGATCGTGCCACGAGCCGTTCGTTTGCGAAAGCGCACTCCCTTTCAACCGCCCCCCCCCCGCCGCATGCTCGGAATTGGGTGTGCTAAGGGAAACTCTGATCAAGTTTGGTTCCCGGGTAGCTTTGAAGGGACATGGCTTCAGCCATGCCGTTAAAACCCGCCACACAAGCGGCTTTAGCCGCCGAGAGTCGCCGCTTCAGAACATCCAGTCTTGCCACCGAAGACTTAATCGGGCAATTACTAATTAAAGCCCGCGCTCAAAGAAAATCCCACGACCGTCCGGTCAGCTTATCCCCCGCCAACAGAAATCGAAAGATGACCAAAGTCGTGACCTGCTGCGCGCGCTCAAAAGCCGGAAGAAAACTACGAAGGACAAGAACATTAAGAAAGAAAGTCCAAATTGCACGACCACCGTGACGCAGGTAACTTGTCGTTGGCACCGACCCTCTCTTACCATGCTGTTACTATGGATCTACGCGCCCTCGTGGTGTGCCCGGATCAGGACTCCGCCAGCCTGCTCACGCTCATCCTGTCCGAACTGGGAATGGCGGCCGAGCACACGCCCTCGATCTCGCGCGGGTTAGATCTGCTCGAAAGCCAGCGCTTTGACGCCATCGTCCTCGACTATCGCGCCGACCAGAGTTCCGAAGAGTTCCTGGCGCGCTTGCGCCAGTCCGCCAAGAACCGCGCCAGTATGCTGATTGCCGTCGTGGACAGCGGCTTCAATGTCCGCCCCGTGTTCGGGCTCGGCGCCAACTTTGTGCTCTACCGCCCGCTCTCTTCCGAGCGCACCCGCATCAGTTTGCGCGCCGCCCGCGGCCTCCTGCGCCGCGAACGCCGCCGCGCTCCACGCACGCCCCTCAGTTCGACCGCCAACGTGGCCCTTCCCGGAGCGCCCGAACTGAGCGTCGTTTTGACCAACCTCAGCGACGGCGGAACTTCGATCCGCACCCCCAGCCACCTTCCGCCCGCGTGCAAGGTTTATTTCGATTTCGCACTTCCCGGTCAGCAGCAACAGGTCCGCTTGTCGGGTGAGGTTGCGTGGCAGGACGCCAGCGGCCGCACCGGAATTCGTTTCCTCGACGTGCCCCAGTCTTCGCGCCGCCTCATGCAGACTTGGCTGCAGCAGAACACCAATGCCCACCCCGCAACCGGCGTGCCCGCCCAAGTGCCGGTAAACAGGTCCTCCGCCAACCAGTCGCTCGCGACCCCGCCTCGCACCAGTCGCGAGCCAAAGCGCGAGCCAATAGATTCCAGCCTCATCTCCAATGCCGGCAACCGCCGCGGAGAGCTGCGTTTCGCCTGCAAACTCGGAGCGGAAGTTTACCGCCTCGGCAGCAAGGTTCCCAATCGCTGCATCCTGTCCGACATCAGCGAGGGAGGTTGCTACGTCGAAATGCCAACTCCAATCTCCGGGCAGTCGGGCGTGGAGATTCTGGTTCGCACCGCCAGCACGAAATTGAGAATCCAGGGTCGGGTGCTAGCCACCCATCCCGGTTTCGGCATGGGCGTGCGCTTCATGTTCCGCGATTCCGTCGAGCGCGAAGAAATTATGCGCCTGCTCGCCGTTCTCTCCGCCGGTCCGTCGCTGGACGAACAGCCCCGCTGAAAAACTCGAGGTCGCACTTGATGTTGGGTGGCGCAGCGCTTCAGCGCTGCGGTAACTGCACGGTCTTGAGTTCGGCTTTAGCCGCTGAGGCCACGCCCGCTAAGCCGGCTGCTCTTTCTCCGCCACCGCCCGGCGAAAATATTCCAGCGAAAGCTTCAGCCCGCTTTCCAGCTCCACTTTCGGTTCCCATCCCAGCAGCCGCTTCGCTTTCGAAATATCCGGACGCCGCTGCTTCGGATCGTCCTGCGGCAGCGCTTCGAACTTGATCTCGCTCTCCGACCCCGTCGTCGCAATCACTTTCCGCGCGCACTCCAGAATCGTGAACTCCGTCGGATTCCCGACATTTACCGGCTCATGCTCCGGCGACCGCGCCAGCCGCAGAATCCCATCCACCTCATCGCTTACGTAGCAGAAGCTGCGCGTCTGGCTGCCGTCGCCATACACCGTAAGATTTTCTCCCCGCAGCGCCTGCCACATAAAATTCGGAATCACCCGCCCGTCGTTGATCTGCATCCGCGGCCCATACGTGTTGAAGATGCGCAGAATCCGCGTGTCCACCTGGTGATAGCGGTGATACGCCATGGTCACTGCTTCGGAAAACCGCTTCGCCTCGTCGTACACCGACCGCGGCCCCACCGGATTCACATTCCCCCAATACGCCTCCGTCTGCGGATGCACCATCGGATCTCCGTAGCACTCCGATGTCGATGCCATCATGAATTTCGCGCCGCACCGCAGCGCCGTTTCGAGCGCTTCAAACGTCCCATACGACCCCACCCGCAGCGTTTCGATCCCGTGTGCGGCATAGTCCACCGGGCTCGCCGGACTCGCGAAGTGAAATACATAATCCAATGCGCCCCACTCGCCGGGTTGGCAAACATCCTTCTCCACAAACTCAAATCGCGAATCGTTCCGCAGATGCTCAATGTTCGCCAGCCGTCCCGTCAGCAGATTGTCCGCCGCGAGCACCGCATAGCCCTCGCCCAGCAGCCCATCGCACAAATGCGATCCCAGAAAGCCTGCTCCTCCAGTCACCAGCGCACGTTGCGTGTTCATGGACTCAGGCGCGCTCCCTTATCTTCGATCGCGTCGCCCCCGGCAACTCTTCCGTCAACGCTGCCGGACGCCCCACGCTATAATAAGAGAATCCGTGCTCCACCATCACCGCCGGATCATACAGATTCCGCCCATCCAGCACGATCGGATACTTCACCAGCGTGCGCAGACGCTCCAGATCCAGCGCCGCGAACTCTTCCCACTCCGTCAGGATCAGCAGCGCATCTGCGCCCGTCGCCGCCTCGTACGCATCCGCCGCGAACTCGACGCCCGATTTCAGCACCTCTTTCGCCCGCTCCATCGCCGCTGGATCGTATGCGGAAATGTGGCAGCCCTCGCGCAGCAGTTCCTGCACCAGCAGCACCGCCGGCGACTCCCGAATATCGTCGGTCCCGCCCTTGAACGCCAGCCCCAGCACGCCCAGTCGCTTGCCGCGGAAAGTCCAGAGCACGCTCCGCACCTTGCGCAGAAACCGGTGCCGCTGATCCTCATTAATACGGATTACTTCTTCCAGCAGCCGGAAGTCGTATCCGCTTTCCTTCGCGACTGCCCGGAATGCCATCAGGTCTTTCGGAAAGCACGATCCCCCATACCCGATCCCCGGATTCATAAATCGCGGCCCGATCCGCGAATCCGTTCCAATCCCGTCACACACCTGCTGCACATTCGCGCCCACCGATTCGCAGATCGACGCCACCGCATTGATGAAAGAAATCTTCATCGCCAGATATGCGTTGGAAGCGTGCTTGATGAGTTCCGCGCTTTTTGTGCTCGTGATGATCAACCGCGGCGGCACCTTAGCCGCTTCCGGACGCGGAATCGCATCCCCCCGCCCGTAGTACCATCCACTGGTCAGCGGGCCGTAGAGCTGGCGCATGACCTCCGCGGCCCGCTCGCTCTCGACTCCCACCACGATGCGGTCGGGATAGAGAAAATCTGTAACCGCCGTCCCTTCCCGCAGAAATTCCGGATTCGAAGCCACATCGAAGTGCGACGGATCGGCCCCGTTCCTCATGATGATGGTCCGGATCCACTGGCTCGTATACACCGGAACCGTGCTCTTCTCCACCACCACCTTGTACTCGTCCACGCCCCCGGCGATTTCCCGCGCCACCGACTCCACATACGACAGATCCGCGTCCCCGCTTTCGGTCGGCGGTGTCCCGACCGCGATGAACACTACCTCGCTTTCCCGTGTGGCCGCCTGCAAGTCGCCGGAAAACTTGATGCGCTGTCCCCGATGCCGCGCCAGCAACTCGGGCAGAAATTGTTCGTGAATCGGCACCTCGCCGTTCCTCAGTGCCGCGATTTTCTTTTCGTCGTTATCGACCAGGACAACCTCGTGCCCCAGATCCGCAAAACACACTCCCGTTACCAACCCCACGTATCCGGAACCGACCACCGCGATGCGCATAGCGAGTCTTCTCCTTGAATTTCCATTTGCACCTCCGGCTCGTCGGTGTGCAGATTCTTACTGTAGCAGTCTTTCCAGCGCTGACCGCTTTTCTATCGTCATCAACGCATCCACCGAGCCCAGGAATGGGAATTCGAATCTCACAAAAATCAGTGACCACCATCACCGCCCGGACGGTCAGCATTCTAGCAGCCTGCCCGTGTAGCGACATCCGCCCCCCGCCCGAAAGTAGTAGCGCTCCCGTCCACCAGCCTCCGCTCGGGATCGCTGTAAAATATCCCCCAGGCATCCCCGCCGACCTCGGAGAATCTATCTGCCGCGTGTCCCGATCAACGCCGTCCTGATCAGCGCAGCACTCCTGATTGTGCTTATGTCCCCGCTAGCCCGCGCGCAGGATCGCTCCGGCGAACTCCGCCTCTCCGTCACCGATTCCGACGGCGCCGTCTTGCCCGCCCGGGGCCTTCTCATCAGCCAGGCAAGCCACTTCGAACTCGCCTTCGACACCGCTCCCACTGGCGAATACACCGCCAAGAAGTTGCCTCTGGGCACCTACCATCTGACGCTGGAGCACGCCGGATTCGCCCCCTACAATTCGCTGCTCGAGATTCGCTCCGAGCTGCCCCAGAAAATTTCCGTCGTCCTCTCCGTTGCCACCGTCGCCCAGACCATCGACGTAAAGGATTCCGACACGCTTCTCGATACCACGAACGCCGGCAACACTTACCAGATCGGCGCGCCCACGTTGCGCGATTGGGCCGCCACCATTCCCGGACGCCAGGCCATCGACGTCGTTCAATCGCAACCCGGCTGGGTGCTCGAGGCCAACGGAGTTCTCCATCCCCGTGCTTCCGAATACGACACGCAGTACGTCGTGGACGGACTCCCCATCCTCAACAACCGCTCACCCGCCTTCTCTCCCTCCGACGATCTCGACGATGTGCAGTCGGTCAAGACTTACACCTCCGGCATTCCTCCCGAATTCGGCCGCAAGGTTGGCGGCGTGGTTGAAACCGTGACCGATCGCAATCCCGCGCGCGGCGCGCACGGCACCGTCATCCTCGGCGGAGGAAGTTTTGACACCGGGAACGCCTACCTCGGCGCCAGTTATTTCGACGGCCGCAACATCTTCGGCCTCTCCATGGACGCGGCTCGCACCGGCCGCTTTCTCGATCCCCCGGTTCTCCAAAACTTCACCAATAGCGCCACCCTCGCCGGAATCAAAGCCAGCTTCGAGCGCGATCTCACTACAAAAGATCGTCTCCGCCTTTCGCTCAGTTTCGATCGCGCCGGTTTTCTCGTTCCGAACGAACTCGTCCAGCAGCAGAACCTGCAGCGCCAGGATCGCGGCAATCGGGAAGTCTCAGGCCAGGTCTCGTATCGGCACACCTTCTCTTCCAACGTACTCGGCACGGTGCAGGGGCGCGTGCGCGACGACGAAGCCCGCCTCACTTCGAACGCATCTTCCTGGCCTATTCAGCCGTTTCAGGACCGCGGTTTCCGCGAAGGCTATCTCAGCGCCACCGTCGCCGCCAATTTCCACCACCACGAAATCAAAGCCGGAGCCGATTCCATCTACAGCTTCGTTCACGAACTATTCTCCTACCACATCACCGCCACCGAGCTTAACGGCCAGCCCCTCTTCGATCCCTCCACGCCGCTCAATTTCTTCTTCCACCAATCCGGTGACGATCGCGAGCAGGCGTTTTTCGTACAGGACAGCGCGCATTTCGGCAACCTGAGTCTAAGCGGCGGAATTCGCTTCGACCACTACAGCGTTCGCGTCACCGAGTCCGCCTGGAGCCCGCGCTTCGGTTTCGCCTGGTACGTCCCCAAACTCGGCGTTGTGTTCCGCGGATCCTACGACCGCGCCTTCGGCACTCCCGCCATCGAAAACCTGCTGTTGAGCGCGTCGCCCGAAGCCCGCACTCTCAACAACGAAGTCGCGCAGCTCCCGGTCCGTCCTTCGCGCGCCAACTACTACGAACTCGGCGCCACCAGGGAGCTGTTCCACAAAGCTCACATCTCCGCCAATGTCTTCCAGCGCGACACCCGCAATTTCGCCGACGACGATCCCCTCCTCGATACCGGCGTCAGTTTCCCCATCGCCGTGAGTTCCGCCCACATCTACGGCGCCGAAAGCCAGCTCGCCTTCCCGCAGTGGGGCCCGTGGTCCGCCTGGTTCAACTACTCCTACATGGTTGCCTCCGCGCGTCTTCCCGTGGTCGGCGGATTATTTCTCGGCCCGGACGCTTCACAGCTGCTCAACTCCAACGCCCGCATCTGGATTTCCCAGGACCAGCGCCACACCGCGCACGGACAGCTCCGGTACCAGCCCTGGTCGCGCTTTTGGACCTCCGTCGGCGCCTCCTACGGCACCGGCCTTCCCGTCGACCTGAACGGCGAGTCAACCCAAACCCTCGTCGCCGAATTCGGCCAGGCCGTAGTTGACCGCGTCAACCTCAGCGCCGGACGCGTGCGCCCATCCTTCTCTGCCGATCTCTCCGCTGCCCTCGATCTCTACAAGAAAGAATCGCGCGCCCTGCGCCTGCAAGGCGATATTCGCAATCTCAACGACCGCCTCAACCTGAT
Organism: Terriglobales bacterium; assembly: GCA_050014475.1. Classification (GTDB taxonomy): domain Bacteria; phylum Acidobacteriota; class Terriglobia; order Terriglobales; family Acidobacteriaceae; genus Acidiflorens. Next base: position 5,385 of record JBEKDG010000022.1, on the reverse strand, counting down.
CGACTTTGCCAGCGTCTTCTCCGGCACCGCGATCGCCTCTCCCCGCACCTTCTCTCTTCGCCTCCGCTTCGATTACTAAAGCGAGCGGCTAGTGTGGCGCGGGCGCCCCCGCCCGCGTAAAACTGTGTGCGCCCAATCCCCCATCAGTCAAAGACGCTGATCTAACTCCCCTGTGTTCCTCTGTGTCCCCTGTGGTCAGTCTTTCCGCCCTCCGCCGCCAAACAAGAAGGCGCGGATAGCCCCCGCCCCAAATTACAAAATTACCCGATTACCAAATCTCCCCGCCGATTGACTTCCCCCGCATTTCGCGGGAAACTCCCCTCTGGGCCTGCTTTCTCCCGCATCACCGCAGGCCGCCGGAACAAAATATGTTCCCGCAACCTATGTCGAGGTCCGAGTTCCACCCTGACGATTCGTCTCCTGACCCGACCCGCATTCTCGAGCAGCACCTCCTCGCCGGTTTCTCGCCCGACCTCGCTCTCGATTTAGTCCTCAACGAACTCGTAGTCCGCGCCGCCGAAGCCACCCGCGCCAGCGGCGCCGCGCTCGCCCTCGTCCGCGGCGATGAAATGGTCTGCCGCGCCGCCACCGGACACCTCGCCCCCGATCTCGGGGTCGCTCTCAACACCCGCGACGGTCTCTCCGGCGCCTGCCTTCAAACTCGTCAGCCGCAGCTTTCCGTCGATACCGAGTTCGATCCCCGCGTTGACCCCGCCATCTCCCGCCGCCGCGGCATCCGCTCCATCCTCATCGTTCCCGTCTTCGACAGTAACGACAAGAACGCTCGGTTCACCGGAGTTCTCGAAGTTTTTTCTACTTCTCCGGCCGCCTTCTCCCACAACCATCAAAAAGTGCTCGAAGCTTTCGCCGAGGAGTGCGCCCGCATCCGCCAAGCCGCCATCGAACTCAGTCAGCGCAAGCCCGCCGCCGCAGTCGCATCGCCCGAACTCGTCCCGCCCGCGCTCATTCCATCCGATTTCGTCCCGCCCGAGTTCACGCCGCCCGACTTCATCGCACCCAGCCCTCTGCCCCCTCGCCGCTCTCCCTACGAAGCCTGGACCCTGGTCCTCGGATCTCTAGCCATTCTCGCCACCATCGCTGTCAGCTTCCTCATCGGCTCCCGCATCGGATGGCTAAGCCCCAGCGCATCCCATACCCAAATGTCTCAGCCCATCCCGGCCAACTCCGCACCGGCCGAGCCAATAAAATCCGCCGCCGGCGGGACAAAATCCGCCGCGACGAAATCAACGGCCGCCGCAAAAACGCCTCCAGCATCGGCAAAATCCGCCGCCCCCGCCCAAGACGAATTAGTCGTCTATGAAAAAGGAAAAGTCATCTTCCGCATGAAGCCCGCTCCCTCCAAGCCCGACCGAGCGAAGCATCGACAAGCCAACCCCGATTCCACCAGGCAAGACAGCGATTCCATCGTAGAAGCATCGTCGACGACGAAGATCGCCCCAACTAAGATCGCCCCAACGAAGATCGCCCCGGCCCAAAGCGTCTGGCTGGCTCCCGCGCAATCCGAAGCCCGCCTCCTCAGCCGCACCGAGCCCCTGTATCCCCCCGAAGCCCTGGCCGCCCACCGCGCCGGCACCGTCGTCCTCGAAGTCCAAGTCGCCGAAGACGGCTCCGTCTCCAACATCCGCACCCTCAGCGGAGACCCTGTCCTGGCCGCCGCCGCCGCCGAAGCCGTTCGCAACTGGCGCTATCAACCCTACCGCCAACACGACCACCCCGCCCAGTTCCAGACCGATGTGACCCTGACCTTCGCACTGCCCAACTAGTAGGCTGCGGAAAAACTCGATGTTGCACTTGATTTGGGGTGGCGCAGCGCTTCAGCGCTGCGATAACTGGCGTATTTTCAGCACCGGCTTTAGCCGCTGAGGTCAGACTGCGGCGCGCGAGATGCTTTTTCCGCAGCCTGCTAGTGCGTATTTGATAAATGGTTCTTTGAAAGGGCCCGGCTTCAGCCGGGCCGCCACGATCCGCATAAATGCCGGGCTTTAGCCCCTGAGGGAACTGCCGGTCTCCCCAGAAACCGATTTATGAAACGAGCAATAGGCAATCGTCCAGCTTTGTATCAGGGCATCGAGTGTAGCGCCGCCGCAAATCTTGTTAGGGCGGGGTGTCCAGGAAACCGCGGGTGCCCGCTCATTCGCGTTTTTTGAATGAGTGGGCGGCTCTCACCTACCCTACGAAAACGCCAACTCCTTGGCCCGCTGCACCGCCTTCACCACCGCTTTGATCAAAGTCACGCGCAGCTTGCCCTCTTCCAGTTCCATGATGCCGTCGATCGTGCATCCCGCCGGTGTCGTCACCGCATCCTTCAGCAGCGCCGGATGATCTCCGGTCTCCAGCACCACCCGCGCCGCGCCCATCGTTGTTTGCGCCGCCAGCAGCGTCGCGATATCGCGCGGCAGTCCCACCTTCACCCCCGCCTCCGCCAGCGATTCCAGAATGATGTAGATATACGCCGGCCCGCTCGCCGACAATCCCGTGACCGCGTCCATGTGTTTTTCGTCCACGGCCACCGTCCGCCCCACCGCATCGAAAAACTTCGTCGCCGTTTCCAGATGCTGCCTGGTCGCGAACTTCCCCTTGCACAGCGCCGTCATTCCCGCGCCCAGCACGCACGGAGTATTCGGCATCGCGCGCACCACCGGCACTTCTTTCTCCATCGCCCGCTCAATCATCTCCGTCGGAACCGACGCCGCCACCGAAATCACCAGTTGCTTCTCATTCAAGTGCGCGCGAATCTCCCGCACCACGTCCGCCACCACCTGCGGCTTCACGCAGAGAAAAATAATGTCCGCGTCCTTCACCGCCTCGGAGTTGTCGGTCCCCGCGTGCACCTTCAACTTTTCCTTCAGCATCCGCGCCCGCTCCGGATGCGCCACCGTTGCCCAGGTCTGCCCCGGCGACAGCAATCCATCGCGCAAGAAAGATTGCAGCAGAATCGATCCCATCTTCCCCGCGCCCAAAACCGCCACTTTCTTCTTACCAACACTCTGCCCCATAGGATTCTCCAACCTTGCCTAAATAGTAGTGCACCAGACTAACACCACGAAGCCCGCCCAGCCTTCCCCTGTGTTCCGGAGCCTGCCCTGAGCGAAGTCGAAGGGTGCCCCCTGTGGTGAAGCTTTTCTCCGCGTACTCAACAGTGTCCGAGGCGAAAGCTCGATCTCCTATCCCACCACTCCCGCCGCCTGCACCATCCCCAATATTTCCCGCCCAATCGGCAACGATGCCGTCGCCGCCGGAGACGGCACATTCAGCACGTGCAAAAACCGCTCCCGCCCCACAAACCGGAAATCATCCACCAGCGCGCCATCCGCCGCCACCGCCTGCGCCCGCACTCCCGACCCGCCCGGCGTCATATCTTCCATCCGCACCTCCGGCACCAACCGCTGGCAAGACCGCACAAACTCCCGCTTCCGCAGCGACCGCCGAAACTCCGCCAGCCCATTTCTCCAGTGCCGCCGCGCCATCGCCCGAAATCCCGCATCCATGAACACTTCCATCGCCTCGCCCAAATCAAAATCCCGCCACCGGTATCCCTCCCGCCCGAATGCCAGCACCGCATTCGGCCCCGCATCCACATTCCCATGAATTCGCCGCGTGAAGTGCACTCCCAGAAACGGATACTGCGGGTCCGGCACCGGATAAATCAGCCCCCGCACCAACTCCTGCCGCGCCGCCGCCAGATCGTAATACTCCCCGCGAAACGGAACCAGCATCATCCCCGGATCGTCTCCCGCCATCCGCGCCACCCGATCGCTATACAGCCCCGCGCAATTCACCACATACCGCGCCGAAAAATCTCCCGCGCGCGTCCGCACTACCACCGTGTCCCCCGAGCCGTCCCTCGCACGCCCGAATCCCATAACCCCCGCGTTCGTCTTCACCTCCGCGCCGCGCCCCGTCGCGATCTCCGCATACTTCGCTGTTACCGCCGCATAATCCGTGATCCCCGTCGACGGCACGTGCAGCGCGCGCACTCCGCCCGCATGCGGCTCAATCTCGAGCATCGCCTCGCGCTCCAGCATCCGCAAACCCTCCAAGCCATTCGCCATGCCCCGCGCCAGTAACTCATCCAGCAGCGCCGCCTCCTCCGCGTTCGTAGCCACAATCAATTTCCCGCAAACCTCATGCGGAATCCCATGTCGCGAGCAGAACTCCACCATCTCCCGCGCCCCCGCCACACAAAGCCGCGCCTTCAGCGATCCCGCCTTGTAATAAACGCCGCTGTGGATCACCCCACTATTGTGTCCCGTCTGATGCCGAGCCACTCCCGCCTCTTTCTCCAGCACCACCACCCGCAACCGTGGAAACCGTTCGCCCACCTGCATGGCAAACGAAAGCCCAACAATCCCCCCGCCAATCACCGCAATGTCGTACGTCATGAATTAGCCTGTGTGGCGCGGACACTCTCGTCCGCGGCCCTTGACTCTGATTGTGGGGACGTGCGCCCTCGCGAGCCTGCCCTGAGCGAAGTCGAAGGGTCCAAGCCGTGCAAAGCACGGCAGCCCGCCGAAGTGATCCTACCGCACCCGTTGCTCAAACACCGTGACGCAGGCACAAGAAGATGTGACGCAAGAAAAAAGGCGCGGGTGCCCCACGTCTCGCGCTTTTCGAGACGTGGGTACGGACACCTCCGCGCCCTCAATCACCAATTGCAAATCACCAATTACAAATTCTCAGCGCTCTCTGCGTCTCGGCGGTGAATTCCGCCCTACTGCACAGTCAGCGTCACCACATCCCCATGCGCCGCCCCGCCCACAGCCGTAGCCGTCACCGTAATCTGCGACGTTCCTGGTGGTGTTCCGCCACCGCCCCCGCCGCCTCCACCACCACCGCCGCCCGCAACCCCGCCGCAAGAAATCAGCGCCACCAATGCAAGCGCCGAGCAAATTCCCCCAATCCCGCCGTAGAGACGCGGCTTGCCGCGTCTCTTTCGCCCGACCCCTGCCATCCCCACCAGGAAAACCCCGGCGAGTGTGAAGAAAGGCAAAATGTAGGGACGAGTGCTCGTGTGGGGACGATCGCCCTCGCGAGCCTGCCCTGAGCGCAGCCCAAGGGTCCAAGCCGTGCGCAGCACGGCCACCCTCGCCGCGTTCGGCCCCGTCGTCGAAATCGTCAACGTCACCGCCGTCGTCCCCGCCCCCGCCGCAATCGTCGCCGGACTAAACCCGCACCTGGTCAACGCCGGCAAGCCCGAGCACCCAAAACTCACCGCCGAGCTAAACGCCCCGCCCCCGACCGGAACCGCTGAAAACGTATAGCTCGCGCTCTGTCCCGCCGCCACCGTCACCGTGGTGTTGCCCGTGTCCGTCCACGTCACATCCGTTCCCACCGTCAGCGTCTCGGTCGCTGTAGCATGGGTCA
>JBEKDG010000021.1:0-52585 GCA_050014475.1 Terriglobales bacterium | reverse complement strand
CCAGCCCCGCCCAGTGCGACAATATGGAACTGATTGGGGCAGTGTAGAGCTGTGCCCGTCAACCAAGACGGCCCTCGAAGCTGCCCCAAACCCATTTTCAGCGCGCTTTGACAACCTAAGTCGTTGATTCCGGAAGACTTTACCTATAAGTCCTTTAAACTCAAAGACCTGGCGGGAATTTCCTCCTAACCCTATGATTCCTAAAGACCGGGGGGAGGGGGGGTGCCCGTAAGACGCCAGTTATTACCTTCGGAGTAATGGGGTCTCGGCGGCCGCTCAAGCTCCACTTGGGCGGCGATGTTGGGTTGGAGTTCGGCGCAAGCCACGCAGCCGCCATTCCGCTTCGGCGATAATAGAACGATGACAGGTCTCTCTAAACGCGATGCCACCGGCAACAGCGCTGCCGTTGGAGCAAGAAACGTTGGCGCACAAAGCTGCAACGTGGCCCTCCTTGGCTTCGGCACGGTCGGGAGTTCCGTGGCGAGAATTCTTTGCGAGCGCTCGAACACTCACCTGCGCCTGACGCACGTCCTCAATCGCAACGTGGCACGGAAAAAAGTGGACTGGCTTCCCTCCTCGGTGCAGTGGACGGAAAACATCGACGACGTTCTATCCTCCAACGTGGATATCGTGGTCGAGGTGATGGGCGGCCTTCAGCCCACCGAAGACTGGATCCGGCGCGCGCTCGAGTCGGGCAAATCCGTGGTCACGGCCAACAAGCAGTTGATCGCGCGTTGCGGTCCTGAGTTGATCGGCCTGGCCCGCCAGATGAACCAGCAGATCCAGTTTGGCGCGTCGGTCGCGGGCGGCGTGCCGGTGATTTCCGGATTGCACGAGGGATTGGCCGGCGATGAACTCTTCAAGATCCGCGGCATTCTCAACGGCACCTGCAACTACATTCTCAGCCAGATCGAGACGAACGGCATTCCCTTCGCCACCGCACTGCGGGAGGCGCAGAAACTGGGCTTCGCCGAGGCCGATCCCACCGAAGACATCGAGGGCCTGGACGCGCGCGCCAAGCTCGCCATCCTGGCGCGAGTCGGACTGCACTGCAACGTCAGACCCGAGAGCATCGTGGCGCGCTCGATTGCAGCCATCGACTCCGTTGATTTTGAATACGCGAACCAGCTGGGTTGCACGATTCGCCAGATTTCCTGGGCCGAGTTGAAAGGCGACGACCTGTTTGCCGCCGTCCAGCCGGCGCTGGTCGAACTCTCTTCGCCGTTGGCGCGCGTGGAAGGCAGCCAAAACCTGGTCATGGCGACCGGAACTTACGGTGGCGAGACCGTCTTCGGCGGCCACGGCGCAGGCGGACATCCAACCGCCGTCGCGGTCGTCTCCGACATTTTGGCCATCGCTCGCTCCAAGCAAGCCGGGATCAGTTACGCTGGACAGCCGGTCGAGAAAACGCCCGTAGTCCCTGCAAAAGTCACCTCCGATTTCACCACCAAGCACTATCTGCGCTTTCTGGTGAAGGACCGGCCGGGCATCATCGCCAGCCTCGCGACAATTCTCTCCCAGTGCGGCATCAACATCGACTCGGTGCTGCAGAAACCGGGCTGCCCGAAATCACATCTGCCCTTTCTGATTACGCTGGAGGAATGCAAGGCGTCGCTGGTGGAACAGGCACTACAGCAAATCAACTCGCTGGATTTCCTGGTGCAGCCATGTCTGCACTTGCCGATCCTGTAGGGGGTATTAGTTCCGGGTAGAAGTTTGCCGGTGGAGCGGCGGGCGTCCCCGCCCGTCCTGAGATCGCAGTTTTGTGGTTACGCTTCGAGCGACCGCAACTACTCTTCCACCTGGAAGAACTGCGCCATGTTGCGGAATTTTTGATAGCGGGTCTCAAGCAACTCGCCGACCGGCAGGCGCTTTACCGCGGCCAGATGCTGCTGTAGCGCTCGGTCCAGCAACTCCGCTGCCTGCGCATGGTCGGTATGCGCGCCTCCGGGAGGTTCCGGGATGATGGCATCAATGCAGCCAAGTTCGTTCAAATCTTTCGCTGTGATCTTCATAGCCTCCGCCGCCAGACTTTTCTTGCTGGTATCGCGCCACATGATCGACGCGCAGCCCTCGGGCGAAATCACGGAGTAAACCGAGTTCTCCATCATCAAGACGCGGTCGGCCACGGCAATCGCCAGCGCCCCGCCGCTGCCGCCGACGCCAATCACGGTCGCAATAATGGGCACTTCCAACCGCGCCATCTCCAGCAGGTTGCGGGCGATGGCTTCTCCCTGACCACGCTCTTCGGCGTGCAGTCCGGGATAGGCGCCGTCGGTGTCGACGAAGGTAAAAATCGGCCGTTTGAATTTCTCCGCAATCTTCATCACCCGCAGCGCTTTCCGATAGCCTTCCGGGTGAGGCATGCCAAAGTTTCGATAGACGCGCTGCTTCGCGTCGCGCGCTTTCTGTTGGCCCACCACGACGACTTCCTCGCCGTGAAAGCGAGCCATCCCGCAAACAATCGCGGGATCGTCGCGGAAGCCGCGATCCCCGTGAATTTCGCTCCAGTCGGTAAAAATGCGCTCGATATAATCCAGCGTGTAGGGACGCTGCGGATGCCGCGCTAGTTCCGTGCGCTCCCAGGCGTTCAGCTGCGAAGAAATCTCGCGGCGAAGGTCGTTCACCCGCTCGTGCAATTGCTGGACCTGGCGCAGCGTTTCCGCGTTCTGCCCCTCCAGCGCCTGCAGGCGCGTGATCTGCTCCTCGATTTTTTCCAGTTCCTGCTGCGCCTTCAGTCCAGAATCCATTTTGATGACGTTTCCATTCTTTCGGGGTTGATGCGCTTCCACTATCGAGAGCATAAAGTCCGTAGCGGCGATGGCGGGATTCTCCCCGCCATTTTTCGCGCTAGGATCTGACTTTTCTGCCCGCTTTATTTTCGCTCGTCTCATCGGCCGCATCTGTTCCAGCTTTGCCAGTGGAGAGCCGGGCGTCCCCGCCCGGCACGACCCTTCGACTTCGCTCAGGGCAGGACGCGCGAGACGCCCGTCACTCCACCACATTACTCATCAACTGATGACGCGCACGCTGCCGCGCCCGCACAGCTCTTCCACACGGCTCAAAAAACTGCGGTCCGGCATTACATTATAGCCTTCGGCTTCCATCACCACCATGAAATCACCTTCCCGCTCCAGGTCGAAGAGCACTTTCGCCTCGCCCTTGCGTTCGCTGCAGAGCGCGTGCAACGCATCGACCGTGCTGTTGGTTGCGCTCCCCAGAGGAATCCGTATGCGGAGCGCCTTCGGCAACGGCACTCGCGCTTCGTCGAGCGGAATGATCTCGTTGGCCGTGACCTTCGGATTTGCGCCTTCTTCAATGCGCACGCCGCCGCGGATCAGAACCGGAACCTCGAGCTTAACTTTCTCCGCGAGCTTTCTGTAGGCCTCGGGAAAGACCAGCAATTCAACCTTCCCGAACATGTCTTCCAGCGCGGCCTGTGCCCACAATTCGCCTCTTCTTGACTTTGCGACGCGCAGTCCCGAAATCAAACCCGCGGTCGTGATGTTCTCATCCTTGTTGGTGGATTTCTTCATGGCGGCAATATCTTCGGTGGAGAGCGCGTTCAGGTCAGCGAGTTTTTCTTTGTACTTCTCCATCGGGTGCCCGGTAATAAAAAATCCCAGGATTTCTTTCTCCGCCGACAGCCGCGTGTGTTCATCCCAGTCGGGCACGTTGGGGAGCGCGTCGCTCGCCTGCTGCGCGGTTTCATCCGCAAACACGCCAAACAGCCCGTGCTGTCCCGATTGCGCGTCCCGCTGCGTCTTTTGGGCCTGCTCGATGGCCGTGTCGAGCGCCTTCATGAGCTGTGCCCGGCGCCCAAGACAATCCATCGCGCCGCTCTTGATCAGCGACTCCAGCACGCGCTTGTTCAACAACCGCAAGTCCACTTCTTCGCAGAATTCGTAAAACGACCGGAAATTCCGGCCCAGCTTCTTCCGTCCCTTGACAATGGACTCGATCGCATTTCCGCCAACGTTTTTCACCGCGGCCAGCCCAAACCGGATCGCCTGCCCGTGCGGTGTGAAGTTCGCATCGCTGACGTTGATATCCGGTGGCTCAACCGCAATTCCCATCTCGCGGCATTCGTTGATGTACTTCACCACATCATCCGTGCTGCCAGTCACCGAAGTCAGCAACGCCGCCATAAAGTCGAGCGGATGGTGCGTCTTCAAGTACGCGGTGTGATACGCCAGCAGCGCGTACGCAGCCGAGTGCGACTTATTAAAACCGTATCCCGCAAATTGCGCCATCAGGTCGAAAATCTTCTCGATCTTCTTCGGCGGAAAACCGCGCTGCGTCGCTCCCTGCACAAAGCGCTCGCGCTGCTTCGCCATCTCCTCGGCGTTCTTCTTGCCCATCGCCCGCCGCAACAGGTCCGCTTCGCCGAGCGAGTAGCCGGCGAGTTTGTTCGCCGCCTGCATCACCTGTTCCTGGTAAACGATGACGCCGAGCGTCTCCTGCAAAATCTCCTTCAGTTCCGGTAATTCGTATTCAATCTTGCGGCGTCCATGCTTGCGCTCGATGAAGTCGTCAATCATGCCGCCCTGGATCGGCCCGGGGCGGTACAGCGCATTCAACGCAGTGAGATCTTCAATCGAGTTCGGCTGATAACGGCGCAGAACGTCTCTCATGCCGGACGATTCAAACTGGAACACGCCGGAGGTTAATCCCTTATGAAAGACTTTCTCGTACGTCTCGTGATCTTCTAGCGGGATGTCATCCAGCTTCAGATTCGTTCCCTTCTGCGCGATCAGCTTTAGCGTGTCGTCGAGAATGGTGAGCGTCGTCAGGCCGAGAAAGTCCATCTTCAACAAGCCCATCTTTTCGATGGCCACCATGTCGAAGGCGGTAACGATTTCGTCGTTCTTGGTTTTATGCAGGGGCACGAGTTCAATCAGCGGTCGCGGCGAAATCACCACGCCCGCGGCGTGTACGCCGGAATTCCGCACCAGGCCTTCCAGCTTCCGCGCCGTGTCCAGCAACTGCCGCACCTGAGGATCTTTTTGGTACGCTTCCTGAAGCGCCACCGACTCCTTGAGCGCGTCGTCGAGCTTGATATTCAGCGTGGTTGGCACCATCTTCGCGATGCGGTCCACGTCGCTGTACGGCATGTCCATCGCGCGGCCGACGTCCTTGATCGCGGCTTTGGCCGCCATCGTGCCGAAGGTGATGATCTGCGCAACATTTTCCCTTCCGTATTTATGGGTGACGTATTCGATCACTTCGCCGCGCCGGTTCATGCAGAAGTCGATATCAATATCCGGCATGGAAATACGCTCCGGGTTCAGGAACCGCTCGAACAGAAGTTCATGTTGCAGCGGATCGATGTCGGTAATCCCCAGCGAATACGCGACGACCGCGCCTGCCGCCGATCCGCGCCCCGGGCCCACAGGGATGCCGCGTTCGCGGGCGTAGCGGATGAAATCCCAAACGATCAGGAAATAGCCGGAGAACTTCATCTGTTGGATGATGGCGAGCTCGCGCGCCAGTCTTTGTTCGTACTCCGCCAGCGAATGCTTGAGCCGGCCGTTCGTGGCCGCGGTGCGCAGGTTCTCCATGCGGCGGGCGAATCCTTGCCGCGTGATGTGCTCGAAATAACTGTCGAGCGTGAATCCGTCCGGAACGTCGAAGTGCGGGAACGGGCTGGGAACCTTCTCCAGTCGAAGGTTGCAGCGCTCGGCAATATCGAGCGTGCGCGAAAGCACCTGGGGCGCGTCCTTGAACACGCGCAACATCTCGTCGCCGTTCTTGACGTAGAACTGCGTGCCCTCGAACTTCATCCGGTTGGTGTCCTGGATGGACTTCCCCGTCTGAATGCACAACATCACATCCTGGGCGTGCGCGTCGTCTTCGCAGAGGTAGTGGCTGTCGTTGGTCGCGACCATGGGCAGCCCGAGATCCTTCTCCAAGTGGAACAGGTCAGAATGGATGCGGTGCTCCATTTCGAGGCCCTGGTCTTGAATCTCAAGGAAGAAGTTCTCTTTGCCGAAGAGGTCGCGGTAGAAACCGGCTGCCGAGCGTGCCGCGTCGTAGTTCCCTTCCGTCAGCCGCTCGGCCACTTCGCCCTTCAGGCATCCGGAAAGCCCGATCAACCCCTTCGAATGCTCAGCCAAGAATTTCTTGCTCACCCGAGGCTTGTAGTAGAAGCCGTGCAGCGAGGCTTCCGACGTGATCTTCACCAGGTTGCGATAGCCTTCTTCGTTTTCGGCCAGTACCAGCAGGTGGTTATAGGTGTCGCCGTCGGGTGGAGTTCGCGCGATGTTGTGGTCGTCTTTCTTGCAAATGTAGAGTTCGCATCCCACGATCGGTTTGACGCCAACCTTGTGCGCGGCATTTACAAAATGCACCGCGCCAAAAATATTGCCGTGGTCGGTCATGGCCACGGCGGGCATGCCAAGTTCATGAACCCGATCGACGAGCTTCTCGACGTCGCAAGCGCCGTCGAGCAGGGAGTAATCGGTATGCAGATGCAGGTGGACGAATTGGTTTTGGGTCATGAAGACTTCAGTTGCTACTAACGGCGGAGCAAGGCTTCTGGCTCTTAGCTTTTAGCTCTTGGCTCTTAGGAATCTGGAACCGACTTCATTCTAATGGCTGGAGGAAATCTCGCAACGCCTGAAAGTGGTGCAATTCGATGCTGGCTGGCGTTTACGCCCAAGGCCCGAAATCGCCGCTCCATCTAAACGCGCTATCTGAAGCGCTATTTCGGCACCTGAAAATCCACGCCGCGATCGTCATTCATTCTGGCAGTGGCGGCAAGATCGAGTTGGGCGAGTGGAATTTTCTTCGCGGCTTGCTCATTGAGCACCCAGAGCGTTCCACCGGCGATCGCGTAATTCCGTACTTCTTCAACGTGCTGGTCGCGGAAAACCAGCGCCGTCGCGGGGACGACGGCGGCGGCCCGTTCTTCCTCTCGAGGCTGCGAGCGGCGCGCATACAAATCCTGATCCCGTTCCCGCTCTCGCTCCCTATCTTCCTGCTGGCGCAACCTCTGTTCTTCGAGGCTTAGTGCGTTCATCTCGCTGGCAAGCGCAAGTTCCCGCTCCTCGTCATAGTTGTACGAAGAAGACGAGTCCCACCACCAGTAGGGAGAGTAGTACCCCGCATAGCCGTATCCGGCGTACCCCGAGTATCCATAATGTCGGCGGCAGCCATAGCAGTGATGAAAACCGCCAGTGCGAATGCGCACTCCGCCAAAACCGTTTCCGCGGAAGGAAGGACGTGCGCTCGGTACGGGGTGCATTCCGCTGAAGGCGTGGCCGCCTGAAGGGTGTCCAACAGCAACACCGCGAGCGCCACCGGGAGCCCGCATGCCGCCACGCTGGGCTGAAGCTGACACGAGCGCTACCAGGATGACGAACGCCGCAATGGTCAGGAGGCGCCGCATGGCTACATTATAGTCCAGTTTTATTTTGTCTCCCGGCGGAGAAAATGCGCCGGACCGCTGGATAACAAAACCCCTAGCCGACGTTCACAGCGCCTTGAAGCCGCCTTATTTCTTTTTCTTGGCGTTGGCCTTCGCCTTAGCTGCAGGCTTGGCGGGCTTGGCAGGTTTGCCCGGCTTCTTTATGGCCGGAGCCTGGGCTGGCTTACTCACCTTGGCAGCCACGGCAGGCTTCGCAGGAGACACCGGCTTCGCCGGCACCACAGGCTTCGCCGCCGGGGCCGACTTCATTGGGACCGGTACTGCTGGGGCCACCGCAACTTTTCCCTTCCCCTTAGCGCCCGCCTTGCCACTCGCCACTGCGGGAGCAGCAACAGCGGCCGCGGCCGCGGCTTTGGCTCCTCTGCCTCGCTTGGCGGGCGGAGGTGGTGGAGGCGGCGGAGGCGGCGGCGCCAGCGGCTTCAGGAACTTCAGCGTCTCCGTCCGTGAACGCAGCTTGCCATCCAACAACAGCAAGAACACATCGTTCGCGATCTTCGGATACGTCGGAATCTGCGGCGTGATGTGGAGTTCCGTCATCTCCGGCAACGGAATTTTCTGCTGCACCTGTCGCCACTTGGTGAAGAAATTCCTGATCTTCTGCGCCACCGCCTGCTGCCGCGCCGTGATCGCAAGAAACAGAATCATCTCGGGACGGGCCGACGACAGCAATTGCCACGTCCGCGACGGCGTGGCCGCTTCCTTACCGGTCAAGCGCTTGGCGAGGCTGTGGGCGTTCGAATCCAGATCCTTCCAGGCCTCGACCAGATCCTTGCGCGGAATCGCCCGGCGCAAATCCGCAATATCCTTGTCGCCCAGCCGTTCGGTGAGGAAATAAAGCACCGCCGGCGCAACCTCCGGCGTATAGCCGAGCTCGTTCATTTGCTGACGGGTCTTCATCAGGGCGCCCAATCCGGCCGTATCCACTTTGGCCGTGCTCCAGCGCGGATTCAGAACTTTCAGCCATCCCTCTTTTTCGTACGCCTTCAGGACGCCCTGTGGATCGTCCTCGTAAGCCAGCTGTTCGATCTCGTATCCGATGCTCGAACTCCGGATGTACTCGATGTAGCCGCTTTCTTTCCCCGATTCATAACGCGCCTGGGTCCGCTCCTCGAGCGGCCAGTGGAAGCGCGTGGTAAAGCGCGTGGCGCGGATCATCCGCGATGGATCATCGAGAAACGCGTAGTTGTGCAGCACGCGGATCACTTTGGCTTCGATGTCGGCCGCGCCGTTGAACGGATCCATCAACAGCCCGCGCGATCCCTCGTTCAGCGACAGGGCCATCGCGTTCACGGTGAAATCGCGGCGGCGAAGATCTTCAATGATCGTGGCCGGAGCCATCTGCGGAGGTTTGCCGGGCTTGTCGTAGCGCTCCGAGCGCGCCATTGCAATCTCGGCGCGAACGCCGCCGGGCAGCGTCAGCAGCAAGGCCCGCGTCTCGTCGTCGGCGTCACCCACCACCGCTCCCGCCCGCTCCAGATCTTTCTGCAGCTTGAGCGCGTTGCCCTGGACCGTGAAATCCAGATCGCGGATGGGGAAACCGGTAATGAGGTCGCGGATGGCGCCGCCGGTCAGATACAGGTTCATCCCCGCCGCCTTGGCGGCGTCTAGGACGAGGGCGACTGCCTTTTGTTGATCCGGCGAGAGCCGGGTTTCCAGCGTGTATATGTAATCGGCCATGCCTTCCTAGGCGCCTTGCGGTGGCTGGACCGGGGCGTTATTCACAAGATTTCCACAGGGGACCCTGCTCGAACCTTGACGAGCTGCTCGCGGCGGAATCTATCTCTCTCTATACATTAGAGTTATACCGTAAGCCTACAGTTCCAGCAAACTACAGAAAATAACACAAGGTTTACCGTTTGGCTACTGTGAAGGCACAAACTGTCCGAATTCATCGGGAAAGTGCGAGAATCCAATCTGGAGCTTCCATTACCGCCGAGCACTGCGCGGTTACGTGCGGCCTTTATTACGGCGGGCTTTGCAAGCGTCCCTAGCCCCATGCCCTCGACCCACAAGAAAGTGATCGTGCGAAAACACGACCGCGACTCGGTCAGCGGTTACCTCGCTCCCGCCAACTTTGTGGTGGAGGGCAAGCTCGAACTGCTCAACACTTCCGGCAACGTTGTCGCCATCGACCTGCGCGACATCAAGGCCGTTTATTTTGTCCGTGAGTTTTCCGACACCGATTTAATGCTGCGCAAGACCTTCACCACGCGCCCCCGGACTGAAGGCCTGTGGGTGCGCCTGAAGTTCAAAGACAGCGAAGTGATTGAAGGCATCCTGCCCAACGACCTCACTCAAAATCCCGCCGAAGGATTCCTGATGAACCCTCCCGACCTGCGCTCGAACACACAGCGGGTGTTCGTGCCCCGCGAAGCGTTAACCTCAGTAACGGTGCTGGCGGTGATAGGGTCAGCGAACCGCCGCCGCAGAGGCGGCCAGCCCGATACGCGCCAGGTCACGTTGTTCGAGCAGTAGATCGTGTAGGGACGGGCGCCCTCGCCCGTCCAAGCCGAGCGCAGCTCGGCCCTCGCCGCGAACTATCAACTCGCCTCACCCCCACGCACGCCTTCCGCTACAATTTCCCGAGACACGCTTATGAAACTCGCCGACATCGCCACCGCCCTCAACACCCGCCTAGACAACGCATCCCCCGACACCGAGATCACCGGTGTGGCCGGAATCGAACACGCTGGCCCCGGCCAACTCACCTTCGTCTCCAATCCCAAGTACAACGCCGCCGCGAAGACCACCAAGGCGTCGGCGGTCATCGTCGCCGAAACTTTTCCCGCCATCTCCACGGGAATGCTGCGCAGCAAGAACCCGTATCTTGCTTGGGCGAAGGCCATCGAACTTTTCTACCAGCCGCCGCGCTACGCCCCCGGAATCCATCCCACCGCGGTCGTTCATCCCACGGCAAAGAAGAAGCTCGGCAAGAATGCGCACATCGGTCCTTACGTCGTCATCGACGAAGACACCGTAATCGGAGACAACGCAGTCCTGTTAGCCCACGTCGTCATCTATCGCGGCGTAACCATTGGCAACAACTTCTTCGCCCACGCTCATGCCGTGGTCCGTGAATTCTGCCAACTCGGAGACAACGTTCTGCTGCAGAACGGCGCCATTGTAGGCATCGACGGTTTCGGCTTTGCCAAGGACGACGACGGCCGCTGGCACAAAATCATCCAGTCCGGCAACGTTGCCATTGAGAGCGACGTCGAGGTCCAGGCCAACACCTGCATCGACCGCGCCAGCATTGGCGAGACCCGCATTGGACGCGGCACGAAAATCGACAACCTGGTCCAGGTCGGACACAGTTGCACGATTGGCCACGACACGCTGCTCATCGCGCAGGTGGGCCTAGCCGGAACCACCGAAGTAGGCAACAACGTCATTCTCGCCGGACAAGTCGGCGTCTCCGGCCACGTCAAGATCGGAGACGGCGCCATCGCCATCGCGCAAAGCGGCATCCCCCACGACGTTCCCCCCGGAGCCATGGTCAGCGGCGCCCCCGCCATCGATCACCGATTGTGGTTGAAGTGCTGCGCCGCCTACGCGAAGCTGCCGGAGATTGCCAAGGCGGTAAGGAAGTTGTCGGAGCGGGAGTGAGGCATGGTTGACGGCGTTCATCAGCCGTGGGTTTGCTCGGGTGCGGACCCTATGTCCGACTGTTTACTGAAGAGTTAATAACCCGTGGGTCTTGAAAAAAAAATTATGCCCGATCTTTTAGAATCATAGAGTTAGGAAAAAATTCCTGCAAAATCTTTGACTTTAAAGAACTTATATGCAAAATATTCCGGAATAAGGACTTAGGTTGTCAAAGAGCGCTGAAAATGGCTTTGGGGCAGCTTCGAGGACCGTCTTGGTTGACGAGCACACCTCGGAACTGCCCCGATCAGTGGACATTGTCGCACTGTGCGGATTGGAAGTCTGTGACGGTGGACATGGTTGGATGTGATGAAAAAGGTTGAACAGTTGACAGCGTGTCCCCTCGAAATTACTGTGAAACCAGATTCCACGCGACCTATGGAAAACTAGCGCCCATGACAGGAATTCAGTTCATCACCGACGAAGCGGGCCGCAAGACGGCGGCGGTAATCGACCTCAGGAAGCACAAGGCGCTCTGGGAGGCCATCGAGGACGTGCTGGTTTCGCGGTCGCGGCGGCATGAAAAACGCATCCCGCTCGCCAAGGTGAAGGCGGACCTCACACGGCATTGATTTTGGAGATTTGGTTTGGCGCCTCATCAGGCTAGAATAAGCAGGGGAGTTAGATATGGCGCGGGAGTATGTGGAGCAGCGCGAGGGCGGTTACTGGATCGCCGGCACGAGGGTTTCGCTGGATTCCATTGTTTACGCATTTCTCCGCGGCGCGGCACCAGAAAGCATCGCGCAGTCCTTCCCTGTCCTTAGATTGGAAGAAGTCTACGGGGCCGTAACCTACTATCTAGGTCACCAGGAGGACGTGAACTCCTATCTGCGACAGAATGACCGGGAATTTGACACCTTGCGCGCCCAGGCGCGGCAAGTAAATCCTGGCCTGTACAAGAGGCTCGAAGCAGCCAAGAAGGTCGAAGAAGTAAAACAGCAGCTGTGAAGGTACGCTTCCAGGCGGACGCCGACCTCAACGAAGATATCGTCACGGCAGTTCTTCGCCGCGAGCCAGGAGTTGATTTTCAGACCGCAACGACAGCGGGTCTGCGCCTTCTCTCCGATTTGGAAGTGCTGACTCTGGCGGCCCGCGAGGGTCGTGTTTTGGTCTCGCATGATCGCCGGACAATGCCCCGGGCATTCGCAGCATTCGTGCGCTCGAACGTGAGTCCGGGCCTCTTTATTGTTTCCCAAAAGACAGACCTGCTTGCTGCCATCGACGGGCTACTGTTGGTCTGGATGACTTCCGAAGCGGAGGAATGGATCAACCAGCTCGGCACGATTCCGTTCTAGACGGACGGGATGAAACGACGGCGCCCTACCCTTCGTTTTTTGGAGGGTGGGATTCCACGTCCACCGACCCCTTGGGATTTTCGCTGACTCCGCAGCCACGCCCCAAGATTTCCCCAAACCCCTCCCCGGAGAACTAAAAATCCCCCGCCACCTGCCCGGAAGCAACCGTCGGGATCACCCAGCTTGAGGACGTAAAGAAAGCAGCCGAGGACATGCGAAGGTGTGAAATATACGGCGACCACTACCTCAGCGACTGTGTCTCGGCGCCTTTCGGTCGACGCTTTCGCGGGTGTTGCGCAAACACTCCGGGGGCCAACCCCGCATGACGGGCCCAATCCAGCATTATTTTCACATTAACCTGAGCTGTGCCGTCCTTCCAGTCCACTCCTAGACGCTGCCGAAGCTCACGACCCAGAAGCAGTTGTGAGCAACCCTTCGCGCTGTGATCATTCAATAGGGCGGTGAACTCGACAAAGGCTGGAATCTTGGAAACCGCATCCGCAAGTGCTGCTCCCCGTTTTTCTGCGTCATCCGGAAGCGCGATCATTGCCGAGCTAGCTCGATAGCCCCTATCTGTTCGTGACAGGAATCCCAAATCTTCCAAGGACGCCAGCGATTTCGTAACGGTGCTCTTCTTTAGTCCTTTCCAGTCAATGGGCCGTCTTCCACGGAGGCCACTTGAAATTAACCGCAGGACATTCTCCACCGGTGAGTATTGGATAAGTGGCACATTCACACCGCTGGGGCGCCCACGAGATGAGGTTAAGTCGCGCTCTCGTAGTTCAGTAGAAGGCTCATAGTAAAACAGCGTCGCAGTGCGGCCGTTAAACGTCGCCAAATCAGCTAAATCCATCCACGTTGCGAGAATTCGCGCATACATCCTCCACGTATCCGATGTCGCAGTAACGTACGGGCACCAGAGCGCCAACCGACGCCCGATATCAACAAGCTTAAGAGAGCCCTCGGCCTTCAGGTCGCCGATGAGACGAGACACAAGCCGGTTATGGACGAGGCGTTCCTTGACATGTGCGCGCACCGCTGGGAGCAGAGCAACGTCTTTAGACCCTGCGGAAGATAGCCTGGGCCTTATCGTGGACGAAAGGTGCCCTGCCTCCGACGTCACGAGGCCCAAGAGGCGTAGATCACGAGCCACATTCATTGCGGAGTGCTCAGACAGCTTCGAATGCTCTTGGAAGGACGCTAGGGACATACGCCCGCCAGCCCTAATAAGGCTTGCCATTGCCTTCAGCACCGTGCCGACCTGCAATCGAAGAAGATAGTTTTCTTGAACCGGCACTCGGTTAGAATTCAGATAGTCCCGAAATATGTCCCAATATATGTCGTACTTATTTCCGATGCGCACCACCAACCGAGAATCGACCAAGCTCTGCACGACCGCCGGGCTGTAGTGCTCGCTCAGCTCCGAAATTTCGACCGGCGCAGACTTTGAGATTCGTCGGAGAGTGCCCTCTTGCTCGGCAGATAGCCCAGCCAGGTCTTCTTTAAAAAGTTGGTCAACGTTCAGCAACCGATTCGCGATTTCAGACTGTGCGACACCCTCATCTCGCTGTCCCTTAACGTGCGCACAAAGCTTTTTCAGCAGCCACGGAAAGCCCTGGGAAAATTCAGAGAGAAAGAAGCGCAGGTCTTTCCTGATCTGAGTGCGCAGCTCCACACGGAGTTTGTCGAGCAATGCGTTTGTCTCAACATCTGAAAATGTATCGAGCGGCACCCGCTTGCAGGCGTTGGCAATCGAATCCCGAAGCTCAAATGGAAAGTCGCTCATTACACCAACGAGATCGGTCTTCCAAGCAAAACCGAATACCACGTTTGCGTGCATATCACACATGGAGAGCAGCAGGTCACGGATACGGCGCAACGCTTCGGGCAGAAAGAAAAGGTTCTCAAACTGATCCAAGAAAATGAAAGCCAGGCGGCCACTGGCACCGAGGTCGTTTGAAGCTGCCAGAAGGGCGTCGCCTGCCCCATCAAATCCTGTGATTCGCGATACAGTGGTCCGAAACAGCTCACCCTGCTCGGCATACAGTTTCTGCAAGGCAATGTCGACCACCCGGAGAACTGACCTTGGCGACGAAAGCGATCTGCAATCGACCACGATCGCGAAGTGACCTAACTTCCTGAGGTGTGCGGCCGCGGCGAGAACGACCGAACTCTTTCCCCATCCCGAGTTCCCAGTAAAAAGAAGGCCTCGTGCCGAGGTTTTGCCTTCCAGGAGCTCCGCCACAAACGACTGTACCTCCGCCAGGATACCGGTACGGCCGACAAAGAACTCCGGTGAAGCTGGGAACTGGTATTCAAACCAGGCCGAACTGCCGCGTACTTCAACGATCTGATCAGCGTCATCCGGACGAAGCGACTCGGGCTCTCGCCCAGGTTCTGCCGTCGTTAGTGCCTGCAGCCTGAAGCCGGACAGCTCGGGGAACGTCGACTGCACATATTCAGTGGTTTGAGCGTCAGTAACGGGTTGCCCCGACGCAGTTATGAGAGCGTATCTGTCGGGGATGGCACTGCCCGACGGAAGAATGTATTGAACCCAAATGATCCCGTAATCTGTATACAGCAGCACCTGATCGCCCGGCGTTCCAACGGTCAGAGGCACCATTTTGGCCAACTCTTCAGGGCGGACCGCCAAGCCCGCGTCGAGGACGGCCTTGACGACCGCCTCCTGTTGGAGCAGGCTCACCGTTATGTCGGTTGCGCCTTCACAGTTATCCTTGTAAAAGCCTGTCGCATGACTATTCAATGAAGGTATGGCAACAAGCAACCCGCGACTGCGCTTATCCTTCCGCCACCTTGCCATGTATTTACCGTAAAACGCCTGAACGGACGGCGAATCAACGGGTTTGTCGTAACACTTACACTCCGCGTACATCGGAACACCGTTCAAAATTTCGTGGCCTTCGATGTCGATTTCCATCCCCGCGTAGTTCACGGAAGGAGTGCGATCAATCTCATAGCCGTAGGTCCGGAGCACGCTGGCCATCAGCCCCTCAAATAGGTGGCCCCGAGCATTGTTCCGCGCCGCGCCGGTCGAAGCGTTCGAAATGATTCGAATGTCAGTCATGGAGAAAACAATTTGGGAGGACGGCCCTCCGCCAGAAATAAGTATATGCGGAAGATGCGTCAGCGCGGGTTCTCTGCGTCTCGCGCTTTTCGAAAAGCGATCCCGCCGACCCTCCCACCACCCGCAATCTGACTTCTACCCTTTTCATCACAAACGCCCGGGCCACGCGTCACAGACTTCTAACCGGCCGTCGGCGACAATGGAGATCGACCTGTGGCAGGACAGAGGTGTGCCCGTCAACCAAGACGGCCCTCGAAGCTGCCCCAGCCCCACTAGAGCCTGTTATTAACTTGAAATGCAAGTCATTGAATACAAATGGCATATATGGATTTGGCGGCACTTTGACATGCGCCGCACCCAATTAAATACAAAGGACTTACGCAAAGTCATTAACAGCCTCTAGTCGGCGCTCTCTGACAACAGAAGTTGAGACGGATCAGCGGGCGTCAGCCCGCCGCCGAACCCCTGAGCAAGCGAAAATGCGGCCTAAGTCCTTATTCCTGAATTATTTGCGAAAACTCCCCGCTAACCCTATGATTTTAATAGATCGAAAAAAAAGGGGGGGTACCCCCAAGCGAAGGGTGGGGCACACGGCAGAATGCCTATTCTTGATAGGGCCCCTCAGTATCCGGCTTCGCGTCCGTGGCGGATCGCCAGGATCACGATCTGTTTTCCGTCGTAATGATACAGGGCGACATAGGCTCCGCTCCCGAATTCAATCACCCACTCGCGGAACTCCAGCGGCAATTCTTCGACCGGGCGGCCAATTTCCGGGTGCTTGGCGAGCGCTTTCACGCCCTGCCGGATCGCCTTCACTGCACGCTGGGCCGCATCCCGACTCTTGGGAGCTAAGAACGCATGGAGACGGGCCACATCCAGCAGGGCGGGTTGCGACCACCTCAGTCGTGGCATTTAGGGGGAGCGGCGTCCTTACCCGCTTCGAGCTTGGCCAGCCAAGCGTCGGCTTCCTCGGCTGTGAGGTGGAGGCCGGTCGTCTGATAATGGGTCCAAGCGGCCAGCGCGGCCTGCCGGAATTGCTCGCGCTTCTCTTCGCGCTCCACATACTGCTCGATGGCTTCGCGCATGACCCAGTGCGGCGACCGGCGGCGGGCCGAGGCCAGCCGCTGTACGCGCTCTTTGATCTCGATATCGAGCTTCAAGCTGGTTGTAGAAGGCTTCGGCATGGTGGGTGCTCAAAGGTGTTACCTGATGACACTATAGCACAGCAGCGTTGAATGTTCGCAAATCAGTCGTTGGTCGCTGGTCGTTAGTCGTTCGCAGGCTTGCCAACGACTAACGACCGCCGACCAACGACCATTAGAGTTTCGTCGACGACTCCTGCAACTCCGCCGGCAGCCCGCTGTTGATCGCCGCCCGCACCTTGGCCATCAGGCAATCGCGATCTCCGAAATCGGAGGGCTCGATGGGATCGTGAAATTGCACCGTCACTATTCCCGGACGGATGGCAAAGCGCGCCTTGGGCATGCACTCTTCGGTGCCTGAAATCGTGATGGGCACGACCGGCACGTTGCACTCTTCGGCAAGATAAAACGGGCCTTTTTTGAAGGGCAGCAGGCGGCCATCGAAGGAGCGGTGCCCTTCCACGTAGATGGTCATGTTCAGTCCCTGCTCGATGACCCGGAGCGCGTCGCGCACCGCCGCGATGCCGGCATCGCGCTTTCCCCGGTCCACCGGCACCAGCGAGCCGATCAGCATGATCTGTCGCAGAAGTGGGATCTTGAACAATTCCTTCTTCACCATCACCGAAGTGCGGCGCGGGATCAGCGGCAGGGTGAGGGGTGGATCGAGATTGGAGATGTGATTCGACATGAAGACGTAGGTCCGCGCCGGATCGATTTTTTCCAGCCCCAGCGTCCGCACCTTGACGCCCGCGATGCGCACGCCGGTGAATGCCGCCCACATGCAGCTGCGGTACAAGAAGGTGATGTCTTTGGTCAGATAAGTCCAGGGAAACCCCAGGAGCGCGGCGAAAGGCATCGCCGCCGCCCAAAACAACAGCATGAGAATGGTGCGAAACACCGAGGCAGGTCTCCCGTTTGGATGTGTCGTCCGCTACTCGTTCATTCCGATTTTATTCCGAGGAGCGAAGCGACGATGAATCTGCAAATTCTATTCGAGGTCATCTCACAATGAACCGACGGAGTAAGCCGACGGATCCCTCAGCGGCTAAAGCCGCCGTTGATTTTGCGGAACTTACGGCGCGGCTGAAGCCGCGCCCCTTCAAAGCAAAGTCAAAACTCGAGTTTTTCCGCAGCCTGTGAAGCCGTGCCCTTCCCAAAACGATTTATGAGATGGCTTCTCGTTAAATTTCGAGGTACTTGTTACGCTTGCACTCCGAGCCCGCGCAATCGTTGGGGTAGCTTCTCATAGATGCCGCCGAATCCGCCATTGGAGAGAATGGCAACCACATCGCGCTCCCGCAGTTCGGGCGCGATGGCGTTCACGATGGCATCGGCATCGGCAAGAATGCGCGCCTGCTTTCCGCGCTTCTGGATCTGGGCGATCACCAGATTCAGATCCAGCCGCTCCGCCACCGGGATCGCCTCCGACTTGAAGATGGCGGCGACCACGACCTGATCGGCGAGCGCGAGGCTGCGGGCCAGCGCGTCCTGGAGCACGTTGCGGCGCATGGTGTTCGAGCGCGGCTCCAGCACCACCCACAGGCGCGAGTTCGGATAGCGCGCTCGCAAGGCCAGAATCGTCTGCTCGATGGCCGTCGGATGATGCGCAAAGTCGTCGATGATCGTAATTCCGTTGACCTCGGCCTTCACTTCCAGCCGGCGTTTAACGCTTCGAAACGTTTGGAGAGCCCGTGCAATTACATCTTTCGAAATTTCATAATTCGCCGCCAGCGCCGCCGCCGCCGTGGCATTCCAGACGTTGTGTTCCCCACCGAGCGGGAATTCAAAGTCGGCCCAAGCTTTTCCATCGCGCAGCACCGACCAGGAAGTTCGTTCCGCGTTCAACTTCAGATTTGCGATTTTCCAGTCCGCGCGATCGGACGCGCCGTAACGTTCGACCGGGCAGAAGGCTTTCGTCAGGCAGCGGTCGATACTCTTGAGTGGGCTCTCGCCTGGGCTCTCTCCCGAATCGAAGGCGACAATCCGCCCGCGTCGCGGAACCAGGTTGACCAGCCGCTTGAAGGCGGTCTCCACCGCGTCCAGATCCTTGTAGATATCGGCGTGGTCGAATTCAATCGAGGTGAGAATCACGGAATCCGGAAAGTAGTGCAGAAACTTCGGACCCTTATCGAAGAATGCCGTGTCATACTCGTCGCCTTCCAAAATAAAGTGCTTGCCTTCTCCCAGCCCAAAACTGCGGCCGAAGTTCTCCGCAATGCCGCCGATCAGGAACGAAGGCTGAAGTCCCGCTGTCTCGAAGATCCACGCCAGCATCGACGTCGTAGTCGTTTTGCCGTGCGTCCCGGAAACCACCAGGACCTCCTTCCCCACCAGAAACTCGTCATGCAGAATCTGCGGCAGCGAGCAGAACGGAATGCGCTCGTCGAGCAAGCACTCCAGTTCCACGTTCCCGCGAGAAAGCGCGTTCCCCACAACCACAAGATCGGGCCGAGGATTCAGGTTCGCCTCCGCAAACGGTTGCGCGACGGGAATGCCCAACGATTCGAGAAACGTGGACATCGGCGGATATGACGCCGCGTCGGAGCCCGTGACACGAAAGCCGCGCTCTTGCAGCATTCCGGCCAGCGAAGCCATCGCCGTCCCACAAATGCCGATGAGGTGAATGTGTTTGGGTTTCGTCATTATGGTCGTCGCGGACGCCATTATCTTCGCCCGGTTTGGCATTTCGCTTTTCGCTCTTAGCTTTTCGCTCTTAGCTCTTAGCCGAAAGTCCTCCGTGCCCGCTGTGGTTATCCATTGACCGTCGCCGCTTCCAGAATTCGCAGTTCCACAGAGCCCTCCACGGTCAGTCTCGCCCGCACTCCAATGGGTAAAGTGATGTTCGCGCGCGAGACATGCCCCGACCGCAGCCCGAACGCCACCGGAATCCGCAAGTTGTCCGCAATCCGCAGAATCACCTCCTCGAGCGTGTAATCCTGATCCGGACTCTGCCGGCAGTCCAGCATTTCGCCGAAGACCATGCCGCGCACGTCTTTCAGCTTGCCCGCCAGTTTCAGTTGCATCAACATGCGGTCGATCTGGTAAGGCTTGGCCGCAACGTCCTCGAGGAAAAGAATCGTGCCCGCGGTTCGAATCTCGTGCTGCGTGCCGAGCGACGCCACCAGCATCGACAGGCACCCGCCATAGAGGATTCCCTCCGCCTGTCCCGGCAGCAGCGGCCTTGCTCCCGAGCCTTCCGCGATGCGCCACTCCGCGGCTCCGCCCAACGCGTTCTGCCACGACTCCAGATCCACACCGTCGGCAACGGCGAAATCCTTGGTCACCATCGGGCCATGGAAGGTGACGAAGTTCGCCGAGTCCGCCATGCAGCACACCAGCGTCGTGATATCGCTGTAGCCCACCAGAATTTTGGGATGCGGAATGATCTTCCTCGGATCAAGCGTCAGCGGCAGGTAGTTCGATCCATATCCTCCCCGCGCACAGACAATCGCGCGGATATCGTCACGCAAGAACATGTCTTCCAGTTCCCGTGCCCGGCGCTCCGCCGAACCTGCAAAGTAGAGATCGCGTTCCAGGATCGACTCGAAATAAAACGGCTCATAGCCGGCGCGGCGAAGGCCGTCGCAGCCCGCCTCCAGCATTTGGCGATTGACGTTCGACGCGGGCGCAACAATTCCCACCTTGTCGCCCGGACGGAGCGCGCGCGGCTTGATGCGCGAATTCTGGAAAGCGGAAAGCATATGGGCCGATCTTATCCTGCAGGTCTCGGAAACGTTCCATGTTGCATTTGATTTGGGTGGCGCAGCGCTTCAGCGCTGCGATTATTGGCTGATTCAATACCGGCTTCAGCCGCCGAGGTTAGACACCACCGCAGAGATTTCTTATTCCGGCGTGTCCACCCGCAGTCTGACCTCAGCGGCTGAAGCCGCAGTCATACTAACGCAGTCACCGCAGCGCTGAAGCGCTGCGCCACCCAAAACCGAGCGCGACATCGAGTTTTCAGCGACCTCCTTAGCTCGATCTTAAACGAAGAATTCTCCCCGGCAGATGAGAGTCGCCGGGCCACGCAGATAAACTTGATTCTCCCAGCGCACCGTCTGCGAACCTCCGGGCGCGAGCACCGTCACCGGCGAAGCGACCCGCCGGCTCGCAATCGCAGCTACCGCCGACGCGCACGATCCCGTACCCGAAGACTCGGTTTCTCCCACGCCCCGCTCAAACAGGCGGATCTCGATTTCATTCGCGCCGCGCACCACCACATACTCCACATTCGTGCCCCGCGGAAACTGCGGCTGCGTGCCGATCAGCGCCGCTTGCCGCTGCCATCCATCCTGAAAGCTCTCCACGAAAATTACGAAGTGCGGATTCCCCATGGAAACTTTCGTCCCCACCGCCCGCACCCACATCGTCTCAATCGCCAATTGGCCGCCGACCTCCGGCTGGCCCATATCCGCTTCGAACTCGAACGTGGAGCCTTGCTGCCCAACGAGCCGGCAGGTCTTGAGTCCGGCGCCGGTGCGAACCACAACTTCCATCTTGCCCGCTCGCGAACAAATCTCCGCCGCCACACAGCGCGTGCCGTTGCCGGAAATTTCCGCCTCCGAACCGTCCGCATTGATCAGGCGCGCCTTCACGTCAGCATCCGCATCCGGAAACAGCCATTCCACGCCATCGGCACCGACTCCGTTATGGCGATCGCACAAGCGACGGCTGAGCACACCCAGGTCGCCGGGAGCGTGCGCGCCTTCCACCATCAGAAAATCGTTGCCGCAAGCCGACGCTTTCGTGAAAGGAATTCTCGTGTTCGGCTGGACCTCGTTCTGATGGCCCTGGTTCCGCGGCGCGCTCATTCGTGTTCCGTAATCCCGAGTGACGTCACGCTGCCAAACACAGTCGATTCGTGCAAGCGGATGGAAAACACACTCTGCTGTTCCCGCTCGCAATCCACCGCGAACACCATGCGGGACTCCGGCTCCGCGGACGCGATGTGCACGCTGTGCATGGTGAGTCGCTCGGAGTCGAGGAGGCGGTTCACTTCCCGCAACATCGCATCCACGTTGCGGCCGGTCACTTCGTAAGTGGTAATAAACGACTTCAGCAAGAACGCGCGCTCCATTCGTCCCAGCAACACCAACGCAAGTAGAATGATGACTGTGGCGAAGCACGCCGTCAGATAGAGGCCACCGCCCGCTGCCATCCCCACGCCCGCCACCACAAACAGAGTCGCCGCCGTCGTCAGGCCGGTCACCGATGCCCGCGCATGCAGAATCGAGCCCGCGCCGATGAAGCCGATGCCCGTGATGATCTGCGCCGCGATGCGCGCGCTGTCCGCCGGGGTGCCCGCGAGTTGCCGCGAGAGAACCGTGAACATCGCCGAGCCGAAACAAATGAACATATTCGTACGCAGCCCCGCCGGCTTGTGCCGCAGTTGCCGCTCCAGGCCGATGATGCCGCCCAGCATCGCCGCCAGCATTAACCGCGCCAGCGTCGAACTCAGCACCACGCCCAGTTCATTACGCAGTAGTTCGATGATCTGATGAATTGAGTTCATAGCAGCGCCCCGGCTTCCGAGCGGATTCTATCACCGCCGTCCGGGCGCTTTCTGTGTCGCTTGCCAGGAAGGGTTAACGCGATTGATTCGGGGCACTCCGCGCCGCGTAGATGCGCGCATGGGGCTGTCCGGTCGCGTGAATCTCCGCCAGCATTGTGAGATTGCCGAGATTCGCGCCTTGGTCCACCGCATCGCCATCGAAGGCAATCACAAAATCCACGTAGCGCGGCGGATCGGCCAGCGCGCGCTCCCAGAGGCCTTCGGGATCCGACGGCCGCTTCCATGGGCGGTGATTTTCGTTATTCACCACCTGACGCAGCGGAATCCCCGCCTGCTCCATGACACCCACGTGTTCCCCGAGGTCCATCAGGAAGCGTGAGTTGCGTGGTAATCGCTCGACTTCGCGCTGCACTTCGGAATTCAAAGTATGCCTGATGTTCCAGTTCCTCTGCGCTTCCTTCAAGCATTGCGGTTCCACCTTCCACACCGATGCATAACTGACCAACATCAGCGCAAACGTCACCGCCCCCAGTTTTCCAATATGCCGGCCGCCAGCGCCAAGGAGAGCGACAGAAGCAGTCAGCACTCCGGTCGAAACCGCGAACATCGGCAGCAACTGGAGTCCGTAGCGCTGGTTGAAGGTAGCAAAGGGCCACCACGTGTAGACATGGAGCGGCACTGAACCGTACGCAATCGAAAACGCGTAGAACAGAAGCGGCACCCATAGCAACAGCATCGACGCCGATTGCAGCCGCAGTTTCCATGCTGCGATGGCCAACGCCACAAAGGCCGCCGCCAGCCAAAATCGGCCCCAGTTCCCATTCGCCATGTTCAACTGCGCCGACTTCAAAAAATAGATGGCTGCGACTCCGGCATTGTGGAGCGCCGGATTCGGCGCGCCCACGCGTTGCTCAATCGCCTTCGCCGAGTAGGGACCGTTCGCGAACTGCAGTGCGTTCCCATACACCACTCCGTTGTACGCCAGCCACAGGAGCGGAGCCACGGCAATGCCCAACAGGAACTTCACTGCAACTCGCCGCAAGGCGCGATCGTCCGAGGCGCGATTCCGCCATCGCCGCAGCGCGATGCCGACGACCGCCGCGCCCATCACCCCCGCCAGAAACCACCCGTCGTAGCGCGTCAGTTCCGCGCCCGCCAGACAGCAGGCGCAGCGCATCAGCGAAGTGCGCGTCACCGCTGTCTGTCGTGCAACTGGGTCTTCATTGTTTCGCAGGCTCCGGATAAATTCGGCGAAGTACACGAGGGCCCAAACAAACAGCACCAGATAGACTGACTCCGTCAGGGCCGTTGCCTGCACGTAGATCAGGTTCGGATTGGCTCCATAAGCGAATGCCGCGGCCCATGCGCCCACGCCAGCCGCCGGTTTCGTGCCCGCTTTCTTGCAAAGACCGGCTTCCAACATGCCACGCACGAGGCGAAATATTCCCATGACCCCGAGCACGTAGGCGATCATCGAAGGAATCGAACCGCCCGCCCCGCTCCGCCACATGGCATCCGACCAAATGAACGGGATCAGCAGCAGATGAGGCAGAGGCAACCATACCGTCCCCAATTGCAGCAGACTGGGCGTCTGCGAATCGAACACGCGCCGCGCAATATTAATGTGCGCGACCGCGTCGCCATATAACAGAAGGTCGCCCCGTTGAAAGTAATAGAGAAAAGAAAACAAAGACACAAGGACAGCTACCCCGGCCACACGGGCCGCGCTGCGGTCGGGAACGGCGGCTGTCTTCACGCTGTCTTTACACACACTCTGCGCTCACTTTGCGCTCTGCCATGGCTTGAGGATAAACGGCAATGCTCCTACTCCAGATGTGTCAGTTCACGGAACACCTGAAAGCGCGCGTCAATTTCCCCGCGCGTAAGATTCTGCAGCCGCTCCGTCCCGAAGCGTTCCACGGCAAACGATCCCATCACCCCACCGTAAAACAAGGCGCGCTTCAGCACCTCGCGATTAATCTCGCCCTGCGACGCGATGTATCCCATGAATCCGCCGGCAAACGAATCGCCGGCCCCGGTCGGGTCTTTTACTTCTTCAATCGGCAGCGCCGGCGCGCGAAAAGGATGCGATCCGATGCCGAAGGCTCCCTCGCGGAAAAAGATGGTCGCTCCGTACTCGCCGTGCTTCACGACCAGCGCTTTCGGTCCCATGGTAAGAACTTTTCTTGCCGCGCGCGGAAGATTCTTCTCCCCCGCCAGCATCTTGGTCTCGGTGTCGTTGATCAGGAGAACGTTCACCAGCTTCAACGTTTCCGCCAATTCCCTGGGCGTGCCCTGGATCCAGAAATTCATGGTGTCGCCGCCCGTCAGGCGCACGTCAGCCATCTCCAAGCGCACCGCCGCTTGTAATGTGGGGTGGATGTTCGCGAGGAACAGGAACTTCGTGTCCGAATACTCTTTTGGAATGCGCGGCTGAAATTTCTCGAACACGTTCAGTTCCGTGAAGTCGGTCTTGGCCTCGTTCAGGTTGTCGAGATACTGTCCGCCCCAGCGGAAGGTCTTCCCCTGGGTGCGCTCGATGCCGCGCGTGTCCACACCGCGTTTTTTTAGCACGGCTTCGTGTTCGGGCGTAAAGTCGTCGCCCACCACCGCCACCACGCGCACCTCAGTGAAGTAACTTGCGGCCAGCGCGAAATAAGTCGCGGCCCCTCCGAGAATGTCGTTCACCCGGCCGGAAGGCGTGGCGATCGTGTCAAAGGCAACCGAACCAACTACCAGAATGCTCATGAGGCTCCGTAAGTCAGTCGTTAGTCGGTGGAGCGCCGGGCGTCCCCGCCCGGCTGGACGGGCGAGACGCCCGTCCCTCCACTGACGACTATTTCAAATACTTCCCCAATATCAACTGCAGCTTCTTTTTCGTCGCCGCCGGAATCTTGGCGGGATCGGTCAGAATGGCATTCGCCAGCGCCCGCCCGCACTTGCAGGAGCGCGTCTTCGGCAGCGCCGACACCGTGGCCTTCACGACCTTCGCGGCGTTCTCCGCGTTCTTTACCAGCACGGAAACAATCTGCTCCACCGTCACGGAATCATGGTGCGGATGCCAGCAATCATAATCGGTCACCATGGCGATCGTGACGTAGCAAATCTCCGCCTCGCGCGCGAGTTTTGCTTCCTGCAAGTTAGTCATACCGATTACATCCGCGCCCCAACTGCGATACACGTTCGACTCGGCCTTGGTAGAAAACTGCGGGCCCTCCATGCAGATGTAAGTGCCCCCCAGCTTCGCGGTTACGCCTGCAGCCTGGCACGCGTTGCGGACCACCTTCGTCATTTCGCCGCACACCGGATCGCCAAATCCAATGTGCGCCACAATGCCGTCGCCGAAGAAAGTATCCACGCGGTGGCGGGTGCGGTCGAAAAACTGGTTCGGGATCACGAAATCAAGCGGCTTGTGCTCTTCCTTCAGCGACCCCACGGCCGAGACCGAAACAATGCGCTCCACTCCCAACTGCTTAAAGCCGTATATGTTCGCCCGGAAATTCAGTTCGCTCGGCAGAAGTTTGTGCCCGCGGGCATGGCGCGCGAGAAATGCCACCTTGCGACCCTCAAGCGTCCCCAGAACGTACGCATCCGAAGGATCTCCAAATGGAGTCTGCTGCCGCACCTCGTGAGCGTCGCTGAAACCCGGCATGTGGTACAAACCGCTGCCGCCGATAATGCCAATCTCTGCCTGCTGCAAGTGCGCTCCCGATTGGGCTGGGCCGAAGTTACCGTGAATGACTGCGGAACTTGTGATTATACAAGACGGAAATTCATGGCTTCGCGGGCGCGGCCTTCTCTTCCGGCCAGAAGTCCCCCTCCACCCGCTTCGTCGTCTCGTCATCCAGACTTTCGCTGATGAGTACCGCGTCGTCCCGGACTTCAATCACTACAACTCCCTCTTCCGTCAGCCAGGCATGCCGTCCGCGCAAGGTTCGCCAGGAATCCACCGGCGGCGCGTCCTCCGCAACTTTGCCGTCGGTCCCCAGGCCCTGCCGCTTCCGATACCGCTCGGCCAGCGATTTGGCATACACCGCCGCGAACTCCGCCGCCTTTGCCGCACTCGACCAGCGGGAAACGTACAGCACTCCGAGCGGCGCCGATTTGTCTGCCTTTGGCTTGCCGGCAAAGTAATACCCGCCGCGCCACCCCGGATACATCGCCCCGGCCGCTTCCCGGCCCGCATACTGCTCAACCAGAATATCAACGTCAAACTCTCCCATCGCACCGATATCGAAGGGGTCGTAGCCTTTGAAGTCTCTCTCCATGTCGATCATCTTCATGGGCTCCAGCTTCTCGTGCGCAAGATACGTCTGGGGCTCCATGATTTCACGCGTCGTTTTCGGAGGATCCTTGAACGCGCCGGCGTAAGCCAGTTCCTTCCCGCCCGCTTGCAGCAGCGCGGCGGTAAAGTCGAGCCCGTAGCGATAGGGGAATGTCAGCTCCTCTTTCAAAAAGATCGGAGCATCGCGAAACGCCGGAGAATCCGCCGACCCCACCAGCATGCCCTGCTTGAGCGCGTCGACAATCTGCGGCGAGTCCAGCAGCGTCTTCCCGGTCGGCGCCAGCGAATAGTCCACCAGCACCACCATCGCCTGTCCCTCAACCACCGCCTGCCGCGCGGATGTTTCCTCGTCGTTTTCGATATCGCCGGGACTTGGATCATTCTTTTTCTTATCAGTATCTTCCGTCGATCCCTTCATCCATTTCTCGATGCCGAACGACTGATCCTGGAGCGCGTGCGTCAGTTCGTGCGCCAGCACTGGCTTCTGCTGCTCCGCGTCCACCCAGTTCAGCAAATTCACAGTTTTCGTTTTGACATCGTAGTATCCCGCCACCTGCTCGCGCAGCATCGTGACCAGAAAGTTGGGCAGGTCGAAGTTCCGCGGCAGCAGCCCGAACTTTTTCAGCACCGCCGACGACCTCTCCAGCCGCTTCGCGTCCTTGTCCTCCTTCATGCTCTTCTGGATGTAGGACTGCACCTCGTCGCGCTTGGTCAACCTGCGCTTCACCTCGTGCTTGATTGGCAGCCCCGTGTCCTGGCTGGCAAACTGCAAGATCTCGTCTACGGAGCGAAAAAGTTCCTTCGCCTCTTTGGACGAGACGATGGTTTCTTGTGTGGCGCGGGCGCCCTCGCCCGCGGGAGTCTGCGGCGGTGCGCCCTGGGGCTGGTTTGGTTGCTGTTGAGCCCGACTACTAAATTGTGCTGGCGTCGAAGCCGTTTGAGAGAAGCCAGCACTAGCGACGACCGCGAGCAGAACACAGACAACGAAAGATCTCCAAAACTTCATTTCAATGTCATCCTGAGCGGAGCGAATTCATTCGCGGAGTCGAAGGACCCCTACGGGCTCAACCTTGCGATCAAGTCTCCGGGAGTTCTTGCCACGTATTCTGAGCATAGCAGGATAGGGACTGCAGAATTGCGGTGGCCGATCACGGTTTTACGACGCAGTAGACAGTCAACTGCTTCCCGTCATACGTGCGCTTCGTTTCGATGTGTTTCTGGAGCCCGGGAACATCGGCAATGAACGTGTCTGGGTCGTAAATAAAGAAAACCAAGGTCTCACAGTCGGGATAGTGTCGGTAGTTCTCTATGTCGTCATGCAACTCCGCACTGATGTTCTTGCCATGATTCCTGTCCCTGACGTATTTACCTTCGACCACGACTTTGAGTTGTTTCGAGAGGAAATCTTTGATTGTGTAACGACCACCGATTTTGTCTGTCGGATTCTCCCAAACCAGATCATGCACCCAAGGTCGGAGCATCAGATAAATAGCGTCTTGAACATCGGCTTCCGACTTGATGTTCATGACAGTCCCTTTCGCCCGCCGGTTGTTTAGATAGCGGACGCACTCGCCGAACTGCTGGAGTGCAGCGACGACTTTCAGGACGTCGGTGCCCGTCGACCAGTCGACCCTTTCCGCGGGCAGGCGCGGTAGATCTCCGACAATTGCCTTTGCAACGTCAACTACGCGGCGGATTTCCTCGCTGTTCACGCCTGCACTCATGTCAGCTTTTTTAGGTGTTTCGCTAAAGATTCGAAGATCGCGTCGTACTCAGAGGGCTGTGCGTTCGACGGGAGTACAACCTGAATGTTCAAATGGATCTGCGTTCCTGTTTGGCTGGTTCCGCTGCGGGCACCTGGGTCCTGCCTGAGCGGAGTACCGCTCTGCTTTGAGAAATCGGCGTACTCACAAAGAACCTTGAACGTTGCCGCCATCAGATTCACGGTTTTGGCTGCCAGTCCCGTTGACTCCCTGAAGAAGTTCTGGAGTGCGCTATCAGACTGCAGATGGGGGGCGGGATAGACCTTAAACAGCTCGGCGTATGCCTTGCTGATCTGGTCGGCCATCACCGCTGGACCCTTATCTTTGTTTAGGTATTGTGTGTACGCTTCAGTAGGAGCACCCGGAGAGTCGAGAAAATCGATGAACTTCAAGACTTTGATTATCGTGGCATCATTACTCGACTTGAAGCCAATTTGTTTCAAGTACTTTACCGTGACTTTGTCCGGTTTTGAACGATCGGGGATCCCCTTGATAAATGTCCGAAGCGAATTCGGAACAGTTGTGTAAGTGAACTTTTCTGCCATCGTGACCTTCCCCTTCGGATTATGTGCCTCCTAAGCTCTTGAAGCAAGTAGTTACGACGAAGTGGACTCTGCCACTTTCTCGGCCACCCACTCGCCCGCCTCGCGCGTCCCGAGCGTTCCGCCGATATCGGTCGTCGTTTTCTTCTGCCGCACCGCTTCGAGCACGGCAGCTTCGATCTTCCGCGCCTCGCCGGACATTCCGAGATACGCCAGCATCATCGCCGCCGTCAGAATCGCGCCGAAGGGATTGGCAATATTCTTCCCCGCAATCGGAGGCGCTGAACCATGCACGGGCTCGAACATCGAAGTGTGCCCCGGGCGCAGATTGCCGCTCGCGGCCATCCCCAACCCACCCTGCAGTCCCGCCGCAAGATCGGTGATGATGTCGCCAAACATGTTGTTGGTGACAATGACATCAAACCCGCGCGGATCGCGCACCATCTGCATGGCGAGCGCGTCCACGTACATGTGCTGCGTCTCGATCTGCGGGTATTCAGCAGCCACTTCTTTGAACACGCGCTGCCACAAGCCGCCGGCGTGCGTCATGGCATTCGACTTGTCGCACATCAGCACGCGCCGCCGAGGCGAGCCATTGAGGTTGCTGTTGCTTGCGCAGTATTCAAACGCGTAGCGGATGATGCGCTCGACTCCCTTGCGCGTGTTGACGTCCTCCTGGATCGCAACTTCGTCCGGCGTTCCCTGCTTGAAGACTCCTCCTAGGTCGCCGTAAACACCCTCGGTGTTCTCGCGAATCACCACAAAATCGAGATCTTTTGGTTCGATGCCTTTAAGCGGGCAAAGCGACGCATCCATCAGCCGCACCGGCCGGACATTGGCGAACAGGTCCATCTTGCAGCGCATGCCCAGCAGGATTTCCTTCGCATGAATGTTGGAGGGCACGCGCGGATCGCCAAAGGCGCCGACCAGGATAGCGTCGAAATCCCGGGCCAAGGTAGCAAAGCCGTCGGGCGGGACCGTAACCTTGTCGGCTAGATAGCGGTCGGCTCCCCAGTCGAACGACGTCAAATCGACGGCAGCGCCAGCAGCCTGCATGACTTTGACAGCCTGCGGAATGACTTCTTTCCCGATCCCGTCACCGGCAATCACGGCAATACGCTTTTTCGCGCCCACGTTTGCAACGTTAGCACAGCCTTGAACCATTCTTAAACCCGCGACTTCATTTGCTCGCCAATGGAGCGCCGAGCGTCCCCGCCCGGCAGGACGGGCGAGGGCGCCCGTCCCTCCACCGATCACTCATCGCGCGGTCACGTATCAGCGATGCTCCGCCTCGGTTGCGACGTCTTGCACGCTAGGGATTGATTGATTAAGTTTCCGTTGGCCAGACTGGATGCTATGAAGGAGCTACCCTCAGCGGCTAAAGCCGCTTGTATGGCGGGTTCTGACGGCATGGCTGAAGCCATGCCCCTTCAAAGCTCTCCGGAACAAACTTAATCAGAGTTTCCCTAGAATCCTCTGCTGATGGTGAGAGGTCGTGGTAAAAGGGCGGCGGCCGGTCGAAGTACGCCCCTTCGTTATAATCAAAGATTGAATCTATGACTTCGACGACACTTCCTGGGGCGAACCCGAGTGAGCACGGCGGCGCGACCACTGCGCCCGACTTCGGCGATCCTCGCGCCGAGTTCCAGACCTTGCTCTCAGGATGCGGCCTCTATGACCTGAGCTGGCGCGCCAAGATCGCAGTGACGGGCGGCGACCGCGTGCGCTGGCTGAACGGCATGGCCACGAACAATATTCGCGATCTTGCCCCCGGCCGCGGCGTCTATGCCTTCCTGCTGAACGCGCAGGGCCGCATTCAGGCGGACCTCTACGCCTTCCAACGCGGCGACTCACTGCTGGTGGATACGGAACGCGGGCAGCGAGAAACAATATTGCAGCTGTTCGATCACTACATCATCGCCGACGATGTTGAGATCGCCGACATCAGCGACAAACTCACCGCGCTCGGCCTGACCGGACCCGAATCGCGCGATGTTCTCGAACGCGCCGGTATCGCCGTTCCCGATCTCGCACATCTGCAGTTTGCGGACGTTGCCTGGCAGCAGAAGACCGTCACGCTCCTGCGTTCGGGCGAGGAAGCGCGGGAGTCCTGGCAACTTTGGATTGCCCCGGAGCACGTGGGCGAGCTTTGGGAGGCGTTGCTCGAGGCGGGTGCGCGGCCCACCGGCACGACTGCGCTGAATCTGTTCCGCATCTCGCGCGGCATTCCGCAATTTGGCGAGGATATCCGCGAACGCGATCTGCCGCAGGAAACCGGGCAGACACGCGCGTTGAATTTCACCAAAGGGTGCTATCTCGGGCAGGAGATCGTGGAGCGCATCCGCTCCCGCGGCACAGTGCACCGGCAGTTCACCGCGTTCGCGGTCGAGGGCCCGCTGGGCGAACCCGGCGCGAAGATTCTAGCCGATGAAAAAGAAGCCGGCGAGATCACGAGCAGCGCGATTTTGCCTCTGCCCGGCGGAGATCGCCCAGTCGCATTGGGTTATCTGCGACGCGAGGCTGCGGGAAAAGATTTGCGCGCGGGAACGGCGAAGCTGATGCCGGCATCGCTCCCGATCGCCTGAATTTCAGGGAAGAATTTCAAGGGACCAGAATTTCGAGAAACCGGGTAAACCATATGGCTCAAAAAAGAAGAGAAGAAAGCGAATTCAAAGTGAGCGACAAGCGCTTGTTCACATCCGACGGAGAACTGCGCTCCGATTCCGCGGAAGAACAAGCGTCTCCTCCAGTCGCGGCGCCGGCTGCGGCAAAGGCGGTTGCGACAACGGTCGCGACGGCCGTTTCGACGATTCCAGAAGCCGCGCCCACACCCGCTGCCTCCGCACCCGGATCGGATATCCCCGCCCCCCCCACCGCCTCCGAGCAGCAGGCGCAGCACGATGCTTACAAGCAATCTTCGCGCGATCTGGATGCGCGCGTCGAACTGAGTGGACACTCGGCCAAAGAACTCGAAATGAGTTTTGAGCGCTTCATGGCTTCGCTCTACATGACCGCCATGATGCAGCTCGGCTTGATGCATGAACAAGGCGGCCAGCCCGGAGTCGACCTGATCGGCGCGCGGCAAACCATCGACACGCTGGGCATGATCGCGGAGAAAACCAAGGGCAATCTCACGCCGAAGGAGCAGGGATTCCTGCAGAACTGCCTCTATGAACTGCGCATGGCCTACGTGGAAGTGACCAACGCGCTCGCGCATCCTCCGCAGGCGCCCGGCACCGTTACAGGTACAAACGGCTGATGCATGCGACTCTGACGGTATTAGGCAGCGGCACGTCGATGGGAGTTCCCACGATCGGCTGCGACTGCGCCGTCTGCCGTTCGCCGGACCCGCGCGACCGCCGCACCCGTCCCTCCGTGATGATCAGCTACAACGGCCGCCACGTCCTGATCGACACCACGCCTGACTTTCGTGAACAGGCGCTGCGCGAAAACATTACGCAGCTCGATGCCGTGCTCTACACTCACACGCACGCCGATCACATCCTCGGAATCGACGACCTGCGCCCGCTGACTTATAAGCACAAGCCGGGTAAGCTGCCTCTTTATGCCACGCCGCGAGCCTGTGAGTTCCTGCGCAACATGTTCCGCTATATCTTCGAAGCTGAGTATAAGTTTGGCGGACTGCCGCTGGTCGATCTGCAGCCAATCGAGGGCCCCGTCGAACTGTTCGGCGCGCGCTTCGAGCCGTTGATGGTGATCCACGGCGAAACGCCGATCCTTGGCTTCCGTTTCGGATCGGCCGCCTACCTGACCGATCACAGCGAGGTCCCGGGCGAAACGCTGGAGAAGTTGCGGGACCTCGACATCCTGTTTCTGGACGCGCTGCGCTACAAGCCGCATCCCACGCATTCGACCGTGGAGCAGTCGCTGAAAATCGTGGCCGCGGTGAAACCGAAGCGCACGTTTTTCACGCACATCTGCCACGACCTGCCGCACGAGGCGACCAATGCCGCGTTACCGCCTGGCGTGCGGCTGGCGTTTGACGGGATGAAATTGGAGTTTGAAATTTAGATTCACCGCCGAGACGCCGAGAACGCCGAGAAAACCTTTTTGGGTATTTTCCCGGCGTCCTCGGCGTCTCGGCGGTGAAAGAGATTTTGGATGCAAACATTTCATAAACTCGGAGAAGTGCCGGCGGGCTTCGGACCCACCCTGGTTTCCGTCGGCAATTTCGATGGCGTGCACCGTGCGCACCGGCTCGTTCTGGGCGAGATTGTGCAGCGGGCGAAAGCTGAGGGCGCAAAATCGGTCGCGGTAACTTTTGAGCCGCACCCGATCCGGATTTTGCGTCCCGACAACACTCTGAAGCTGCTGACTCCGACTCCGGAAAAATTACGGCTGCTCGCCTCGACCGGCGTGGACGCTGTTCTGCTGCTGCCCTTCACGCGAGATCTGTCGTTGATGACGCCCCACCAGTTCGCGCATGAAATCCTGAAGAAGCGCCTGCATGCCCGCGAAGTTCATGAAGGCTACAACTTCCACTTCGGCCATAAGGCGTCGGGCAACATTCACACGCTTCGCGAGTTAGGCCGCGAGATGGGGTTTGAAGTTCACGACTATCCTGAGCTGCGCCTGCGCGGTGAGCCGGTTTCGAGCAGCCACATCCGGAAGTTGCTGGCGGAAGGCCGGGTCAGCCGGGCGCGGCACCTGCTGGCTCGTCCGTTCAACTTGCTCTCGACCGCCGGGCGCGGCCGGGGATATGGGGCGAAATACACCGTCCCGACCATCAATCTGGCGCACTACGAAGAACTCGTGCCCAAAGATGGCGTCTATGTCACCCGCACCCGCGTCGGCAACGAATGCTTCGACTCGGTCACTAATGTTGGAAACCGGCCCACGTTTGGCGCCGATTCTTTTGCCATTGAAACTCACCTGCTGAATTTTCATCCCCTTGAACTTTCCGTGGAAACCGAAGTCGAACTGCACTTCCTGGATCGCCTGCGCGACGAGATCAAGTTTCCGTCCGTCGAAGCTCTGAAAGAGCAGATCGGGCGGGATGTGCGGAAGGCACAGAAGTATTTGCGGCGGCTGAAATAGGGCATCAGGGAAGAAAGTGGGGCCTTCCTAACAGATGCGAGCAACTATAAGGTGGCCGTTTTAGGGTTCCTGAATCACAATTGTGCTGTTTCGGCTGCTACTGTCGCAAACGGCGATTCCGCGAACCTGGGTGGCAGCGGCAAACCATCCGCCCTCTCGGACGCTTGCGCTTGTCGCCTCGCCAGAGTCTCACGGTACTCTCGCGCTTCCGGTTGCTCGATGAATTGGGCGCTCAGGCCCCGAGCTTCAACGAATCCTCTAATCTCAGAGAGTTTGACACTGTGAAAAAACTCTTTCCGCGTGTTTACAAGGTTCAGACGGCGTCCCTCAAGAAAATTGTGGAGCGCGCACTCAAGGGCCGGGGCATCATCGGAAAACATCATGGCATGCAAATCGAATGGAAACGGGACTGCCGCTCCACTAAGTTCCATGATTCGATCCATCGGCTCCATTCGTCGAGTCATGCCAACTTTGAAAACACCTTCACCAAAAGCGCCGTGATTGGAAATTACGTACACGAAACCAGATTTCGTGAGCTGCGCCCGAGCAATTGCTTTTTCTTTCTTTTGGCGAGCTTCGTCGAGTTTGGCCGAGAATTCAGAAACCTTTTTTGTAAGTTCTTCCAGTTTTGACCCCGTGGCGGCAGCCGCTTCTTGGCGTGCTTTCTCTAGCAGTTTCTGGTAAGTGGCTTCCTGTGCCTCCGCTTCCTCTTGTGCTTGCTCAATCTCTCGTTGTGCCTTCTCAGTATCCCTCATTTTTTCGCGACGCTCGCGCTCTTCCTCTTTTTCCTGGTACTTCTTGGTCTCGTACTCATTGATGAGCCGAAGTTCATCTAGCCGCAGTCGGAGATACACGTTGGTGATGGAAAAATGCATCGTTTCACCTAGCTTGTTAATCGCCTCAAATGCCTTTGCGACTCGCTCCTCCACTTTAAGGATATTGTTGTATGACACGTGAGCGCCGGCTGCATCACATTCTCCATTGAAGGCACGCAACATGACTTTGGTAGTCTGCCGAATCATCTTGGCGCCTTCCCGCTCACAGTTGTTTACGGTCCACCCGGTTGGACAAGTTGCGGCGCCACCACTCTTCATTAGGTCTTTCATCTTGTCACGAAGGGCTGCAAGCGAGTCCTTGTACTCTTCTGAAGTCTGAAAGGTAAAATGAGGTTTGTACAATCCGAAGGACATGACATCAAGATTTTCTTCGAGTAGGGACACTTCGCGTTGCAGTTCTTCATATTTGCTCAACGCCTGCTTGTAATCGCCCTCGAGTTGTTCGCGCCTGTGTTTATCCTCTTCAGCGGCCTCCCGCACTCGCTTCTTGGCTTCTTCTAGCTGACTTTTGGCGGTGCCAATGGCGGCATCTAAATCAACGATGCCAGTGTATCGTTGCAGTTGGTTGCGGTATGTTTTTCCCCTATTCCAGACTCCAATAAGTGAGACAACTAAGACGGCAATCATTGTGAGGAGAAATACGCAGGCGTATAACATTCCGTCCTCCTTCTCGTACGTGAGCAAACTGTTGCTGATCGCAAACGGGGAAGTAGTAATCATACCCTTATTGCTCACGACAAAGCAGTGACGAAAGTCACCGGATGTTATCCTGCTCTCTCACCCCGCCCCCCTGATACAATCGCTCCCCACATGGCGATTGGGCCGATTCAACTCCTGCGACAGGCAACGACCGAGCAACGCCGCACGCTGCTGGCGGCTGCTCTGGGCTGGATGCTCGACGCGTTTGACGCCATGCTTTACGCGCTGGTCCTGGCGTACGTGATGCGCGATCTCGGCATGTCGAAGGCGACCTCCGGCCTTCTGTACACGCTCACCCTGCTGGCCTCCGGCATTGGCGGCGTGTTTTTCGGCTTCCTCGCCGACCGCATCGGACGCAAGCGCGCTCTGATGCTCAGCATCCTGACTTACTCGATCTGCTCGTTCGCTTCCGGCCTCTCGACCACCGTGCTCATGCTGGCGGTGTTTCGTTTCATCCTCGGACTGGGGATGGGAGGCGAGTGGAATACGGGCGCGACCCTGGTCGCGGAAACCTGGCCCGATGAATTGCGGGCCAAGGCGATCGCAGTGGTGCAGAGCTCGTGGGCAATCGGCTATGCGCTGGCCGCGCTGGTGGCGGGTGTTGTTCTGCGTTACGCGAACTGGCGAATGGTGTTCTTCGTCGGAATTTTGCCCGCCCTCGTTACGCTCTGGATACGGCGCAGCGTGCCGGAATCGCAGATGTGGACGGAGCATCGGCGGCTTGCAGTACAAGATCAAGAGCTTGAACCACAGGGGGCACCCTTCGACTTCGCTCAGGGCAGGCTCCGAACACAGGGGAGTGAATCTTTCTTTGTCATTTTCCGCGCGCCTTATCGCAAGAGCACCATCGTTCTTCTCCTGCTCAACTTCTTCGGATTGTTTGCCTGGTGGGGACTATTCAGCTGGATTCCGCCTTATCTTTCGCTTCCCGTCGCACAAGGCGGGCGCGGCTTCGGCATCATGGGCACCACCACCCTGCTTCTCGTGCTCAACCTGTTTGGCATGTTTCCCGGATACATCAGCTTCGGCTGGGTCGCCGACCACCTGGGCCGCCGCAAAGCTTTCATGCTGTACCTTTTTGCCGCCGCCCTTCTGGTGCCTTTCTACGCCATGGCGCGTTCGCAGGCCGTGCTGCTCGTATTGGGCGCGGCGGTCGCATTCTTTGGGACGGGATTCTTCTCCGGCTCCGGCCTCATCGGCAGCGAGATCTTCCCTACCCGCGTGCGAGCGCGTGCCTTGGGCTTCACCTACAACGGCGCGCGCACCATGAGCTCGATCGCCCCGTATGTAATTGGACGGGTGGGCCAGACCAAGGGGCTAAGCTGGGCCTTCTATCTGTGCGGCGCAGCCTTTTTCCTGGCGAGCTTGATGGCAACCCAGTTGCCGGAGACGAAGGGGAAGAGGCTGGACTAGATAGTGGAGAGCCGGGCGTCCCTGCCCGGCTAAACGGGCGAGGCGCCCGTTCCTCCACCGCGGGATTGGGCTCTCACTCGATCGGTTCAACCACCAACTCCTCGCCCCGAGCAGCCCGCTCTGGCAACTGGATCAGCACAATCGCGATCAGCACCAGAACGATTCCCACGGTCTGCATCGGGCGCAGTAACTCGCCCAGTACAAACGCCGCGATCACGATACTGAACACCGGCTCCAGGCAACTGGCGACAATGGCGCGGGTCGGTTCCAGGTGCTGCAAGCCGGCAAAGTAGCAGGAGAATGGCCCGAGCACCGAAACCAGCGAAAACACCAGCATGAATGCCCACTGCTCGCGGCCATAGTGGGCGGCAATGATCTTCCACGGTGGATTCACAAAGATCCAGAAGGTTGAAGTCGCGACAAGAACCCAGAGCAGGACCTTCCAGCGGTCGTAACGCGCCAGCACACTGTGTCCGCCGACGTTGTAAAACGCAAAGGAAAATGCAGCCAGCAGTGCAGCCGTGACTCCGACCGCGTCCATGCGGAAGCCACCCGAGCCGACAAAGCCAACCGCCAGCGTGCAACCCGCCACGGCCAGTCCCACCGCCGCACTTCTCCGCAGCGAAGGCCGTTGCGCTCCGCGCGCCATCGTATAGAGCAGCACCCAAACCGGCGCCGTGTATTGCAGGATGATGGCCGTCGCCACATTCGTCCGTTGAATCGCGAGGTAGTAGAGATAGTTCGAGGCCGCGACTCCAAGAATTCCAAGCAGGAAAAACCGCACCAGGTCACGCCCGGGAACGCGCAGGGCGGACGCTCCTCTCCGTGCCAGCAGCACCGGGAACAGCACCGCCAGCGCCAGTGTTGTGCGGCTCTGCGACAGGATCAGCGGATCGATCTTTCCTAGTGAAGTTCCGAGCGGTGCCCCGCCTGGCAGCAGATGCCCAGTAAATGCCGCGCGACCCAGCGTCGCCGAAACACCCCACAGAAAGGCTGCACTCCCGATATAGAAGTACCCCCGCAGCGGATGAGGCTCAGCCTTCACGAAACGTGCTCGATGGTGTAAGTGATCTTCGCAGTCTTCTCCAACATGGCGGAAACGGAGCAGTACTTTTCTTTCGAAAGCCGCACCGCGTCTTCCATGGCTTTCTGCGATACCTGTCCGCGAACGAGATAGGTCAAGTGAATCGACGTATAGACAGCCGGATAGCCGCCCGCTCTCTCGGCCTCTGCCCGCACTTCGAGCCCGGTGAACGGCTCGCGTTTTTTGCGGAGAATTCCCACTACGTCCGATGCCGTGCAACCGCACAAACCGAGCAGCACCAACTCCATCGGGCTGTTGGCAGATTTCTCGGTTGCGGTATCCATCACGACCGAGTGCCGCGAAGTTGCCGACCCGACGTATCGTTCTTTGTCCGTCCAGTTCACTGAAGCTTCAATCATGGTGCTTTCCTCGTTTACCAGCGCTACCGCGCGACGATTTATACGGTGGAGCGACGGGCGTCTCGCCCGTCCAGCAATATGGCGGCCGGGCGGGGACGCCCGGCGCTCCACTAGCTGGCTACCGCCGGTTATCCGTCATCGGCTCGGGATGAATCAACACCCGGAACAGTTGCGGCGCGTCGTGCTTGAAGCGGATCTCGAGCGAAGTCTGCACGTCGTGTACTCGCGAAAGCGGCATATCGTCGGGCAGCGTGCAGTGGCAGGAAACATAAAGCCGGGCGCGCACCTTCTTGAACTGGAATTCGTGCACGTCCATTACCTCGGGAAACTCCTTCACGATGTTCTTGAGCCGCTGTTCCAATTCCGGCTCGCGAACGACCTGCTCTCCCGTTTCAATGGTCGCCGGCTCACTTTCAATATGGGTGAGGATGGTCGCAATTTCCGGGATCTCGGCGCGCATCTCGGTTTCCAGGCGGGTGACTTCATCGTGCGCCTGCTTCATGCTGAGTTGCTCGTCGAGTTCCAGATGCTGCTCCACGTGCAACTGCCCGTTCAGGTCCTGCACGCTGACGTCGTGCACATTGAAGTTGTGGCGGGTAGCCACGGCGCGGATGCGGTCAAAAATATTTTCCGCGCGACGGGCGCGCGGAACCGTGTGCACCATCACGTCGGCATCGGGCAGAACCTCGCGCACCCGCGACGTCACCGCATCGGAAACCTGCTCCGAGCGCTGGAACGTGAAGTTGCGTTCCAGTCCAACCGAAACGTCCGCGAAGTAGCCATTCCCAGCTTTCCGGAACCGGACCCGCTCCACTTCCAGCACGCCATCGACGGTCCTGATCCGGTCGAGGATCTGGCTGCGCACGCCGGCCGGCGCAGCATCGAGCAGCGCATCCACCGTTCTCCGCGCCAACCGCCAACTCACGGAAACCACCACGCCCGCCACGCACAGTGCGGCAATCGGATCGGCCTGGCGCAGCCACCCCACCTGATAGCTACGCCCCACCCAAACCAGCGCGAGGCCCACGATCACTACCCCGCTCGACCAAATGTCGGTTGAAAAATGGAGCGCGTCAGCTTCCAGCGCCTGACTGTCGTACTTCGTCGCAATACGTCCGAGCGCGCGAGAGCGCCAGGCGTCGACTGCG
The DNA here is from genome assembly GCA_050014475.1 of Terriglobales bacterium. Taxonomy (GTDB): domain Bacteria; phylum Acidobacteriota; class Terriglobia; order Terriglobales; family Acidobacteriaceae; genus Acidiflorens. The sequence continues at coordinate 13,290 of JBEKDG010000021.1, read as the reverse complement.
ATCGACAGCGACATGACCAGGAACGCAGCTACGCTCGGCTCAATTTCCACGCTGTGAAAGAACAGCCGCTTTATCGATTCATAGACGATCCAGACGCAGGTCAGCAGCAGCAAACCGGTTTCTATGAAGGCCGAAACATTCTCAACCTTGCCGTGTCCGTACTGGTGATCGGCGTCCGCCGGCTTGTCGGAAACTCGCACCGAAAAAAACGTCAACAGGGCAGCGACCAGATCCAATCCGGAGTGTGCCGCCTCCGACAAAATTCCCAGCGAGCCCGTCGCGATCCCCACAACAGTTTTCAGGCCGGTGATCACAAGCGCCGCCAGCACTGAGTTCCCGGCAACGTCTCGTTTTTCCCGGCGCATGGACCCGGAACTGAAGGTGGCCCGAATTTCTGGCATAAACGACATTATCGCTTTGGATTCGCCCGCCGCCAACCCCCTTGCCCCCCTTGCCCGGTCTCCGGCGGGACATGCTACGATGACATTTGTCGCAATTTCTCCCTGGAGGATCCTGATTCATGCGATTCCAGTGCCTCGTGTGTCTCCTGCTCGCTGGCTTGGCTTACGGACAAGCTGCGCCACCGGCTACACCTCCCGCCGCCGGAGCAAAGGCGGAACCAAGCGCCTCCGCCACGACCGCTAAGGCCCCCGAAGTAAAAGTTGGGCCCGACGATACCGTGATCACGCTGAAGAATTTCTGCGCCGATGCCGCCCAACAAGGCGACGCCTGCAAGACCGTGATCACCCGTGCGCAATTTGAGAAGCTTGCCGAAGCGCTGCAGCCGGGAATGTCGCCGGCCATTCGTCGCCAACTCGCAACCGCCTATACGCGCATGCTGAGAATGTCCAGCGCGGCGGAAAAACGCGGCCTCGCCAAAGGGCCCTCGTTCGAAGAAAAGATGCACTTTGCGCGCATGCAAATTCTTTCCCAGGAACTGAGCCGCACGCTGCAGGACGATGCCGGCAAGGTTAGCGACAGCGATATCGAGGACTATTACAAGAAGAACGAACTCTCCTACGAGCAAGCCACCTTTGCGCGGATTCTTGTTCCCCGCGCAAAGCAAATCGTAAATCCAGTCGTAACGCCCAAGGCCGGTACTAAGGCAGGTGCGAAGGCCAGTGCGACAACCGGTACGAATCAACCCCCGACCGAGGCGCAAAAAAAAGCTGCGGAAGAAGCGATGAAGAAAATCGCCGCCGATCTGCGCGCCCGCGCCGCCAAGGGTGAAGACCCCGACAAACTGCAAAAGGAGGCCTACGCCGCCGCGGGACTCCCGGGCAATGCCCCGAACACGAAGATGGAGAAAGTGCGGCGCACCACGCTGCCTGCGAACCATCAGGCGGTCATGGATTTGAAGCCCGGCGAAGTGTCCGAAGTGATCACCGATCCCAATAGCGGCTCCTACATCTACAAGCTGGTGGGCAAGGAGACCTTATCTCTGGAAACCGTAAAGCCGGAGATCCGCAACGTAATTTCCAGCCAGCGCTATCGCGACAGTATGCAGGGATTTCAAGGCAATGTCGATCTGAACGATGCCTACTTCGGCCCCACGCGAAATCCTGCCATGCCGCCACCTCCAAGGGGAGCAAAGCCGCCTGCGCAACAGGCGGAAGACCCCGACTAAATGGAAACGGGAAAACCAACCATCATCGTCACTGGCGCTTCGGGCAATCTTGGGCAGCGGCTCCTGCCGCAGCTCTCGGATTACACGGTGGTGGGCGTCGATGTCACGCTCCCGACTCATTCCCCGGTTGACCGCTTTGTACCGCTCGACCTGGGAAGAGAAGAATCCACGCGCGAGTTGCTCCTGCTGCTGCGCGAGTTGCAGCCGGTGTCGGTTGTGCACCTGGCGTTTGTGATCGATCCCCAGCGCTCAGGGGTTCTGGACGTTGACCGCATGTGGCGGATCAACGTGGCCGGCACGGCCCGGGTGATGGAAGCCATTGCCGAAGCCAACCGGAATACAGGAACCACCATTCGGCAATTCATTTTTCCCAGCAGCGTGTCGGCGTATGGCTCCGACCTGCCCGCACCCGTCACGGAAGACTCGCCACTCGGCGCGCACACGCTGCCCTACGCGATCCACAAGAAAGAAAGCGATCTCGTCGTGCAGCAGCGCGCACCTTCCCTGCGCGGGTGCGGAGTGTTCATCTTGCGTCCCCACATTTTTGCGGGAGCCACCGTCGAAAATTACCTGATGGGAGCGTTCCGCGGAACGCCCAATGGGAAGGGGCCGCGCGCCGCCCGCATGCGCCAGTCGGCGAAACGCCTGCCCTGCATGTTGCCCTTCGGCCAGAAGTATCTGGACAACAAAATCCAGTTCGTCCACGTCGACGACATGGCCCGGCTGATCGCGTGGATACTGCGGCGGGAACCGGAAGCACAGCGGCTGACCATCCTGAACGTCGCCGGACGCGGCGATCCTTTGACCTTCGCGCAGTGTATCGAACTGGCGCACGCTAAATTGCTGCGCGTCCCCGGTCAGTGGGGCATGCGCCGCGTTCTGCAGTTCTTGTGGAACTGGAAAATCTCGGCGATTCCGCCGGACGCGGTCCCTTACATGACCGGCCAGTACATCATGAATGCCGACCGGCTGAAGAAATTTCTCGGCGACGACTACGAGCGGGTGATTGAGAAAACCAATTTCGAGGCGTTCGCAGATTCGTTCCAAAAAAACTAAGAAAACATTTCACCGCAGAGACCGCAGAGCACGCCGAGGATTTTCGGGAACAAGACCTAAGTTTCTCTGCGCCCTCAGCGGCCTCTGCGGTTAAAGATTTTGACTTTCTCTGGGTCTCGACAGTTAAACGCTCTTTACTCCGCGGTACAGCCCCGCAATGCCAAACGTGTATGGAGTCCAGGAAGCATCTCGAAACCCAGCCTGACGCATGCGCCCAAGCATTTCATCCGGCGCCGGAAAGCGCTCGACCGACGCCGGCAAATACGCGTATGGACCTCGCACTCCCGAGATCATCGTCCCCACCTTAGGAAGAACTTTCTTGAAGTAGACGCGGTAGCACTGTCCGATCAAGCCGCCCGGCTCTCCGAAATCCAGGATGCCGCATTCTCCGCCGGGAGCGAGCACTCGCGCAATCTCACACAATCCCGCGTCGTAGTCGGCCAGGTTTCGAAAACCGAAGGCCGATGTCACCAGATTGAAATGTCCATCGGGAAACGGCAGCCGAAGCGCGTCCGCTTCGATCCAGCGCAGCGTCGTGCCGCTTCCCTTCGCCGCCGCGCGCTGCAGCATGGCGTGAGAAAAATCCAAGCCCAGAATCTGCGCAGCTCCCGAGCGCGCGCGTCGGCGTAAAGCAAAAGCCATGTCTCCGGTGCCGCAACAAAGATCCAGCACGCGAGCCTCGGGACGCTTCAGAATCGCATCGAACCTGCATGCGGTGCGCCACCACCACAAGCGGTCAATGTTGAAGGAAAGAACGTGATTCAGCAGGTCGTAGCGCGGCGCAATCGAGGTGAACATCTCCCGGACCGCTGCCGCCGTCGACTCGGGGTCTCGCGCACCGGCGGGAGCCGCGCCTACGATCCGTTGATTTATCTCTTGATTCATATGGACGTTGCTGGTGGAGAGCCGGGCGTCCCCCGCCCGGCCGCCATACTGCTGGACGGGCGGGACGCCCGTCGCTCCACCGTATCACGGTACTAATTCCGCGCCAGTTTCCGAATCTCATCGACCGCGGAGCGGACGATTGCTTCCGGCACGTCGCTCGCGATCTCAACCTTGCCGATCTCGCGCGGCAGAATGAAGTGCACCACTCCCTGTCGCGTCTTCTTGTCGGATCGCAGCCGCTTCACGATGCTCGTAGTCTGCCATGTCATGCGCGGCAGCCTGCCAAAGCCGAGAACCGCGTTCGAAATGCGTCCCGCTGTCACACTATCCAATTTGCCGGTGGAGAGCGCGATGTGCGTCGCCGCGATCATGCCCCAGGCCACTGCCTCTCCGTGAAGCAACTGCGTATAACGGGTCTCGGCCTCAAGCGCGTGTCCGATCGTGTGGCCGAGGTTGAGCACTTGCCGCAAACCGCCTTCGCGTTCGTCGGCACTTACCACCGACGCCTTCAAGCGCACCGAATCGGCAATCACTTTCTCAACCACAACCGGGTCGCGATCCAGAATCTCGCGGCGCCGGTCTTCAAACAGCCGGAACAATCCCGGGTCTCCAATGATGCCGCACTTCAACGACTCGTACAGGCCGGCGCAATATTCGCGCGAAGGCAGCGTCTCCAGAACGGCGGGGTCGACCAGCACAGCGCGCGGCTGGTGGAAGGTGCCGAGCAGATTCTTCCCCGACACGAGGTTGACGCCCGTTTTCCCGCCGATCGCGGCATCCACCTGCGCCAACACGGTCGTCGGCACCTGGATGACATCCACGCCTCGCATATAGATCGAGGCCAGAAACCCGGTCACGTCGCCGACCACGCCGCCGCCGAGCGCAATCAACGTTGTTCCGCGATCCGCGCCCTGCTTTACGAGCTTCTCCGCCAGCTTCTCCAGGGTCGCAAGACGTTTCGAGCGCTCGCCATCGGGCATTTCGAGGAGATCGGTTTCGATTCCGGAGGCCGATAGCGATTTCAGCAGGACTTTTGCCCAGCGCCGCCGTACGGGCGGAACGGTGACCACAAACGCGCGGCGGTTTTCAAGAATCTTGCCGAGGTATTCTCCGGCACGGGCGACCAGGCCGCTTCCGATGAGCACTTCATAGGAGCGCGACGGCGTGGCGACTGGAATGCTAATCATAAACATTCATCATAGCGTATAGGCAGTCTCGTCTTCCGCGGTGGGTAAAACTGATCTCATAAATGGCGTGGGAAGGGCACGGCTTTACAGGCTGCGGAAAAAGTATCTTCTGCGCCGCAGTCTGACCCCAGCGGCTAAAGCTGACACTGAGAACAGGCCAGTTATCGCAGCGCTGAAGCGCTGCGCCACCCAAAATCAAGCCCGAGATTGAATTTTTCCGCAGCCTGTTTAGCCGTGCCGCTCAGAGCCACAAAAACTTTGGGCTTTAGAGCGTGCGTGAGAACTGGGTCGTCCCTCCGGGACTTGACTCATTTCTTCCACTTTTCCCAGCGCTGAAGCGCTGGGCTAAGCTCGCTCGCCCCTCCGGGGCTAGATTCTCGCGCATTTCGTTCCACCGGGTTGCCCGGAAACGAGTTCTCACGCACACACTGAAGCGCTGCGCCACCCAAAATCAACGGCGAGATCGAGTTTGTCCGCAGCCTGTTTAGCCCCTGAGGGTCGCGCCTTACGCTGCCGGTTTCTTTTGCGGATTCAGCAGCGAGGCGAGGATGGAAGCTCCCAAAACAAAGAGCACGATCGTCAGCGCCCATCCGGTTGGAATGTACACGTAATGCGACCCCAGCATTTTGAGACCAATAAAAATCAGCACCACCGACAGTCCGTAATGCAGGTAGTGAAACAGGTCCATCATGCCCGCCAGCGCAAAGTACATCGAGCGCAGGCCGAGAATGGCGAACACATTCGAGGTATAGACAATAAAGGCGTTCAGCGTGATGGCGAGTACCGCCGGGATCGAATCCACCGCAAACAGAATGTCGCTGGTCTCGACCACCAGCAGCACCACCAGCAGCGGAGTAGCGTAGAGTCCGTCCCTTCGTGTAAAGAACTGCCCACCCACATATTCTTGCGTGACCGGGAAAGCTCGTCGGAACAAGCGCAGAACCGGATTTTTCTCGGGATGGATTTCCGTTTCGCCCTGCCGCAGCAGCTTGAGTCCCGAATAAACGAGTAAAGCGCCGAATGCGTAGGTGATCCAACTGAAGCGGCGGATCAGGCCCACGCCCGCCACGATGAACACACCCCGCATGAGCAGCGCTCCGAGAATTCCCCAGAACAACACCTTGTGCTGGTGCTGGTCGGGCACCTTGAAATAGCGGAAGATGACCAGAAATACAAACAGGTTGTCGACGCTGAGCGATAGTTCAATTACATAGCCGGTCACGAACTGGAGCGCCTGCGCCCGTCCGTGCCAGAACAACACCAGCACCGCAAACGCGGCTGCCAGCGCGATCCAGACTCCCGACCAGGCAAGCGCTTCGCGAAAGCCGACGCGGTGGGAGCGGCGATTCAGCACGCCCAGGTCGAGCGTCAGCATCGCCACCACAAACAGATTGAAGAGAATCCAGAAGACGAGCACAGGGAATCTTACGAGAATCAGGTGTCAGGTGTCAGGTCTCAGGTTTCAGGTGTCAGGAAAACCAAAGCCATCGGCAGCGAACCCACAGCCAGGAGAGACGGCAGGTTTTACTGAGACCTGAGACCTGAGACCTGACAACTGCGACCTGACACCTGCCGTTCTACGCCGGCGTCAGCCCGTATTTCTCTTGCAGACGCCGCTCCATGGTACGGAAGATCAGGCCGTCCACCATGAAGCCGAGGATGATGATCAGGATCATCACCGCCATGACCTGGCTCATATCGCTCAGGTCGCGACCCATCATCAGCAACTGGCCGAGTCCGAGACTGAGAAAAATCATTTCGGCTTGAATCAGCGAGCGCCACGCGAACGCCCACCCTTGCTTCATTCCATTCACGATAAACGGCAAGCTCGCCGGCAACAGCACCGACCAGAAGAGGCGGAAACCGCTCGCTCCCAGATTGCGCCCGGCCATGCCGTAGATCTTTGGCATCTGCTTGCGCCCGTCCTCCATCGCGATGGTCACCGAGAGCAACGAGCCCATCAGCACGACAAACAGAATGGCTTTTTCCGTCAGTCCGAACCAGAGGACGGCCAGCGGAATCCAGCAGATGCTCGGCAGAGATTGCAAACTCACCAGCAAACCGCCGAGAGTTTCTTCCAGGAATTTGTTGCTCGAAACGGCCAGACCCAGGATCATTCCGAGCACAACCGACAGGCTGTATCCGATGAGCATGCGCTTCATGGTCACTGCGATGCCAATCCAGAAGCTGTGGTCGGCGAAGCCGTCCCATAAAGCGTGTCCAACTCCCCACGGAGGAGGAAAAAGGTACGGCGGCCAGATGCGTAATTTTGCCAAAAGGGCCCAGATACCGAGAAGCACGGAATAGAAAATTACCTGCTTAGCGAGCTTTTTCATCGGCGTACTCCTCTTCCAGGGACTTGTTAATCTCATCGCGCAGGCAATCCAGAATGTCTCCCGCCGTACGCGCGACATCGGTTTGTTCCATGTGACGTGGCCGCGGCAGGTTCACCGAAAATTCCTGCTTCACCCGCCCCGGGCGAAACGTCATCAACGCCACACGATCTCCCAGCCTTACCGCTTCACGCACATTGTGCGTAACGAAAATGATGGTGCGTCCGGTTTCGGCCCAGATACGCTCCAACTCGTCGTGCAGCAGATCGCGAGTCTGGGCGTCCAGCGCGGCGAACGGCTCGTCCATCAGCAGGACGTCGGGCTCGGTGGCCAGCGCGCGCGCCAACGCCACTCGTTGCCTCATGCCACCCGAGAGTTGATGGATGTAGCTGTCCCTGAACTTCAAAAGATGGACAAGGCGCAAATAGTACTGCACCTTCTCCTCGCGTTCGGCTTTGCTGATGTTCTTCATCTTCAGGCCGAACTCGACGTTCCCGCCGACCGTCAGCCAGGGAAACAGGCCCAGTTCCTGGAAGATGAGGATGCGATCGGTCCCCGGCCCACTTACCGGCGTGCCATCCACCAGAACCTTCCCCGAGGTCTGCGGCTGCAGCCCGGCGATCAAGTGCAACAGCGTGGACTTGCCACATCCCGAAGGACCGACGATGCAAAGAAACTCTCCCGGCTTCACTTCCAGGCTGATATTGTCGAGCGCCAGCAAACGGTCACCCGAGGTCGTTTTATAGCTGAGCGAGATGGCCTCCAGCGCGACTTTCGGGACAACCATCTCGGACGCCGGGCGCATCGGAAACGTGGTTACCGAGGAAGCCGGTTTGCCGTGAAACACATTCGCGCGCACTCCAGTGCGAGGACCCGTTGGGACTGCCGCGGGATACGCATTTTGAGGACTCGTGCTCATTGGATGGCCTTCTTCCCTTTTTCCGCCAGGATCTGGTTCAAGAGCGAAAGATCGTACAGACTCGACAGATCCGGCATCTGACGCCCCAGAAAACCCGCGTCAAATGCGGACTTGGCGGCATTCATCAGCGACCCGCGCAGCGGGTCATAGGTCGCCGTCATGCGCCCAAAAGCTTCCTCCAGCACGGCGTCAGGCAGCGCCTTCCCCGTCTCTTTCGCAATCTGCTGGTTGAGAATTTTCTTTGCCTCGGGCAAATGTCCGTTGATCCAGTCCGTCAGTTCCACATGGGCGCGAATCCAGTTCTTCACCAGATCGGGATGTTCTTTCAGAAATTGCGTCCGCACGATCAGATGGGCGGTAATAAAGTCACCGTTCGGCCAGAGCGTCCGCTCGTCCAGGAACAAGCGGCCATTCCCATCCTTGATCAACCGCGTCGCCCAGGGCTCGGGCGCCCACGCGCCATCCAACTCTTTCTTGAGGAACAGCGTCAACTGGTCGGGATTCGCCAGCGGAATTACCTGCACGTCCCCGCCCTTGTCCGTGGATTTCATGCCGTGCGCTATCAACCACGCGCGCAGCGCCACGTCCTGCGTGTTGCCCATCTGCGGGGAAGCGATCTTCTTGCCATGAAAATCTTCCGGCTTCTGAATGCCGGAATCGCTGCGCACCACCAGCGCCGCTCCGCCACTGGTCGCACCCGCCACAATTCGCAGTGCTTCTCCATTGGAGCGAACGTAGCCGGAGATGGCCGGGTTCGGGCCGATATACGTCATGTCAATCGCCCCGGCAAATAAAGCTTCAATCGCCGAAGGCCCGGCATTGAAGCTCTTCCACTCAATCTTGACCTGGGGTCCCATCGCCTTGTCGAACCACCCGTTGTTTTTGCCCACCATCGCCTGCGGGTGCGTGATATTGGGAAATGCGCCCACGTGGATGACGGTCTGCGCCCCGGCCAACGCGCCCAGCAAAAAAAGTAACCAGGCGGAAGCGCAGAAACTTCGCTTAGTCATGCCCCTCGCCTCCCGCCAATATCGGCAGCACACTGGGCTCGGCTTTCTTCTTCTTGCCGGTCTTCCGGTTGCTGCTCTTCCGGTTGATCGTGTTGGGATGGGAGTCAGCCGCAGGCCCACGGCTGATCAGGTCGGCCAGCGTCGTATTTTCCAGAATCCTGGCGGCCGCATCCCGTACTTCCAAAAACACTCTGTACAGGGCGCTATGGTCCGCATCGCGATCAATCAGAGTGCGCAACTGATCCGCATCCCCAAACGGCGCCAGTGGCCCGTCCATCAAACGGATGATTTCGCTCAACCGGATCTCCGATGGCGCCCGGCGCAACCGGTATCCGCCCTTGGCGCCGCGCACGCTTTCCACGATGCGCGCGTTCTTCAGTTCCAGAAGAATCAGCTCGAGAAATTTTTCCGGGAGATTTTCTTCGTACGCAATGTCGCGAATCCGGATCGCACCCTGGGCATAGCGCCGGGTCAGCACCATCATCGCCAGCAACGCATACAGCCCTTTTTGGGAAACCTTCATGGTGCCTCGCCCCCGACTATCCCTATGTCACTAATAGGCATTATAGGAAATGCAAGCGCACTGCCAAAGCACTAATTTTTCCGGCTTGGGCCGGTCCTGTAATTTCAGCAAGTTACAACTGGAAGAGGGACTCGAAGAGGAGGCTCTTGTGCAAGGCTTTGCGCTTTCGGAAGGCAGGACTTCCCTTGCCCGACGCTGCTTTCAACATCGGAGCCGCCTCAGCGCAAGCGCAGAATCTCGACCGTGATGTTATCCGGCCCCCCGCGTTCCCGAGCCAGTTTGATCAGCTCGCGGCCCGCTTGTTCCGCGCTTTTGTTTTCCACGGCGTCAAGAACTTCCGAGTCGCGCACCTGCCCCCACAATCCGTCGCTGCAGATCAGGAGCACGTCCTCCGGGCGCAAAGGCTCCGGGTGTCCGGGCGAGTCCATGATGAGATCGGGGTTGGTGCCCAAAGCCGCGGTCAGAATGTTTCGTTGCGGATGATGCTCGGCTTCTTCCTGGCTGATGATTCCCGACTCCACCAGCCGTCCCACATAGGAGTGGTCGCGGGTTACCCGCGTAATCTGGCCCTCGCGAATCAGATAGAGGCGCGTGTCGCCAACATGGACGTAATAGAGCGCGTCATAGTCCGCAACCCCGTCCGCAACCCTGACAATCGCCGCCGCCGTGCAGGTCGTTCCCATGCCCCGCAGTTCGGGATGGGCAAAGCTGTATTGCCGGACCTGCTCGTGGGCCGCCCGCAAAGCCTCGATCAACGCTTGCTGTGGGTCGTCGCCGGCAAAGTCGCGATAGACCGCCATCAGTGTTTCCACCGCCAGCCGGCTCGCTTCCTGACCGCCTTCATAGCCGCCCATGCCGTCGGCGACCACCGCCAGCCGCCCCTTGCGCAGGAACTGCTGGTCATCCTCCGGCTCCCAATAGCCACAGGAATCCTCGTTATTGGTGCGCACGCAGCCGATGTCGGACTGGCTCGATACTTCAATTCCGGTGCGAACCTTCATCCGAGCACGACGTCAATTGCAGGAATGACCAGCATAGGCAACGATTGCGTTCACGGCCAAACTTAGGATTATAGAGGTTGCGGGCAGGGCGCTCAAACGGGGCGCTGGAAATGGTCGGTTTCGACAGAGCAGAGCTGCTCTAAACGGAGACGAGGACGGCAGTGGTACCGCCGTCCCCGCGGATCAAAAAATCAAATGCCGGACGTCCTAAGACGCCGGCTACGGACCGCATGCTCCGGTCGGGTTGGTGGTACCGGCGATGCCCGCCTCGGAAGCGACCGCAACAAATGCCGCTGGAGAGGTGAACCCCTGATATGTAGCCGTGACCGAATACGTACCGTCTAGCGCCCAGGCCGGGGCGGTCGCGGGGGATTGTGCTTCGTTAATAAATGTGCAGGCAAAAGGCGACACGGCTGTGAGCAGGCCGTTCGGGGTCAACTGAAGAGTCTGCGGCGGAGTGGCGTTCGGGTCGCCGAGTACGCCGGTCCAAGCCGCACTACCCGGGGTAATCGCGATCTGGTACGTAACATCCACATTGTTAAGGAGCTTTTGCTTTCCGCTGCTGTAGTTTCCCCATGCATACAACTGCAGCGTACCGCCGACGCCCTTCACCTCGAGAGTACCCATCGGGACCTCGGCCGTGGACGAGGTCGAAAGCTGGATGGACTGCAAATTGTTGGATGTTCCGCAGCCCAGCATGCTGAACACCAGCAGCGCGCAAGCTAACGCGGCAAAGAGAGTTTTACGGTTCACTGCCGAGTACCTCCAAAAGGAAATCTTCCGCATCGTCGCAGCATCCGTCACACCAGGCAAGGTAACCAAAGTCACTGAACTGTAAGGACGTCAGCCTCTGTCCGATCGCGTACGCATAGTCGGAGCTTACGTTGCAGAAGTGCGATGGCAGAAGTCAGCCTTCATCTACAATCTCCCCATGTCCGATGAAATGTCCGATCAACCAGCGCCTCCGCCGCCGCAGTCCCCATCACCACCCGAGCCGATCACCGAGTTTCACATTGGCGACGAATTCGGAACCGCCAAGCGCAATCTGCCGCCCGCCGGCATTGTCCTGATCTGCATCGCTGCCGTGGCTGTCATTGTGGGAATCCTCGCTTTCAAGGAAAGGCCGAAACCGCAGGGCGCGGGTGCGATCGATTTCGTGGCCGCGACCGAAGTGCCCGGCCAGAACATGATCCTGGCCGCCATCACCTTCACCCTGCGGAATACGGCGGACAAAGCGCTGTGGATTCACACGCTCAAAGCGCGGCTCACCACCGCCGACGACAAAACCTTCGACGATGACGCCGCTTCGGCCGTGGATCTCGACCGCTATTTCCAGGCGTTCCCGGCTTTGAAAGAAAGTTCCGAGCCGCCGCTTCCGCCCGAAAGCAAACTGCTCGCCGGAGCTGAACAGAGAGGAACCATCATTGTCAGTTTCAAGGTCACCCGGGAAGCCTTCGATCAGCGCAAATCCCTGACCGTAACGATCCAACCCTATGACCAGGTGCTGCCCGTAGTATTGAAGTGACGCACGATGGAGCGACGGGCGTCTCGCCCGTCCAGTGGGGCCGGGCGGGGACGCCCGGCTCTCCATAAGCAAGAACTAGCCCCGCGCCTCACTCATTTTCGAGTTGTTGACGCGCTTGCGCCAGGGCAGCCTGCTCGGCGCCGCTCACCTTCGGATACTTCAAATTCATAGCCTTCAATGCGTCCACCACAGCGTGCGAAACCACCAGTCGCGTGAACCACTTGTTATCCGCCGGCACAACGTACCAGGGCGCGTGCTCACTCGCCGTGTGCCGGATCATATCCTCGTACGCTTCCTGATATGCATCCCAGAATTCACGTTCCTTTACATCGGACGCAGAAAACTTCCAGTTCTTGTCCGCCGTGTCGAGCCGTTCCATGAACCGGCGCTTCTGCTCTTTTTTTGAAAGATGCAGAAAGAACTTAACCACCGCAATGCCGTTCCGTGTAAGGTAGCGCTCGAAGTTATTGATATCTTCAAAGCGCTCCTGCCAGATATGTTTCGTGACCAGCGGCTTCGGCAGTTTCTGGTTTTCGAGAATCTGGGGGTGGATGCGCGCCACCAGCACCTCCTCGTAATACGACCGGTTGAAGATGCCGATCCGCCCTCGCCCCGGCACGCATTTCATGCAGCGCCACAGATAGCCGTGGTCCAGTTCCTCCGCCGAGGGCGCCTTGAATGACGACACCTCCACTCCTTGCGGATTCACCCCCGACATGACGTGCTTGATGGTTCCGTCTTTCCCGGCCGCGTCCATGGCCTGAATAATCAGCAGCAGGCCCCAACGGTCCTGCGCCGCGAGAATGTCCTGCAAGCGGCTCATTTCTTTGACGCCGTCCGCCAGCAGTTCCTTCGCCTGCGGCTTCAGTTCTGACCCCAGCCCGTGCGTGTCCGCCGGGTCGTGATCCTTGAGGCTGAAGTGTTTCCCGTATTCGATGCGGTAGCGCTTGAGCAGTTTGTCGATGTTCATGGCGTCAGTTTACGTGACTTTCCCTGGCGTTGTGTCCCACGAATTCGCGGCCCAAATAAAACGCTCGGCTCTGACGCTTACCTCTATTCTTGCCTATTACTCTTAGTGTATTAACCAGTTAGTACGGTGGGTCCCCCCCTCCCCCCGGTCTTTTGGAATCATAGGGTTAGGAGGAAATTCCCGCCAGGTCTTTGAGTTTAAAGGACTTATAGGTAAAGTATTCCATAATCAACGACTTAGGTTGTCAAAGAGCG